>CAZGZW010000012.1:0-51916 GCA_964530255.1 uncultured Rhodoluna sp.
ATTTAACCTCCCTACCCACTTAGCAGGCGGGCGCACTCGACCGGGCTATGCGACGACTCCCGAACTCGAACAGTCTAGCCGAATCTTCTTAGGCCGACCAAACGAGAATTTTCCAGTGGCTAGCTTGAGCAGGTTGTGGTTGCCGCGTTTGTACCGCGCGCCCATTCTGGAAGTACTTCACTGTCGGTCGGGCTTGCACTTGGGTCTGCTGTGGCGCTCGGTGAAGGCGATGCGGTTTCTCCGTCTTTCACAATCGCACCCGAGCCGGTGTTGGCCTTGGAAATAATGAGAGGCTCATCGTTGCGAATTTTTTCAAACAGGATGTTGGCCTGTTCATAAATTGGTGCCACGCGCCCCGAGTAAGGTGCTGGCAAACCGCCGCGAGCCGGCACCTGGAGGAACGTGATTTTGTCTAAGTCAACACTGCGCAGTGCAGAGGCGATTGCCACCATAACGTTTAGGTCGGTCAGGCTTTGGCTAAGTTTCATGTTGCGAGCCGCCGCATTTGCAAGTGAGTACAGCTTGACCGGGTCGGTAAGCACACCCTCGCTCTTCACTTTGCGAACGAGCGATGTTAAGAAGGTCTGCTGATTTGAAATTCTGCTTAAGTCAGATCCGTCGCCGACACCGTGCCTGGTGCGCAAAAACTGAAGTGCCTGCTTGCCCTTGAGTGAATATTCACCAGCCTCTAGGTAAAGCTGCGTGTATGGGTCGTTGATCGGTTCAGCCACGCAAACATCGACACCGCCAATTGCGGTTGACATTTCGATAACACCCTTGAAATCAATCATGGCGAGGTAAGGAATTTTGACACCGGTAAGAGTCTCAACGGTTAGCAGTGTGCATCCTGGACCACCGTTGGCAATGGTTGCGTTAATCTGACCGAGGCTCTGCGGTAGATAGCCGGGGCCGCCCGAGGTGCTTGGGCAGGCAGGGTAAGGCACCAAAAGGTCACGTGGGAAACTTAGAGCTACCGCATTCTTTCGGTCAGCCGAAACGTGAAGCAAAATGATGACGTCAGCCAACTCTGAGGTTTCGTTACCGTAGCCGCCGCCCTGACCTTGACGCGTATCGCTACCAACCAAAAGCATGTTTAGCGGGCCAGCCAGGTCTGCCTCAGTAATTGGCTTCGAGCCAATTAGCTCAATGCCGTTTGCCTTGATTGCGTTATTCAGTTCCCAAACGCTGACTCCGGCTACAGCCACTGCAGCGCCAGTAACAGCACCGACAAGTTTGATGGCCAGGCCCCAGAACCCTTGTGCCTTGGTCTGCACTCGAATGCGACCGTGCCGCGCAAAAGGCACTGCAGTTTCAACATCGGTTTTGCGGCGACGGATTAGTGGGAAACGAAGTTTAGACATTGAATTTCAAGTTTACGAGCGCGGATAAATTTGACCTAGCGAAGTCGGTGAATTAACAGAAAACCCCGCCAAACCTTTCGGGCCTTGGCGGGGAACTGGCGGAGGCCGTGGGATTCGAACCCACGAGACATTGCTGCCCACTGGTTTTCAAGACCAGCTCCATCGGCCACTCGGACAGACCTCCGTGGAAGAGTTTACTGCCTAGCGGCGCGAGAACAAAATGCCTTCGAAATCAGCGAGCACATTTGCCACACCGTCGTCTTCGACAGACGAGGTGGTCGCGGTGGCCGCTGCTTTTACCGCCTCAGGTGCCTGGCCCATCGCAAACGCCAAGCCACCGAGCTCTTTAGCCCATTCGAACATTGGAATGTCGTTGTGGCCATCGCCCATCACAATTAACTGGTTCTCGGGCACACCGAGTGCCTGCCGCCTCTTCTCGAGACCGGTGGCCTTGGTCACGCCCTTCGGCGCAATGTCTAACCAGGCGGTGTATCCGATTGCATAAGAAACCGACTGCAAACCAACTTTGTCAATTGCATCGGTGAAAGTTTCAACATCATGGCTTGGCGAAAGCACCACAACCCGGCTGACCGGATGCTGCATCAGCTCTTCTAACGGGGTTTCAAAATTTAACTCACCCAACGCGTACTCAGGAAATGGTCGGTGAAAACGGTAACTGCCGTCGACATCTTCAACTGCAAAATGCGCCTCTGGAAGATGACGAACCAACTCGGTAAGAATTTCTTTTGGCTCAAAGGTAATTACCTCAGCGGTTTTGAAGCCGCGTTCGTAATGCTGACCAAGCTCTATGGTTACTGCACCATTTGAGCAAACTGCATGCCCCGATTCGATACCAACCTGATTTACGACCGGAAACGCATTTGATGCCGAACGACCGGTGGCAATTACGACTTCATGGCCGAGACTGCGGATGCGTGCGACCTCGCTAACCACACGATGCGATAGAAAACCGTTGTCGTGAACGAGAGTGCCATCGATGTCGATGGCAATTAGCCAGCGATCTTTATCGGCTAGGGGCATTGATTACCTCTGCGCCGCCAAGGTAGGGGCGAAGTGCTTCAGGAATTCGAACTGAACCGTCAGCTTGCTGGTGATTTTCCAAAATAGCGACCAACCAGCGAGTTGTTGCAAGAGTTCCGTTGAGGGTGGCAGCGACGCCGGTCTTGCCATCTTCTTTACGAAATCGAACGTTCAAGCGACGCGCTTGGAAGGTGGTGCAGTTTGAGGTTGAAGTTAGCTCACGATAGGTGCCCTGGGTTGGCACCCAGGCTTCCGCGTCAAACTTTCGTGCGGCGCTCGAACCAAGGTCTCCAGCCGCGGTGTCAATAACACGGTATGGCAACTCGCAGGCCTGAAGCATTGCCTCTTGAAAAGCAAGCAGTTTGGCATGTTCTGCCTCTGCGTCAGCAGGGTCGATGTAGCTGAACATTTCTAGTTTGTTGAACTGGTGAACTCGCAGAATTCCGCGAGTGTCTTTGCCGTGGCTGCCGGCTTCGCGACGATAGCAAGTGCTCCAACCGGCATAGCGCAGTGGCCCCTTCGATAGGTCAACAATTTCGTCACGGTGATAGCCGGCGAGCGCCACCTCTGAGGTACCGGTGAGGTAGAGCTCGTCTGCTGGAAGATAGTAAATTTCGTCGGCGTGCGCACCCAAGAAACCGGTGCCAGCCATTACTTCTGGTCGAACCAAAGTTGGGGTAATTAGCGCTGTGAAGTCGTGTTTGGTGGCGTAGTCGAGCGCCATGTTCATCAGGGCAAGCTCGAGGCGCGCACCCCATCCTTTTAGAAAGTAAAAGCGTGACCCAGAAATTTTGGCGCCGCGTTCGATGTCGATTACGTCGAGCAGCTCACCGAGGGCAACGTGGTCGCGAGGTTCAAAATCGAAATTGGGTTTGTTGCCAACTTCTTTGACCACAACGTAGTCTTCTTCGCCGCCGGTTGGTACGCCATCAATTACGACGTTTTCAATTTTCCAGAGGATGGCGTCTAGCGCAGCCGATGCCTCGCCTGCAGCAACGTCAGCGGTTTTTACTCGAGCGGCTAACTCTTGAGCCTGTGCAACCAGGGCCTGCTTTTCTTCTTTAGGGGCCGAAGCTACCTGCTTACCGAAAGCGTTCTGCTCGGCGCGCAATGACTCAAACTCTTGTGTGGCCTTGCGCCATGCGGCGTCAGCGGCAACTGCCTGATCTACCAGAGATTCATCGGCAAGACGGGCGCGCTGCGAAGCCTTAATTGCTTCTGGGTTGGTTCTGAGCAGGTTGATGTCAATCACTCCTCTAGGTTACCTTGGCTAGGGTGACTGGGGAGTTAGGTCTACCACGTGATCATCGAGCCAGCCTGCGATTTCTTGAAGCTCCAACTTTTTTTCGGCGATAGCCATGATGAATTCATAGCTTTCGTCTTGAGTTGCACTAATAGCTCTGCCATTTAGAACGAGAAAGTAATTCAACAGGACCCAAGACGACCTTTTGTTGCCATCAATCATTGGATGGTTACTAATTAGGGATTGAACCATGGCGGCAGCCTTCAGGTTGATAGTTGGATAGGTATCTTTTCCGTAAAGTCGTGTCTGCGACCTGGCTATTGCCGAGTCGAGTAAACCCAGGTCTCGAACGTGAAAACCTAGGCTTTTCAGAGCGCCTACAACTGTTTCTAAATTGGGATATCGAATCATGAGTCAGCCAAGCGCCGCATTAATTCACCGTCTCGAAACAAAACAGTTTCGAGCACCTGCTTCATAATGCGGTCTTGGTCATTGCGCTCAAGGTATTCATCAAGCGCAATCTGCATGGCGCGCTGCTTGGATATGTTCAACGACTCAGCCACCGCAGATAGTTCTGCGTCTTGTTTATCGGTCAACCTCAGTGTCATAGCCATACCGTAATGGTATCAATCTGATACCACTCGTCAGAACTTTAAATCTGTGGAAAACTGAAGTTATGAGCACCGACAGCCGTCAGAACAAACGCGCAGCGGTGATTTATTACCCCGGTCGAGTCGACAGAAAAAAGCTCACCGGCATTATTCAGGGCATAACTTTGCCTCTCGGCTGGGAACCAACCCTCTGGCTTAGAACTACCGCAAAAGACCGCGGCGGAATTCAAGCGCTGCAGGCGATTGCACAGAACGCAACTCACATCCTTATCTCTGGTGGAGACGGAACTGTTCGTGAAGTAGTAGAAGCCATAGCCAACGCGGGACTGGCTGACAAAGTTACGGTTGGGATTTTGCCAAGTGGCACCGGTAACGTGTTGGCTCGAAATCTAAACCTCGATTTGAACAATCTGCACAGCGCGGTAAAGCAAGCACTCACCGGTAATCGGCATCCGATGGATCTTGGTTTAGCTCGAATTATTCGTGCCGACCAATCTCGAGAAGAGAAAATTTTTGCAGTGATGGCCGGAGTGGGTCTAGACGCCAAAATTATGGAACGCACTGACACCGCTAGAAAGCGAAAGTTCGGCTGGGTTGCCTACATTGAGGGCGGCTTCAAATCTCTGCCGCTGCAGTACCCGAGGTTGACACTGACCTGCGACAACGGCGAAGCGAAGTCAGTGAGAGTTCTGACTCTGTTGGTTGGCAATGCCGGATGGCTTCCGGGTCGCATCGGGCTGATGCCAGATGCCTCGCTCGATGATGGGCGACTAGATGTCGCAGCAATTGCACCTAGGTATGCCTGGGAATGGGTTGACTTCTGGTCTCGAGTTACCTTTGCCAATCGCTATGTGCGGCCTAATCGCATTGGACGAAAACTGCTCGATGCAACAGCAAATGTGAAAACCCTTGAAAACTTTCGCGGAGCCAAAATTCGAGTTACCCCGCAGGCGCCGATTTATATGCAACTGGACGGCGACCCCTACGGCGAAATCATCGAGGTTGAATTCGAAGTTCTTCCGCGAGCAATAACAATGCGGCTGTAGCTAGCGACCAGACTTCAGCGCTTTGAGCCAGGCGGCAGCATCAGAAAACTCTGCGTTTGAGTTATTACCCTCGTGAACTGATTTTTGCTTGTCTGCGCGTGGGTAAGAACCCAAAAAATTAACCTTTGGGCTAAACCGGTGCAGCCCCATTAGCGCCTCTGAAACCGCATCGTCCTGAATGTGTCCCTGTGCGTCAATGTTGAATCGGTAGCGACCAAGTCGATCGCCAATCGGGCGTGATTCGATTCGAGACAGGTTTACTCCGCGGGCCGCAAACTGCTCAAGCATTTCAAGCAGGGCGCCTGGGCGGTCACTCGGCAACTCAACAATTACCGATGTTTTATCGCGGCCGGTTGGCTCAGGAAGTTTGCCCACTAGTCCGATCTGAATAAAACGTGTTTGGGCGTGACGGTTTTCTCCGATGTTTTTTGCGAGCACTTTCAGGCCGTAGTGCTTGGTAATTGTGGGGGCTGCAATTGCTGCCTGGGCGTATTCGTTCTCAAGCAGAGCTGCTGCTGCCGCTGCAGTAGAGGTACTAGGCAAGTAATCGTGGCCTTTGAGGTTTTCTGCCAACCAGTTACGCGTCTGAGCGTAAGCAACCGGATGAGTTGCGATGGTCTTTACGTCTTTCAGGGCGACACCCGGGCGGGCAACCAGATCGAAAGTTACCGGTACCAAGTACTCGCCGTAGATTCGAATTTTGTCGGTAATGGCAAGAGCATCAGAGGTCGCCGAAACGCCACCCTCAACCGAGTTTTCAACCGGGATGATTGCCCTATATGCGCGACCAGACACGACATCGTCGATAGCATCCTGCACATTGGCAACCGCTCGATGATTTGCACCTTTGGCCTCTGCCACCTGAGCTAGCGCAAGCTCGGTAAAGGTGCCTACCGGGCCTAGAAAAGAGTAGGTCTTTTTTGCTGAACTGTTACGCGCTTGAGGTGACATAGATAAAGGTTAACGGCCAGAATGAAGATATGAGTGCGCGCGCGGGGCAAAAAGCCCAACAATCTGACCTAACCGACATTTCAAAATTGGTTGCTGCTTACTTTGAAATTCATCCCGACATTTCAACCGCAGAGCAAAAAGTAACCTTCGGCACATCGGGTCACCGCGGCACTTCGCTCAACGGCAGCTTCAATGAAGACCACATTCTGGCAATCACTCAGGCCATTGTTGAATACCGCCGAAAAGAAAATATCAACGGCCCAATTTACGTCGGCAAAGACACTCACGCACTGTCTGAGCCAGCGGAAATTAGCGCGCTCGAGGTGCTTGCCGGCAACGGAATCATTGCAATGGTTGATGCGGAAGGCCGCTATGTGCCCACCCCCGCCGTATCGGTTGCCATCATCAACCACAACGAAGGCAAAGCGCTCGACGACCCATCGCTAGCCGACGGTTTGGTGATTACCCCTAGCCACAACCCACCGGCTGACGGCGGCTTCAAGTACAACCCCACCCACGGTGGTCCGGCCGACAGCGATGCCACCAACTGGATTGCCGCCAGAGCAAACGAAATTATTTTGGGCGGGCTGCGTGAGGTGAAACGCGCCAAACCAAACGCAACCAAATTCCACTTCCGCGAGAACTACATCTCGCAACTCGGTGATGTTCTAAACATGGATGCGATTCGCGACGCCGGCGTAAAGATTGGTGCTGACCCAATGGGTGGAGCTTCAGTTGACTACTGGGGAGCAATCGGTGATCGCTTCGCACTAAAACTTGAAGTGGTAAACCCAGAAGTAGATTTCCAGTTTGGATTCATGACACTCGACTGGGACGAGAAGATTCGAATGGACTGCTCTTCGGCCTACTCGATGGCTTCGCTAATTGCCGGCCGCGATCGCTTTGACATTTCTACCGGAAATGATGCCGACGCTGATCGCCACGGAATCGTAACCAGAGACTCCGGCCTGATGAACCCAAATCACTTCTTGGCTGTGGCAATTGATTACCTCTTCCAAAACCGACCCGATTGGAGAGGTGATGCTGCAGTTGGCAAAACTATGGTCTCCTCATCGATCATCAACCGAGTGGTTGCCAACCTTGGTCGCAAACTAATTGAGGTTCCGGTTGGTTTCAAGTGGTTTGTACCTGGTCTCATCGACGGCTCGGTTGGCTTCGGTGGCGAAGAGTCTGCTGGTGCTTCGTTCTTGCGCAAAGATGGCAAAGCCTGGTCTACCGATAAAGACGGTCTGATTTTGGCTCTGTTGGCCAGTGAAATAACGGCAGTCACCGGAAAGACACCTAGCGAACACTACGCTCGTCTAACTGCAAAATACGGCGCCCCCGCCTACGAGCGAATTGATGCCCCGGCAACCATTGAGCAAAAAGCCAAACTTGGAAAACTCTCCGCCGATGCGGTTAGCGCCAGCACATTAGCCGGTGAGAAAATCACGGGCATTCTTACTCACGCCCCTGGCAACGGCGCAGCACTGGGTGGCCTAAAGGTTGAAACCGAATCTGCCTGGTTTGCCGCTCGACCATCCGGCACCGAAAATGTCTACAAAATTTACGGAGAATCTTTCAAGGGTGAAGCTCACCTGCGCGATGTGCAGGTTGAGGCCAAGGCGCTGGTCGACTCGGTCCTGAGCTAGTACTTGGTGGCCGCTGGCAACTCGAAAAACTCTTCGAGCGTGGCGATCTTTTTTGCTCGCATATCGGTGGCTAACTCGACACCTACGAAACGCAGGTGCCAAGGCTCGTAAATGTAGCCGGTAATTTTTTCTTTGCCCTTGGGGTATCGAATAATGAAGCCATACTGCCAAGCATTTTTTGCCAACCAGGATGAAGCCTTGGTGGCCCCAAATTTATTGATGCTGCAACCAACTGAGGTAAGTGAAACATCGACTGCTAAACCGGTTTGATGCTCCGAATAACCTGGACGTGCCGCAACCGTTTCACCGTCGTAGCCGAATTGTTTACCGCGAGCTACCTGGTAGGCGTGAGTTGCGGTTTGGGTTTTGAAACTGCGGTAACCGCTGTTCAAGCAGAGATTGCCTAATTTTTGGTTGGTAATTTCCTTTTTTATCTTGCGGTATGCATCGGCGGCAGGCTTTGCCAACGGCAAAGCCTTGTCTAAAACTGGCGCGTAGGTTTTCGGATTTAGCGGCCGCTTTTTGTTTACGACCACCTGAAGCGACTTAGCCGAATCAATATTCCAGCTGGGAACTTCGATCGGAATCGTCACCTCGGGGGATGGGGTGGCTGTCGGTGTTGGTGTCTCAGTCGGGGTGGTGGTTGCAGTAGGGCTTGGTGTTGCTGATGACCCAGGCTCGTCAACGGCTACTGCCGGTGCGAACCCAATGGTCACTATCGCAAGGGTCGATAGCAAAATTGGAATGATTTTCTTTTTTTGCAAGTTAGGCTGAAACACAAGTAAAGACTACTTTTCAGGATTGAGAATTTCCCTATGGCACGTGCAGAGCGTAAAGCTGCGGCCGCCGAATCGGCAAAAACCGGCGTAATGACCAAACGCCAAATTCAGTTTGTACTTATCGGCCTAATGGCCGGAATGTTCCTTTCAGCCCTAGACCAGAACGTTGTTGGCAGTGCAATGCGCACCATCGCCGACGACCTAAAGGGTCTCGAACTGCAAGCTTGGGCGACCACCGCGTACCTGATTACCTCCACTATTTCGACACCTATCTACGGAAAACTCGGAGACATCTTCGGTCGTCGTCGACTTTTCATCTCTGCAATTTCGATTTTTATTGCAGGTTCGGTAGGCGCCGGTTTCGCCGGAAATATGTTTGAGCTAGCTGGCTGGCGCGCGTTCCAGGGCCTCGGTGCCGGTGGTTTGTTCTCGCTGGCCCTGACCATCCTTGCCGACATGGTCCCACCCCGCGAGCGAGCTCGCTACCAGGGAATTTTCCTTGCGGTTTTCGGAACCTCATCTGTGATCGGTCCGCTGGTCGGTGGTCTTTTTGCAGACATCGATTCCTTCTTATTTGTCGAAGGATGGCGTTGGGTTTTCTTGATCAACTTCCCCATCGGCATCTTGGCGCTGATGGCAGTCGTGGCCTTTCTACATGTTCCTCACACTCCAAGAAAGAGCCGGATTGACTGGTGGGGTGCGGTCACGATCATCCTTGGTGTTGTGCCATTTCTGCTAGTCGCTGAGCAGGGTCGCGAATGGGGTTGGACCTCGGCCTTAACCCTTGGTCTAATCGCCCTTGGCGTCGTCGGAATTGTGTCGTTCATCATCGTCGAGCGAAAGATGGGTGAAGACGCACTGCTGCCACTTAGCCTGTTCAAGTCTTCAACCTTCAGCACCAGCACTGTTCTAGGTGTAATCGTTGGCGTTGGCATGTTCGGCGGAATGATGACTGTACCGCTGCTGCTGCAGATTGTTCAGGGTGCGACCCCAACTGAGGCCGGTCTGCAGATGTTGCCAATGGTGCTCGGAATGATGATTGCAACCACCGTTTCTGGTCAGGTAACCAGCCGAACCGGAAAGTACAAAATGTTCCTCATTATTGGAACCGGTTTACTCACCTCGGCATACCTCTACATGAGTCAAATGACTGCTGACTGGACCTACTGGCAGCTAGCCGGCGGAATGTTGTTGATGGGCCTTGGCCTTGGTCAGCTTTTCCAAACCCTGACCGTTGCGGCACAGAACGCAGTTGCTGCACGAAACATCGGCGTTGCCACTGCTTCGACCACCTTCTTCAGACAGATCGGTGGAACCGTAGGTGTTGCAGTGTTCCTGTCGATGCTTTTTACTGCACTGGCAGATCGCGGAGAGAAAATCGCTGCCGAAATTGGTGCGGTTATCCAGGCAAACCCAGACATCATGAAGTTGCCAGAAAACTCAATTTTGGCTGAGGCTGGCCCATCTGGCCTGGCCGATCTGGTCAACACCGACTCGTCGTTCTTGAACACAATTTCTCCTGAAATTGCTCGACCAATTTTGGTGGCATTCACCGAATCGGCCGTTACCGTGTTCAACACCGCAGCGGTAGTTACAGCTATTGCGTTTGTGATTTCCTTCTTTGTCAAAGAGGTCGAACTCAAAAAGACCTCAGGCTTCCAGGCTGTTGCTGAAGAGAACGCAGAAGTAGCAGCACCCCACTAAAGTCGCCTAGGCTAGAGCTACACGGGAGTTTGGTAACACCAGACTGAGAGGAAAACTAAGTAGTTTTCGACCGTCAAACCTGATCTGGGTAATGCCAGCGCAGGGAGGACCTCTAACCCGTGCCCACTCAATTCGTCAGTCGTTTTCAGGAGGGCACGAAAGTGCAAATTAAGAAACTAATCGCGCTGGGCTTAGCCGGCGCAATCGCATCCATTTCAATCACCGGATGCAGCGAACCAACACCAACCGAACTGACCGTGGTGACCCACGACTCGGTGGTTTTTACCGATGAGCTACTTGCCGAATTCAAAACCGAAACGGGCATAACGGTAAAGCAGCTGAAGGCTGGAGACACCGGCGAACTGACCAATAAGTTAATTCTCACCAAGGATGCGCCGATCGGCGATATGGTCTACGGCATCGATAACACTTTTGCCTCACGTGCAATTAGCGCTGGTATCTTCAACGACTACTACGACTACGGCGATGGAACCCTTGCCGACATTAGCTATGGCGACGTTTGTTTCAACTATGACAAAGCATGGTTTGCAGCCAAAGGGTTAGCTGCACCGACCAAAATTGCTCAGCTAACCGAAGCAAAATATCGCGGGCTTACCGTGGTTTCAAATCCAAACACTTCATCTCCTGGGCTCGCATTTTTATTGGCAACGATCGATGGGTTCGGCGAAAACGGATGGCAGCAGTATTGGCAGCAGCTGAAGGCAAACGATTTGAAAGTTGCAGCCAGCTGGGAGGATGCCTACTTCACTGAATTTTCAGGATCATCAGGCAGAGGGGCCTACCCCATCGTGCTCAGCTATTCTTCATCACCCGCTTTCGAAATTCGAGACAATGGCGAGAGTGGCACCGCATCAATCCTGGATGGTTGCTTCCGGCAGATTGAATCCGCAGGAATTTTGCGCGGCGGTAAAAATGAATCTGGCGCTCGTAAATTCATTGAATTCATGCTTGGAGAGTCTTTTCAGTTAGCTCTGCCGACCAGCATGTATGTTTATCCGATTCGCCTAGATGTTGTTCTGCCTAAAGATTGGGCTACCTGGGCAACCGTTAGCCCAAACCCAGTGACCGGTGAAAAACTCGACATCGACGGCAAACGTGAGAAGTGGCTGGCCCAGTGGTCAGATATTCTCGGCTAACCAGCCTCGCCCTCTGGGTAACACCGCTGGCATTCATAGCGGTGTTGTTCTATTTGCCCTTGGCCAAGATCGGGTCAATCGGGCTAACCGCAAATTTCTTGGCTGAGCTTGTAGAACCCAAAACTCTCGAGGCAATTTGGTTCACAATTTGGCAAGCCCTGCTCTCGACCTTGCTCTGCCTGGTGCTCGGTATACCCGGGGCCTACGTGCTGTATCGCAGAGAATTCATTGGCCGAAAGTTGCTCAGAGCGATAATTACCGTGCCGATGGTGCTGCCCGGAATCATCGTCGCGGTGATTTTCACCAATCAGCGAAGCTTCCACTTCGAACCACTAGCCAGTAATGCTCACTACTGGATAATCGCCGCCCACGTTTTCATCAACTACTCAATTGCTGTTCGTGCCATCGGGTCAGTTTGGTTAAGCCTCGACCCAGAAACTGAGGAGGCCGCTGAGCTGGCTGGTGCCGGTCGTTTGCGAACCCTAATTGCGATTTCTCTACCGCAACTCAAGCCAGCTCTGGTTTCAGCGGCCGCGTTAATTTTTCTTTACTGCAGTGCCAGCTTTGGCATCATTTTAGTTTTGGGAAACGGCTTGGTTAATTCGATTGAGACCGAGATCGCATTGGCTGCCACTCAATTTCTCGACCTAGAACGTGCCAGTGCGTTAGCGATTTTTCAGACCTTGCTAACAGTTGCAGCATTTGTGTTTAGTGAAAAAATCAGCCACGGAGCTGCCTCTTTCGAGACCGAATCAGAGACTGCACCAAAGCAAAAACTTGATTTGAGAGACTTGCCTGCAACGGCCATCACCCTGGCAATCTCGGTTGGGCTAATTGCGATTCCAATTGCCACACTTTTGGTGCAAGCCTTTATGGTCGATGGGCAATTTTCGCTGCAAAACTTTGCCAATCTCAGTGGGCAGGGAGAGCGCGAGCTTCTCAATATCTCGGTTGTGGCCGCTGCCACCAACACCCTTCGCAACTTGATTATTTCGGCATCGCTAGCGATAGGTCTGGGCTTATTAATTTCTTACCTGCTGTCGCGCCAAACCTCTAAGAGCGTTGTTGATCAAAGGCGCTGGTGGCAGGGTTTACTGGACGTACTGTTTTTGCTTCCGGTGGGCATCTCTTCAGTGGTTCTCGGATTCGGCTATTTGATCACCTTTGGTAGTGGTCTATTGCCCATTCGTGACAGCTGGGTTGTGGTGCCGCTCGTGCAAGCCCTCATGGCGATTCCGCTGGTGATTCGAATTGTGTACCCAGCTCTGGTTGCTATCGGAAAGGAAGCCCGAGAGGCCGCTGCCATCGACGGGGCAACCCCGAGACAAACCTGGTGGCTGGTCGAAAGCAAGATGGTTCGTTCGGTTATTGGAACTGCAATTTCTTACACCGTGGTTGCATCAATCGGTGAGTTTGGTGCAGCACAGTTGCTGGCTTACGGCAATCAGGCAACTCTGCCGACTGTTTTATATGCGCTTATTTCGCGACCGGGCGGCCAAAACTACGGGATGGCGCTGGCCATTACGGCCTTGATTATTCTGCTGAGCCTGATCCTAATTTTGATTGCAAGCGGTAGCTCACCTCGGCGGCGTCGAGCCGCTTAGCTACCACAGCAATTGATTCTGGGTTTTTATCAATCAGGATGAACCGGCGGCCAAGCTCGGCCGCCGCTGCCCCGGTGGTTCCAGACCCGGCGAAAAAATCTAGGACCAAATCGCCTGGTTTCGACGAGGCTTGAATTGCCCTGCGCAAAATCCCAAGCGGTTTCTGGGTTGGGTAGCCGGTCTTTTCTTTGCCGGTTGGCGAAACGATGGTGTGCCACCAAACGTCGGTTGGTAACTTGCCGGCGGCTTGTTTTTCAGGAGTAACCAACCCCGGTGCCATGTAGGGCTCGCGGTCAACTTCGGCATTGTTGAAGTAATAGGTTTTAGGGTTTTTCACGTAAACCAAGATGGTGTCGTGTTTCGCCGGCCAGCGATTCTGTGCCTTGGCACCGTAGTCATAAGCCCAAATAATTTCATTCAAAAAACATTCACGACCAAAAAGCGAGTCGAGGAGGACCTTGGCATAGTGTGCTTCGCGGTAGTCGAGGTGAAGATAAAGGGTTCCGGTGTCGTTTAACACACGCCAAGCCTGCTCAAGCCTGGGCTCGAGAAACGACCAGTAATCGGCAAACTCGTCATCGTAACTGAGCACGGTGCTGCGCACGGTCTCGTAACGCTGACCCTTGAACCCAACCCGATTTCCAGTTTCACTGCGCCTAGTTACCTGATCGCCACGGCGCTGCACTCGTCCGGTATTAAAAGGCGGATCTATGTAAATAAGTTGAACAGATTCATCGGGCAGCTGTTGCAAAATTTCCAAATTGTCGCCCTCGATTAAAAGGTTCGCGTCAGCAATCGAAAGGGCCATGTCGAAAGTTTAACCGTCTATTGCTCACTGTTGGGCAGCGCTCGGGAAGTGACAACAATTGCTGCACCTTGAATTGCAGCCAACATGCCGAAAACCCCACCGATACTTGCTCCAGCCACAACACCAGCAAAGGCTGGCACCGCCACTTGACCCAGTCGATTAGCGGTGAGCCTGATGGCAATTGCCAAGCCCTTGGTATCGGGGCTCGAAATTCTAGAAACCCACGCCATGGTTGCTGGCTGACCGATACCCATTGCAAACCCGGCAACCAGCATTACAACGATGAGCCAGCTGAAGTCAGTAACAAAAATGACGGCGACCATGGCAGCGAGTGTTCCTGCCGATCCAAGGTTTAGGGTATTTCTCATTCCCAACGTATTTGTCATAGGGCCGAGGGCGACTCGAACTCCCATCGATGCCGCGGCACGGACGGCTAGCAAAATACCGATTTGCGAGGCACTTAGGCCAATCGAGCGACCCAGTAGCGGCAAGAAAATCAGCACGACGTCGACCACCGAGGTAATTGCACCGGAGACAAAAATCGCCGACTTGAAACCAGGTGTTGCCATTACCGCTCGAGCACTGGATTTTGCGTTCGTGCTTTTTGCTCGCTTAGTCTCATCAACTCGACCCAGCGGAAAAATCACCAGCAGAGCCAGAACAAATAAACCGATGGCAAACAAAATTGCAGTATTTGTATCGATTTGGTTTTCGCCACGGTCGGCCAGCCAGCCTCCGACCAGCGGACCAAATGCGTGACCGATCGAAGCGTAAAAAGTAAGCAGACCAAAGGCGCGCTCGTAGCTCGGATCTTTAGCACGATTGGCAATAACCGTCTGCCCACCGGCCATAGTCAGCAGATGCCCGATACCCAGCACCGGCACAACCGCCATCAATAGATAAACGTTGTTGAGAAACATCAACGCGATTGATGAACCTATCGAAAGTGCTGCACCAAGCACCATTGCGGTTCCATCTCGACCGCGGTCTGTCCAGCGGCCAACCTGAATCGCAAAAAATAGCGGAGCTATCGCAAAGGCAGCTCCAAGCAGGCCCACCAAAACAGCATCGGCACCAAGATCAAGCGCACGATAGGTGAGCATCGGCCTGACCACGTAGACGCCGGCTTGAATAAACAGTGAGTTAAGTAAAACAAGCAGGAGCCAGTGGCTCCCGCTTGCTTTTTGGAACAACCTAATTTTTTCCGCCTAGCTGCGCTTCTTTGCAATCAGCGGCCAAAGTTTTGGCACGACGATTGCCAAAATAAGGGCCGTGTACACAACAACGCTGAACGGTGTTGAAACCAAAGTGAGTGGCTCGCCCTGCGAAATTTGGTAGGCACGACGCAACTGAACTTCAGCTTCTGGCCCCAGAATTACACCCAAAATCAGCGGGGTAATTGGGTAACCGTAACGACGGAAAAGCATGCCGAGTACACCGATACTCACGCCAACCAGCAGACCGGTGATGGTCTGATCAATTGCGTATGAACCAACGGCGGCAAACAAAAGAATTCCGGCGTAAAGGTATGGCTGAGGGATTTTGAGCAACTGAACCCAGAGCTTAACCAGTGGAAGGTTGATTATAAGTAGCAGTAGGTTTCCGATAAACAGCGCGCCAATCAGCGTCCAGACCAGTGCCGCTTCATTGACGAATAGCAGTGGGCCAGGCTGAATGTTGAACTGTTGGAACGCTGACAAAATTACCGCGGCTGTCGCCGAAGTCGGCAAGCCAAGTGCCAGCAGCGGCACTAGCGCACCGGCTGCGTTTGCATTGTTTGCGGCTTCTGGGCCGGCAACACCTTCGATGGCACCCTTGCCAAAGTCTTTACCTTTGGCCAAACGCTTTTCGAGGCTGTAGCTCAGCAGGGTAGGTAGCTCAGAGCCACCTGAAGGCAAGACTCCCGAGGGGAAACCAATTGCGGTACCGCGCAGCCAAGGCTTCCAAGAACGTTTCCAATCGTCTCGACTTAGCCAGGCAGAACCCTTGAATTTGTTGATTTTGCCGGACACCAAGTGCCCCTGTGACGCAACGTACAGCGCCTCACCTAGAGCGAATACCGAGACGATAACAACCACCGAGGAAATTCCTTCGAGTAGGTCTTGGTTGCCAAAGTTCAATCGCTGAACACCTGAACCGACATCCATACCGATTAGGCCAATTGCCAGACCCAGGGCGAGCGAAATAAACCCGCGCTTGATTGATTGACCCATAACCGCGCTAACGGTACCGAAGGCCAAAACCATGAGAGCGAAGAAGTCGTTTGGCTGCAGACGCAATCCAAGTTCGGCAATGGCCGGAGCTCCCAGTGCAAGCAGTGCGGTCGCAATTGCACCGGCGACAAACGAACCGATCGCGGCGGTGGCCAACGCAGCACCGGCACGACCGGCACGAGCCATTTTGTTTCCTTCAATTGCCGTCATCACTGAGCCAGATTCACCCGGAGCGTTTAGCAAAATTGAGGTGGTTGAACCGCCATACATGGTGCCGTAGTAAATCGCCGCAAACATAATCAGTGCTGAGGTGGGTTCAAGTGTGAATGTCACCGGAAGTAGCAGTGAAATTGCAAGCGCCGGGCCAATACCTGGCAATACACCGACCAGGGTACCGAGAATGGTTCCGAGTAGACCAAACATCAGGTTGGTCAAGGTCAGTGAGTTAGCGAGACCCTCTAAGAACGGAGTGAAATCCATGGTTACCACTCCTCAACTTCGGTCTCAGTCGAGAAGTTGATGCCCAACGGCAAATCAATCTGCAGACCCTGGGTAAAACCAACGTAAACAGCGCTAACCACGACTAAAGAAACAATCAGGATCTTCCACCATTTCTTAGCACCGAGGGCTAGAGCAACCAGGAAAAACATGATGGTTCCACTGGCGATGAAGCCGATGAAATTAACCAAAACTGCAAACTGCACCAGACCGCCAAGCGCCAGGAAGAATTTGCCAAAGTGGGGCTTTGAGTCGACCTCGCCACCTTCGATTCCTTCTGGCTGACCTAGATCGCCACGAAGTACACCAATGAACTGCAGCAGTGAAAGTACAACCAAGATAATTCCGATGGCGTAGGGAACAACCTGCGCGGTAACAATCTCAGTGCTTACCGGAAGCTCAAGCTGCGCGGTATTGAAAATTACGATGACGCCAGCAAGAAAGAGGAAGCTGGTAAATACCAGCTCCCCCTTTGCCGACTTGCTTAGTTTTGAACTCACAGACCAACACTCTGGAACTGTGCAGGAACCTTCTTCTCTTCGTTCTTCAAGAAGTCAGTGAAAGCGAAACCGTACTGGTAGGCGTCTACCCAGTTCTTCTCTTTCATAACTTTCTTCCATGAAGGAGTTGCGCGAAGAGTGTCGATGGCTTGAATCATTAGCAGACGACCCTTAACCGAAGTCTGAGGTGGTGCCATAATTCCGCGCCAGTTCACCGACACAACATTTACGCCCTGAGACTTGAAGGTATTGGCGTTGATGCCAGGAACTGTTGCTGGGGCTGAGATACCAAGGATGCGCATCTTGCCAGCCTGAACGAAGGTCTCGAACTCGCCGTAACCTGCGATACCTGCTGCAACTTTTGCGTCAGATAGCACTGCGGTGGCGGTTTCGCCACCACCCGAGTAAGGAACATAGTTCATGTCGGTGATTTTTAGACCAAGCTTCTGATACATCTCAGCAGCGGTTAGGTGGTCGATGGTTCCCTTTGAACCACCGGCGATAGCCAGTTTGTTCTTCTGCTTCTTGATGTCAGCAACTAGGTCTTTCAAGGTCTTGTACTTTGAGTCAGACTTGACCACGATTACCTGATACTCGCCCATGAGGCGAGCGATAGGAGCGTTGTCAGAGGTCTTCGCAGTTGACTTAGCGGTGTAAACGCCACCAACGGTAGCCCATCCGACAATAAATGACTTGTATGCCTTACCAGCATCGTTCTTAACAAAGCTGTTTAGAGCGTTTGTCTGAGATGCGCCAGTGATGTTGCGGTAGGTCGGCTCTGCGTCAATCAGGCCTTCAGCCTTCATTGCTGCACCAATTGAGCGACCAAAAGTGTCGAAACCTCCACCCTGACCAGCTGAGATAAGAATGTCTAGCTCTTTTAGAACTGGGTCGTTCTTGTAGAGCCAGAGAGTCTGACCTTTCCAGGTGCCGCTAGTTGCAACCTTGCAAACTAGATCGGTGTCGTTGACACCGCGGCTCTTGGCGATTTTTCCAACGGTTGCACAGGCATCGCCGACACGCGCTTTTGACGCTGCAACATCGGCGGCTGAGGCCGGTGCAGCTGTGATTGTTGAAGCGACTAGGGCTAGCGCCGCCGCCGCAATTGCAAACTTCTTCAAGTTATTTCCTCCAGATCAACTTGGTACTACGGTGTACCTTGCTCCGGATGGCTAGTGCGACTGGTGTCTTACCAGCTGACCTAGGCCAACCGAAGACTGAGTCTCTCCGCCACCTAAGGTGGCCAAGTGCCCGGGCTGCTTAAGCCGGGTATGTCGCTGCACTTGCTTTGGGATACTCCCCCAGTTCTTCTCAGGCTACCCGCCCGAATTGGTCAAAAATTCTAGTTTGCGTAACGATTAGGTAAACCAACGCTAGATAATGGTCGTATGACCACCACCGTTGCTCACAACCCTGCCGAGTCTCGCTATGACCTTTTTGTCGATGGCAATCAGGTCGGGTTGGCCGATTACGAAATTCGGGATGGCAAGGCTTACTTTGTGCACACTGAGGTAACCCCGGCGCTGCGTGGCCAGAACCTAGCGGCAATTTTGATGCGAGAAAGCTTCGATGGAGTTCGTAAGGGCGACCTCGGAGACATCAAGGTCGTGCCGGTTTGTTCTTACGTTGTGCGCTACATGCAGCTGCACCCTGAAACACATGACCTGCTCGGCATTCCTCTAGAAGAGGCTGCAGCAGCCTGCAGACTCCCTCGCGTTCGACTTAGCTAACTTCGTCTTCCAGCCAAGCGATCAAATCGGCGATGATTTCATCCTGGTTGGTCTCATTAAAAACTTCGTGCCGAGCACCGTCGTAAATTACGGTCGAAACCTTTCGAGAGCCGGCTCTCAAAAATGCCTTGGCCAGCATCAGGTTTCCGCGCTCTCCGCCCAACGGATCAGCCGATCCGGCAATCAGTCGAATGGGTAGGTTCTCTGGAATTCCGCGCTTGGGCGTTCCCAATAACTTGAGCGCGTTAGCGATGCCGAAAACTTCGGTTGCGGTCTCAGGAAAACTGGCCGGGTCATTTTTCATAGCAATACCGACCTGAGGATCACGACTTAGCCAATCCCAGCCGCTAGAAACTTGCCCAGACTGAGCGGCCGCCCGAGCAAATTTTCTGTTGAAACCGCCGGTTGGCAAAATTCCAGGCAACAAAAGAGTTGAACCGGTGAGCACCACCGCGTCAAATTTCTCGGCTGCAAAATCGAGGATGCGTTGAGCGATCATCGAACCCCAGCTGTGGCCGATGAGCACAATCGGCAGGTTTGAATTTTCGGCGGCGACCAAATCACGAAGTGCGATGGTGTTTTTGAATACCGCTGTCATTCCGCCGGGGCCAAGATTGCCGAGTCGTTTGGTAAGGCCAGACGCAACCATTTTGCGACCGGTAATTCCGTGTCCACGGTGATCATCGGCGTAAACCGAGTAACCGGCGCGGTTCAGTGCCAGCGCGAGGTGGTCATAGCGTCGGGCGTGGTCACCTAATCCGTGTTGAATTAAAACAACAGCTTTCGGCTGAGAAACCGGCCACTCGTAAAAGGTGACCTCAATCCCGTAGCCATCTTTGAATTCACGAATCAGTGGCAGCGCGGTCATAGCCCCAGACTATTGCCTTCTCAGATAGAAAGGAGCAATTCGGGCGGTTCTCAGATAACTTCCAGACTTTGGCAACAAACTGACCTGGTGAGCTACCCAACCAAAGAACTAACGCTGGTCGAACCGACTAAGCAATTGCGCATTGGTGCTGGCAAAGCTCGACAGTTGAAACGAGCTCAAGACACAATCGAAACCATTGCCTGGACCACCGTTTTGGCAGTCGTGGTGATGTTTTTTGTCGATGGCGGAGCCGCTCAGGTTGTTGACTGGGCAACCGGAATGAACGCCCTGAGCCGACTAACCGCATTAGTGGGCACCGACCTGCTGCTAATTCACCTGCTGCTGGTGGCGAGAGTGCCCTGGATCGACAAGTTTTATGGCCACGACAAAGCCACCGTTGCGCACAAGCGGCTCGGCAAACCCATCCTCTATTTAGTGGTTGCCCACTTCATCGCCTCGCTGGCCGAGTTCACTATTTCAAACGCCGAAACTATTTGGGCAACCTTCATCTGGTTGGTATTTGAAGTGCCCGACATGTTGCTCGCATTTATCAGCCTGGTACTGATGATCGTGGTGGTTGTCACCTCACTAAACATCGCCCGCAAAAAGCTGAGCTACGAAGCCTGGTTCATCGTCCACCTACTTAGCTATGCCGCGGTTGTGGCGGCAGTCCCTCACGTTTTCAGCTCGGGAAGCGACGTAGCAGGCAAACCGGTCGCGACCGTCTTTTGGATCACCCTCTACATATTCGTAGCCGTGAACATAATTTGGTACCGAGTGTTGGTTCCGCTAATCAAGGCCTACCGCAGTTCGTTGAAAATTGCCCACGTCGAAAGCGCCGCTAGCGATTCGGTTTCGATTTACCTGACGGGTAAAAATGTCAGTCGCATGGGCGGTCAGTCGGGGCAGTTTTACATGCTCCGCCTGCTCACCTGGAAACAGTGGTGGCGCCCACATCCTTTTTCAATTTCAGCCGCGCCGAATGACTCATTCATCAGGTTCACCATTGGTAATCGAGGCGATGACACAGCCCTTCTGATGAGCGCAAAACCGGGAACTCGAGTTTTGCTTGAGGGGCCGTATGGGGTGTTTACCGAAGAGCGTCGCACCAAAGAAAAAGTTGTTTTGATTGCATCCGGAATTGGCATTCCACCGGTTCGCACCCTCGCCGAATCAATGGCCGCTCGCCCAGGCGATGTGACCATTATTTACCGAGTCAGAAATGAATCGGATGCCGCACTGCTCGATGAAATCAGAGAGATTGCGAGTCGGCGATCGATGCAACTGCATGTGGTTGCTGGGCCGCGAGGCAAAAGCGATTCGTGGCTAAACGCTGATTTGCAGGATCTACCTGATCAGGCCCGACTGACCATGATGGCGCCCTGGGTTTCAGATTCAGACGTTTACGTTTGCGGCCCGCAAGCCTGGACCGAGTCGGTTATTCGCTCGCTTCGCCGAGCCGGAACCCCCAAAGATCAAATTCACGCAGAGGAGTATGCCTGGTGAGGAGTGCAACTAAAGCGACAGTGGGGCTGGTGTCACTTGGCATCTTGGCCGGTTCGTACCAATTTGGTGCAACCGGTGAACACGCGGTTTCCCTGAGTGCCAGCGCCGCTGATTCAAACTCTGCAACCCCGCAGTCAGTGGCTCAAACTCAGCCAACCGCTGAGAACACTTCGGCCAATGCCGCTGCCGAATCAACTTCAAGTCAGTCGCAAACCACTACCTCCGGTGCGACCAAAACCAGTTCCGCAAGCGCATCGTCGAAAACCGCAACTTCAGCAACCGCTGAGGCGGCTGCTCCCGCACCGACTGCAACGGCAACCAAGAGCGCCACGAACGGTGGCACACAAACCGGTGATGCCATCCGATATAAATACGGCACGATTCAGCTAGAGGTTGTGAAATCTGGAAACAGCATCTCGTCGATCAACCTGATCCAGGCCAGCACCAAGGGTCGCGAGTGGGCCTCGGCCCCGGGCGAATTGGTGCAACTCGCACTCAGCGCCCAGGGCACCAGCTTTGGCAATTTATCTGGTGCCACCTACACCACCGAAGCATTCCGCGCCGCCTTGGATTCAGCGCTTGCCAAGTTTTAGAGAATTTGAACGCACCGAGTTGTGCATGGGCACGGCCTTTCAGCTGAGGGGCAAAACCCAACTAATCGGTGCTGACCTAGATGCTCTGCTTGACGAAGCTTGGCGACTGTTGCACGAAGCCGATGAAATCTTCTCCCTCTACCAACCTGACTCTCCCCTGAGCCAACTTGGCCGAGGTGAGACTTCGGTCACTCAACTGCCGCCCGTGGTTTCAAAAATCTGGGATGACTGTGAGGCTTGGGAAAAAACAACCGGCGGATACTTTTCAGCCCTCACGCCCGAGCGCACGTTTGACCCTTCCGGTTTAGTAAAAACCTGGGCAGCAAGAAATGCAGCAGCCGTTCTAGCGGCAGCCGGCCTGACCGATTTCACCATTAACGCTGGCGGTGACATTTACATTTCAGCGGGTTGTTCAACAGATTTGAGTTGGCGGATTGGAATTCATAAACCGACCTCGATTGCCAGCCCAGACGCTGGTGTATTGACTGTGGTCGATCTAAAACACACTGAATTTAACTCACTAGCTACATCAGGGTATGCCGAGCGTGGGTTGCACATTTGGAACCCGAAGGCTGCCATGAAAGCTGCAAACCCAGAGCTACTTCAGGTTTCGGTGATTAGCGACGACCTGGTGCGAGCAGATGTTTGGGCTACAGCAGCTATGGCCGCAGGTTTTGACGCTCTGCGACTTTTGAACGAACAACCCCAACTCGAAGCGCTCTTGGTGGCAGCCGACGGCAGCATCGCGGCCACCGACGGGTTTACCGCGCTACTGGCCAAATAATTTGCCACTGAGCGCAAAAGCTAGGTCAATCAATTTCTGCAATAACCAGCGCTGATAGCCCCGCCACGGCTTGACCTGCCAGAATAAGCAGAGGTTCAAAGTAGAACGGCGATTTTAATGACCAACAAACGCAACGTACCAGCCGATATTTCAAGGTCTTGGCTCTTGGTAAACGGCTCACATCACGAATCATTCGACCGGGCCGAGCGTTCACTCGCCGACCAAATCATCCTCGACGTTGAAGACGCTGTTGACCCAAAGAACAAGCCGGTCGCTCTGGAAAACGTAGCCAAGTGGCTCGAGCGTGGGGGCAGCGCATGGGTGCGAATTAACGACCGCACCACCGAATTTTGGGCTAAAGACCTCGAGCGTTTGCGCGGCATCAAAAACCTTCGCGGCGTGATGCTAGCTAAGACCGAAGATGGCACCAGCGTTACCGAAACCTTTGAAGCGCTGGGTGGCGAAAAACCAGTAATCGCACTGGTTGAGTCGGCACTGGGGATCGAAGACGCCCGTCTGATTGCATCGGCAAAGGGTGCATTTCGCTTAGCTTTCGGCAGTGGTGATTACCGCCGAGACACCGGTGCCTCGGCTGACGACCTCGCAATGGCATACCCTCGCTCACGCCTCGTTACTGCTAGCCGTATCGGTGGACTGCCCGGTCCTATCGACGGCCCAACCGTTGGAATGAGCCACGGAATTTTGCGTCAGCAATCTGAGCTGTCGGTGTCACTGGGCCTAACCGGAAAACTATGTCTTCAGGTAGACCAGATTCCAGTGATCAATGAAACCATTTGCCCAACCAACTCTGACGTCATTTGGGCACAGCGCTTTATGGCCGACTTCGAGGCTCGCGGCCGAGTCATCAACGACGGCTCGGACCTGCCTCGTTTGGCCCGAGCTCAAAAGATTGATCGACTGGCCCAGGCTTACGGCATCGAGCCGCTCTACCAAGAATCACTTTAGGCATTGAATTTTGAGCAGTAAAAAATACGAATCAGCTGACGCCGCGGTTGCCGATATCGGCAACGGCGCAACCATCATGATCGGTGGTTTCGGTCTAGCTGGGCAACCGGTAGAACTAATCGATGCGCTGCTGAGAAAGAAACCAAAAGACCTCACCATCGTGGCCAATAATGCTGGAAACGGTGACGCCGGTTTGGCCTTGCTAATTGAAGCCGGATGCGTAAAGCGCATCCTCTGCTCGTTTCCGCGCCAGGTCGACTCACATCATTTCGATGCCGCCTACCGAGCCGGAAAAATCGAACTCGAGGTTGTTCCGCAGGGAAACCTAGCCGAACGAATTCGGGCAGCCGGTGCGGGCATCGGGGCATTCTTTACACCTACCGGCTTCGGAACTTTACTGGCCGAAGGTAAAGAAACGCGTGAAATTAATGGCCGCCACTTTGTGCTTGAGTACCCTATTCACGCTGATTTTGCGCTAATCAAGGCCCACAAAGCCGACGAAATGGGCAATTTGGTCTACCGAAAAACCGCCAGAAACTTTGGCCCGATTATGGCCACCGCAGCTAAGACCACGATTGCTCAGGTCTCAGAAATTTTGCCCACCGGCGCACTCGACCCAGAGGTAATTGTTACCCCCGGCATTTTTGTGCAACGTATTGTGCCTATCGCTAACGCGGTTAGTTTGGTGTCGAAATGAGTGAATTCAAAACCCGCGAACAGCTAGCTGAGTTAGTTGCTGCCGATATTCCAACCGGCAGCGTGGTTAACCTAGGCATCGGAATTCCGACCCTGGTGAGCAATTTTTTGAAACCTGAACAAGAAGTCATTTTGCACACCGAAAATGGCATGTTGGTGATGGGCCGCGAGGCAGTGGGCGAAGAAATCGACCCAGATCTTATTAACGCCGGAAAAATTCCAGTAATCGAAATGCCGGGCTCAAGCTACTTTCACCACGCTGACTCGTTCGCCATGATGCGTGGCGGGCACCTTGACATTGCCGTCTTGGGAGCTTTTCAAGTCTCTGAAACCGGCGACCTAGCCAACTGGCACACCGGTGCTCCAGATGCCATCCCTGCTGTCGGTGGCGCAATGGATCTTGCCACGGGTGCTAAGCGAATTTTCATCATCATGGAACTCACCACTAAAAAGGGCGAGTCGAAGTTGGTAAAAGCGCTCAGTTACCCGGTTACCGGAATCGGATGTGTTTCCCGCATTTACACCGAGCAGGCAGTATTTGAAATCGATAAAGCACGCGGGGTACTGGTTCGCAGGCTATTTGGCGATGCCAGTCTCGAGTCTTTGCAGCAGCTCACCGGCTTGAACCTAACCCTTGATTTGGAGGCCTAAATGTCGAACCAGAGTTTTATCTACGACTACGTAAGAACCCCCTTTGGTCGCTACGGAAAAGCTCTGGCCGACGTAAGGCCCGACGATCTGGCCGCACTTGTGGTCGGTGAGATTGCCAAGCGAAACCCAGGCTTAGACCCTGGTGAAATCGACGACATTTACTTTGGTGACGCAAACGCCGCCGGTGAAGACAACCGCAATGTTGCCCGAATGGCTGCGCTATTGGCAGGCTTTCCAACCTCGGTTTCCGGTGTCACACTAAACCGGCTTTGTGGCAGCGGCATGGAAGCAGTGATTCAGGCCAGCCGCGCGATTGCAGCCGGCGACGCACACTTGACCATCGCCGGCGGAGTTGAATCAATGACTCGCGCACCCTGGGTTTTGCTAAAGAACGCCAAGGGTTTTCCAGCTGGCAATGAAACCTTGCATTCGACCACTTTGGGTTGGCGCATGGTCAACCCCAAAATGGACAAGCGCTGGACAGTATCGCTTGGTGAAACTGCAGAAATTTTGGCCGACCGCTTCGAGATTTCGCGAGATGAGCAAGACGAGTTTGCTGTTCGTAGCCACCAGAAAGCGGCAGCGGCCTGGGCCAACGGTCAGTTTGAAAACCAAATCATTTCGGTCGGAGATTTCAGCAAAGACGAAAATGTTAGAGCCGATGCCAACCTTGATTCATTGGCTGGCCTGAAGCCAGCATTCCGCGAAAACGGATCGGTAACCGCAGGCAACTCAAGCCCACTCAGCGATGGTGCGGCTGCGCTGATTATCGCCGACGAAATCTCTGCCGCAAAGGCTGGTTTGGGTGCTCCGCTGGCGCGAATTGCATCGCGCGCGGTTGCAGCAAATGATCCAAATATTTTTGGGATTGCACCGGTTGAGGCTGCGAACCGAGCTCTCGAGCAGGCCGGCTACAGCTGGTCTCAGGTTGATTTTGTCGAACTCAATGAGGCTTTTGCAGCGCAAACCCTTGCCTGTTTGCGTCTCTGGAAAGACCTTGATCCGGCAAAACTAAATGTTGATGGCGGAGCGATTGCGATTGGTCACCCGCTGGGTGCATCAGGAGCACGAATTGTTGGTCAATTGGCTCGCAAACTTGAGGCTAACGGCGGCGGAATTGGTGTTGCAACCATTTGCATCGGTGTGGGCCAGGGCCTAGCTGTGGTGCTCGAGCGCTAAACCTATTCGTCTGAGTCGAGTAGTTCTGAAGCCTTGCGAAGCATCGAAATCAGCCAGGGGATTGCAGGGTCTGAAGATTTAGTTGGGTGCCAGTGAACCGACTCGATGAGGGTCGAGCGTGGCAGCGGCGTATTGATAATTTCAATACCCAGAGATTCTTGATATTGCAGTGCTAGCTTCTCAGGAACCCAACCGAGCAAATCGGTACCCGAGACCATAAACGGAATTGACATCACACTGCGAACCGCAATGGTTGCCCGTGGAACAACACCCAATTCACCAAGCCCGAGGTCAATCTGATTGGTTCCGCGTTCACCCAAAACCATCTGCACCAACTCTGCTTTGGCAAGGTTTGCAGAAGTAATAGCTCCATTTTCAACTAGAGGATGGCCCTTTCGGGCGATGCCCACAAAGCTGTCTGAGAAAAGTGCCTGTCGTTTACCTGGCATTCCGAGGGTCACACTCGCGATCAGCACGTCTCGGCGCAGCAAATCAATCAGGCTGACTTCAAGGTCAAGCGGAAGCACACTGAAATCGATGTCTACATGCGGGGCCTCTTTTTCGAGAACCGACAGCAACGGGCTGGTCATCTGCGAGAGCAGGTAGTCGGTAGCCCCAATGTGAAAAGTTCTGGTGCTGGTTGCCGGGTCGAATGTCGGAAGCAAATCAAAGGTTCGATTAATTTCAATCATTGCCTCGTTTACCAACGGCTTGATTGCC
Source organism: uncultured Rhodoluna sp. (assembly GCA_964530255.1). Classification (GTDB taxonomy): domain Bacteria; phylum Actinomycetota; class Actinomycetes; order Actinomycetales; family Microbacteriaceae; genus Rhodoluna. Next base: position 26,862 of record CAZGZW010000012.1, read on the forward strand.
TGAGCCACCTCGGTAAGTTCAAAACTGCGGCCGTTGCGAATTAGCAGCGGATCATCAAACTGCTGACGAAGTCGAGCTAATGCTCCTGAAACGGCAGGTTGAGACATGCCAACCGCCTCACCAGCACGGGTGAGGTTCAGCTCGTTCAAAATTGCGTCAAGCACCACGATTAGGTTGACGTCAATTTTTCGTAGGTCGGTCATTGCCTTTTATTTTAGGTGGCTAACCCACCTTAAAACCCAGAGGTTTTTCGCAGAGTGAGCGAGTTAGCTTCTCGGCATGTTGTTGACCACGACGGTACGGGCGTTCATAAACTCACGCATGCCCTCGACCGAGAGCTCACGTCCGTAACCGCTTAGCTTCACGCCACCGAAAGGTAGACGTGGGTCAGAGGCAACCATCTGGTTCACAAACAAGGCACCAGACTCAATTTCGCCACCCAGCTCGAGGCCGCGATTGATGTCGGATGTCCAGATGCTGGCCGCCAAACCGTAAACCGAATCGTTGGCCAAAGCAATAGCGTCGGTTGGGCTGTCAGCCTTAACCAAAGCGAGCACCGGGCCAAAAGTTTCTTCGCGGAAAACCGGCATGTCAGGGGTAACGTCGGCAAGAACTGTCGGCGCGTAGTAGTTTCCTGGGCCATCGATGCGGTGGCCGCCCGTTACCAGACGCGCACCCATTGCCAACGAGCGCTGAACCTGAGAGTCAATGTCATCAACAAACTGCTTCTTGGCTAGTGGGCCAATTTGAGTTGAGTCATCTAGCGGGTCTCCAATCTTTAGTGCGGCGACCGCTGCCCCGACTCGAGCCTCAAAGTCTTCGATAACTTCGCGCTCGACGATGAAACGCTTGGCGCATAGACAACTCTGGCCAGTGTTGATGAATCGCGCCTTCACCGCGGTTGGTGTAATCGCGGCGACATCGGCGTCGGCCAAAACCACAAACGGATCTGATCCGCCCAATTCAAGAACTGTCTTCTTTAGCGCGCGACCAGCTGATTCGGCCACTGAGGCGCCGGCTTTTTCACTGCCGGTAAGGGTAACGGCGGCAACCCGGTCGTCGGCAATAATGCGGTCGACCCATGAGTGCTCAGCAATTACCAAAGTGGTGAACAGATGCTTTGGAAAACCCGCACGTTCAATCGCGTCGGCGATTGCCAGCGCTGATCCGGTTACGTTCGAAGCATGCTTTAGCAGACCGCCGTTTCCGGCAGCCAATGTTGGTGCCGCAAAACGAATGACCTGCCAGTAGGGGAAGTTCCAAGGCATAACAGCCAAAACCACACCAATGGGGTCGTACTTTACAAATGAGTCAACCGACTCGGTTTTGATTTGCTTGGTTTCTAGAAACTCTGGAAGACGGTCGGCGTAGTAGTCGCAGGTGGTGGCACACTTCAGCACCTCACCGCGAGCCTCGGTAATTGGTTTACCCATTTCACGACTGATCAGAGCCGCGTGAGCATCGACCTCATCACGAAGAATCTGACCTAGTTTGCGCAAGCCCGCCTGACGAGTTGCGATGTCTGATTTGCGCCAGGCCTGCTGAGCTGCGTGAGTGTTTGCTAGCGCAGCCTCTAAACCAGCTTCGTCTAGTGCCGGATGCTCGGCAATTAGCTCGCCGGTTGCAGGGTTGTAGGTGCTGATTACTTTGCTCAAAGTTCTTCCTCGCTGTAGGTTCGACGAGCCTTACCGACCAGGTGACCGGGTGAGGTAACCTCACCGATCACATTTCGAATTGTACCCAACCCGGTTACGGTCATTTCGACTACGTCGCCAACCTGCAGCGGCTTTGGCTCGCGCACTCCGGTGCGGCTCCAGATCTCAGAAAGAGACCCGCCGCTCGAAGTGCCAGATGCCAAAACATCTCCTTTGCCAACCACCGAGGCACGCGATGCGTGGACCAGCAGTTCTTCGAAACTCCAAGACATGTTCTTGAGAGAATCGGTGCCCAGCGGCACACCGTTAACCGAAGCAGTCATTTCGAGATTTAGGCGGTCGCCCTCTCGATACTGCTCTAGCTCATCCGGTGTGGTTAGCCAGGGGCCAAAAGTGTTTGCAAAGTCTTTGCCCTTTGATGGGCCAAGACCGACTCGCATTTCGTGACCTTGAATGTCACGAGCGGACCAGTCGTTGAAAATTGTGTAGCCGGCGATGAAGCTGCTTGCCTCATCGAGCGAGACGTCGCTGGCCTTCTTCAAAATCAGGGCTGCAACTTCAAGTTCAAAGTCAAGTGCCTGAGTGTGCGGAGGCATCGGAATCACATCGTGCGCACCAAAGTTCACGTGCGGGTTCATGTAGATGTAAACCGGGGTTTCGTACCACTGCTCAGGAATTGAACCGTTGCCAGGTTCGCCTTTTTTCATCCCTGAGATGTGTTTTTCAAAGGTTACGAAGTCTCTAATCGCGGTTGGATCAAATGGTGGCAGCAGTCGATAATTTTCAATCGGTGCGTTCATCTGACGGCCCGCCTGTTGCTCGATGACGTTTCGCTCAGCAATCGGCATCGACAAAATGTCGAATAGCGAAAGCTTCGGTGGCAGATCTAGCAGGCGCCCGTGGCGCACCACTGCCAGATGCGAAAAGCCGTTGTCAAAATAGCGGGCAATCTTCATTGATTTTCCTTAGTAGTCGAGAGTCTCGTAGAAGTCGCGCTGGCGAACCTCTAGTGCTGGAATAGCCAGACCCAGTGCCCACTCTTTGAAGTGCTCGTATTCGGCGTGGGCTTTGAATGCAGCCTCGTCGCGGTAAACCTCAAAAATGCGGAAGGTGTTTGGCTCTGCTGGGTCGCGGTAAGCCTGGTAGTAAATGTTGCCCTCTTCGGTGCGAGACGCTGGCGACAGGTGCTTCAGTGCTTCCGCTACCTTGTCGGCTTCTCCCTCTTTAGCAACCCAGGTTGCGCTGCAGACGAATGCCATTTGTATTTCTCTTTTCTTTACGGATCATTTGTTTGTTGCTCGAGTTAACCCTCGATCAACCAACCCTCTATGGTGCCGGCAGTTTCGTACTCGGCAGTGTTGATGATTCGGCGAGCTGACTCGAGAGTGTCGCCGAATGAAGTGTTTAGGAAGACCTCGATCAAAGCTTTTGCAGCAGCCAAATCGTGGTGAACCGAACCAATTACCAAAACATCGGCATCGGCCTCTTGGCGAGCAAGTTCAACCTGCTTTGCACTGTGAGCAAAGGTGGCGCGCACGCCCTTGACCTTGTTGGCGGTGATTACTTCGCCGCTGCCATCGCCACCGAAAATGATGCCTTTAGTGTGTTCGCCGGCATCTTCATCGGCAATTACAGCCTGACCAACACGTGCACTAAAAATCGGATAGTCGTCTCCGTCATCCAAAAAATCGGCGCCGTGCCAAATGGTCTGGTGACCAGCCTGGGCCAACCAAGACTCAACCTCTTTACCGAGTTGGTAGCCCTGGTGATTTGCAGCTAGGTGGATTCTCATTGTCTACTCCCGATGATTGCGTTAGCGATTAGACCGGAGGAGCTACGAATAGACCCTTGTCGACATCGTTGAATGACTCACGTGCAACGAACTCGCTCATTGGGTTTGCAGTGCCCCACTGGTCGGCGTTTGAAACCTGAGTGATGTCGAACTTGCTTGGGTGCCAAGCGTCTTCATCTTCAATGTTGTGCAACTCAGTGGTGTACTCAACGGTGTTTCCAGCTGGATCGATGAAGTAGGCGAAAGTGTTGTCTCCGGCGTTGTGACGACCAGGACCCCATACCATGCGGCGACCAGCACGCAGAATCTTGCCGGCACCGCGCATCCATTCTTCAATTCCGCGCATCTCGAAAGACATGTGGTGAAGCGAGTGGTGTGGGCCCTGCACGATTGCAATTGAGTGGTGCGCTGGGTTGCAGCGCATGAAGTTCATCATTTCGCCCATTGCAGGGTGGGTAAGGGTATCGCTGATTGCAAACTCTAGGTGGTCGATGTACCACTGGGTGGTTGCGGCCAACTTATTGGTGTTGATAACAACGTGCGAAAGCTTTACCGGAATTGGTTCGCGCTCATTAATTTTGCGGCTCTGCTTGAGCTGGAAATCAGTGGCAACCTCAAGGGTGCGGCCATCGATGTCAAAGAAGCGGAAGCCATAACCGCCGCCGTATTGAGTTAGCTCTTTAGGCTCGTGGATGATCTGAACACCCTTGCTAACTAGCTCGGCGTGCAGTGCGTCAACATCGTCGCGATTGGCAGCACCGAAACCGATTAGGTCGATGCGCTTTTCGCCCTGGCGAAGGCGAATTTGGTATGGCTCTGGAGAACCCTCGGTACCCAACCAAACCACATCACCCTCACGGTGCATTTCGGTTAGACCCCAGTACTTGGTGAAGAAGTCTGATTCTTCCTGCATGTTTGGCATAGCCAAAGCCAGGTAACGAAGGTGCGAAATTTTGCGCTGCGGCATCCACGTACTCCTTTGTAGGTTGCGTTGGGTTCAGGTTAGGTGAATCTCACCGGGTTCAAAACTTAGAAGTGCGAATAGTATCTATTTCAAACACTGACATCAGCAGCCGTGCATTGAGAGGGGTACCGTGACCATTCCGGGTAAAGACCTCAACCTATTGGTGGCTCTGCGCGCACTGCTCGAAGAAGCCAACGTTACCCGCGCGGGCGAGCGCGTAAACATGAGCCAGTCTTCAATGAGCTCGGCATTGGCAAGACTTCGCACCCAATTCGGTGACGAATTGCTGGTCAGGGTTGGGCGCGACTACGAGCTCACTCCCCTGGGCCAAATCCTTCTTCCTCAACTTCAGCGCACCCTGCCGCTGGTGCAAAAGGCACTACTTAGTGAGTCAGATTTTGATCCCTCTAAATCAGAGCGCGTCTACCGTCTGATGATGTCTGACTACGCGGCCACAGAGCTGGCACCGGTTTTCGCCAAGGCGCTCGAGGTTGCACCGGGCATTGGTTTCGAACTTTTGCCGCTGCCAAGCAACCCAACCGACAGTGATCGAGACCTTTGGACTAACGATTTCGTCTTGGGTGTTCCCGGAGTCGGAATCAACGGCGATAAGCGAGAGCTGTTTGTCGACCACTACGTTTGCGTAATTGATCGCGACAACCCAGCACTTGTCGATGGCAAGTTGAGCTGGGAAGCATTCACCGAATTGCGACAGGTAGTTTGCGACTTTGGTCGTGCCCACCTAACCCCGGCGGCACGTCGACTAAGCGAATTAGGATTCCAGCCAAAACCACACGTAAAGACCACCAGCTTTCTGCCGATTCCAAAAATCGTTAGCGGAACCGACCAGGTTGGAATTGTTCCCAGCCGTATTATTCGTCGAATGCCAAAAAATATCACGGCTATCGGAGTTGAGGCACCATTTGGTCACGTTGAGATTCACCAAACCCTCTGGTGGCACGATTCGCACAACACTGACCCAAGCCATGTTTGGATGCGCAATTTCTTGAGCGAAAACGCTCAACTCGCATCCTGATTTCTGACCATAATTCGGCGAATGGTTATTATCGCCAGCGCTTAGTGTTTGATTTTGCCGGCAAGCCCTACCGTTGCTTTAAGCCCGCAAAGAGGCGGGATGAATGGAGTAATTATGTCGGTCAAAAACGTCCTCGTTGTGGGCGGTGGCATCACCGGAACCGTTGCAGCTGTAGCTCTTGCTCAGCGCGGTGTAAAAGTAACCCTGATTGAGATTTCACCTGTCTGGTACGGAGTGGGTCACGGAATTACCCTTCAGGGCAATGCCCTCAAAGTTTTCAACCTAATTGGCGCATTCGACAAGATGGCCGAGAAGGGTCACGGTTTCGACTGGTTCGAGATGTACCACGCCAGCGGTGCACAGATTGCCAAAATGCCGGCGGCCAAAACAGGTGGTCCTGAACTTCCTGGCACCATGGGTGCGCTCCGCTCAGACATTCAGACTGTTCTCGTAGACATGATTCACGAGCTTGGAGTAGAGGTTCGACTTGGCACCGAAATGGTGGGCTTCGAAAACCACGGCGACAGCATCACCGCTGAATTCAAAGACGGATCGAAAGAGACCTTCGACTTCATCGTTGCCGCCGACGGCATCAAGTCAAAGACCCGCAAGCTGATGGGCATGCACCACGACAAGAAGTCTTCAGGAATGGGAATTTGGCGTGTGGTTACCGAGCGCAAGCCAGAAATGGACTGCTCAGGTTTGGCCTACGGAGGCCCAGAGTACAAAGCCGGATACACTCCGATCTCTAAAGACCTCTGCTACGCCTTTGTGCTCACTAAGCCACAGCGCCCTGACAACGGCCTGAGCGATGCCGATGAAATGCGTCGCTTGCTAGAGGGTTACCACGGCCACTTCGACTTCATTCGCGACAACCTCAAAGACGACGACTACATGAACTTCCAAGAGATCGAGTGGTTGTTTGTCGACGACCAGCCTTGGCACCAGGGCCGAATTATCCTGATCGGTGACGCTGTTCACGCTTGCCCTCCGCTGATCGCTCAGGGTGGAGCCCAGTGCTCTGAAGATGCCTGGTTGATTTCTGAGTACCTAACCAAAGACGGCGACCTAGAAACCAACCTGGTTGAATACACTGAGCGCCGCAAGGCACGTGTTGGCATTGTGGTTCGTAACACTATGCAGCTAGCCGAGTGGGAGATTCACCCAGACACCCCGGGTGCCGACCCAGGCGCAATCATGGGCCAGACTCTTGGCGCCATGGCTCAGCCTTGGTAATCAAAACTTCATAAAAACTCGAGCTCTGAGCCGGTAGCTGCTAAGCCACCGGCTCATCTCACTTAGCGAAAGAATCCATCCATATGTACATGTACTTCCCGACCAACTACGTCTGGAGCCTTGGCGTGGTTGCCACCCTGAACAACGGTGGCTACATCGACGAGGTTGACCGCGCCTGCCGCCCAGTGCTTGAGGCTGCGCAGCGTGGCGACGATGCCGGTACCGCAGAGCTTTACGAGGCTTGGGAGGCCGTGGCCAACCGAGTGCTACAGAGCGCCAAGGATGACGAGGCCGCTGGCCGAATCATCAACGCGGCCGGTAAGTTCTACCGCGCCAGCCTTTACACCTCGCAGGCCGAGCGCCTGCAGTCGCCAAAGTGGGAGGGCCGCAACGCGGCATACCAGAAGTCGATTGACCTGCTGTTGAAACATGTCGATTTGGCTGGTGCACCGCTAACCACGGTTGAAGTACCTTACGAAGGTTCGTCGCTTCCCGGCTACCTCTACCGCGCCGAATCAAAAGACGGCAAGCCAACCCCGATTGTCATCCAATGGAACGGTCTCGACTCAACCAAAGAGATGATGTACTACTCGGGTTTCCCACAGATGCTTGCCAAGCGTGGCATCTCAACCCTGATGATCGACACCCCGGGTTCAGGTGAAGCACTTCGCCTGCGCAACCTAAAGGCTCGTCACGACACCGAGGTTTGGGCTGCAGCAATCATCGATTGGTTGCAGGGCGTAGACGGCATTGACACCGAGAAGATCGGAATCGTCGGCTGGTCACTGGGTGGCTACTATGCCCCTCGTGCCGCTGCCTTCGAGAAGCGCATCAAACTTGCAGTCGCTTGGGGCGCCAACCACAACTGGGCTGAGGTTCAGATTGGTCGCCGCAACCGCGAGGGTGAAAACCCGGTTCCTCACTACTGGGATCACGTGATGTGGGTTTGGGGTGCCAGCGACATCGAAGACTTCATGGAGCGCACCAAGGGAATGCACCTAAACGGTGTTGCCGAGCAAATCACCTGCCCACTGCTGATCACACACGGTGCTAATGACCGACAGATCAACGTGAAATACGCACAGCAAACCTTCGAGCAGGCAGTAAACAGCCCAAACAAGAAGCTGCGCATTTTCGACGAGCCTGAGGGTGGCACCGAGCACATCAGCATCGACAACATGCCTTACGTTGCTGAATACACCGCCGACTGGATCGCTGAAACTTTCGGTGAGATGAAATAAGTCAACGAAAAATTGAAGGGCCTCGAGATTTTCTCGGGGCCCTTTTTATTTAGTGGATGCTGCTGCAGTGCCTAATCGGCTAGCGCCTCAGCCGCCAACTTGTATGCGTGGTTGGCCGCAGGAACACCGCAGTAGATTGCAGTCTGCAGAATCAGCTCTGAAATTTCTTCGTCGGTCAACCCGTTGCGCTTTGCAGCCTTTACATGCATTTTAAATTCGTCGTGGTGACCGAGTGCAATTAGGGCGGTCAGGGTGATGAAGCTGCGCGTTTTACGCTCTAGCCCTGGGCGTGACCAAACATCTCCCCAGGCGTTCTCGGTGATGAAGGTTTGAAAGTCACGGTTGAAGTCGGTGATGTTTTGATTGGCGCGATCAACATGAGCATCGCCAAGAACTTCGCGACGAACCTTCATTCCGCGGTCAAATTTTTCGCTGCTCATCGATACATCCTTACAAAGTGGTTGATGTGTTTGGCGACTACCTCTGGTGCTTCGGTTCCGGCCTGATGGGAAACACCAAACACCTCGATGTAGGTGTTGTTGGTGATTGCATCGGCCATAGCCTGTGCCTGAGCTGGTGTTGCAACCGGGTCTTGCTCGCCTGAAATTACCAGTACCGGCGGTTCGATTTCGCCAAGCCGCTCGGTTAGGTCGTAGCCAGCCAAAGCTTCGCAGGCGTAGGCGTAACTGGCATCGTCGGCGGCCAACAGCATGTTGAGCATCTCGCCGACCACCTCTGGTTCTTTAGCTATGAACTTCTCAGTGAACCAGCGCCCGGGCGTGGCCGCAATCAGCGAACCTGTGCCCTGCTTGCGCACCTGTTCCGCGCGGTCGAGCCAAGCCTGAGGGGTGCCAAATTTTGGTGCTGAACATACGATGGCCGCAGCTTTTACCCGGTCTGGGTAGCGAAGCGCCAGCGACAGGCCAACCGCTCCGCCGATTGAGGTGCCGGCGTAGGCAAACTGGTCTACCTCAAGCGCATCAACTAAACGCAGCACACCATCGGCGAGCTCGTCAATTGAGAAACCCTCGGTGGCTGCCGGTGATTTGCCATGGCCGGGGAGATCCCAGGCGAGCTGGTCAATTTCTTCACGGAAGAACTTGCCTGGCCGATTCCAAATGTTTGCGTTGGTGCCCAGCGATGGGCCGAGCACTAGCACGCGGCTCGAGCCGGCGAATTCTTCGGTGGCAATGTTTGATGTGCCGGCAATCTGCGGAATCACTGCAGTTCCTTTACTCGTTCTGAAATGTCTGCAATTAGTGTCTCAGCCAATCCGATTTGGCCGGTGACTGAGAACACCTGATCAATAATTTCTTCGCCATAGCTCTCGAGCAATTGTTTGAGGTTGGCTCCTGAGCGAACCTGGTCGACCAGTTCGTTGGCGATTTTTTTTCCAAGGATGGCGCTGACCCGTTCGGTGTATACCAAGCCGTCGCTGAGCCACAGGTTTGCCAACATGCGGTCGGTATCGAACTTCAAACCGCTGATCAGGTTGAGGCCGGTCTCGGCTGTGGCCAAGGTGAGTTTCATTAGGTCAAACCAGGATTGCCATTCGGCGTGCCAGGCTCCGATTGAACGCTCATCGATTGAACTTGCCGCGCTCTTGATTGTGAATTGGTGACCGCGAGCTTGTATGGCGGCGGCCGACAGCAAAACCGACTGAACCGGGTTTTGCTTTTGCGGCATGGCAGAAGACTTACCTCCGCCAACCGGAACTGACTCGGCCAACTCGCCAATCTCGGGTCGACCGAGTAGCAAGATGTCGTTGGCGATGGTGCCGAAGGTGTCGGTGATTTCAGTTAGCGCCTCAGCGATGCGGTTGGGCCAAACTCGGTTGGTGTGCCAAGAAGTCGCTGGGCGAGCAAGTTTTAGGTCTTTCGCCAGCTGGCTAACCAGTTCGGCAACTACCCGCTGTGGCTTCTCGAGTGCACGGGATTCTGCAACCAGTGTGAGGCTGGCCAGGTTGCCGGCGGCTCCGCCAAACTGCAGCGGAAGTCTTTCGGCCAGCGAGGTCAGTTCAACCCGCACATCAATCAGCGCGCCTGCCCACTTGGCCAACTTCAGGCCAAAGCTAGATGGCACAGCCTGCTGCGCCAGGGTGCGAGCAACGCAGAGTGAATGTTTGTGGGCGTTAGCTAGGGCCAGCAAAACTCGAATCGAATCGTCGAGCTGCACGTTGATCTCGCGGATGGCCTTTTTGGTCAGCTGAATTAGCGCGGTATCAATCAGATCTTGGCTGGTTGCCCCCAGGTGCAGCTGGCCGGCGGCAGCCAAATCAAGTTTTGCTACCTCGGCTTTGATTGCCTCAACGAGAGGAATTGCAAAATTGCCGCCGAGCGCTGTGCCATCAACCAGGTCAGCCGAGTTCAACTTAAATTTCTGAAGCACATGCTCAATCGATACCGCGTGAGCCTTATCGATCAACCCGAGCTCGGCCTGAGCCTTGGCAAGTTTGATTTCAAATTGGATGACCTGCGCGACGAGTTCATCCTCATTGATGTGACGAGCCCGACCAGACGCTGCCACCAGCGGGTGCAGCAATCCGGCCGAGTTTTTCGTCTTAGTTGAACTCAATGAATACCGTTTCGTCGTCGCCCTGAAGGTTTATGTCGAAACGATAGCCGTATTCATCCTTCTTGGCGATTAGGGTCTGTCGGCGTTCCGCAGGAAGCATCGATAGCAATGGGTCTTTGGCTGCAGCCTCATCGCTCAGCGGCAGGTAGATGCGGGTGCGAAGCACATGCAAAATTCCGCGCGCAAACAGGGCGACGGCAAAAAACGGGTTCTCGCCGTTGGCCGAACCAGGGGTAAGGGTGAAGAAGCGGTATTCGCCGTCGGTGTTGGTCGAAGTGCGGCCCCAGCCGGTGAAGTGGCCGGTTTTGCGCTTCAGGCTGTCTCGCTCGGTCGGAACCTTGCCATCTGGGCCAACCTGCCAAATTTCGAGCATGCAGTCGGGCAGCGGTTTGCCGAGGCCATCGACAACCCGACCGGTTAGCTCGATCACATCAGGGTGGTGCGGGGCAACAACCTCGTTGAATTTCTCACGGTTGAGCAACGCGTAGTGGTAGAACGGGCCAATGGTTTGCCCCGGAGTTACCGGCAGTCTCTCTGACATTAGTGCTCTCCCTCTGGCTCGAACCAAGTACCCGACCCGCCACCGAGCACGATGTCCCAGCGGTAGCCGAGGGCCCATTCGTGCTCCATGATGTCGTGGTCGAGGTGACCAACCAGGCGCTCGCGCACCTTTGGATCAACAATCGAGTTGTAAATCGGGTCTAGTGGAAACAGCGGGTCGCCCTCAAAGTACATCTGCGTGATGATGCGCTGGGTGAACCCAGTTCCAAAAAGCGAAAAGTGGATGTGTGCTGGGCGCCAAGCGTTGCTGTGGTTACGCCAAGGATATGGCCCAGGTTTGATGGTGGTAAAACGGTAGTTGCCATCGTTGTCGGTAAAGAAGCGGCCGACGCCGGTGAAGTTTGGGTCGATTGGTGCCGGGTGCTGATCGCGCTTGTGAATGTATCGGCCAGAGGCGTTTGCCTGCCAAACCTCAACCAACTGGTTACGAACCGGTCTACCCCAGCTGTCGGTAATTTTGCCGGCCACAATAATGCGCTCACCTAGCGGTTCCCCGTTGGCCTGAATGGTCAGGTCGCTTTCAATTGCGGCAACCTCATGATGGCCGAATGCCGGGGTGAAAAGTTCGATTCCCTCAGGGTCAACGTGGTGTGGGTCTTTGGTAGGGGCACGCAAAATTGACGAGCGGTAAGGCGGGTACTGAACCCGCGCCTCTTCCTCAATCGGTGCGCCGGCAGCAATCTTCTGGTCGTACTCGGCCTTGATTGCAGCCATCTCGTCGTAGATCTTGAACGGGCTGTCTAGCGTGCCCTCTGGGTCGACACCGTTGCCGCCCTTGCCTGATGGATTTGCCATAGTGAAACTTTGGCAGAGCAGTGCTTTAGCGTGGTAGCAGAATTTTCATTGAGCGGAAATTTTATCGAGATAGTCCGCGCGAGATACTTTCGGCTGCCTTCTCTAAAATGCCGGTCAAACGAGGGATGTCGAGCCGGTCGGCGTGAACCACAACACCCACGGCGGCAACCACGTTGCCATTTACCCAAATCGGCATCGCCATCGAAGAACTGCCGATCGACATTTCTTCTCGAGTGATCGAGTAGCCGCGAGCTCGGGTCTCTTCAAGTTCTTTACGAAGCGACTCTGGGTCGATCTTCGAGTACTTGGTCGGCTTGGCCAGTGGTTTCGCCAGGTAGGCCTCAATTTTTTCCGCTGGCTGATAAGCCAAGAGAACCTTGCCAACCCCGGTGGTGTGCAGTGGCAGGTGGCCACCAGCTTTGCTGATGGTTGGCACCGATTGGGCGCCAAAAATGCGGTCTACGTAGAGCGCTCGGTTTCGATCGAGAACCGCGAGCGTTACATTCTCTCCGGTCTCTTCGTAAAGTCTGGCCAAGGTTGGCAAGGCTGATTCACGCAATTGGTCGTTTACCGGAGCAGCCTGGGCAATCAACCAAAGCCTGGTGCCAACCCGATAGTTTTTATCGCTGCCCTTCATCAGAATGCCGCCAGCCACCAGCTCGCGCACCAGTCGGTAGGCGGTCGAGACCGGAAGTTGAGCGCGCTCTGCGATTTGACTCAGGTTGAGCGCATGCTTTTCTTCGTCGAAAGCTCCGAGAATGGCAATTAGCTTTTGAACCACAGAGTTCAGCTCTGAACTTGAATTTCTCGGCACCCTTACCCCCAATATTTTCCGTTCAATGAAAATGGTTGCTTGCTAAAGATTGCCATGGTTGCTGAACTTTTGCAATGACCATTGAAATCAAAACTCAGGTAGCAATTGTTGGCGCCGGCCCATCAGGCCTACTCATGGCACATCTCCTACACCAGGCGGGCATCGAAGCCGAAGTGGTTGAAAATCGCGACCGCGACTATACCACCGGTCGAGTTCGTGCTGGCGTGCTGGAGCAGGGCGCGGTAGAGCTGCTAACCGAGGCTGGCCTCGGCGAGCGCCTGCACCGCGAAGGCCACCGCCACGACGGTATCTATCTGCAGTTTGATGGTGAGAAGCACCGCATCCCATTTAAGGATTTGATTGGCCGAAGCGTGTGGGTTTACGGTCAGCAGGAGGTTATGAAAGACCTGCTTACCGCCCACGATGCGAAGGGTTTCAGCGCACACTATGAGAGTGAAAATGTTGCGCTGCACGATCTGACCAGCGAAACCCCATCGGTCACCTTTGACCGCGGCGGCGAAAGCTACCGAATCACCTCTCGCTTCGTAGTTGGCGCCGACGGTTTCCACGGTGTGAGCCGCCCGAGCATCCCTGAGACTCACATCACCCACCACACCCGCGCCTACCCATTCGGCTGGCTCGGAATTTTGGCTAACGTCGAACCTTCTACCGACGAGCTGATTTACGCGCTGCACGAAGACGGCTTTGCGATGCACTCAATGCGTTCAAACACCGTTTCTCGCCTGTACCTTCAGGTGGCCCCAGACGATGACATCGCCAACTGGTCTGACGAGCGCATCTGGGAAAACCTGCAGAAGCGCCTCGCCTACCCCGGCTGGACACTAAAAGAAGGTCCAATCTTCGAAAAGAGCATCACTCCAATGCGCAGCTGGGTTTCTACCCCGATGCGCTACGGCAACCTATTTCTATGTGGCGACGCCGCGCACATCGTGCCACCAACTGGTGCGAAGGGCCTCAACTCGGCGATCAGCGACATTCAGTTCTTACACAAGGCAATTATCGACTTCTTCAAAGCTGGCGAATCCGAAGGCATCGACACCTACAGTGATCGTGCAATGGTGCGAATTTGGAAGACCCAAAACTTCTCGATGTACATGACCAACATGCTGCACCGTTTCTACAGCGACGACCCGATGCAGGATGATTTCGACTACCGCAGCCAGCTTGGTCAGATGCGAGCACTGGTTGCATCTGAGCACGGCAAGTCATTCTTGGCCGAGGGCTACACCGGTTGGCGCAAAGAAGTACTGAGCTAACACTTCAGCGTTTGCTGATTGTTTTACACCTGTATAGGTCGATTTCACTGGGTAAACAAAGGCCAAAACTAGCCTTTCGACGTGAAAAAACTTCGAATTGCTGTTGTCACTGAATCTTTTCTGCCATCAACCAACGGGGTAACAAACTCGGTTGTTCGAATCGTCGAATCGCTATGGCAGCAAGGCCATGAGGTACTAATCATTGCCCCAACTGCTCAAGGCAATAGCTACATGGGGTTTCCTGTGATCAGAACCACTCGGTTCTATTTCAAAAGTTTTCCGGTGGCGCTGCCGCTACTAAATTTGACCAGCATCTTGCGCGGATTCAACCCTGATTTAGTTCACGTCGCGGCGCCTTTTGTTCTAGGGCGGCAGGCATTAGCTGTAGCCAACCGGTTGGGAATTCCATCAGTGGCGATTTATCAAACTGATGTTGCTGGGTACGCCGCTCGCTATGGTCTCAGCTTTTTACGACCTTGGGTAGACAAGCTGGTCGGTCACATTCACAAACTTGCCAACTTAAATTTGGCGCCAACTTCAGCCACGCGTGATTACCTGCGCAGTTTAGGTGTGCCAAATGTGGAGGTCTGGGCTAGAGGTGTCGATCTCGCACAATATTCTCCAGAGCTGAAGAAATCTGCTCAAGCAATCAAGATAAAACAAGATTTTGGTGACCCTACTGACGTGGTGATCGGGTTTGTTGGTCGACTGGCACCTGAAAAACAGGTGAATAGGTTTACTGAGCTGTTTGACCTTCCCGGCATCAAGTTCTTGATCGTCGGCGATGGGCCAGAGCGCACGAAACTTGAAGATCAATTTAAGTCAGTTTCGGCAAAATTCATGGGTGAGCTCAAAGGTTCAGATCTGGCACACGCTTATGCTGCGATGGACATTTTTTTGCACTGTGGAACAGAAGAAACCTTCGGTCAAACAATTCAAGAGGCGCAGGCTTCGGGCCTTGCAGTAGTGGCCCCCGATCGGGGTGGCCCAACCCATCTAATAGTGTCATCGGTCAATGGCTATCTGGTTGACCCCGACCAACCCGACGCGTACCGAAACAAAATCATCAGACTACTCAAAGATGTTGACCTAAGAGTTGGTATGGGTGAAATTGCTCGTAGCTCTGTATTGGGTAAATCTTGGGCAGCTAATAATCAAATTTTGCTCAAGCATTACTACCGAGTAATTCGTAGAACTCTCACTAAGGCCGCCTGATGATCGATGCACAATGGCTGATTGAAAGCTTGAGCTCTTTTGCGGTGTTTGGCGTCGCTCTGATTATTTATTTTGAGACTGCCACCATATTGGGCTCTTTTTTACCGGGAGACTCACTACTGTTTTTGCTCGGCCTCACCCTGGCCACCGTACTCACCGATTTTCCGCTTCCTATCGCTATGGCAATAGTTTTAGTGGCGGCCGTTGCGGGTGCTCAAACTGGTTTTTGGGTTGGTAAAAAAACCGGGCCAAAGCTATTTAAGAAAGAGCACGGGTGGTTTTTTACCACGAAAACTGTCGAGCGAACCAGCCAGTTTTTTGATCGATACGGCGCCAGAGCAATTATCTTGGCGAGATTCATCCCAATAATGCGCGCACTTGTGCCGATGTTTGTGGCAATTGGTGGTTTTGATGCCCAACGGTTTCTTCGCCTCAACATTTTTGGCGGAATAGCCTGGGTGGTCGGGCTGATGACGATTGGCTACGCGCTCGGAAATGTATCTTGGGTAAAACAAAACATCGAGCTTGCCGTAATTATTTTTGTTGTAATTTCTTCACTGCCACTGCCCTTTGAGTTGATTCGTGAGGCCAGAGCTAGGCGGCTTGCAAAGCGTCAATCCTAATTTGAGCGCTAACCAGCGTTACAAATTCATCGTGTTTCGGCGACATTCCATCACCTGACGATCGCCCTCTAATTCGGCGAACCAAAAATGGAACAACGTGCTTTGCAATCCAGCGTAATGTGCCCCAAAAACCTCGAGCCGGTTTGGTTAATGGCTCAGTTGTCTTGAAACGCAATGGCTGTTCTAGACCGAGTAGGTCGGCCGCGCGATTTGCAACCTCGATGTGCCCGTGACCCGAGAAATGCACCATGTCTTCGGCCCAGTACTCGAGCTCGCGAAATTTGTTGATTCCAAAAACATTCAAGACTGGAATTTCAAATTCAGCTGCCACTTTGTCAATAACGGTCGACATTTGCCTAGATTTGGAAATGTAAGGCCTAAATAAATTCAGATGGCGTGGATTGATTGTGTTCGCAACGACAACGTAGCAGCCGGCATCAATCAATCGTCCAATTGCCCCGCGAAGCAATTTTTCAATTTCCAGTCGTTCTCTTGAGGAAGCGCTTAGATCGTTTGCCCCGGCCATGATGGTTACCAAGTCTGGTTTCAATCGAAGTGCATCTTCAAGCTGAGCCGTCAGAATTTGCAAAGCACCACTTCCGCGAAGCGCGAGATTAGCGAACTTAAAAGACTGCCCGTTTGCCTGGGCCTTGAGAGCGAGCAACTCAGCTAATCGATCCGCCCATCCGCCACTTCTGCTTAGCTCAAAATCAAAATCCCCGAGACCCTCGGTTAGCGAGTCTCCAATTGCGGCGTATGAACGAAAAAGAAACTTGCTTTCCAAGTTCAACCTCCTACGCCAAAACAGGCAATCGGTCTAGAGACCTACCCAAGGCGCGAACTTGCCAATTTGCTAAACGCCAGGTATCAACATCGAGGACGTTTCGCCCGTCGATAACTAGACGATTTTGCACCAGACGGCCCAGCACAAGTGGGTCTACACTGCGGTATTCAGACCACTCGGTCGCAACCACAATTAATTCGGTGTCAACGCAGGCATCTTCAAGCTGCTCTCGCGTTTCCAACTGTGGATAAATTCGGCGAACGTTATCGAGCGCTTTTGGGTCATGCACGATTACCCGTGCCCCCGCCTGCCAAAACAATTCGGCTATCGCCATGGCGGGGCTGTCGCGGATATCATCGGTTTCGGGCTTGAATGCTGCCCCCAACATGGTTACCTTAACGCCGTTCAGATCGCCGAGTTCTTCCTGGGCAATTTCGAGCACACGGCTTCGGCGACGAAGATTAATCGACTCGACCTCAGCCAAAAATGAAACCGCACCACCGACCCCAAGCTCTGTGGCTCGAGCCTGAAATGCTCGAATGTCTTTCGGTAAACAGCCGCCACCAAAACCTATTCCAGTGCGCAAAAACTTATTTCCGATTCGTTCATCGTGTCCGATTGCCTCGGCTAGCTTTACAGCATCTGCACCGGCAACTTCGGCAATTTCAGCCATAGCGTTGATGAAAGAAATTTTGGTTGCCAAAAACGAATTGGCGGCAACTTTAACTAATTCAGCGGTCGGTATGTCGAGCTCTAGAAGTGGAATGCCCAATTCGGTGACTGGCTTGTAAAGTGCTCGCAAGATTTTTGAGCTGAAGTCATCTTTGATCCCAATAACAACTCGATCTGGGGTGAGGCTATCTTGCAGGGCAGTGCCCTCACGAAGAAATTCAGGGTTCCAGGCCACAGAAACACTGAAAGGAAGTTTTTCATCAAGGTATGTCTGAATCGCTTCGGCTGTTCCAACCGGCACAGTTGATTTACCAACCACTACTGAATCTTCAGTCAGGTATGGAAGTAGCGAGTCAACAGCGTTGAATAGAAAACTGGTGTCAGCACCAGAGCCGAATTTTGACTGTGGCGTTCCAACACAGAGTAAGTGGATGTCGGCCGAGCGTGAAGTTTCGGTGTGATTTAGCTGAAAAGTTAGTCTGCCAAATTTCTGCACCTCAGCCAACGCCTCAGGCAAACCTGGTTCGTAAAACGGAATTTCACCATTGCGAAGAGCCTGCACTTTGTGCTCATCTGGGTCGATCCCGATAACCTCATGGCCCATTTTTGTAAACGCAATGGCCGTTGTTGCACCCAGATAGCCCAGGCCGATCACACTAATTTTAAGGCTCACGAGGGCAGTTTAGAAAGTAAACAAGCCTAGATGCTCGCAACGCTAGGCACTTAGCGCACTGTTGTCAAAGCCTTCAACCATCATTCATAAAGATGCCTGGAACGTAGGTTTTGATTCACTTTGCGTTAAGTGTCTGAGTTAGTGTTGCTAATCAGTGCTGAGAGAAGAGGGTCAAAGATGACAAACAAAATTCGTTGGGCAATGGTTGGTTCAGGTTTTATGGCCGAGCTAATCTGCCGCGATTTCGCACTAGTTGAAAACACCGAGCTGGTAGCGATGGTTTCTCGCAACCCTGAAGCAGCCAAGGCAAAAATGCCGGCTCTCGGAATTGATGTTCCGGTGCTCCCCTCGATTGAAGATGCTATTGCCGACGAAAACATCGACCTGATTTACGTGGCCACCCCTCACTCTGAGCACTACTGGATGGCTAAAAAGGTTCTCGAAGCCGGCAAGCACTGCCTGGTTGAAAAAGCATTCACCATGAACCAGGCCGAAGCCAAAGAGCTGGTGGCTCTGGCTCGAAGCAAAAAAGTCTTTCTAATGGAAGCCATGTGGACCAAGTTCAACCCGCTGATGAATGAGGTGAAGCGCCGCATCGACGCCGGCCAAATTGGCGAGCTCAACTATGTTGAAACCCACTTTGGTTTCAGTGTGCCGTTTATGCCTGAGCACCGTTTGTTCAAAGCCGAACTGGGCGGCGGCACTGTGCTGGACCAGGGCATCTACACCAACACCATCGCCCGCTGGATCGCCGGCAGCCCTGCCAAAACCATCAGTGCCCGCGGTGAGCTTTACGATAACGGCACCGAGTCTCTGGCATTTGCCGACATCCGTTTTGAAAATGGGGTTTGGGGCTACACCGCATCTGGTTTGAAGAGTGCTCTGGGCACCAACGCCCGCTTCTCAGGAACCGGCGGTTACGTTGATATTCTTGGTTCGTTCTGGTCGCCAGACACCGCCGTTTTCTACAAACCAAACAGCACCTTCGGAATGGATGAAGAGCGTGTTGACCTGCCAAAAACTGGCGCCGGCTACAGCCACATGATCAAAGCGGTTAGCCAAGCAGTGCTAGATGGCAAGACCGAAACTGAAGAGCATCCGCTTGACTTCACCATCGAAATGATGGGTGTGCTCGACGAAATTCGTCGCCAACTCGGCTCGATGAAATAGAGCCGCTCGGCAGAAAACTCTGGCTTAGAGCCCGTAATCCCAAATTGAGGGTGCGGGCTCTTTTCCTTTTGGCAGGGCAATCGCAGCCGACCAGTCGCTGACCCACTTTGGCAGCTCAGGGCGTGCGCCGGTCCATCCGCCCATACCGTCGATAACCTCTTGAGGGGTCAAAATGCCGCGGGCACGTTTCAAGAATCGAATTCGCACAATCGCCTGCGTGTAAATTTCACCGTCGACCACAAAACGCTGATCGAAATAGAAAGCCAGGTCATCCCAACCGATAACGCGAGATTCGATGTCAAATTTCATCCACGGGGTTAGCGATTTTCTGAAGTTGATGCTCTCGGCAACCACCACCGGGTACCAACCGAGTTTCTTCCACTGCTGCCAAGCACCCGAGCGAAGACCAAGGTCATATCGGCTAACGTCGGCGAGGGTAAGAAAAACTCCGTTGTTCATGTGGTTGAACACGTCGAGGTCACTGGGCCAAACTCTGAAAGTGCGCTTGCCGACCTGGTTCCAGGTCAGTTTGCTGCGAAAACGCCAGGTGGCCAGTTCAAAAATTAGGCGAAGCCAAAGGTTCATTTACCTGCCCCTACCAAATCTCAACGCGGTCGGCTTTTTCGAGCCACAGTGCATCGCCAGGCTTAGTTGCAAAGGCTTCGTGAAATACGTCGAGGTTGCGCACAATTTGGTTGCAGCGAAACTCTGGTGGTGAATGCGGATCGGTGGCCAGGCGCTGAATCACCATTTCGTCACGGCCAACCGTGCGCCACGACTGCGACCAGCTGTAGAAGAATCGCTCTGCAGCTGTAAGGCCATCGATCACCGGAGGTTCGGCGCCATCGAGGCTGAGCAAATATGCCTTCCAAGCGATGCTTAGTCCGCCTAAGTCACCAATGTTTTCGCCAATTGTGAGCTCACCGTTCACCTTGTGCGAGTCATCAAGTTGGGCCGGTGAAAGCTCATTGAACTGATCAATAAGCGCCTTAGTGCGCTCTTCGAAAGCAGCTCGGTCTTCGTCAGTCCACCAAGATTTCAAAGCACCGTCGCCGTCGTATTTTGATCCTTGGTCGTCGAAGCCATGCCCGATTTCGTGGCCAATAACTGCACCGATGGCACCAAAGTTAACGGCTGCATCGGTTTCTGGGCTGAAAAACGGTGGCTGCAAAATAGCTGCCGGAAATACGATCTCGTTGAAGCCCGGATTGTAGTAGGCGTTGACAGTCTGCGGAGTCATGAACCATTCGTCGCGGTCAATCGGTGATCCAATTTTTGCAGCCTCGCGGTGGTGCTCAAATGCGCTCGCGCGGCGAACGTTACCGACCAGGTCATCGCGTTTGATGACCAGCGATGAGTAGTCACGCCATTTATTTGGGTAGCCGATTTTCGGGGTGAACTTGTCTAGTTTTTCGAGGGCGCGCACCTTGGTTGCCTCGGTCATCCAGTCAAGCTCGCTGATGCTCTGGCGGTAGGCCTCGATCAAATAGTCGACCAGCTCATCCATCTGAGCCTTGGCCTCGGCCGGGAAATATTTCTCAACGTAAACCTGGCCGATCATTTCACCAAGGCAGCCCTCGACCAAGCCGACCGCGCGCTTCCAGCGAGCGCGAAGCTTTGGGGTGCCAGAAAGTTTGGTGCCGTAGAAGCTGAATCGCTCGTTCACAAAATCGTCGCTCAGATAAGGCGCCATCGACCTAATTACTGTCCAGCTCATCCAGAGTTTGATGGCTGGCAGATTGTCATCGTTGTAGCGGGTGGCAAGACCTTCGAAGAACGAAGGCATCATTACGACCACTTCGTCGAGAATGTGGTTTTTTAGCTCGCCGGCACTCAACCAGGTTGACCAGTCGAAGGTTGGTGTCAGTTCTTGCAGCTGCTGGAAGGTTTTCAGGTTGTAGACCTTCTCGGCATCGCGAGAGTCAACAATGTTCCAGTGCACCTCGGCCAGTGATTTTTCAAATTCGAAAATTGTGCGTGCATCTGCATCGGATTGCTCAGCTGACCAACCGGCGAACTGCAGCATCTGAGCAATGTGTGGCAGGTAAGCATCGCGAATTTCAGCGTGCTTCTCTTCACGGTAGTAGGCCTCATCGGGTAGGCCTAGGCCGCCGTGAAACAGGTTGACCAGGTAGCGATCTGGATTGCCTGGGTCGTTGTCGACATAAGAACCGAATAAACCAGGGATGCCCTCTCGACCCAACTCACCCATCAGGTGGGTGGCTTCGGCGATGTTACTGAGGTGTGAAATGCGAGTGAGCTCCGCCTGAATTGGCGCTACGCCAAGTTCGTTGGCGCGCTCTTCATCCATAAAAGAGGCATAGAGGTCGCCGACCTGCTGGCTAGCTCCCGGCTTCGGGTCGGCTGCGGCCTCCACCAAAATTTCTTTGACCGCTTCTTCGCTGTCATCGGCAAGCATGTGAAAGCTGCCGTAAATGGCTTTGTCAGCTGGTATTTCGGTTTCAGCAAACCACTTGCCGTTGACGTGACGAAATAGATCGTCTTGAGGTCGAATGTTTTTGTCGAATGATTCAAATTCGAGGCCAGGCTTCATGCTCATTGTTCCATCCTAGGTTGCCTTGCAGGCAGGGCGGCCGGCTGCTGCGGGGGTTTTCGCCGAGCGCGCAAAACTCTAGAATTGGGGGTATGGAACTCCAGAAAATTATTCTGTATTACGGCTTTGCCCCGGTTGCTGATGAGCAGGCCGTGAAGCTGTGGCAAAAGACTCTTTGTGAATCACTCGGGTTGAAGGGTCGAATTCTGATTTCCAAGCACGGAATTAACGGAACCCTCGGCGGCGACATGTCGGCTTTGAAGAAGTACGTTCGTCAGACTCGCGAATACCCAGGGTTTGGCAAAATCGATTTCAAATGGTCTGACGGTACCGGCGATGACTTTCCTCGTTTGAGCGTGAAGGTCAAGAAAGAGCTGGTTGCTTTCACAACCCCCGATGAGGTTGTGGTCGACAAGTCTGGCGTGGTCAACGGTGGCAAGCACCTGAAGCCAGCCGAGGTAAACAAGTTGGTTGAAGAGCGCGGCGATGAGGTCGTGTTCTTTGATGGTCGTAATGCATTCGAAGCCAAGATCGGCAAGTTCAAAAATGCAATCGTGCCCGATGTGCAAACATCGCACGACTTCATTGGCGAAATTGAAAGTGGCAAGTACGACCACCTGAAAGACAAGCCAGTGGTTACCTACTGCACCGGAGGAATTCGCTGTGAGATTTTGTCGGCGGTTATGAAAAACCGCGGCTTCAAAGAGGTTTACCAAATCGATGGCGGCATCGTTCGCTACGGCGAGCGCTTCAGAGACCAGGGCCTGTGGGAGGGTTCGCTCTACGTATTCGACGGTCGCATGCAGACCGACTTCAGTGATGAAGCCAAGGTTATTGGCGAGTGTGAAAACTGTGGCGGTGCAACCAACAAGTTCCGCAACTGCAAGAACTTGGGATGTAAAGACTTAGTGCTGCTGTGCGATTCGTGTAACGAAAACCCAGAGAACCTGAAGTGCTCACCTTCGCACACTCGTGGTCGCCGCATGGCCGACCAGGTTGGCTAATCGCTGGTTGATTTTTAGGATGTTCGGCTAAGCCGAAGGTCGCAACGCCGAGGGCTACCGGGCTGTTCGGCTGAGCCGAAGCTTCTTGATTTGCCCAAATTACTTTGCGCTTTCATTAAAGGCATGGACAAGAAACTTAACTTTCAAAAACTAATCTCGGGCGTTGGCATTGCAGCTATTGCTCTGGTGGGTTCGCTAATTGGTGCGCCTGCTTCGAACGCCGCGGCAAGCATGACAATTTCAGACAGCACCTGGGATGCCAACACCGCCTCGCCAGCAGTTGATCTAACCCTCAGTGGTGTCGCCACGACAAACGCGATTGACACGATTGTTGTCGAGGTCTTAAACACACAGTGGGCTAAGCCAGGTACCTGTCCTGGATTCTCGACTAGATCTGCAACCTGGTCTGACTGTGGTATTTCAGGTATTACCAATAACGGCTCTCCAATCTCCTCCGCCTGGAAGGTCTACGATGTCTCAGGCGGAATGCGACTGGCTTCTGACATTTCTCTGGGTGTTTACCAAGGTGCATTTACCGCGGCTGGTAACGTCGTGATCTCGCTAGCTAGTGGCGCATTCACCGTAGGCGGCACAAATGGAAACTTCTCCCTAAAGGTGAGCTTGCTTTATAACGGCGGCGCCGCGGTTGACTCTGCTACCGCAACCGTTGCAGTATCAGGAGGTACGCCTGTTTACACAATCACTTTTGACCCTAACGGTGGTGTGGCTGGTTCTGTAACTTCTAGAACCCAAACTTCCTCCGGGGGTAACATCATGCTGCTGTCTAACGGCTCATTTGGTGCACCCACCAGAGTTGGTTGCACCCTTGACGGATGGATGGCAACACCTACCTCAAATTCCTGGTACATCAATAGCCGAATTCCATCTGCTAACGAAACTCTCTACGCCAAATGGAGCGGGTCAGGGTGTAGCGGAAGCGTTGCCCCACAGTCAACCGCTCAGGTTGTGCGACTCCCAGAATGGCAAACCAAGGCAATCAACAGCATCACCAAGGTGATTGACCAGTCTGGCGTGAAGCTAATCGGTGGCAAGATCAAGCTAGATGGCGTTACCGCAAGCGACCTAAAGAAGGTCACCCTAAACGGCAAAGAAATCAGCGTTGACAGCTTGAACCCTGAGGCACCTGTCTTGAACATTCCAGCTGGCGCTGGAACCGGTGACCTTGTGTTCACTCTGGCAAACGGCGGCACCTGGACCTTCCAGAACGCCGTGCGCTACGTTGAGCCGATCAAGGCCGGAAAGCCGATGAAGCTATTCAACTTCGACAACGGCTCGACCACCGTCAACAGCTACCAGGTTGCCCAGATTGCAGCGCAAACTGCCGACCTGATGCGCGGTTCAACCGTTGAGTGTTTCGGCTACGTTGCCAAGAAGAACGCCAACACTGTTGCGCGCGCAACCGCTCAGGCCGAGGCAATCTGTGCTGAGGCTCTCAAGATCAACCCAGCGCTAAAGAAAGTAATCACCATTGGTGTGGATGAAATCATGGCGCTGCAGCCAAACCGAATTCGCGTATTCGGCTAAGCATCAGCAAGACAAAACAAAACCCCCGGTCAATCGACCGGGGGTTTTGTCATAGGAGAGAGGTACAGGTGAAACGCTTAGTGGCGGCCGCCCTTGTGACCTTTGCCACCCTTGCCACCCTTGCCAGCTGGCTTCGAGCCATCCGCTGGTTTTGCAGGGTGAGCTGCAGCAACAGCTGCATCGTAGGTTGCGGTTAGGGCGCTCGAAGAAGTTGCAGTTGCAACACCGGCAGCATCAACGGTTACGGTAACCAGTGCGACAGCACCGGTCGATGAGTAAACCGCGTACTTTGTGGTGGTGCTTGCTGCGCCACCGTGGAACTTAAGCTCACCGGTCACAGTGCCGTTAGCCAAGGTTCCGCCCTTGACATGCACAGTTTTACCGCCGGTGGTTGGCTTGGTTACAGGTACCGCTGTTGCAGCGGCATCCAAAGTGAAGATTTCGAAAGTTGCGCCGTGGCCGGCTGCGTGTGCATCGGTAACGGTAGTTGGAACACCGGTTACGGTCACTGCAACAGTTGCGTGTGCGTGAGCAACCTTGGTGCTGGTTGAGGTTGAAGTGCCATCGGCGGCAGTCTTCGAATGGGCAAACGATGGGGTTGCAACAACTAGTGACAGCACGGTTGCTGCACCAGCGGCGATAACTGCACCGCGCTTGATGGTTTTGTTCATGGTTTTTCCTTTGCTTGGTTTTCAGGAACAAAACCGACGCTAGCGACGATGAAAAAACGAAGTCGCCAAATTCAGGATGCTGTGCAAGGTTTTGGATGAATCTCTCAGGATTCGAATCACTTGTGCGCAAGGCGGGACTTGAACCCGCACGCCCTTGAAGGCACTGACACCTGAAGCCAGCGCGTCTGCCATTTCGCCA
>CAZGZW010000013.1:0-50356 GCA_964530255.1 uncultured Rhodoluna sp.
GCGCAATACGAGGCCGCGATGACTCGCGCCTTCACCCTTGCCGAAAAATCTCCAGCTTTCGGAGAGAACCCCAAGGTTGGCGCAGTGCTTTTAGATAGCGCTGGTCGCATTGTTGCCGAAGGTTGGCACCGCGGCGCTGGAACGCCTCACGCCGAAATCGACGCACTAAGCAAAGTTTCCAACGCCGTCGGACTAACTGCTGTGGTTACCCTCGATCCTTGCAACCACACCGGTCGCACGGGCCCATGTTCGCAGGCCCTAATCGAGGCCGGCATCACCAAGGTGGTTTACGGTTCGACCGATCCCGGAAATGCCTCTGGTGGTGGAGCACTCCGCTTGCAGGAGGCTGGCATCGAGACCATCGGCGGTGTGCTAGCTGACGTGGCTGACCGAATAATCGCCCCGTGGCGTACAAACACTTTTCTCAAACGACCGTATGTGGTGTTGAAGTGGGCCAGCAGCCTCGACGGCAGAATTGCGGCATCTGATGGTTCATCAAAATGGATCACCGGATCGCAGGCCCGCGCCGACGTTCATCTGCGTCGCTCCCAATCCCAAGCAATCTTGGCTGGCACTGGAACAATCTTGGCTGACGATGCTGAACTAACAGCCAGACAACCCGATGGAACTATGTACCCAGACCAGCCGTTGCGTGTAGTGGTTGGCAAAAGCGAAATACCCAAATCTGCACGAGTTTTCAGTAACGCCGGTGAAACTGTTCAGGTTAGCGGTAGCGAGCGAGAAGTATTAGCTCAGCTTTTTGAGCGCGGAATCAGACAGGTATTCGTTGAGGGCGGGCCAACCCTTATATCAAGCTTCGTTCGCGAACGGTTAGCCGATGAATTTTTGATTTATCAGGCACCGCTGATCATCGGCGGGCCAAAAACCGCAATCGCCGAGGTTGGTATCGAAAATATCGCAGACGCCATCCGACTTGAAATTTTCGAAACTAAACAATTGGGCGAAGACTTTTTGCTTCGCGCCGTAATCAAGGAGGGCTAATGTTCACCGGAATTATTGAAGAACTTGGCAAAGTCGTTGCCATCGAAGAGCAAACTGACGCGATCAGGCTGACCATTGAAGGACCAAAGGTGGTTAGCGATGTTCAACGCGGTGATTCAATTTCGGTTTGCGGCACCTGCCTGACCGCCGTCGAATTTGATAAGAAAAACTTCACCGCCGATGTGATGCGCGAGACCCTGCAACTAACATCCCTAGGTCAGCTCAAGGTTGGCGACCCGGTCAACCTCGAACGTGCCATGACCGCTGCAACTAGATTTGGTGGTCACGTTGTGCAGGGTCACGTCGATGGCGTTGGTGAAATTATCAGTCGAGAACCGAGTGAAAACTGGGAGTGGGTGCGAGTTCGAATTCCGGTGGAGCTGATGAAATACGTGGTTCTGAAAGGTTCAATTACCATCGACGGCGTCTCACTAACCGTGAATGAGGTTGGCGACGATTTTGTTGGGCTAAGCCTGATTCCTGAGACCCTGAGCCTCACCACACTCGGCTCTAAGCAGGCGGGCGACAGGGTAAACGTCGAGGCCGATGTCATGGCCAAACACATTGAAAGACTTCTGGAAGCAAGGAACAAATAATGGCGCTATCGACCATCGAAGAGGCACTTCAAGCCCTTCGCGAGGGAAAACCGGTGCTTGTAGCTGACGATGAAAATCGTGAAAACGAGGGTGACGCCATTCTGGCGGCTGAATTTGCCTCAGAAAAATGGATTACCTGGATTGTTGCAAACACCACTGGATTCTTGTGCGTACCAATGGAAGAGTCACGCGCCAACCAACTAGATCTTCCGATTATGTGGTCTAAAAATAAAGACCCGCATGGCACCAACTACACCATCACCGTCGATGCAACCAACCGGATCAGCACCGGAGTCAGCGCGGAAGACCGAGCTCTAACCGCTCGGGTACTCGCCGATCCGAGCTCTACGCCAGAATCACTAATTCGGCCAGGACACATGATTCCGCTGCGCTCACACTCGGGCGGAGTACTTGCCAGACGGGGCCACACCGAAGCCACCACCGATTTGCTAAAACTCGCAGGGTTAACCCCAGTGGGAGTAATTGGAGAAATGGTTGCAAAAGATGGAACAATGATGCGACTTCCAGAGTTATTAGAGGTAGGCAAAAAGGAAGGACTACCTGTGATTACTATTGAGCAGCTAGTGCAGCACCGCATCGCTAATCCAACAATCGAGACTTTCGACCCTCGTGTTGCACGAGCGAAATTTGAAGCTGAGACCACTGTGCCTACCAAGCACGGCACCTTCCGCATGCGTGGCTACCACGACACAAAAACTAACGCTGAGCACGTTGCTATCATCTCGGGTAAGCCGACCGGCGAAAACGTTTTGGTGCGTCTGCACTCAGAGTGCATCACCGGTGAAGCATTTGGCTCGTTGAAGTGTGAATGTGGCCCGCAGCTTGAATACGCTATGGATGCCATCAACGCTGAACCGGCAGGCGGCATTGTGATCTACCTTCGTGGCCAAGAGGGTCGCGGAATCGGTCTTTTGAACAAACTGAAGGCCTATTCGCTTCAAGAAAATGGTTACGACACCGTAGACGCCAATCTTGCACTTGGCCTGCCGGCTGAAAGCCGCGAGTACGGCGCAGCGGTGTCGATCTTGCACGACCTTGGTGTCAAGAGCGTGAGGTTACTAACCAACAACCCTGCCAAAGGTGATTTTCTGATCGAGGCCGGAATTCCGGTAACCGAGTATGTTCCAGTGATTGTTGGCACAGCCGATCAGAACCGTGGCTATCTAGAAACCAAGCGCGAGCGCATGGGCCACATGATTCCCGGAGAGATTTAATGAGTGGTGCAGGCGCCCCAAAAATTGAAATCGATGCCAGCGGCCTTCAGATAGCCATTGTGGTGACCTCTTGGCACACTGAAATTACCGAGGGATTACTTGCCGGGGCTGAACGAGCTCTAAAGGCAGCTGGAAACAGTGAATACGAAATATGGCGAGTGCCGGGTGCATTCGAACTGCCGCTGGGTGCCCAAAAAGCGATTGACGCCGGAGCCCAAGCTGTAGTTGCGCTGGGTGTTGTGATTCAGGGCGAGACACCTCATTTTGACTACGTCTGCCAAGGAACCACCGATGGCCTGATGAGAGTCTCATTAGATAGCGGTGTGCCAATCGGTTTTGGCCTGCTCACCGTCAATAGCGAACAGCAGGCACTGGACCGCGCAGGCTTGCCAAATTCGAAGGAAGACAAGGGCGCAGAGGCAGTCGAGGCTGCCATCCTCATGGCTAGACTCTAGACATGATTACAACCGCTCAAATTCTTAAGGATGCAACCTTGGTGTTGCACTTCATCGGCCTAGCATCGCTGCTTGGTGGTTTCATGGTTCAAATGAAGTCACTGAAGACCGGTACCGCAAAAATCATCCCCGCAATGGTTCACGGAGCCTGGACAATGCTCGTGACCGGCCTGCTATTGGTTGGTTTCCGCGAGTGGATTTCAGCGCTTGACCCAAGCGCCAACGAACTTGACAACATCAAAGTTGCGGTGAAGTCAATTGTTGCCGCCGTCATTGTGGTTTTGGTCATGATCAACCGCCGCAAAGAAAAACTCAAGTCTCGTGACTTCGGTCTAATTGGCGGTCTTGCCGTGCTGAACATTATTTTGGCTGTTTTTTGGTAAGCCAATTTACTTAGTTATTTCATAAACAGGGCGTTTAAGCGCTTGGTTGTAAAAAACAGACCGAGCACGATCATCACTGCAAAATAGAGCACGTGCCAGAGCAGGTCCATGTTTACTATCCCCAGTGTCAGAGATCGAACAAGTTCGACTCCTTGCCAAAGCGGTAAGGCTTGAACTACCGCCTGCACTGCCGCTGGGTACTGATCCAGCGGAAAGAACGTTCCCGAAAACAGAAACATCGGCAATATGAACAGGTTGATCAGCTGCATCTGATGAATTGACTTGAAGTACGAAGTAATTGCCATGCCGAATGACGCAAAGCCAAACGCAATCAGTAGCGCCGCCGGTAAAGCCAAAAGCCCCCACCAGCTCTGTATTAAGCCAAGCGGGGTCGCTACTACCAGAAAGCCGAAGGCGTAGGCAGCACCTCTGATGAGTGCCCAGCTAATCTCACCAAGTGCAACATCTAGTGGACCCATCGACGTTGCCAGCATCGCGTTGTACAGCTTTGAAAAGTGCATCTTGAAGAACACGTTCCAAGTTGAATCAAAAATCGCACCGTTCATCGCGCTGGTGGCTAGCAGGGCAGGTGCAATCCAGGCCGAGTAGCTGACCGCATTTCCATTGCCATCGGTGATCCCGCCAATCAACTGCCCGATTCCAAACCCGAAGGCAAATAGATAAAAGACTGGCTCGACAAACCCCGATAGCACTACAAACCAGGTCGACGAACGAATGGCCAGCAGCGATCTTTCCACCAGGCGCGATGATCGCCCCGCATAGAGTGCGGAGAGTGGTTTTCCCGTACGTCGTTGGGCAATTGAAATAGCTGAGTCAAAACCTGCGCCTAGCATGCTCATGCGCTCAACCTCTTTTCAAACTTTCGACCGGCAACGATTAAGCCAATAATCACAATCGCGGCTAAATAGCCGAAATGCACCGCAAGCAGCCAGGGCTCTACTGGCAGACTAAAACTGAAGTGCCTGCCCAAATTGGTAGCGTGCCAAAGTGGTGAGATCCAGCCGATCCACTGCAGATAGATCGGCATGAGATCAAGCGGGTAAAAAGTTCCCGAGAATAAAAACATTGGGCCAATGATGAATCGCCCAACGATGGCGAAAAACCCGTCGTCTTCGACCACGTAGCTAGCCGTGGCCAACATAGCAGAGGCGAAGGCTAGGCCCGCCAAAAATGAACACAAGACCAGAGCAGGAATGGCAGCCAAACTGACTGCCCCAAAGGCAAGCAAAATAACTAGGTACAAGGCAACGGTTAGCACCACCCGCACAAAAGCTGCAATTAAAACACCGCCGGCAATTTGCAGCGGTTTTAGCTGTGTCGAATTCATCGACCAGAAGTATTTTCCCCACAAAAAACCCTGCAGAGTGGGAAAAGAGGTTTCATCTATACCGGCCTGGATTGCTGCCGTTGCCAAGAGTGCCGGCACCAAGAAGGTGAGATAACCAACACCAGCGATACCACCGGTGTTTTGATCAACCAGCGATCCAACACCTAATCCAATTGCTAGTAGATACAGCACTGGATTTCCCACCCCAAAACCAATAATCGAAGTAAGCCACTTCGACATGGTGCGGAGCCGATGTTCGGCTACATACCAAACCCCAAAACGCTTTACACGACGCAGATCAACCAGCTGGCTGGCACCCTGCCACTTAGCCACTAGTCGACCAGGGTTCTGCCGGTGAGGCGTAAAAATACATCTTCTAGTGAAGATCGGCGAACCAACGAGGTTAGCGGCTCAAACCCGAGCTGATGAATCTTTGCCAGTTCGGCTTCTCCGTCTTCGGAGTAAACCAATATTCGGTCAGGCAAAACCTCAATGCGATCACCGAGGTGGCGAATCTGCTCGCCGACCTCTGTGTTTCGAGCAGAGCCAAAACGCACCTCGAGAACCTCGCGCGAAGAATATTCGCGAATCAAATCGGCCGGTGCACCCTCCGCCATGATCTTGCCCTTGTCCATCACAATTAGGCGATCGCAAAGCTGCTCGGCTTCATCCATGTAGTGGGTGGTGATAACCAGTGTGACACCCTGCTCTTTGAGGCGAAACAGGCGGTCCCAAAGTACGTGTCGAGCCTGAGGGTCGAGGCCGGTGGTTGGTTCATCTAGCAGCAAAATCTCGGGCTCGTTTACCAGCGCACGAGCAATTGTGAGCCTGCGTTTCATGCCGCCGCTGAGGTCGTCAGTTTTGGCATCGCGTTTATCTTGCAGCTGTGCGAACTCGATGAGCTCCTCGATTTTTGCCTTTACAAATTTTCGAGCCAAGCCAAAGTAGCGACCGTAGGTGTAGAGGTTCTCCCAAACTTTAAGCTCGCGGTCAAGGTTGTCGAGCTGCGGCACCACACCGAGATGGGCCCGTATTTCTGGACCGGCCGCGTTTGGGTCTTTGCCTAAAATTTCGAGCTCGCCACCGGTGCGCTGCGAAGTGGCGGAAATCATTCGCATTGTGGTTGATTTTCCGGCACCATTGGGGCCGAGTAAACCGAAAGCCTCACCGCGACGAACCTCAAAATCAATTCCATCGACCGCCACAAATTTTTCGAATGTTTTGGTCAGCCCGCGAGCTGAAATCATTACCTGCTTTGAATCTGACATCGAATACCTACTCGGTTGCATTCTCTATTGTGAGGGCCTTGGTTCAGGCAGCCCTCCAGACTAACACTTGATATTGTTGTGGAATGGTCAAAATTTCCTCGGTAGCTAAGCGGCCTGGGAACACCCGAAAGA
This sequence comes from uncultured Rhodoluna sp., assembly GCA_964530255.1. Lineage (GTDB taxonomy): Bacteria > Actinomycetota > Actinomycetes > Actinomycetales > Microbacteriaceae > Rhodoluna. Next base: position 6,420 of record CAZGZW010000013.1, read on the forward strand.
CCGGAAAAGAACAGTTCTATACCCCCACTGTTCTGGCCGAATTTTTAGTTGACGAGGCCGGCCAGCACATTGCCCAGTTTGATAAGCGGCTTTTTTTAGAACCTGCCGGAGGAACAGGTGCGTTCGTTAAAGCACTTCAGAAACGACAGCTACCCGTCATTTCATTTGACATAGAACCGCATCATAAATCGGTGGAAACCGGCAGTTTCCTCGAGCAAACCGATATCGGCGAGCGCCTGGTCACCATTTCAAATCCGCCTTTTGGCCGCAATAACTCGCTGTCCATCCCATTTTTCAATCACGCCGCAAAATACAGCGATTACATCTGTTTCATAGTTCCAAGGTCATGGCGAAAGTGGTCAGTGATTAATCGTCTTGATCGCAATTTCAAACTGCTCTACGACCGTGACCTGCAAATTGACTACGTAGATCGCTTCGGCGAACCGCTCAGTTCAAAACTGCTACTAAACACCTGTTTCCAAATTTGGAAACGCTCTGACCAACAGCGGCCACTCTTTCAGGTGAGCGATCGCGACCTAGTCGAAAAAACGGATGCCGGCAGCGCAGATGTGGCCATGTCGGTATTCGGCTATCGCTGCGGGCAGGTGGAAACCGATTTCGTTCGCGAAGCAAATAGCACCAAAATTTATCTCAAGTTGAAACATCCGCGGGCACTCGAAGCACTGACCCAGGTTGATTACTCAAAGTTTTACCGAAACACCGCCTACACCGAAGCACTCTCGTTTATGGAAATCAATTACCTACTAAACGAGTTCATCTTTGGTGACCCACAGTTAGAAGAAATTGCATGAGCACCCCGCGTAACAATCGAGGCGTAGGCCGACGACCAGCTAACCCATTCGAGAAAAAAGCTTCGTTCTCTCAATTGCTGCCTTATCTGCGCGACTATAAGCCGGCCCTCGGCCTGGCCGCTGCAATTTCTGTGGTGAGCGCGGCCATGAGTTTGGCTCAGCCGCTACTTACCGGCCAAGTTATCGACGCGGTGCAAAATAGCAAGCCGGTAACCACAATCGCAATTGCCCTGGTGGCACTGGTAATTGCTGCAGCTTGTCTAAATGGATTTCAGTACTATCTACTCACCAAGACCGGTGAGGGTGTAGTGCGTTCATCGAGACGCGAGTTGGTAAACCGAATCTTGCGGTTACCAATAATCGAGTTCGACAATCGCCGAACCGGTGATTTGGTCTCAAGAGTTGGCTCTGACACCACACTGCTAAGGGCCGTGCTCACCCAGGGCCTGGTAGATGCCATCGGCGGTGCACTGCTGTTCATCGGCGCGGTGGTTGCGATGGCCATAATTGACCCTATTTTGCTCGTCTTAACCCTGGGCGTTATCGTCGTAGCAATTCTCGGAATTTCGATTGCGGCTCGGCGAATTCGCTTTGCCACCACGAAAGCCCAAGAGCGAGTTGGTGAAATGTCGGCCGCAGTAGAACGTGCAATCTCAGCGATCCGAACAATTCGTGCAGCCAGGGCTGAAATTCGCGAAGCCAATGCTGTGCATGAACAGGCACAGCGCGCTTACGAACAGGGCACAAAAATTGCCAGGCTCAGTGCAGCGGTCACACCCATCGCTCAGATTGCCATGAACACATCCTTCATTTTGGTGCTCGGAGTAGGCGGATTCAGGGTTGCTTCAGGTGCCACCACAATTGCCAACCTGGTCACCTTTGTGATACTGCTGTTCTTCTTGGTTGGCCCTTTGATTCAGGCATTTGGCGCTTACACCTCGGTTCAAAGCGCACTCGGTGCCCTAGCCCGAATTCAAGAGATTCTGGATTTGCCGGTTGAAACCGAAGACGAGATTTCGCTGACAGAACGTAAGCCAGTAGGAACGATCGCCATCGAATTTGACCGGGTAGCCTTCGAATACCCAGCCAAAACCCCCTCAGCCTTATCAACGGATGATTTCTTGGCCTCGGCCCCAGAGACTGGGCGAGACGCAAACCAAGTCCTCAAAGAGGTAAATTTCAAAATTGTTCGCGGATCTAGAGTCGCCCTGGTCGGCCCCTCAGGAGCCGGTAAATCGACCATTTTTTCTTTGATCGAACGTTTTTATGAACCGACCTCGGGAGTCATCATGCTTGATGGTCAACCGGTTACCGAGTTTTCTCGGTCAGAGTTGCGCAGCCAAATAGGCTACGTCGAACAAGACGCTCCTGTTTTGGCTGGCAGCTTGCGCGAAAACCTGCTACTTGGTTCACCTGAGGCAACCGATGAACAGCTGGTTGCCGTGCTTGGCGAGGTTAACCTCACCGAAGTATTGAACCGAGACTCGAGAGGACTTGACGCCGAGGTCGGTGAAAACGGTGTGATGCTGTCGGGTGGTGAGCGTCAGCGATTGGCGATTGCCCGGGCACTGCTCAATGCTCCCCCAATCCTGCTATTAGATGAATCAACCTCAGCTCTCGATGGGCTAAACGAACAACGGATGCGCGAGGCCATTGACGCGGTTGCAAAAAACCGCACCATGATTGTGATTGCCCACCGACTGTCGACGGTGGTCGACAGTGATCAGATTTTGGTCCTTGACGGTGGCCAGATTATCGGTTCCGGCACCCATTCAGAATTAGTGAAGTCAACCGAGCTTTACCGCGACTTGGCAAAGCATCAACTGCTAGTTTGAATCTCAACACTCAACGTTGAGAGGTAAAAGTGAATTATCAAAAAATCGGTTCCTTTGGCGACCCCACGAGACGCGAAACCGCCCTGGGCCTCGATGCGGCCGATGAACTTGCCAGCTACCGCGAGCAGTTTTACATCGCAGACCCAGATGTTTGCTACCTCGACGGCAATTCGCTTGGCCGAATGCCAAAAGCTACCGTTGAAAGGGTGACCAGTTTTCTCACCGAGGAGTGGGGCACCGAACTGGTCGATGGATGGGCGCACTGGATTGACGAGGCGCAAACAGCCGGAAACCTACTCGGCCGCGCTGCACTTGGAGCTGCCGAGGGCCAAACACTGGTTCAGGACACCACCTCGGTGAATTTTTATCAGCTCTGTATGGCTGCGATCAAAGCCCGCCCAGGTCGCAAAACCGTAATAATCGACGCATCGAATTTTCCGACCGACCGATACATTTTGGCCGGAATTGCCGAAACCCTTGGGCTTCGACTGGTCACCTTAAACAACGACGGAACCGGCGGGCCAGGTGCAGTTGAGATTGCCTCAGAATGCGAAATGATCACAGTTGAAGAACTTGATAAGCACCTAAGTGATGATGTTGCGTTGGTTACGCTCCAGGTGATTCACTATCGCTCGGGATCAAGACCCGACGTAAAAGCAATTACCGACTTAGTGCGCAGCTATGGCGGTTTGGTGGTCTGGGATGCCTCCCACGCGGTTGGCTCAATTGATCTTCAATTTGATGCCTGGGGGGTCGACCTAGCGGTCGGCTGCACCTACAAATATGGAAATGCCGGGCCTGGTTCACCCGCTTGGCTCTACGTTGCTAAGCGAATCCAGACTGAACTAAACGCGCCAATTCAGGGATGGTTTGCCAATGACAAACAGTTTGAAATGGGCGCATTCTTCGAGCCTGCCGGGCATATTCGCCGATTCCAGATTGCCAGCCCTTCGATAATCGGGATCCGCGGGGTTCAAGCCAGTTTCGAAATGATTGAACAAGCCACCATGAGGGCAATCAGCGCGAAGGCAGCTATGGGGACCGAGCTTATTTTGGCTCTCTTCGATGCCTGGCTCGCTCCGTTGGGTTTCACCCTGCTGACTCCTCGCGAGGCCGAAAATCGCGGTGGACACATTACAGTCGGCCATCCTGAGGCAAAACAAATTGCGGCTGCCATGCGAAAACTCACAAAAACTGTGCCCGACTATCGCGTACCCGACAGCATCAGGCTGGCGATGGCCCCGCTGCCAACCAGCTATGTTGAAATTTGGGATGGACTAGATCGAATGCGTCGTTTAGTCGAGTCGAAGGCATACCTTGAAATCGAAGACAACGGCAGCCGAGTTACCTAATGACTGACTCAAAAAAGGCCATTACCTACATCAGCTATCTAAAAGTGGATGAGCTGCTCAGCCTGCAACAACCTGAGTCTGAAGAGCATGACGAAATCTTGTTCATTGTGATTCACCAAACCTACGAGCTCTGGTTCAAGCAGATAATTCATGAGCTAGCTGCTCTACAACGCTCGCTGGAAGCCGGTGACACGCACCGATCACTGGGTCTGTTGGGGCGCATCCGAACCATTATGAAAACCTGCGTTGCTCAGGTAGACATTCTCGAGACCATGACCCCGCTGCAGTTCAACTCATTCCGAGGACGGTTGGCTTCCTCGAGTGGTTTTCAGTCAGCTCAGTTTCGCGAGGTTGAGGCAATTCTTGGCCGTCGCGATCGCGCCGGGGCCGAGGCCGATAAAAACACCGGAATGGGAATGGCTGAACACCTCATTGAGGGTTCGCCGGCCCGCATGAGAGTTGAGGCCGCCATGCAGCGACCTTCACTATGGGATTCTGCACTGCGCTATTTGGCTTCAAGAGGGTACGCAATCCCTGCAGATTTGCTTAGCCGAGATGTGACTGTCAATTACACGGCAGACGAGCGGGTGCAGACAATTTTGGTTGACGTGCATCGTAATGACCCCGACGCAGCCGCCGTTTGCGAGCGCTTGGTTGACTTCGATGAGGGTTTACAAGAGTGGCGTTACCGACACGTCAAAATGGTTGAGAGGACCATCGGCCGCAAGTCTGGTACTGGCGGTTCTGACGGCGTGGGCTATCTGGCATCAACCCTGTTCAGGTCGGTTTTCCCAGATTTGTGGGCCATTCGGAGCCAGCTTTAGGTCAGCTGCGCGCTCCGGTGTCAACCACGTTTTTGACCAGCATCGCGCGGGTCATTGGGCCAACCCCGCCTGGGTTTGGAGATAGGTAACCGGCTACCGCAGCAACATCTGGATGAACGTCGCCGACCAAAGTGGCGGTGCCATCGGCCGAGTCAACTCGGGTAATGCCGACGTCTAGCACAGCTGCCCCAGGCTTGATCCACCCTGGCTGAACGAAGTGAGCAACTCCCAGAGCAGCCACCACAATATCGGCTCGCTTTACCGTATGCTCTAGATCGCGCGAAGCCGAGTGCAACAGCGTGACTGTTGAATCGATGCCCTTTCGGGTCATCAGCAAACCGAGTGGGCGACCGACGGTAACACCGCGACCAATTACCGCAACTTCAGCGCCTTTGGTTGGTACGTCATAGCGGCGCAACAACTCGACAATTCCGGCGGGGGTGCAAGGTAGTGGCGAATTTAGCTCTCCGGATACCCCGAGCACGAGCCGACCCAGGTTGGTTGGGTGCAGACCATCAGCATCTTTTGCCGGGTCAATTAGCTCGAGCATTTCATTGGTGTCGATTCCAAAGGGCAGCGGCAATTGCACAATGTAGCCAGTTACGTCGCTGGCCTGGTTTAGGTCTCGGATGGCTGCGCGCACATCGCTTGCCGATGCCGAAGCAGGCAGGTCAATTCGTACCGACTTAACCCCCACCTGGGCACAATCCCGATGTTTACCCGCGACATAAGAGTGGGAACCTGGGTCGTCACCGACCAATAGAGTGCCTAGGCCTGGGTTGATGCCGCGCTTTTTGAGCTCGACAACCTGCTGGGCAAGTTCAGTTTTGATGGCCTTTGCCGTTGTAAGCCCATCAAGCCGAATGGCGGTCAAAAAACTACCAGTTCTCTAGACCCGCATAAAGCGGGAACTTGTCGGCTAGTGCCTTTGTGCGGGCACGAAGTGCATCGATGTCTGGGTTTGGCAGCATTACTCCGGCGATAACCTCGGCTACTTCGGCAAACTCTGCTGGGCCAAAGCCTCGGGTTGCCAGAGCCGGAGTACCAATGCGAACACCCGAGGTGACCATAGGTGGTCGAGGGTCATTTGGTACCGAGTTTCGGTTCACTGTGATGCCGACTTCGTGAAGTAGGTTCTCGGCAGTTTTTCCATCGATTGGTGCATTTCGTAGGTCGACTAAAACCAGGTGAACCTGGGTTCCGCCGGTTAATACCTGCACACCGTTACCGGCAACGTCTGGCTGAACCAAACGATTAGCGATAATTGCCGCACCCTCAATGGTGCGCTTTTGACGGTCTTTGAATTCGTCGGTCATAGCGGCTTTAAATGCAACCGCCTTGGCAGCGATCACGTGCATCAACGGACCACCCTGCTGGCCAGGGAAAACTGCAGAGTCAATCTTTTTAGCGAATTCCTCTTTGCAAAGAATCAGACCGGAACGAGGGCCGGCTAGGGTTTTGTGAACTGTGGTGGAAACCACGTCTGCATAAGGCACTGGGCTGGGGTGCACTCCTGCTGCAACCAAGCCGGCAAAGTGAGCCATGTCTACCCAAAGCTTCGCGCCAACCTCGTCGGCGATTTTGCGGAATTCAGCAAAGTCAAGATGACGAGAGTACGCTGACCAGCCGGCAATAATGACCGCAGGTTTTACCTCGTGGGCACGGGCACGCACGATGTCCATGTCAATAAGGTGTGTCTCAGGGTTGAGCTCGTAGGCGTGGGCCTCGTACATTTTTCCTGAGAAGTTCAGGCGCATACCGTGGGTCAGGTGGCCACCGTGAGCCAATTCCAAACCGAGGATGCGGTCACCTGGGTTAGCCAAAGCCATCAGGACAGCAGCATTCGCCGAAGCACCAGAGTGAGGCTGAACGTTGGCGTGTTCGGCTCCGAAAAGGGCCTTAGCGCGGTCGCGGGCGAGATCTTCGGCAACGTCAACCGCCTCACAGCCACCGTAGTAACGCTTACCCGGGTAGCCTTCTGCGTATTTGTTGGTGAGCACCGACCCCTGAGCTTCAAGAACACCGCGTGAAACAAAGTTCTCGCTGGCGATCATTTCAAGGTAGTTGCGCTGGCGATCAAGTTCAGACTGCAGAACTGCGGCAATTTCTGGATCAGTTTCGCTCAGTGGCGAATTGAAAGTTGATGGTAGAGCAGACATGATTTGAGGCTCCTGAAGGGCTTGGCGGTGCCTAAATTCTAACATTCGAGGCCGCCGCATCCGCCCCTAATAGGCACAAGTTGAGGTTGAAGAATAGACTGGAGCCTATGACCTCAGCAGCCCTTACCCACTGGGTACTAACCATTGTTTGTGAAGATAAGCCCGGAATCGTGCACGCCATCTCCGGGGCAATTTTGGCAGCCAATGGAAACATCACCGAGGCTCACCAATACACCTCACATGACACCGGACGCTTTTTCATGCGTCTCCAGGTTGAGTCAGCGGTGCCTCGCGAATTTTTCGAAAACCAAATCGTCCCCGTGATGGATCGCTACGAAATGGACTGGAAACTCGACGTGGTCGGGCGCAAAGTTCGCACCCTGGTGCTGGTTTCAAAGTCGGGTCACTGCCTGAACGATTTACTGTTCCGCCAACGCGCAGAGCAACTGCCAATTGAAATTCCGACGGTGATGGGTAATCACGCCGACCTGGGTGAGCTGGCTCAGTTCTACAGCGTTCCATTTGAGGAACATCAAATTAAGTCAGATGCAGACAAGAAAAAGTTCGAAGCTCGACTTCGTGAATTTATTGAAACCGAAAAGATTGAACTAATTGTTCTGGCTCGCTACATGCAAATTTTGAGCGAAGAATTTTGTGCCGAATTTGAAGGTCGAATCATCAACATTCACCACTCATTCCTTCCCGGTTTCAAGGGTGCCAACCCATACGCTCAGGCACACTCACGCGGAGTAAAGCTGATCGGCGCTACCGCTCACTTCGTCACCGCAGACCTGGATGAGGGCCCAATCATTGAGCAAAATGTGGTTCGAGTTGACCACTCAGACTCAAAGACTCAGCTGGTTTCAATTGGACAAGATGTTGAATCAAAGACCCTCACCCAGGCTGTGCGATGGTTTGCTGAAAGTCGTGTGCTACTTGATGGTCAGCGCACCGTGATTTTCAACTGATTGGCTAGATTGGGCGCTGGTTTTAGGCGACCCAGTTTGATCTTCAAAAGTCGTAGACCAAGTAACGCCATACCGATTGACACTACAGCGCCAATTGGCCCGACAACCGTTAGCCAGTTGGCACCAACCTCAGCTTCTGCGGTGGCCGGAAGCTGGGCTTGAACGTCAGCTGGCAGTGTTGAATACTCTGTCGAATTTTCAGTCACACCCGGCTCGGTTGGCGCAACTGGCTCAAACATTTCTTCCAGGTTCACCCCGAGATTTTGAGGCTCATACCTTTGCCGGTAAAAGGTTCCAGAAACGGGTGCTGCCAGGTCAATGATTTGCGCATTTATCGACCGAAGCCCTTCTAGGTAAGCAGCAACCTCGTTTTCGGATACCTGCGGGGTATCTTCTGCTCCAGCATCATCCGCACTCGATGACACCGGTGCAGGTTCGGCCGAAGGTGCTGGATCCGGTTGACTGGCCATTGACGGGCTCGAGGTTGGCGGGTTGGGTTCAGCCGGAGTGGATGGTGAGCTCGGTGGATCACTTGGTGCTGGCGTGGCAGCCGCAACGGCCTGGGGTTCGGGCTCTCGTGTGACGCTGCTGGTCGAGGCTGGGCTTTCGACCGGAACCGAACTCTCAGACAGAGTAGGGTTGGGGCTTGCGGTTGCCGTCGGTTCAGGTTGCGCTATTGGGGTTTGAGTCGCCTCGGCAGTTGGCTCGGCGGCCGGGCTGGCCGACGGAGTGGGTTCAGCCGTTGGTTCAGGGCTGGCCGACGGAGTGGGTTCAACCACCGCTTGGGCTGGCTGCAGCTGGTAGCTGATAATTGCGTAGCCATCTCCGAAATTGGTTGAATTTGAGTGCACAAAGTCGGTTACGAAACTGGTGTTCACATAAGAGCTACCTCCGCCACCGCCTGTTCCACCGGTTCCAGCCGAGTCTCCGTTTGCGGCACCGCCGCCACCACCGTAGTAGCCGGCACCGCCACCGCCTCCTGCAAATCCGGCGGTAATTACTGCGCCACCGCTGCCGCCAAACCCTCTGGAACCATGACCTCCGGTGCCGCCACCGTTCTCGCTGAAACCACCAAAACCGGCCCTTGCCTGGGTGGCGCCCCCGCCCCCGTAAACCACATTGCTGTATCCGGCAAGTCCGAGGTATCCCCCGCCGCCGCCACCTCGCGTACCGTTCCCAGTTCCGTTGGCTCCCTGGCCTCCGCCGCCGGCAGCTATGGCGATTCGGGTCGTTAGGTCGTCGCTGGTGCGGATGTCTGTGGCTCCGCCCCCTGAACCAGCTGTGAGGCTGCCGATTCCTGCGGCCCCGCCCCCGTTGTGGCCACCGGCAACCGCATCGCCGACACTTCCAGCACCGCCGGTGCGAATTTGAACCGGCCAGGCAACTCCGCTGAGCTTGCCTGTGACGCGACCGCCGTTTCCACCGGCATCGCCTCCACCTTGACCCCCAAAAATTTGAAATGTCACGTCGATGGCGTTCTCTGGAGGCTGCCAACTGTAAACCGACTGACTGAATGGAAAATTAACCGTGCAGAGGTTGTCAACGCATGACGTTTGCACATCGGTTGAGGTCGCCTGAACGGCTGGGGAGACGAGCCATCCGAAGATGCCCGTGAGCACTGTGGTGAGTGCTAGCAATTTTGGCCAACGCCTGATTTTCTTTCTATGCATACGAGAAAGTAAAAAACTCCAGCGAACTTTCTCGCTGGAGTTTTCCACAGGCTCGTGAGAGCCAAAGGTTATTGCTGATTAGCCAAGTCTGGCTTTGAGGTTCTCGGCCAGTGACGCCATGAACTCATCGGTGGTCTGATAACCCTGGTCGCCACCAACCAAGGCAGCTAGGTCTTTCGTCATTTTGCCTGACTCAACGGTCTTGATGACTACGTCTTCTAGGGTTTCGGCAAAGTGTCGAACTTCAGGGGTGCCATCAATGTCGGCGCGGAACATTAGCGCGCGAGTCCATGCGTAAATTGAAGCGATCGGGTTGGTCGAGGTCTTCTTGCCGGCCTGCCAGTCGCGGTAGTGACGGGTCACGGTGCCGTGAGCTGCCTCGGCAAGGGCGGTTTTTCCGTCTGGAGTGGTGAGCACCGAGGTCATTAGACCCAGCGAACCAAAGCCCTGAGCAACAGTGTCTGACTGAACGTCACCGTCGTAGTTCTTACAGGCCCAAACATAGCCACCCTCCCACTTAAGCGCAGCGGCAACCATGTCGTCGATTAGACGGTGCTCGTATGTGATTCCGGCAGCCTTGAACTTGTCGGCGTACTCAGCGTCAAACACCTCTTGGAAGGCGTCTTTGAAAGCGCCGTCGTAGGCCTTCAAAATGGTGTTCTTGGTCGAAAGGTAAACCGGGAAGTTACGAGCCAGACCGTAGTTGAATGACGCGCGAGCAAAGTCGCGAATCGAATCCATGTAGTTGTACATACCCATCGCAACACCACCGTGTTCTGGGTAGTCAGCAACCACCTGAGTTACCGGCTCTGAGCCATCAGCTGGTGTCCAGGTAATGGTGACCTGGCCCTTTCCGGGCACCTTGAAATCGGTTGCTTTGTACTGGTCGCCGTGAGCGTGGCGGCCGATAACGATTGGCTTGGTCCAGCCTGGAACTAGTCGTGGCACGTTTGAAATGATGATTGGCTCACGGAAAACAACGCCATCAAGGATGTTTCGAATGGTGCCGTTTGGCGACTTCCACATCTTCTTCAGGCTAAATTCAGTAACTCGAGCCTCGTCTGGGGTGATGGTCGCACACTTCACACCAACGCCGTGTTTCTTGATGGCATTGGCCGCATCGATGGTGACCTGGTCGTCAGTTGCATCGCGGTGCTCGATCGATAGGTCATAGTACTCGAGGTTTACGTCGAGGAAAGGCAAAATCAAAGAATCTTTGATGTTCTGCCAAATGATGCGGGTCATTTCGTCGCCGTCAAGCTCAACGACGGTTCCGGCTACCTTGATTTTTCCCATTGCTAAAGGGCTCACTTTCGAAAATAAATCGGTGTTGGTGCGCTGAAAAGCGACTTATCTCTAGCCTAGTGGCGAAGCGTGGTTGTTATTTTCTTCGGCTAGATTCGTGCCATGGCCTTGAAGAATCGATCGAATTTTTATAGACGGATGTTGGCAACGCTGGCAGTTATTCCCCTGCTGAGCGCATCCGCAATTTCAGCGTCTGCCGACGAGAAGGTTCAACTGGCCAAAGGCGATGTCGGAGTTCAACTCTTCATGTGGAACTGGAATTCGGTGGCCAAAGAATGCGCTTCTAACCTGGGCCCTAATGGCATCGATTGGGTTTTGGTAATGCCGCCTCAAGAGCACGTGGCTGGGGCTGAGTGGTGGGTGCACTACCAACCGGTTAGCTACAAAATCGAATCAAGGCTCGGTAGTCGTGCAGCGTTTGCGGGAATGGTTTCAGCCTGCAAAAATGCGGGAGTCAAGGTTGTAGCAGATGTCGTAATCAATCACATGGCCGCTCGTGATGCCAGCATTGGTTGGGCCGGCACAGCAACGGATAAATATGAGTACCCCGGTCTCTACACCGACGCCGATTTTCATCAAACCAAGGCGGAAATTAAAAATTGGTCTGATCTATACGAAGTGCAAAATTATCAACTGCTAGGCTTGCCCGATCTCGACACATCGCGCAGCAATGTGCAAAACAAGATCGCCAGTTATCTGAATGACCTGCTGTCACTGGGTGTCTACGGATTCCGGGTAGATGCCGCTCGCCACATCGCCGCAGCAGACCTATTGTCGATCAAGGCAAAAGTTGGGGCCGCCTACTGGATCAGTGAGGTTGCCAACGACTTTAACCCCGATATCGCCGAGTACTACCCCTTGGGTGATGTTTGGGAATTCAGTTGGGCTATCGCGATGGCAGAAATATTCAGAATGCCAGGAGACGCCAGCTATCTAGCCCAAGACATGCGTGATTTGAGTACCTACTCGCCTAGCGAATCAGCGGTTTCAATGGTTACCAATCACGACAAGGAACGTTCCGGTGATTCGCTCACCACCGACTATGCCAAGGGTTTTGAGCTGGCCACAATCTTCACTCTCGCGCATCCTTACGCAAAACCTATGCTTTATTCGGGCTATGCCCCCGAATCCTACGATTCGCCACCGGTACGAAAAGTCACCGGTGAAATCGTCGATGTAACTTGCAAATCGGTGGCGCCGAAAAAAATCTACGGAGCAAATGAGTGGGCATGCCAACACCGCTGGAATTCGGTTTCCGGAATGATAGCGTTCCGTGATTCGACGCTTGATGCAAAGTTGACTGATCTGCGATCGAGCAAGGGTGTTGCGTCTTTGGGTCGCGAGGCTAAAGGCCATCTGGTGATCAACAGCAACTCGAAGAGCACCAAGATAAAGGTAAAGACTCGCATGAAACCAGGTGTCTATTGCGATCTGGTTTCGGGCACAAAAGCTGCAAACGCAGTGTCTAAAAAATGCCGAGGAAAAACTGTTTCAGTCGATAAGTCTGGCTACATCAACTTCACATTGACCCCGCAAACCGCATTGGCAATCAGCGTAGACAGCATAAGAAAATAGGCTGTCTACCTAGTGGAAGAAGTGTCGCTCTCCGGTGAAATACATCGTCACGCCGGCTTTTTCAGCGGCGGCGATTACCTCTTCATCGCGCACTGACCCGCCCGGCTGAACCACTGCCTTAACGCCCGCGTCGATCAGAATCTGAAGACCGTCGGCAAATGGGAAGAATGCATCCGAGGCTGCAACCGAACCTCTGGCCCGGCTCTCGGCACGCTCAACGGCTAGACGACAAGAGTCAACTCGATTGACCTGTCCCATTCCGACACCAACCGAAGCGCGATCGCGAGAAAGCAAAATTCCGTTTGATTTCACAGAACGGCAGGCACGCCAGGCAAATTCAAGTTCAGCTAAAGTTTCGGCATCCGCTTTTTTGCCGGTAACCAACTTCCAACCGAGCGAATTGAACCGACTGAATTCATCAGCCTCCTGAACTAAGAGCCCGCCTGAAATTTGGCGGTATTCAAGTTGGTCGCGGTGGTAATTACCTGGCAGCTCGAGCACTCTGAGATTCTTTTTCTCAAGCAAAATAGCCAAAGCTTCGATTTCGTAGCCGGGGGCAACAATTACTTCAGTGAAAATGCTGGCAACCTGCTTAGCCATTGCCACCGTAACGGTTCGGTTTGATGCGATTACACCACCGAACGCAGATACCGGATCACACATGTGCGCTTTTGCGTGTGCATCGGCAATTACGTCTGCGCTTGCTGAATCACCAAGTGCAATTCCGCATGGGTTCGCGTGCTTGATGATCGCCACCGCTGGCTCACTAAAGTCGTAGGCTGCACGCACTGCGGCATCGGCATCAACATAGTTGTTATACGACATTTCTTTGCCGCCGAACTGGCGTGCCTGGGCGATGCCCGCAGCGTCTGAAACCCGATATAGGGCAGCTGCCTGGTGAGAGTTTTCACCGTAGCGCAAAACATTTACCAGTTTGCCCTCAACCTCAAACTCAGCAGTGAATCCGGGATTCGCATTCTCAGATTCACCCTTTACACCAGCGGCCTTTTTCCATTCGTTGTCGAGTTCGTTCGCAAACCAGTTGGCTACCGCGTTGTCGTAGGCAGCGGTGTGCGAGAAAGCTGCGTAGGCCAGCTCTCGACGTTGGCTCAACGTGGTTCCACCTTCGGCGATTGCAGCGATCACTTCGCCGTAGCGAGCGGGGTCTACAACGATCGCAACGTTGGCGTGATTCTTAGCCGAGGCGCGAACCATGGCTGGACCACCAATATCAATTTGCTCAACCACAGCGTCACCCTTGGCACCTGACTGAACGGTTTGTACGAATGGGTACAGATTTACGACCACGAGCTCAAAAGGCTTAACCTTGAGGGCATCGAGCTGGCCCTCATGGGCAATCAATCGTAGGTCAGCTAGCAACCCGGCATGCACTGAGGGGTGCAGAGTCTTGACTCGACCGTCTAGCGTCTCTGGGAAACCGGTGACCTGAGAAACCTCTATAACCGGAAGGCCTGCTTCAGAAATGGCCTTGAAGGTTCCGCCGGTAGAAACAATTTCCACTCCGGCGGCAACCAAAGCCTTGGCCAGGTCGATGATGCCGGTTTTGTCTGAAACTGAAAGCAGTGCCCTGCGAACTGCAATGCGGTCGCGGTGACGGTAGTCGGCTGGCTGGTGGTCGTTGTGTGCTGCCAAGGTGGCACCTTTCGAACTTGAGGGTTACAGGCTGATTCGACCGGCGGCTATATCGCGCACCACCTGAACCAACAGCTGTCTTTCGACAACCTTGATTCGTTCGTGAAGCTCGCCTTCGGTCTCGCCATCCAAAATTTCAATCTCAGATTGGCGAATTTGTGGCCCGGTATCGACACCCTCGTCGACAACGTGAATCGTTACGCCAGTGGTTTTAGCTCCGGCAGCCAGAGCATCGCGAACCGCGTGTGCACCTGGGAAATTTGGTAGCAGCGAAGGATGGGTGTTAATCAACTTCGGTGACAGGGCGCGCACAAAGTTTGCTGGCAAAATACGCATGAATCCAGCCAAAACTACTAGATCTGGCTTGAAGTGATTGATGTTGGCCAGCAGCATCTCAGCCCATGCTTCGCGAGATGAAAAAGCCCCTGGATTCACCACAAAGGTGGGAACGCCGAATAGTTCGGCATGTGCCAAACCGTCAGCGGGATTGTCGGCACCAACCGCGTGAATACGAATGCCGTTGAGTGGGTTGTCGGCGGCCTCAAGCAGGGCAAGCAGGTTTGACCCCCCGCCAGAAATGAGCACTACGACCGATAACACCCGTAAAGTCTACCGTTTCGCAATCAGAGGGTGATCTGGCTTATCTGGTCGAGCGCTGAAGAACGATGCCAGAAAAGAAATTACGAAAGTTAGTGCAAAACTGACGCCAAAGACTAACCACGGTGAACTTCCAATTATCTGCAAGCGACCGGGACCGGCACCGCCAGATGCCAAGAGAGTGAGCAGCGCCAGCTCGGTGGCAGCGACCAACGAGATAGCGGTCGCCAGCGCCAGAGCTGCTGAAAAAGCCGAAGCGAATTCGAAGCGTATTTCGGCAGCGTAATCTCTAATTGCAACGGTGGCTAGAAAGATAATCGCAACCGGAATCGCCAAGACGATCATTCCAAAACCAAGTTCGCCGACCGGCAATAAGGCGGTTAGGGGCAAACTTGGCAGCGGCCCCACTGACGTGCCCAGCGGGCTAATTAGTGATCCCTCTCCAATCTGAAAACCAACGCCAAGCATCCAGTTGACCCCATAGACAACCAGGTTTGGCAGCAAAGCCAACTGACCTACAGTGACCGCAGTTCCTCCTAAAAAGCTGACCTGGAGAATTTCGTAGAGTCTGATTACTTGAATCCAGTTGACTGCCAACAGCAGAGCAATCACGACTGAGCTGACTAACACAAGGGCCACAACAATTGCGGTTCCAGCCCTTAGTGCCGGCTGCCATAGTGCTTGAACTGCCCAGTGCATGCGTTCAAATTTCGAGGTCCACCAGCCTCTGAGCCATACTCGCTCGAGCGGTTCAGGCAATGATTCAGCCAGCGCTGGTCGGCTTCCGAAGAAGGCACCCAGCAGGGCAAAAAAGCCGAAGAAAGTTGGCGGTAAAAATGTCCCCTGCCAACTGACGGGATAAATCAAATCGGTGTGAGCCGCGGTACTAACCCCGAAAGAAAACAGACCGTAGACGCCGACTGCTGAAACAAAACCAGGCCAAAGCTCTGCCGCAGCTGTTAACCTTCGTCCGAGCCGATATGACATTGCTGCAATTAGGGCACTGTAGCCGAGCGGCAAAAGGCTGATGACAAACGTGCCCACCTCAATCCCGCCGATTTCACCGGCCGGCACCACAAGTCGCGTGCCGTGACCTGTTAGCCAAATGTCGGCCGAAGTGCGAAACGCCACCAACCAGTCAACGGTTGGATCGTTTTCGATCAACCAAATGACGGTTAGCGGCGCCAGCAGAATAGCGAGCCCAATCGCAGCCACCATCGCCGATTCGAATGCGGCGATAAGAAAGGTCAAACGACGGTTCAAGTTAGGCTGCTCCCCCGAAGCCGAGGCTTAGAGGTTCTTGTAAACCTCGCGCATCAAAGCTGCAGTCTCGCTTGGAGTTTTGCCAACCTTGACGCCACAGGCCTCAAAAGCTTCTTTTTTAGCCTGAGCGGTACCGGCAGAACCAGAAACAATTGCGCCGGCGTGGCCCATAGTCTTGCCCTCTGGAGCGGTGAAACCTGCCACGTAAGCAACTACTGGCTTAGTGACATTTGCCTTGATGTAGGCGGCGGCCTTCTCTTCTGAGTCGCCACCGATTTCACCGATCAGAACGATGGCTTTGGTCTCTGGGTCTGCTTCGAAGGCAGCCAGTGCATCAATGTGAGTGGTACCGATAACCGGGTCTCCACCGATTCCGATTGCTGTTGAAATACCAATATCGCGTAGCTCGTACATCATCTGGTAGGTCAGTGTGCCCGACTTTGAAACCAAACCGATTGGGCCGGCGCCTGAAATGTCGCTCGGCGTAATGCCGGCGTTTGACTTCTCTGGGCTAATGATTCCTGGGCAGTTTGGGCCAATCAGACGAGTCTTCTGACCCTTGGCCACGTTGTAGGCCCAGGCCTCAGCAGAGTCGTGAACCGGGATGCCCTCGGTAATTGCAACAGCAAGTTCGATTTCAGCATCGATTGCTTCAATCATGGCTGCCTTAGCAAAGGCCGGTGGAACAAAGATCACGGTCACATTTGCGCCCGTGGCTGCCATTGCATCAGCAACAGTTCCGAACACCGGGAGCTGCTTGCCCTCGACGTCTACGGTTTCACCTGCTTTACGAGGGTTAACTCCGCCGACGATGTTTGAACCGCCAAGTAGCATGCGGCGAGTGTGCTTCATGCCCTCGCTGCCGGTCATACCCTGAACGATGATTCGCGAGTGTTCATTTAGAAAAATTGCCATTTTTTGATCTACCTTTATGTCTCTCGCGGCTTATCGGTTTGCTAGTTCAGCGGCCTTGTCGGCTGCATCATCCATAGTTTCGACAACGGTCACTAGTGGGTGAGCGAAATCAGCGAGGATTCGGCGGCCCTCAAGGACGTTGTTGCCGTCAAGGCGAACAACCAGAGGCTTGCTGGCCTTGGCGCCGAGAGTATTAAGTGCTCCGACGATGCCGTTAGCAACCGCGTCACAAGCGGTGATTCCTCCGAATACGTTTACGAACACACTCTTGACCTGTGGGTCGTTCAAGATTAGGTCGAGGCCGTTTGCCATGACTTCAGCGCTGGCACCGCCTCCGATGTCGAGGAAGTTGGCTGGCTTAACACCGCCGTGGCGCTCACCTGCGTAAGCAACCACATCGAGGGTTGACATGACCAGACCCGCACCGTTACCGATGACGCCTACCTCGCCGTCAAGCTTTACATAGTTGAGGTCAAGCGCTTTTGCTTTGGCTTCTAGCGGATCTACCTTTGCAATGCTGACTTGCTCGCGGTTCTCGTGACGGAACTCTGCGTTGTCGTCGTAAGAAACCTTGCCGTCTAGGGCGAGGATTTCGCCAGTCTTTGACAAGACCAGAGGGTTTACCTCAACTAGGGTTGCGTCTTCATTTTTGAAAACGTTCCAAAGTTTCACAAAAACGGGAGCGACCTTGGCAGCTAACTCATCGTTGAAACCACCCTGCTTGGCAATGCTCAGGGCCCTTGCCTCATCGATTCCGTCTAGTGCGCTGACCGGAACCTTGGCAAGAGCCTCTGGGCGCTCAACAGCGAGCTGCTCGATCTCCATGCCGCCCTCGTAGCTGCACAGAGCTAGGAATGTCCGGTTCGAGCGGTCAAGCAAAATCGAGAAGTAAAACTCGGTTTCGATGGCCGCACCCTGGGCAATCATGACGCGCTTGACAACGTGCCCCTTGATGTCGAGGCCAAGAATTTTTTCAGCGGCTGCCTTAGCCCCTGCTGGCGAGTGAACAACTTTGACGCCACCGGCTTTACCTCGGCCACCGACCTGCACCTGGGCCTTGACCACAACGGTGCCGCCGATTTTTTCAGCTGCAGCTTCTGCCTCAGCGGGAGTGTCGGCGATTAGACCCTGAAGTACTGGGACGCCGTAGCTCTCGAATAGATCGCGAGCCTGATATTCAAATAAATCCACTGCTTTTTCCGTTCAAAATTAAGCGAGCAACCCTCTAAGTTTAGGGCTTAAGCCCGAGCTTTCTTTACGACTAATGTCGATTGTGCAACGAATTAGTTGCCTAATCTCTAGAGCTTTTCAATGGGTGCAACTTTCACCAAAAGTCGCTTCTTACCCGCAGCTGCAAAATAAATTTCTGCGGTCTGCTTTGGCCCTTCACCAGCCACAGCGACTACTTTGCCCCGGCCAAAATCGGCATGCTCAACTTGATCACCAACGGCCAGCTGGAGCCCTTCGTTATTTCGAACCGAAGATATTGCGCCCTTCCACTCGGTCTTAGGTTTAGTGCTTGGGGTGCCGCCATAGCCGGATCCACTCGAGCGCGAATCAATGCTGTTGCGCGACGCGTAACCCTGAGAATCAGCAATCGAAGGACGATAGCGACTACTACCCATTGAACGCGTCGCCCCCGACTCACGCCAGTCGATCAAACCATCGGGAATTTCTTGAAGGAATCGTGACGGAATACACCCTTCCGATTCGCCGTAGGTCGAACGACTCATTGCCAAACTCAGGTGAAGTTTCTTTTTGGCTCGAGTTATGCCCACATAGAAAAGACGACGTTCTTCTGAAATTCCGCCTGGGACTAAAAACGACATGCGGTGCGGCAGCAGAGATTCTTCGATACCGGTAAGAAAAACCGCGTCGTACTCAAGACCCTTGGCAGTGTGTAAGGTCATCAGCGAAACCGAACCCGACTCATCGTCGATGTCATCAGCTGCAGCCACTAGGGCAACCTCGTTCAAGAAATCTGGAAGTTGACCCTCCGGGTTGTTGCGCTGGAATTCGCGAGCGACGGACACTAATTCTTCGAGGTTTTCTACGCGAGCCTCATCTTGCGGGTCTCTACTGTCTTTCAGTGACTGAAGATAACCGCTGCGATCTAGGGCCTCTCGCAAAATGCTGTCGACCGTATCGGTTTCGATTTTTGCCTCGAGCTCGTTCAGCAGATCAGCAAGCTGGGTGATGGCGGTGGTAATTTTTGGACCGAACCCGAGCTCACTGACGTGGGCCAAAACCTGCCGCACCGAGAGTGAATTTTTCTCGGCGAAGCTTGCCAACTGGGTTTCAGTCGCATCTCCAATGCCGCGCTTTGGGACATTCAGGATGCGCCTGATCGCTAAATCATCTCTTGAGTTAGAAATTGCCACCAGGTAGCCGAAGGCATCCTTAATTTCTTGACGTTCGTAGAACTTGGTGCCGCCCACAACGCGGTAGGGCAAAGCACTTCGAATAAAAATTTCTTCAAGCGCTCGAGTTTGAGAGTTGGTTCGATACATCACCGCAATGTCACGGTAGTCGGTGCCTTTAGAGTGCAACTCGTTGATTTCATCGGCGATGAACTGAGCCTCATCGTGAGCTGAGTAACCGGTAAAGCCGACGATCTTCTCCCCATCGCCAGATGTGGTAAACAGGTTTTTCGCTGGCCGATCGAAATTATTAGAAATGACCGCGTTGGCAGCAGACAAAATGTTTTGAGTAGAGCGATAGTTTTGCTCAAGCAGAATTGTTTTTGCACCGACGAAATCTTTCTCAAATTCAGTGATGTTTCGAATGTCGGCACCGCGGAACGCATAAATAGATTGGTCTGAGTCGCCAACCACGGTGAGCGACGATTTTGCCGCCAGCTCTTTTATGAGTGCATATTGTGCATGGTTGGTGTCTTGATACTCGTCAACCAAAATGTGTTTGAACTTATTTTGATAGCTTTCTCGAACCTCAGGAAAAGCACGGAACAGATGCACTGTTTCACTGATCAAATCATCAAAATCAAAAGCGTTATTTTTACGAAGTTCAGCCTCGTAGCGTGAGAAAATTTCGGTAACAACCCGAGCTACCGGGTCATTCTGGTCGATATTGCGAGCGTAGCTTTCAGCATCGTTCAATTCATTTTTCGCGTTTGAGATAGTCGCCGAAACAGCAGCAGGGGTCAGCTTGTGAATATCTGCGCCAGTGTCTCTAATTAGGCGCTTGAAAATTGCCCTGGAATCACCAGAGTCGTAAATGGTGAAGTTTGAATCGTGGCCTAGTCGATCTGACTCACGACGCAAAATGCTCACACAGGCAGAGTGGAAGGTTTTAAGCCACATGCCATTTGCGGCTTCACCCAGCAGTTGCTGAACACGCTCTCTCATCTCAGCAGCTGCTTTGTTGGTGAAGGTGATGGCCAGTATCTGCGAGGGCCAAGCCTCTTTATTGGCTAGCAGGTGTGCGATTCGATGCGTCAAAACTCTGGTCTTGCCCGACCCGGCACCGGCAACGATTAGCAATGCTGGGCCACGGTATTCAACCGCTGCCCGCTGTTGCGGGTTCAGCCCCTCAACCAATGAGTCGGTGCTGGTTGAACCGGTTGAGGCTTGATTTACGTCGCCGAAAAGATCGAGTTGAGTCATAACCGAGAAAGCCTAAGCCAAACCACTGACAAGTTCGAAGAGCAAATCGGGCTGATCAGCGAAGATGCCGTCTACATCTGCCGAAATAAACTGCATCAGATATTCCTCAACCGAGTTTTCGGCATCTTCAACCTTGGCGGTCCAGGTATAAATCAATAATCCGCTGGCCTTCGCCTGACTGACCATCTCAGCGGTCAACAGGTGGAAGTTGAAACTAACGCCGTCTACCTGCCCAGCAAGTGAGGCAATGAATTCAACCGGTGATTGATCTTTCGGCATGCCCCAGCTGTCAACTAGAAAAACAAATTTGTGGTTGCCGCCGATTCGGTTCTTCATGTCGGTAACAACCTCAAGGTTGAAACTTTCAAAAACTAACTCAACTTGGGCCAGCTGCTGTTCAAACCTGTTGAGCAGTTTGACCATTTCACCAACGAGATCGAAACCCAGCTGGGCAAAGTGGGCGCCGTGTTTCACCTCGAGAATTAGTTTTTTTCCCCGGATGAAATCGGCCTCTAGCAATTCATCCAGAGTTGGAATTTGGAATTGCCCGTCGAATTTGGCACTGCCGGGGCGCAGGTCGGGTAGGCGTTCGACAGCTCGTAACTGCTTGATCTCGGCGAGGGTGAAGTCTTCGCTAAACCAACCGCTAACCGGCCAGTGACCGTACATCAAAACCT
The DNA here is from genome assembly GCA_964530255.1 of uncultured Rhodoluna sp. Taxonomy (GTDB): domain Bacteria; phylum Actinomycetota; class Actinomycetes; order Actinomycetales; family Microbacteriaceae; genus Rhodoluna. The sequence continues at coordinate 27,648 of CAZGZW010000013.1, forward strand.
GCTTGTGCCGGTCAGAAAATTCAGCATGCTCAGCCACATTGGTGGTGTGGCTGAGTTCACTTTCGTGACGGAGAATCAAACGATGATCTTTGGTTGGCACGATGTCGCACTCAATGCCAATTGCACCCTGGTCAAAACCAAGCTGAAAAGCCTCAAGCGTGTTTTCTGGCCGATAACCACTGGCCCCACGATGAGCAAAAACTTCAGGCTTGCGCCGCATTACTCCCACTCAATCGTGCCCGGTGGCTTTGAGGTCACATCGAGCACCACTCGGTTTACGCCGGCAACCTCATTGGTGATTCGGTTCGAAATTTTGGCTAACAGGTCATAAGGCAAACGTGACCAGTCGGCAGTCATGGCATCTTCAGAAGAAACCGGGCGCAACACAATTGGGTGACCGTAGGTGCGGCCATCGCCCTGCACACCAACCGAGCGCACATCGGCTAGCAAGACCACCGGACACTGCCAAATCTGCGAATCTTGGCCCGCCGCAGTCAGCTCTTCTCTGACAATCGCATCAGCTTTGCGAAGTAGGTCGAGACGATCTTTGGTAATTTCACCAACGATTCGAATACCCAGGCCCGGCCCGGGGAATGGCTGACGCTGAACAATTTCATGAGGCAAACCCAGCTCTGCACCGATGGCGCGAACCTCATCTTTGAATAGAGTTCGCAGTGGTTCAACCAGTTCAAAATCTAAGTCTTCGGGAAGACCTCCCACGTTGTGGTGACTCTTGATGCCCGCTGTTGCGCCACCACCCGACTCAACCACATCCGGGTACAAGGTTCCCTGAACCAAAAACTTGATTGGTCGGTTATCAGCTTTGGCTTCTGCAATCAGTGCCGCCTGCGCCTCTTCAAAAGTTCGGATGAACTCTCGGCCGATGATTTTGCGCTTGGTCTCAGGGTCGCTTACGCCCGCGAGAGCGTCGAGGAATTTCTTTTCAGCGTCAACTACGACCAAACGAATTCCTGTGGCTGCGACGTAGTCGCGTTCAACCTGTTCTGCTTCGCCCTCACGCAGTAGCCCGTGGTTTACGAAAACACAAACCAGTTGGTCACCGACAGCCTTGTGCACTAGCGCCGCGGCAACCGCTGAATCTACGCCACCGCTCAAACCACAGATGACTCGTGAGTCGCCAACCTGTGCACGAATTTTCTCTACCTGCTCAGCTATGACATTTCCAGAGTTCCAGCTCGGCTCAATTCCGGCTGCATTCCATAGGAAGTTTTCGAGCACATTCTGACCGAACTGAGAGTGCTTCACCTCGGGGTGCCACTGCACTCCGTAAATTTTCTTCTCACGGTTGGCAAAAGCTGCCACCGGAGTGGTCTCAGTTGAGGCCAACACCTCGAAGCCAGCCGGAGCCTCCATAACCTGATCACCATGGCTCATCCAGCAAATTTGAGCGTCAGGTTGCCCATCCAAAATTTGCCCTCCCGCGCGAACATTCAGCTCGGTGGCACCATATTCGCGCTTACCGGTGGCATCTACGCGCCCACCAAGTGAATTGGCCAGGGTTTGGAAGCCGTAGCAAATACCCAAAACTGGAACTCCAAGCTCAAGAATTCCACGGTCAAGTTGAGGTGATCCAGGTTCATAAACCGAAGCTGGCCCACCCGACAAAATGATGGCAAGCGGGTTTTTCGCAGCTACCTCAGCAGCGGTTACGTTGTGGTGAACGATCTCTGAGTAAACGTTGGCTTCGCGAACACGACGTGCAATTAATTGGGCATACTGTGCGCCAAAGTCGACGACTAAAACTGGGCGATTAATTTTGCACCTCTCGGTTGTCTAGTTGAGCCTGCGCAACTTTAGAGAAGTGACGCTCGGTAAAGAATGAAAGAAATGGCACCACGCCACCGGCCGCGATTACTAAAAATCGGATGAAGTTCCAGCGCAGCAGTGTCCAGAGGCGGAAATCACCAAAGAGGTAGGCAACATACAGCCAACCGTGAACGATCAAAATTGCGACAGTCATGTTGATGCCCGTGCTCGGCAGCCCAGTGGCTACCTCATCGATGTAAACCACCGGCTCCAGAGTCAACAGCCCGTTGGGCCCCATCGCCCACAGCTCTAGACCGACGATTCTGCGTAGCCCCCAGGTGATCATCACTAGCAATAGTGCGATGCCGGTGATGTAAGAAGTTACTTTGAAAAACCTGATGGCAGACGAAACAGACTGAAGGTGTTTTTCTGCGGGGGTTTGCGGCATGCCTCTAGTTTACCGATTCACCGAGAAGTCGGATTTGCTCGTCGCGCACCAGACGCCACCAGAGAAATATCGCGAAACCGGCGAAAACAATCCATTCGACGAAATAGAAAGCGCTGAGCCAGTTGATCTCATCCTGCTCAATTTGAAAGACGATGGGATCAAGCTGATCTGATTCGAACAAAGCAGTTTTTGATGCACAGTTACAATCGATCGCAACAAAGGCTTTTGCGTCGATCTGGTCGGCACCAGTGGCACGCAGCAGGTTGACCAACTGAGCGGTTGAAAATGCATCAACCAGATACTTCTTTTCCGGGTCTGGCATTCTTCTGGGTGCCTCAGCATCTATTTCAACCAGAGTTACTTTTTGAAATGCAGCTACCGAAACTGAGTTCATTAGCTCTGTTCGGGCAGCTTCGGCAGACGACAAATCTGGCAACCAGCCGAGCGCGACGAGGCGATGTAAGCCGGTCGAGTCACTGGTGTTGCTAACCAACCAGTAACCAAAAGTGTCGCCCTGCTTGCGGCCACTCACAATGAAGACATCAGCTTTTTCAAGCTGAATTTCAAAGTCTTGACCGAACATCACCACGTCAACTGCCGTGTTTTTCGTGAATGTTCGGTCAAGCTGCCATTGGCCAAGGGCTGCAAATATTGCCGCAACTATCAACGAAACCAGTAATGCCCCAATCCACTTTGGCTTCAACGCCAATTTGATAAAGGATGGGGCTTGTTCGCTCATCTGAGTTGACTAGGCGTGATACGGAGCGGCGACAACTTCGACGCGTTGAAATTCTTTTACGTCTGAGTAACCGGTGGTGGCCATTGCGCGTCGCAGGGCGCCGATTAGATTTGTGGTTCCTTCGGCTGACGAAGATGGTCCAAGCAAAATCTCTTCCAGGGTGCCGGCAGTACCCACCTGAACTCGATTACCGCGAGGAAGGGTTGAGTTGAATGCTTCTTGACCCCAGTGCCAACCTCGACCAGGTGCCTCTTTAGCCCGCGCTAAAACTGACCCGAGCATTACGGCGTCGGCTCCAACCGCTATTGCTTTTACGATGTCACCCGAAGTTCCGAGACCACCATCGGCGATCACATGCACGTATCGTCCGCCAGACTCATCCATGTAATCGCGGCGAGCGCCAGCAACATCTGCAACAGCGGTTGCCATTGGCGCGTGTATTCCGAGCACCTTGCGGGTGGTTGATGCAGCTCCGCCACCGAAACCTACCAAAACACCGGCAGCGCCGGTGCGCATGAGATGAAGGGCCGAGGTGTAGTTAGAGGCACCACCAACAATCACCGGTACGTCTAAGCGGTAGATGAACTCTTTTAGGTTGAGCGGCTGAGTGGTCTTAGATACATGCTCGGCAGAAACATTTGTGCCACGAATTACAAAAAGGTCTACCCCTGCCTTAGTGACCACGTCGCTGAACTCAGCAGCACGTTGCGGAGATAGTGCTCCGGCAACTGTGACACCGGCGGCACGAATCTGAGCAATTCGATCACGAATCAACTCTGGCTTGATTGGTTCTGCATAAATCTGCTGCATGCGCTTGGTTGCTTCGTTTGCCGGCAGGTCGGAAATCTCGGCCAGCTGCTTGGTTGGATCTTCGTAGCGAGTCCAGAGACCTTCTAGATCAATAACTCCGAGGCCGCCAAGTTTGCCAATGGCGACTGCGGTTTCAGGTGAAACCACCGAGTCCATTGGTGCTCCCAACACCGGAAGAGCAAATTCGTACGCGTCAATTTTCCAGTTGGTCGAAACGTCTTGGGGGTCACGAGTTCTTCGTGACGGCACGATTGCAATGTCGTCAAACGCCCAGGCGCGAGTACCACGTTTGCCGCGGCCAATCTCAATTTCAGTCATGATTCCCCTCAGATTCTTTTCGCAGCGCTCTAGCGAGTTCCGTAGTTAGGTGCTTCGACGGTCATCTGAATGTCGTGAGGGTGAGATTCACGAAGCCCAGCTGCAGTAATTCGAACGAACTTACCCTTTTCTTGCATAACCGGAATGGTCTCTGCACCGACGTATCCCATCGAAGCGCGAAGGCCACCAACCAACTGATGAGTAACCGATGCGACCGAACCGCGGTAAGGCACTCGGCCCTCAATGCCTTCTGGCACCAGTTTGTCTTCGCGTAAAACGTCATCCTGGAAATAGCGGTCTTTCGAATATGACTGAGCCTGGCCGCGTCCCTGCATGGCACCAAGAGAGCCCATGCCTCGGTAGGTCTTGAACTGTTTTCCGCCAACGAAGGTGATGTCGCCTGGCGCCTCGTCGGTTCCGGCAAGCAGCGAACCGAGCATTACGGTGTTCGCGCCGGCAACCAAGGCTTTGGCAATGTCGCCTGAATACTGCAGGCCGCCATCAGCGATGACCGGCACACCAGCAGGCTTGGCTGCGAGTGAAGCCTGGTAAACCGCGGTCACCTGAGGAACGCCCACACCTGCCACCACACGGGTGGTGCAAATCGAGCCCGGGCCCACACCAACCTTGACACCGTCGACGCCTGCTTCAACCAGAGCCTTTGCGCCGTCAAAGGTCGCAACGTTTCCGCCGATGATGTCTACGTTTTTAGCAAACGGCTCAGCCTTGAGTTTGGAAATCATTTCGAGCACAGCGCGGTTGTGTCCGTGCGCGGTGTCAACCACCAATGCGTCAACACCGGCGTCAATTAGAGCCATGGAGCGCTCCCAGGCATCTTGCCCAACGCCAACAGCGGCAGCAACGAGCAGTCGCCCACTCGAGTCTTTTGAGGCCAGTGGATATTTCTCACTCTTATCGAAGTCTTTAACGGTGATGAGTCCGCGAAGTTTTCCGGCGGCGTCAATTAGCGGAAGTTTTTCAATTCGGTGCTGAGCCAAAATAGCGATTGCTTCTTCAGGCTTGCATCCAACCGGTGCAGTAATAAGAGGAGCCGGCGTCATTACATCCTTAACCAGGGTCGTGGTGCGCTGCACGTCGAGCACAAAACGCATATCACGGTTGGTCACGATACCAACCAGGGTGCCGTCTTCATCAACGACCGGGAGACCCGACACACGGTAGCGGCCGCAGAGGTCATCGACCTCTTGAATAGTTGCCAAAGGATGGGTGGTTACCGGGTGGGTCACCATGCCAGCTTCTGATCGCTTGACCATGTCGACCTCGGCAGCCTGACGTTCCAGTGAGAGATTACGGTGCAGCACACCCATACCGCCCTGTCGAGCCATGGCAATTGCCATGCGTGCCTCGGTCACTGTGTCCATGGCCGAAGAAATAAGAGGGATGTTGATCTCGATGCGACGAGTCACTCGAGTTTTGGTGTTCACTCCAGATGGGACGATGTCCGATTCGCCAGGAAGAAGAAGTACGTCGTCGTAAGTTAGGCCGACAAAGCCGAACGGATCATTTTGCGTCATTGGGGTGCCCTCAAAATTAGATGCTGTGCCTAAATTGTAGCCGTTGTATGCGCACCGAAACCTAGTCGTAACAATTGACGGTTAGCCTGAACTGTCGGTGAACAATTGCGCTCAAAAATGCGATAGATTCGTTCACCGAAAGTGCGATGGTGCCGATCCGGCGCTGTCCCTGAGACGGAGGTTGGATTGATCCAGCTCAACATACGCCCACTAAGGCGCACCGCTCTAATTCTCAGCTCACTCTCCATCCTTTTCGCTATGCTTTTCGCCCCGCTTGCGGCGTTAGCAGCGGATGGAGACGAGCCTGCAGAACCGGGCAGTGCGTTAGTCATCAAAGGCAAAGTCAAGAACGAAGGCATCGGCGTTGAAAACGTCAGGCTCGTGGTTACCGGAAACGGCTTCGAGGGGGAAGCCAGCACCGATACCGAAGGAGCCTGGAGCCTCGAGGTGCCTAAAAAAGGTGTCTACGACGTGGCCATCCAGCTGGATTCACTGCCGGAAGGTGTCGGCTTGCGTGACCCAGAGGTCACCGTTCGACAGGCTGATCTCTCAATGGTTGAGAGTGCTTCAGTGCTGTTTCCGCTCGGCATCGACACACGCGTTGAGCAAAGCTTTGCTGATCAGCTGAGCATTCGACTCTTCGCGGGTCTGAACCTTGGCTTGCTGCTAGCAATTGCCGCAATCGGAATCTCCCTGATTTTTGGAACGACCGGTCTAAACAACTTTGCCCACGGTGAAATGGTTACAGCAGGTGCGCTGTTCACCTGGCTGTTTTACACGGTGTTTGAGTGGCCGATTCTGGTTTCAGCCATCATCACGATTCTTATCGCTGCCGCCTTTGGTTACTTCCAAGATGCGGGGCTTTGGAAGCCGCTTAGAAGACGTCGTCTCGGGCTAAACCAGATGATGATCGTTTCTATTGGATTTGCCATCGTGGTTCGCTACATCTTGCTGTTGTTCTTTGACGGAGACACCAAAGGCATCGGCACCGATTCAGAGATCATCGAACTGGGCGCGGTAAAAACCACCGCAACCTCCCTGATCTCCATGGGCATTGCCGCCGTTGCGCTTGCTGCTGTGGCACTGTTCCTCACCCGAACCCGATTGGGTAAGGCGACCCGTGCAGTCAGCGACAACTCGTCTTTGGCTGCCTCAACCGGTATCGACGTCGAGAGAATCATCCGCATTGTTTGGGTGCTTGCAGGTGCTCTTACTGGTCTCGCCGGAATTCTCTACGGATTACAATTCCAGGCAAACTGGCTAACCGGTTTCCAAATTTTGCTGCTGTTGTTTGCAGCAGTAACCCTCGGTGGTCTTGGCACCGCACTTGGCGCTACAGTTGGTGCGCTAATCATCGGAATGGTTGTTGAGCTGTCGACAATCTTCTTGCCAACAGACCTCAAATATGCAGCTTCACTTGTCATCTTGATTGTCGTGCTTATGGTTCGACCACAGGGTGTCTTGGGTAAAAAGCAGAGAATCGGCTAGGTGTAATCATGGATTGGCTAAGCATCATTAACCTCGCCCTCGGCGAGCTAATCAGCCCACTGACTGCTGTCTACGTTTTGGCAGCGCTCGGTTTGGCTGTGCACTTTGGCTTCACCGGTTTGCTCAACTTCGGGCAGGCAGCGTTTGCTGCTGTGGGTGCCTACGGAATGGCGATTGCCATTCTTACGCTCAAACTGCCACTGTTCGGCGCGGTCGCATTCGGCATCGCAGCCGTTGTGGTCTTTGCACTAATTCTCGGAATTCCAACCCTTCGTTTGCGTGCAGACTACTTGGCCATCGTGACCATCGCGGCATCTGAAATCTTCAGGTACTTCATGACCACCATTGGTTTCTCAGATGTCACCGGAGGATCTTCGGGCTTGAGTGCATTCAACAAAGAGTTTGAATCGCTCAACCCATTTCCAGATGGTGTCTACGGATTCGGACCATTCACGTTCCGCGAAGAGCAACTCTGGATTCGTGTTGTTGGCTGGTCACTGGTTGCGGTGGCAGCTGTCTTCCTCTGGTTGCTAATGCGCTCACCCTGGGGCCGTGTGCTGCGCGGTATTCGCGAAGATGAAGACGCCGTTCGCAGCCTTGGAAAGAACGTATTCGCCTACAAGCTACAGGCACTGGTTATCGGTGGTGTACTTGCCGGAATTGGTGGAATGGTGTTCTCGTTTAGCTTGGCTAACGTTCAACCACAGTCTTGGGGAACCACATTCACCTTCATGATTTGGACCGTGTTGCTGCTCGGCGGCGCCGCGACAATCATGGGGCCAATTATCGGAAGCATGATCTTCTTCGTGTTGCTGATGCTCACGCAGAGCATCATCGGTGGCCTGGTCGAAATTGGCTGGTTGCCTTTCCTAACACCACCACAGGTAGGTCAGATCCGTTTCTTGCTAATTGGTCTTGTGCTGATGCTGCTGGTTATTTTCAGACCTCAAGGTATTTTCGGTAACAAAAAGGAGCTGCAGTTCAATGGCTAACGAAATCGCCGTAGGCGCCGCTGCACCGGGGTGCAAGAAGGTCGATCCGATTCTGATCGCCGACAACGTCACTCGCCAATTTGGTGGTTTAACTGCAGTGAATGTCGAACACCTCGAGATTCCACGTGGGCAAATCACCGCCCTAATCGGACCAAATGGTGCCGGTAAAACCACGCTGTTCAATCTGCTGACCGGTTTTGACAAACCGAACACCGGAACCTGGACCTTTGAGGGTAAAAACCTCGCCGGAATCTCTTCATACAAAGTGGCTCGCCGCGGAATGGTGCGAACCTTTCAGCTAACCAAAGCGCTGAGCCTGCTCACCGTGATTGAAAACATGCGATTGGGCGCAAAAGACCAGCCTGGTGAATCTTTCTGGCGTTCGCTGATCAAGCCACTTTGGTCAGGCTACGAGGCCAAAATCACCGAAAAGGCGGATGAACTGCTCAAGCGTTTCAAGCTCGATGCCAAGCGTGAAGACTACGCGGCTGCTCTTTCTGGTGGCCAGCGAAAGCTGCTGGAAATGGCCAGAGCTCTAATGAGTGACCCAAAGCTAGTGATGCTCGATGAGCCCATGGCCGGGGTAAACCCAGCGCTCACCCAGAGCCTGCTGGAACACATCAAAGGCTTGAAGGCTAACGGCACCACCGTTCTGTTCGTTGAACACGACATGCACATGGTTCGTCACATCAGCGACTGGGTAATCGTTATGGCCGAAGGAAAGGTAGTTGCTGAAGGCCCTCCGGCTCAGGTTATGAAAGACCAGGCCGTGATCGATGCCTACTTGGGCGCACACGCCGACACCGACCTCGGTTTGGTCGAAATCAAGAGTTTGAAGGCGGGAAACTGATGAGCCAAAATCAACCGGTAGTTTTTGCCGACAATTTGCACGCTGGCTACCTGCCCGGCATCAACATTCTGAACGGCTGCTCATTGACTGCCAATCAGGGTGAGCTAATCGGTATCATCGGCCCCAACGGAGCCGGTAAATCGACGCTACTTAAGTCAATCTTTGGTCAGGTCAACGTTAGGTCTGGAAACATCTACCTAAACGGTGAAGACATCACCGGCCTGAAGGCAAACAAATTGGTTTCTAAGGGTGTTGCATTTGTGCCCCAAACCAACAACGTTTTCCCAAGCCTGACCATCGAAGAAAACCTAGAAATGGGAGTTTTCCAGACTCCTAAGCGATTTGCAGAACGCTTCGATTTTGTGACCAGTGTCTTCCCAGATTTGGCCAAGCGTCGAGCTCAGAAGGCCGGTTCCCTATCTGGTGGTGAACGTCAGATGGTGGCCATGGGTCGCGCTCTAATGATTGACCCATCTGTGCTGCTGTTGGACGAGCCATCGGCTGGTCTGTCGCCCGTGCGTCAAGACGAAGCCTTCTTGCGAGTGCGTGAGGTAAACGCCGCCGGCGTAACCGTAATTATGGTCGAGCAGAATGCTCGTCGCTGTTTGCAAATTTGCGACCGCGCATATGTGCTTGACCAGGGTAAAGATGCGCACACCGGAACCGGTAGAGAGCTGCTAAATGACCCCAAGATGATCGAACTATATCTAGGAAACCTGGCCGAGCTCGACTAAACCATACGACTTGGTTGGCCACATTCAGCCACTCAGCCTATGTAGGTTAAAGAAAAATCCCCCGGACAATGTCCGGGGGATTTCTTTTGGTTTATTACTGAACCGAGTTACCTGCAACCACGTTGATTAGGTCGCTGGTTCCCTCTTTACCGTACTGGTAAATACCGATTGAAGCACCGGTTGGGTCACCGTTCTCGTCGAACTCGATTGGACCTGAGTAACCGTCGTAGTCAACGTCTTCGCCAGCTTCGATAGCTGCAAGACCGTCGGCGTAGTTGGTCACCTTGGTTCCACCAGTTGAAACTGACTGCATGTTTGCAGCGATAGCCTCACCTGAGTCGTCGCCAGCCTGCTGAGCTGCAAGAGCTAGCAAGATAACTGCGTCGTAGGTCTCAGCACCGTAAGCAAACTCAGTTAGCTCTTCGCCGGTCTTCTCCTTGTAGATGTCGGCTAGACGCTGCTTGAATGCCTCGTCAAGCTTGCCACCAGGAAGGGTACCCTTGGCGCCCTCTAGGTAAGAAGCCCATGACTCTTCTGAGTAGTTAGCTAGGTTTCCGTCTACTAGGTAGATCTTTGAACCGTCGAAGCCCTTCTTCTGAAGTGCTGGAGCGATCTTCTTGAACTCGTCGTATGAAACAACTAGAACTGCGTCTGGGTCAGCAGCAACAGTCTGGTCAACGATGCTGTCGAAGTTGGTCTCAGCCTCTGGGAAAGCAAGCGATGAAACTACAGTTGCACCGGCACCCTCGATGGTTGCCTTGGCCTTAGCCTCTAGACCCTCACCGTATGAAGTCTGCTGGTAGATGATTGCAACGTTCTCGTTACCGTCAGCAACGATTTCGTTTCCAACGATTGCACCCTGAAGTAGGTCTGAAGGAGCGGTACGGAAGTAGTATCCGCCGTCATCCCAGGTGGTTAGGTCAGGAGCAGTGTTTGACATCGAGATCTGGACGACCTTTGCGTCGGTGATCTGGTCGATGATCAAACGGGTTACACCAGAAGCTGCAGCACCAACGATGGCGTCAACGCCCTCTGAAAGTAGCTTGGTTGCAGAAGCAGGTGCAACAGTTGGGTTGTCGCCGTCTGATGAGTCTTCGATTGAGAACTCGACTGGCTTACCTAGAACACCGCCGGCGGCGTTGATGTCGGCAACTGCCAACTCAATACCTGCGATTTCAGGTGGTGAAAGGAATGCAAGTGCTCCGGTTAGTGGAATAACTGCACCGAGCTTAAGGACACCATCGCCCTTAGCAGCAGGTGCTTCCTCTGCAGCCGAGCAACCGGCAAGTGCGATTGATACCGCTGCAGCTGCAGCTAGTACTCCCGCATACTTGCGCGAAGTTGAAAATGCGCTCATATAAATAACTCCTATGTGATTGGAATTGCAGCGCGTAGCTACGCTGCCCACTGCGAGTCTAATCGCGCATGCCGAGTTAGGCAGAGGATGTCACAGTTATGTAGCACAAACTTAACAATTGACTGAGCAAAATCCCTGCCAAAATGCCGATTTTGCTACTGATATCGCAATAATTACCTGATTTTTCTTCGAATTAGCTAGGTTATTGGCGCGACGTCACTTCTTGTAACAATAATGTTTCAGATTGCCCAGTTTTTCATTCTTTGGTGACGATGGCCGAGCAACAGATGCGGTCTCGGGGTTATCGAGTAGAAACCTTTTTCTTGGCATCTCGCATAATAAAAATGAGTGCCAGCCAGACAATTGCAAAACCGATCCATCGACCCGTAGACATCGGTTCCCTAAAAATCGTGACGGCAATCAAGAACTGCAGAGTGGGTGTCAGGTACTGCATTAAACCAACCCAACTGAGCGGTAGCCGCTTAGCTGCTTCGCCAAAAAGAATTAGTGGGATAGCGGTCATGAAGCCGAACGCAATTAACCCGAGTGTCCCCCAGGTGCCAGCCTGAACGAAACTCAGATGCGCCGCACTGTTTTGAGTCAGCAAAAAAAGCTGCAGCGCGGCAACCGGCAACAGAAAACCTGACTCGACAACATAGCCGTTTACCGAACTGATTTTGGCTGCCATTTTGTTTTTCGCCAGGCCATAAATTGAAAAAGAGCTAGCCAGCATTAGCGCAACCCAAGGCGGTGCTCCGTAGTCGAAGGTCAAAACCAAAACTGCAATTGAAGCCAGCGTTACGGCAATTTTTTGCAATCCTGATAGGCGCTCTTTCAGAAAGAGAACGGCCAACAATAAGGTGAAAAGCGGGTTAATGAAGTAGCCCAGTGCAGCATCGACCGTGTGGTTTGCGGCCACTGCCAAGACGTAAACAGCCCAGTTCGCATAGATCATCACGGTTGAAACAATCAACCAGAGCAAGGTTTGACGATCCTTTAGGGCGGTGATAATTTGCGACCACTGCCTCAGCACGGCCACAAATACGGCTCCCAGCACGAAACCAAAAACCACTCGCCAAGTCACGATTTCCCAGGGATCGGCAAAAGCCAGCATGGTCACCCAGAGAGGAAATGAACCCCAGATTAGGTAGGCGGTACCACCAGCAAAAAACCCCTGGGCAAGCCCAGGGGTTTTAGTTGCAGTCATAGGTTCGACTCTATCGAACCACAACCGCCAAAACGTCACGTGCTGACAGAATCAGGTACTCTTCACCGTCGTACTTGAGCTCGGTGCCACCGTACTTAGAGAAGATAACCTTGTCGCCAACGTTTACGTCAACTGGAATTCGCTTGCCTGCGTCGTCGACACGACCTGGGCCAACAGCGATAACCTCGGCCTCCTGTGGGCGCTCTTTGGCGGTGTCAGGAATTACCAAGCCCGATGCGGTGACCTGCTCGGCCTCTACCGGACGAACTACGATGCGATCTTCAAGCGGCTTAATTGAAACCGACATTTTGACCTCTTCTTCAAATAGATTCTTTAGCAAACTCAACTACTGAGTGCTAATAAAACTTTAGGGCATCTTTAGCACTCTTGCAAGGCGAGTGCTAATTGCATTTTCGAGCTAGCCTTAGCAGGTGAACCGCGATGAGTTTTTGGCACTGATTAGCCCTGAGGGGCAGCAGTTACTCAGCCAAATTGTTGAACTCGATCAAAAAATCGATGTGGTCAAATTGGTCAGCAAACTTCGCCAGGCAGGTCATAGCCCACTGGTGGTTGCCGCGGTTCTCGATCAGGCAAAATTGCGCCGCCGCGGCTTGCCTAAATTTGGCGAATTCGCGAACACCATGTTCTTCACCGAGGCAGGCCTGGAGCAGGCCTCGCGTCTTCAGATTGCGGCATTGCACGCCGGCCGCTTCAGAAAAGCAGGCCTAAAAAAGGTGGGTGACCTCGGCTGCGGAATTGGAGCCGAGTCGATGGCCATGGCATCGATCGATCTTGAAGTAACTGCTGTTGAGATCGACGAGGTTACGGCGGCATGTGCCAGCTACAACCTGGCACCGTTTGAGAATGCTCGAGTTGAATGTGCCGATGTAACTGAAATTAACCTGGATGATTTTGACGGTCTATACTTTGACCCGGCTCGCAGAGAACTGGCCAATCCGAGGGGCAGCAAGACGGTTAGAAAATTTAACCCGGCTGAGTACTCACCTGATTTTAATTTCGTACTCGAGTGGGCGGCCAAGAAACCAACCGGCATCAAACTCGGGCCGGGCCATCCGCTCGATGCAATTCCAACTGAGGCAGAAGCCCAATGGGTGTCTGTGCGAGGAGATCTCGTGGAATTGGGGCTGTGGTTTGGGGCACTGAAACGACCATCGGTGGCTCGATCTGCGCTGTTGATTGACAGTGTAGGGACCCACGAACTCAATAGCGAGAGTCACGAGCGTAGGTCTGCGAATGTTGGCGACTTAGCCGAATTCATCTACGAGCCTGACAACGCAATCATCCGTTCTCAACTAATTGCTGAACTAGCAGATCAATTCAAACTGTGTCTGATTCATCCGGAAATTGCTTACCTTACCTCTGCCGAAAAAGTACAAACGCCTTGGCTGCGCGGTTTCCGGGTTCTGCAGAACCTTCCATTTGATCGCAAACAACTTCGTGCCGAACTTCGTCGTCGCGAGATTGGCGCTCTTGAAATTAAGAAACGTGGTTCAGATGTGGTTCCGGAATTGTTGAGGAAAGAACTTCAACTTAAGGGCAAAGGCACCGCCACTCTGATAATTACCAGAGTTGGCGATGCCCATCATGCACTTATTTGCGAAGCTATTTAGTCGCGCCAGCCCATCATGCCTGGCCCCATGTTGCCGTAGCCGCCATCGTAATAGCCACCTAGCCAGAAGAACTTCGCGATCAGCATGCCCACTCCACCGATGATCCAGAATGCCACCGTGCCATAACCGATTACCAAACCTGCGATTGCAAGGCCTCGGCCTGACTCGCCAGTTTTCTTGATTTGAGCCAGTGAGATGTGGCCGGTGATGATTGCGGCAATTGCTGCAAAACTGGTCAAAGCTGCCGCCAGAGAAACTACGGCAAGTGTGTTCAGCGAAGTGAAGTCGAATTTCTTTTTTTCCTCAGCCATTTTTTCTCCTTGCGATTGGCTTACGGCTAAAGCAAAACATTGAATGCTGTGAATTTACCGAGACTGAACTGTGGTTACGGGGAGAGTCGATTCGGCACCGAATGACAGGGATGAAGGCGCGCGGCCGGCCATAATCAGCTGGGCTCCGAGTGCTGCAATCATGGCCCCGTTGTCGGTGCAGAGACTAAAAGCCGGAATTCGTAGTTCGATACCGTGCCTGTCACACCGTTCTTGAGCGACTTCGCGCAATCTAGCGTTGGCCACCACCCCGCCACCGAGAAGTAGACGCGGCACACCTTTATCGACACAGGCGTTAACAGCCTTCGAAACTAGAACATCAACTACCGCTTCGCGAAAGCTCGCAGCAACGTCTGCCCGATTGAAGTCTTCGCCCTTGGCTTCAGCAACCTCAACCCATCGGGCTACCGCAGTCTTGAGCCCTGAGAACGAAAAATCGTAGCGATGTTTTTCCATGTCTTTGGGAAGGGTCAAGCCGCGCGGAAAACGAATGGCTGAGGGGTTGCCGCCGATTGCCGCACGATCAATTTCTGGCCCGCCCGGGTAGCGGAGACCAAGAACTCTTGCGACTTTATCAAAGGCCTCGCCGGCGGCGTCATCGATGGTTTCTCCAAGCAGTTCAACGTCATCGAGTAAGTCGCGTACCAAAAGCAACGAGGTGTGCCCGCCACTCACCAGCAGAGCCACCGTTGGGGTTTGAAGTACACCACGCTCTAGCACGTCGACACCGACATGGCCGACTAGATGGTTGACCGCGTAAATAGGTTTGTTCAGCGAAACGGCGAGCGCCTTTGCTGCACCGATGCCAACCATCAAAGCACCGCCGAGACCAGGCCCGTTGGTTACTGCGATTGCATCAATTTCATCGAGCGAAACCTGAGCGGTACCAAGTGCCTTATCGAGCGTAGGGCGAAGTGCCTCAAGATGGGCTCGGGCGGCAATTTCCGGGACCACACCGCCAAATCGGGCATGCTCATCCATTGATGAGGAGATCACGTTGGCGAGTAACTGATTACCCCGCACAATTCCGATGCCGGTTTCATCGCAGCTGGATTCAATGCCGAGCACTAGAGGTTGCCGACCGTGAGATCGATGTTCGAGTTTGAGCCTCATGATGAGGGCATCAACACCGTCGGGCTGATAGTAGCGCCGCCTAATGTCGATCTGCTCAAAACCTAGTTTTCGATAGAGATTTTCAGCCGCCGAGTTATCGGCTCTCACCTCTAAAAACACCTCGGTGGCAGAAAGCTGTATAGCTTTTGCCAATAGTTCTTGCATTAGTGCGAGGCCGATTTTTTTACCCCGCTCTTGCTCGGTAACGGCAATGGTTTGAATGTCGGCCTGTTCACTCACCGGCACCTTTGAAAGGCCGGCGTAGCCTATTACCTTATTGTTTTCAACCGCGACGAAATAATGAGTGTGATGAGCCAGCAGCTCGAACCGCATGGTTTCATCTGCCCAAGAATCTTTGCCAAAACAGGCATGTTCGATCTGCATGATCACCGGAAGATCTGCTTCGGTTGCTATTCGAATAATCATCCGCTGACTTTCTTTCCGGGAGACGGAACCGCATCGGGAGCACGCAGATAAAGTGCACTAACGTCGCGATTCTCGTTTCCAGCCAGAAGTTGTTTAGCAAAAACTCGGCCGATGTCAGCTGCAGAAACCTGACCGTCTATGCGAATCGGATCGATGCCCCGGTCAGCCAACTGCTCCATTAGCAACTGCTCCGACATCACTGCGGGTTCGCCAATTCGAATTGGCGAACCGCCGGAGTCAAGGCCGGAGTAAAGCGAGTGATAAACCTCTTTACGACGGGCGTCGGTAATTACCAAAAGCGGCTGAGTTTCGGATACCTGAGCTCGGCTCTCTCCAGCCAAATAGGCATAGGCAATTGCATCGTGGCTGACCACACCAAAAAGTGGTGCCTTGGCTCCGGCGGCAAATAGTTTCGCCGCGGCTAAACCAACCCTGAGGCCGGTGAAGGGAGCGGGACCGCGTCCAGCAACCACAGCAGAAATTTCTTTGGCCTGGGCACCTGCAGATTGAATCACCTCAACCAGGGCATCGCCAATTACCTCAGCGTGACGCATGGTGTCGGCGATAGTTTTCTCGGCAATTAGCCTCTCGCCTTCTAGCAAAGCAACCGAAGTACCAGATGAAGTATCGATCGCAAGCGTGTACCTACTCATCGACCAAACTCCAAGCTATTCCAACGCTCACCTTCGCCAGTAATGCGCACTTTACGAAGTTCACTTTCACCGGTTTGGTCACGATCTATTTCAATATCTAGCCACGATTCGAATAGTCCATCGACGAAATCGCGACCCCACTCGATGAAGGTAATCGAGTTTTCAAAATCAATGTCTAGATCATCTAGCTCAGCCGGCGAACCCAATCGATAGGCATCAACATGAATCAGTGGCACCGATGAGTTTTCACGTTTGTGGGTTCGTGCAATCACAAAGGTCGGGCTCGATACCGTGCCGATGGTGTTTAGCGCTTCGCCCACTCCCCTGGTCAACGTGGTTTTTCCTGCGCCAAGCGACCCGGTCAGAATTACGGCGTCGCCCGCCCTAAGCTGCTGCCCTAATCGCAAACCGAGATTGTGCATGGCATCGGCATTAGCAATTTCTAACTCGGCAAGTAACCGAGTCAAATTTGCTCCTCGGTCGAACCCGCGATCGAGCCCAAATAGGTTCGCCTTAGGCGGCCACCCATCCTGGTGACTATTTCGTAGTTGATGGTGTCTGCCGCGGCGGCCAACTCATCAGCCGAGGTTACTCCAGCCTCAGGGTCTCCAAATATGGTGACCCAATCACCTGGCTCTATAGCATCATCGCCAACATCGATGACGAACTGATCCATGGCTATTCGAGAAAACACTCGGTACTTTTTGCCTTTGATGCTTACCACTGCTCGGCCCGAGGCGTTTCGGGGAAAGCCTTCAGCGTAGCCGATGGGCACCAAGGCCAAGTTGGTCTCACTGGTTGTGCGCTGCAGGTAGCCGTAGCTGATTCCTTCACCGGGGCCAACCCGCTTGACCAGCGACACCTGAGCGGCCACCGACATCGCCGGCTTCAATCCATAGTCGGCCGAAGAATGGTCAGTGAACGGCGAAAGCCCGTAGAGCGAAACTCCGATTCGCACCATTTCATAGTGCGCCTGAGGATATTTGATGGTGCCGTCGGAGGCGGTTAGGTGACGAAGTTTGAATTCGATTCCGGCGGCGCGGGCAGCTGAAATTGCAGTCTCAAATTTCGCGATTTGTTCAAGGTCGTGAGCCTCACTGGTGCAGCTAAGGTGAGTAAAAATGCCGATCACTTCAATAAAACCCTCGAGCACTAGAGCCTTTACCTGAAGCAAGAAGGCCGGCCAATGGCTTACGGTTACACCGTTTCGATTTAGACCGGTGTCGATTTTGAGATGCACCTTCGCTGTGGTCTTTAACCGCTCAGCCGCGTTGGCAATGCCAAGCAGTTGTTCTGAACTTGAAACACCAAGCTCAATTTCTTCTTCGACTGCCTGCAGGAAGTCTTCTTCGGGGTTGTGTAGCCAAGCCAAAATCGGCGTTTTGATAGCTGCACTTCGAAGCTTCAATGCCTCATCGATGTCGGCTACGCCGAAATAATCGATTCCCGCCGCCTCAAGTTTTCTAGCGACCTCAACCATGCCATGACCGTAGCCGTCAGCCTTAACCACGCCCATCACTTTTGCTGAACCAACGCGCTTGCGAATAACCGAAAGGTTGTAGGCAATTGCGTCAAGGTCAACGGTTAGTTCACGCATTAATTGCCTCCTTCAGCTATCACAAAGGCTACCGCCATCCCGCCGTCATGGCTGATAGACAGGTGCCAAACCGAGATGCCAAGAGCCCGAGCGAGCTCAGCTGTTTTTCCGTTCAGCTCAACGAACGGTTTTCCCGATTCTTCAGAGCCAACCCGAATACCATGCCATTCAATTCCGGATGCTCCGGATAGAGCCTTAATTACCGCTTCTTTAGCCGCGAACCTACCGGCAAGAGTTTGAATTGGCGCAAGTTCGTCATCATGAAAAAGTCGTGCGGCTAGGTTAGGGGTCTGCTCTAACTTTTGCGAGAACCGCTCAATAGAAACGGTGTCGACGCCAATTCCAAGGATCAATTTAGTTACTCGACAGTTACCGATTTGGCCAGGTTGCGAGGCTGGTCGACGTCGAGCCCCTTGGCGGTAGAGAGCGCCAAGGCAAATGCCTGCAGCGGAATTACCGTCAGAATGGCCGAAAATATTGCCTCAGATTCGGGCACGAAAATAACGCTCTCACAGTACTGCCCGACCTGCAGGTCGCCCTCCTCGGCGATGGCAATCACCTTGGCGCCACGAGCCTTGATTTCTTGGATATTCGAAATCACCTTCGGGTGCAAACTGTCTTCATCTCGCAGCGATGGAACAATCACAATCACCGGCTGCCCCTCTTCAATTAAGGCAATCGGACCGTGCTTTAGCTCGCCCGCGGCAAAACCCTCGGCGTGAATATAGGCGAGCTCTTTTAGTTTTAGAGCGCCCTCCATAGCCACCGGGAAACCAACATTTCTTCCCAAAAACAGCACTGACTTGGCGTTTGCTAAATCGCGACCCAGCTGCTCAACCTCGTCGAGACCCTCGAGCACTCTGGTGACCCTAGCCGGCATCTTTAGGAGTTCTTGACCAAGTTCGAGTAGGCGATTTTTAGCCGGTGCATTTCGATGATGAGCCAAGAACAAGGCCATCAGCATGCCCGCGGTAATTTGGGCGGTAAGAGCTTTGGTCGATGCAACGGCCACCTCTGGGCCGGCATGTGTGTAGATGACGGCGTCTGACTCTCGGGCTAGGGTTGCCCCCTGGGTGTTGCAGATTGCCAAAACTTTTGCACCCTGCTCTTTGGCAAACCTGGTTGCCATCAGGGTATCCATGGTTTCTCCGGATTGGCTCACCGCTACCACAAGCGTGTTCGCTGTAATGATCGGATCACGGTAGCGAAATTCGTGCGAAAGCTCCACCTGAACCGGAATGCGTGCGAACTTTTCGATTGCGTACTTGGTAATGTCACAGGCGTAGCTGGCAGTTCCGCAGGCAACCATCACAATCCGATCAATTGCTTGAATATCTGCAGCAGTTAGGCCGTCGAATTCAGCCAGACGCACAGAACCATCTGACGCCAAACGGCCCATTAGCGTGTCTGCCACCGCCTGTGGCTGGTCAGCAATTTCTTTGGCCATAAATGATGGCCAGCCGCCTTTGCTCGCCGCCGATGCATCCCAATCAACCGAGAATTCTTCAGGAGTAACGGCATGCCCATCGAAGCCGATTATCGAAACTGAATCTGCTCGCAGAATCACAATTTCGTCTTGACCCACGCTGATTGCCCGTCGGGTGTGTTCGACGAACGCGGCCACATCTGAACCCAAGAAGTTTTCGCCTTCACCTAGGCCGACCACCAGAGGGGCATTTTTACGAGCGGCTAAAACCACATCGGGCTGATCCTCGTGGACCACCAAAATTGTGAATGCGCCGTGCAGTCGGTTTACCACCGCGGCAAAGGCACTGGGCAGATCTCCCAGAGTTTCGTACTCACGAGCGATTAGGTGGGCGGCAACCTCAGAGTCAGTTTCACTGCTAAATTTGGTGCCCTCAGCCAACAGCTCGGCCTTTAGCTCGGCAAAATTCTCAATTATGCCGTTGTGGATCAGAGCCAGTTTTGCGGTGGGGCCACCTAAGTGAGGATGAGCATTGCCGTCGGTTGGAGCCCCGTGGGTAGCCCAGCGAGTGTGCCCGATGCCGATGTGGCTCAGTGGCAGCGGATGCGCCGCAATTTCGCCAACCAGGTTGTCGAGTTTTCCTGCTTTCTTGCGGGTTTCTAAACCCTTATCTGCAGAAATAATCGAAATTCCTGCTGAATCGTAACCGCGGTATTCGAGGCGACGAAGCCCACCCAGCAAAACTTCAACTGTTGACTTCGGGCCAACGTAGCCCACGATTCCACACATGGGTTCTAATTTACGGCAGAATGGCTCTTTGTGAGTGAGCAGTTGAGCCCGTTTGTCGAGATTTTGCGCGCCGATTGGGCAGCCCTAGCAACCTCCAAACAATCACCGCTCAGCGAAGCCGAAATTGCTCAGTTGCGCGGCCTCGGTGATGTTCTTGACATGCGTGAGGTATCCGATGTTTACCTACCGCTCAGCAAATTGCTCAACCTCTACGTCAAGCAGGCACAGCAGGTGCATGCTGCCACTAGTGCCTTTCTCGGCGAGCGAGCAAAACGAACCCCTTTTGTAATTGGAGTGGCCGGTTCGGTAGCGGTTGGAAAGTCAACCGTCTCGCGTTTGTTGAAAGAACTTCTCAGCCACTGGGAGGGAACACCTCGGGTGGCGCTGGTAACCACCGATGGGTTTTTGTACCCCAATACTGAGCTGGAGCGCCGCGGAATTATGCACCGCAAAGGTTTTCCAGAGAGCTACGACCGGATGGCCCTGATCAAATTCGTGGCCGATGTGAAGTCGGGTGCCGATCGGGTCTCGGCTCCGGTTTACTCGCACCTGAGCTATGACATTTTGCCGGGCGAAGAGGTAGTTGTCGAATCACCCGACGTACTGATTGTCGAAGGCCTCACCCTGCTTCAAACCCCAGGCCCTAACCAAGAGGTGGCGGTTAGTGACTACTTTGATTTCAAAATTTACGTCGATGCTAAAACCGAACACATCGCCCAGTGGTTCCTAAATCGTTTCTATAAGCTGCGAGCTTCAGCGTTTACCGATCCGGCATCCTACTTTCATCGATATGCCGAAATGGATGAGTCAGCAGCCCTTGCTAGAGCCAAAGAAATCTGGGAAACCATAAACCTGCCGAATCTGGTTGACAATATTTTGCCAACTCGATCGCGCGCTACCCTGGTGCTCAATAAGGGAGAGAACCACACGGTTGAAAGTGTGCTGCTCAGAAAAAGCTAGAGCTTGAGCTCAGCTTCGACAACCCGGGCAACTCTATCAGCCCAGCTTTGAGCGGTACCCTCGTCGGCAGCCTCAACCATTACGCGAACCAACGGTTCGGTACCAGATGCCCTGAGCAGAATGCGGCCCGAGCCGTGCAGCTCAGCCTCAGCCTCGCGCACCGCAGCCTGAACCGCAGCGTTCTCGTCGACCTTAGATTTATCGACACCCGGAACATTGATTAGCACCTGCGGATAAACCTTCATGACTTTAGCGAGTTCTGCCAATGGCTTTCCGGTTCGAGCGACCTCAGCGGCAATTTTCAAACCGGTAAGGATGCCGTCACCGGTGGTGGCGTACTGCGAAAAAATTACATGCCCAGACTGCTCGCCGCCTAGTGTGTAACCCCCGGCTCTGATCGCTTCAAGTACGTACCGGTCGCCGACCTTGGTTTCGATCATTTCGATTTCGGCCTCGCGCATGGCAATTTTTAAACCAAGATTGCTCATTACCGTGGCCACTAGAGTGTTGCGAGCCAGCTGCCCACGCTCTTTTAGCGAGAGTGCCAAGATTGCCATTAGCTGGTCGCCATCCACGATTGCTCCGGTGTGATCAACCGCTAAGCACCTGTCGGCATCGCCATCGTGGGCCACACCTAAATCAGCACCGTGTTCAAGCACCGCAGCCTGCAGAGCACTCAGGTGCGTTGAACCGTAACCCAGGTTGATGTTTAGCCCGTCAGGGTCATTTCCAATTGCGATTACCTTTGCGCCGGCATCGGCAAAAACCTGAGGTGAGACACCGCTGGCGGCTCCGTGGCCGGTGTCGACCACAATTTTCAAACCGTCTAGTCGATTGGGAATTGCACCCAAAAGATGTACCACGTATCGATCTTCGGCATCGGCAAATCTTTGAACATGCCCCACCCCTGCACCGAGCGGTAAAAGTGGATCTGTCGCTAGAGCGGCCTCGATGGCGTCTTCAACCTCATCAGCTAGTTTGTTACCACCGCGTGCGAAAAACTTAATGCCGTTATCGGGTGCCGGGTTATGCGATGCAGAAATCATCACGCCAAAATCAGCATCTAGGTCAGCGGTCAAAAATGCAGTCGCCGGTGTTGGTAAAACTCCCGCATCAAAAACATCGACGCCTGATGAAGCAAGCCCAGCTGAAACTGCTGCAGCCAAGAACTCACCGGAAATACGTGGGTCGCGACCAATTACAGCTTTGGGCTTGAGGCCTCTCGCACGGGCTTCTTCACCAAGGATGTGGGCTGCGGCCTGAGCCAAGCGAAGCGCTAATTCGGCCGTTAAATCACGATTGGCGAGACCCCTAACACCATCGGTGCCAAAAAGTCTCGCCATTTCGTAAGCCTACGCTTTGAAAGCTGAGGTTGGAAGAATTAACGCTTCGAGAACTGTGAAGCCTTGCGTGCCTTCTTCAAACCGGCCTTCTTGCGCTCGATTACTCGAGCGTCGCGCTTTAGGAAGCCGGCCTTCTTTAGAGCAGGGCGGTTGTTGTCGCGGTCGATCTCGTTTAGTGCACGAGCGATACCTAGACG
>CAZGZW010000014.1:0-48323 GCA_964530255.1 uncultured Rhodoluna sp.
CGTCCTAGGCCACTAAACGATGGGGCCTACAAAGAGATACTTCATAGCACCAAGGGAAAAGAATAGTCGCTGCCTGTACCTCGGCGCAACCTGAGATTATTCAGGCAGCCATTCTGGTGCTGGCAATTGAAAACCTGGCTCCGCTGATTCCGCAAAATTTGCTGAGAGTTCCCTGCGGGGTTCAAGCAACGATTGAAGGTTTCGTGTTATTTTCGGCTTATGCAATCTCGATTTTCGCGCGCCCTCATCACCTCAGCGGTGGTCGCCGGTTTGGTTGTAACCGGAACCGCGATTGGCCCCTCATGGGCAGTGCCAAGTTACCCAAGCCAGGCAGAGGTTGACGCCGCGAAGCGAAATGTAACTGCAAAAAAAGCCATGATCGCTCGCCTCGAGAAGATCATCCAAGATCTCGCCGTAGAAGCTGATGCACTGGCCAAGGTGGCGCAGATAAAAGGCGAAACTTTCAACCAGGCTCAAGAAGAGGTTGATGCAATAGCCGTAAAGGTGAATTCGCTTCAGGCCCAGGCAGATGCCGCCAACGCACAGGCTGAAAAAGCTCAGCAGCAACTTGGTCAAATCGCATCGCAGATGTACCGAAATGGTGCCAGCGGAACCTCGCTCAATTTGTTTTTGAATTCTGGCGAGGCAGACGATCTGCTTTATCAACTCGGCGCCCAAGAAAAACTTGCCCAGCAAAACGATGAGCTCTATCGCAAATCAATTGAGAAGAAGCAGCTGGCTCAGGCACTCGGAGACGAACTTAAAGTAGCCAAAGATGAGCTGGCCGGAAAAGCTGCCATCGCCAAAGCTGCCTTTGATGAAGCTCGAACTGCGGCCAACGCGGTGCAGGCAAAAGTCGATGAAAACGAACGCGCCAACCGCACTTTTTACGCGCAGCTTGCAACGCTGCGAAACACCGCTGCTGATCTAGAACGTCAGCGCGCTGAGGGTTTGGCAGCTGAGGCCCGTCAGAACGCGGTCAAAGACAAGCCGATTGCACCTGAACTTTACGACGTCGGTGCTCCTGACGGCGCCAAGGTCGAGGCTGCAATTGCGTTTGGTCGCCAGCAGTTGGGCGAACGCTATGTGCTCGGCGGCATTGGCCCTGACGTGTGGGACTGCTCGGGCCTCACCAAGGCTTCATACGCGGCCGCCGGCATTTACATCGGCACCCACTCGGCTACCAATCAGTTCAACACCATGGCCGCAGCGCGCAAACTGGTCCCGCTGAATCAATGGCAGCCGGGTGACCTAATTTGGTGGACGCAGTCATCCGCTTTTAATGGCGACAAATATCACGTGGCCATTTACCTAGGTGGCGACATGATGATGGAGGCTCCAAACCCAGCCAGAACCGTGCGCATCGTGCCGGTTCGTTTCGGAGAGCTCTTCCCATACGCTGGGCGCCCATCGGCCTAAAACTTTATTAAACAAAAACGCCCCGGGCTATAGCGCTCGGGGCGTTTTTACTTAATCCTTAGTGGACTTGGGCTTTCAGGCGCTCCTGGGCCTCGACGATTAGCTTCTCAGCAGCCTCACGGCCGTGCCAGTCGCCGACCTTAACCCACTTGCCAGGCTCGAGGTCTTTGTAGTGCTCGAAGAAGTGCTTCAGCTCGTTCTTCAGCTGGGCAGGAACGTCATCGATGTCTTGAATGTGAGCGTAGCGAGGGTCTTTGGTCAATACGCAAACAACCTTCTCGTCAATTCCGCCATCGTCTTCCATGGTTAGGTAACCAACTGGGCGCACGTTTACCACCACACCTGGGTAGACCGGGTACTCGAGAATTACCAGCGCGTCTAGTGGGTCGCCATCGCCACCGAGGGTGTTGTCGAAGTATCCGTAATCGATTGGGTAAACGAATGGGGTGAACAGCACGCGGTCTAGGTGCACGCGGCCGGTTTCGTGGTCAACCTCATATTTGTTGCGGCTGCCGCGAGGAATTTCGATAACTGCTTCGTAACCCATGGTTCTCCTAAATAGGCTTGTGGCGGGAAGATCGCCAAACGACTTATAAAAGACTACCGAAAGACGCCGTGACCAACCGACCTCGACTAACACCTGCCATGGCAGACGTTCGTCGAGCTGTGCGCAATTCTTTTACGCTGGCGAATCTCAAGCGCGGCGATCGAATTTTGCTCGGGGTATCTGGCGGTGCTGACTCGATGGCGATGGCATCGGCTGCTGCGTTTGAAGGCCCGAGGGCCGGCATCGAAGTTTTCGCTCTGGTGGTCGACCATGGTTTGCAGCCTGACTCCGCCGAATTCACCGCAACAGCGGTTAGTCGTTTGCAAGACATGTCAGTTTCTGTTGACTCTGTTCGGGTGCAGGTTAGTGGCGCCGGTGGAACCGAAAATGCCGCGAGGGATGCCCGCCTGGCGGCTCTGCTGAAACACGCGAAAGCTAACTCAATCAGACATATCGCCCTAGCTCACACTCTCAATGACCAAGCTGAAACGGTTATTTTAGGTTTGGCCAGGGGTTCCGGAGCGCGATCCATCGCCGGCATCTGGCCGATTTCAAATTTCGAGGGCGTCGCTCTGCTACATCCGCTTTTGGAAATTTCCAGAGCTCAGACTGAAAGTTATTGCAGAGATGCTGGCGTTGATTTCTGGGATGACCCACACAATGATGACCCCACGTTCACTCGGGTTCGAGTGCGCAAATCGGTGCTGCCAACTCTAGAGAAAGAGCTCGGCCCAGGCGTAATCGAAGCCCTGGGGCGAACCGCACAGCTTATGCAGGTTGACGTTGACCACCTAACCGCAGAAGCAAACCAGGCATATCTTGACTGCGTCACACACTCTCCAACCTCGCTAGAAATTAGCTTGGTCAAATTGCAGAAGCTTCCGGCGGCGATTTTGTCTCGGGTGGTGTTGCAGGCACTTAGGTTGTTCTCTCAGAACTCGGGTTCGGTGCATGTTGCTGCGGTGCTCGAGTTATCCACCGATTGGCACGGGCAAAAACCACTCACCCTTCCAGGCGTTAGAGTAGAACGCACTGGTGAAAACCTAGTTTTCAAGAGCACCAAAACCCTCAAAACAGGAGCCTGCTAAGTGGATCTCGCTGCCATCAAGAACGACATCAAAGAAGTTCTAGTAACCGAAGCACAAATCAAAGAGCGCATCGCCGAAATGGCCGCTGAGCTCGATGAAATTTACGAGGGTAAATCTCCACTTTTGCTCGGTGTTCTCAAAGGTGCAGTCATGTTTATGGCAGATATCTCGCGCGCAATGCAAACCCACACCACCATGGACTGGATGGCAATCTCGTCTTACGGTTCAGGTACCGTTTCATCCGGAGTGGTGCGAATTCTCAAAGACCTCGACACCGACGTGATCGGGCGCCACGTGCTAATCGTTGAAGACATCATCGATTCAGGTCTGACCCTCAGCTGGCTAATTGCAAATCTCGAGGCCCGCGGTGCCGCTTCGGTTGAGGTGGTCACCTTGCTTCGCAAACCAGATGCAGCCAAAGTGGAAGTAAATGTCAGACTTGTGGGTTTTGATATTCCGAACGAATTTGTGGTGGGTTACGGCCTCGATTACAACGAAAAGTACCGCACTCTAAAAGACGTAGCTGTGCTCGCGCCAGCGGTCTACTCATAGAAAGGCATCGGGAGCCACCCGGTTATGAATTTCAAAAAAGTTTTGCAGGGTCCATTTATCTGGATCGCGGCGGCAATTTTGGTGCTGCTCATTGGGTCTTCTTTTGCGACCGGTCAACAGGTCAAGAAGGTCGACACAGCCTATGGTTTGCAGCTAATCACCGACGGTAAGGCCGAGTCAGTCAAGGTGCTCGATCGTGACCAGCGCGTTGATGTGGTCTTGAAGGTTGCCGATGGTGTCAACGGCAAAAATGTTCAGTTTTACTATGTAAAAGCCCGTGGCCCACAGGTGGTCAAGTCAATCGCCGAAGCCAACATCACCAAGGGCTACAACGACGATGTTCAAAGCACGCCCTGGTATCTCGCGATCCTTGGAACACTGCTTCCATTCATCATCATCGGTGCGATTTTCTGGTTCCTGATGTCTGGTCTTCAGGGCGGAAATTCTCGAGTGATGAACTTCGGTAAATCTCGAGCCAAACTGGTCAACAAAGAGCAATCGAACGTTACTTTTGCCGATGTAGCAGGCGCTGATGAGGCTCTGGAAGAGCTTCAAGAAATCAAAGAATTCTTGAAAGAGCCAGAGAAGTTTCAAAAGCTCGGCGCCAAAATTCCTCGCGGTGTACTGCTCTACGGTCCTCCCGGAACCGGTAAAACTTTGGTTGCCAAGGCAGTTGCTGGTGAGGCCGGCGTGCCTTTCTTCTCTATCTCAGGTTCTGACTTCGTCGAGATGTTTGTTGGTGTCGGTGCCTCACGTGTTCGCGATTTATTTGAGCAAGCAAAGGCTGCAGCGCCAGCGATTATTTTCGTAGATGAAATCGATGCGGTTGGCCGCCAGCGTGGTGCCGGCATCGGCGGCGGAAACGATGAGCGTGAGCAGACACTTAACCAGTTGCTGGTTGAGATGGATGGTTTTGATTCAAAAACAAACGTGATTTTGATAGCCGCCACCAACCGCCCAGATGTGCTTGACCCAGCTTTGCTTCGCCCTGGTCGTTTTGATCGTCAAATTGGCGTGACCGCTCCTGACCTCAAAGGGCGAGAGCAAATTCTGAATGTGCACTCGAAAAACAAGCCTTTGGCTGATGACATCGACCTCGGTGTTGTTGCTCGTCGAACTCCTGGCTTTACCGGAGCCGATCTGGCCAACGTTCTTAATGAGGCCGCTTTGCTCACCGCTCGTCAGAACGAGAGCAAAATCACCGCTGCAACTCTTGATGAGGCAATTGACCGAGTAATTGGTGGCCCGCAGAAGAAGTCGCGTCTAATGCAAGACCAAGAGCGTCTGAACACCGCTTATCACGAAGCAGGGCATGCTCTAGTTGCTGCCTCGCTAAACCACAGCGACCCGGTTACCAAAGTCACAATTTTGCCTCGTGGCCGTGCGCTCGGTTACACCATGGTGCTTCCCCTAGAAGACCGTTACTCGGTGTCGAGAAATCAGTTACTGGATCAAATTGCTTACGCAATGGGTGGTCGTGTGGCTGAAGAAATCGTGTTCCACGACCCAACCACCGGTGCCTCAAATGACTTTGAAAAGGCAACTAACATTGCTCGACAAATGGTCACTCAATATGGCTTTTCGTCGAAGTTAGGTTCGGTATCGTTCGCAGGTGGCGGCGAGGTTTTCATCGGCCGCGACATGGGACAGGTTCGCGAATATTCTGAGGCAACCGCGCAAGAAATTGATGCCGAAATCAAAGCCATTCTCGATGCAGCTCACGACGAGGCATATCGCGCACTGACCACTAACCGCGCAGTGCTCGATGAGTTGGCAAAACAGCTCATGGAAAACGAAACCCTGCAGCAGGAAGAAATCGCCAAGATTTTCAAGCCGGTTAAGAAACTTGCTGCTCGCCCAACGTGGCTATCTAAGAAGACTCGCCCGGTTTCAAAACAGGGTCCAATTGCGATTCCAGTCAAGGGTTCAACCGCGGCCAAGCAGAAAGCAGCTGCCAAAGCCGAGGCTGAGGCTGCAAAAAAGCCAGCTCGCCGTTCGGCTGCCAAAGCAACCGTCTCTAAAGCGGCTGCCAAGCCGGCAACTTCCAAACCGCATTCACCTAGAAAGCCAAAGTCTGACTAGCCGTGGTAGATACTCAGCGCATAAAGCTTGCTGTGGTTGAACTTCTAGCCGCAATCGGTGAAGATCCAAATCGCAGTGAACTTTTGGCTACCCCCGACAAGGTTGCCGAATCTTACGCTGAGTTTTTTAAGGGTGTAAACCAAGACGAAACTCTGGCGTTGTCTGATCCATTTTCTGCTGAACACAATGAAGTCGTTATCTTGAAAGACATTGATTTTGTCTCAATGTGCGAGCACCATCTGCTGCCTTTTACCGGGGTAGCTCACATCGCGTACCTACCAGATGACAAAGTAGTTGGGTTAGGTAGGCTGCCAAAGCTGGTCGAAATTGTTGCATCTCGCCCCCAGCTTCAAGAAAATCTGACTTCGCAAATAGCCGACGCACTCGAAAAGGGTCTAGGCACAAAAGGTGTTGTGGTTGTGGTGCAGGCTCGCCACCACTGTGTGGTTTCTCGTGGCGCACGTCAACCCGAAGCAAACACCATCACCATGGCCGCCCGTGGCTGCTATGCAGAACCTGCGGCTCGCGCCGAAGTCATGTCGCTAATCACGAAGTAGCCCCATGACTGAATATGCGTTCAATCGCCCCCTGGTCATGGGGGTGCTGAACGTAACCCCAGACTCGTTTAGTGACGGTGGCCAACACCTGGCTCTCGAGTCAGCCCTCGACCATGCCCGGCTGCTACTCATGGGCGGAGCAAACATCATCGACATAGGCGGAGAGTCGACCAGGCCAGGCGCCGAGCGAGTTCCGGTAGAGATCGAATTGGGTCGGGTTATTCCGGTTATCGAAGCCCTAGTCGTCGAGCTAGCCAAGAGCGGTCGACACGATGTGCAAATAAGCATCGACACCATGAATGCGGCGACGGCTCTTGCTGCTGTGGCGGCTGGGGCGCAAATTATCAACGATGTGTCTGGTGGGTTAGCAGATTCGAAAATGCTCTCCGTTGCGGCAGCCAGCGGAGCAAAAATAATACTTTCGCACTGGCGAGGCTTTTCAGAAAAAATGGATGACCTTGCCCAATACCAAGATGTTGCTCGTGAGGTTTCTATCGAGCTCAAGTTGCGAATCGATGCCGCGATTTCAGCCGGGGTCGACAAAAACAAAATCGTTGTAGACCCGGGTTTAGGTTTTGCTAAAGACATGCAGCAAAACTGGCAGCTGGTTGCTCGCCTGGATGAACTTGAGAAACTCGGCTATCCGATTCTGATCGGAGCCAGCCGCAAGCGTTTTCTTGCGGGCGTGCTTGACGCAGAGTTAGAAGAAAACTCGGAGGCCTTAAGTAACTCACGTCGAGACTTAGCCACTGCGGTGCTCACCGCACTGTTACTGCAGCGAAAACTCTGGGGAATCAGGGTACACAATGTAGTTTCGACTGCAGATGCCATTGCGGTTGTTGCGGCCCTTCGAGAAGCAGAGCAGAGTTAACCGGTGATCCAAAAAATCAAGCTGACCGGCCTTGAGGTTTTTGCAAACCACGGTGTCTACGAATTTGAGCGGGAGCACGGGCAGCGTTTTGTCATTGATGTTTCACTAACCATCGACGCAACTGCTGCTGCAACACAAGATGACATTGAAAAAACAATCCACTACGGAGAGCTTGCCGACGCAATTGTGGCTGACGTGGCTAGCGACCCGGTCGATCTAATTGAAACCGTGGCTCAACGCTTGCTAAGGCTGGTTCTTGAATTCGGGGGAGCAGATTCGCCGATTAAGAAAGCCAAAATTACGGTTCACAAGCCTGATGCGCCGATCAATCACAGTTTTGAGGATGTTTCAGTTACCGTGAAAGGGCAACGCTAATGGTCGCGGTTCAGGCCTTTTTGGCTTTTGGCAGCAACCTAGGAAAGCGCCGCAAAACAATAAAGTCTGCGGTAAGTCAGTTGAGCAAAACCGACGGAATCACCAACATCAAACTTTCGCCATTTGTTGAATCTGCAGCGCTTACCGAATCTGGTGTCGATGATTCAGCGCCCGCTTACATAAACGCGGTGGCTAGCATCGAGACCACACTGAGACCGAAGGCGTTGTTAGCAGCGGTGCGAAAAGTTGAAACCGATCATGGTCGGGTAAGGCTTGAGCGCTGGGGCTCGAGAACCCTCGACATCGATATTTTGACCTACGGCAACGAAATCAGGTCGAGTAAAGATCTCACCATTCCGCACCCCAGAGCTTTTGAGCGAGCTTTTGTCATGGTTCCGTGGGCCCTGCTAGATCCAAAAGCAATTTTGCCCGGGCACGGTTCGGTCGCTGAACTGGCCGCTGAAATTGATACACAGGTCAAGGTGGTCAGATGAAGCAGCTGAAAATAAGCACTTTGTTCGGCTGGCTGGTACCCACGCTTACACTCGCGTTTTTTGCGGCTGAATTTTTAGTTCAGAACGGCGAGGCAATTCCTGCAGCTGGGCTCGAAATCATTGTGACGCTGCCCCTAGTTGGGCTGGCGGTGGTGTTTATGGCAATTCCGATTTTCAAGTATCGCAAAGCCATGGTCGATCGAAAAATTGTGCCGCGAGTTAACCCGTTCTATGCGGTCCGCGTGGTGTTGCTTGCAAAAGCGGTAGCAATCGCTGGCGCCATTTTTATCGGATGGCATGCCGGCCTAGCCTGGGCTCAATTTTCTTCGCCCGTGGTTACCGACGCCATTTGGCAAAATCTGTTGGCAATGTTCGGTGGCCTTGTGATGGTAGTTTGCGGGCTAATTGTTGAGCGCAACTGTCGAGTTCCTGAAGATGACAAAACCGATGGGGCGGCAGCGTGAGGCCAAAACTAACCTTCGGGGTAATCGGTGCCGGCACTGTCGGCGCCGTGTTAGGCCAGGCCTTGGCCGCCGCAGGTCACATCCTGGTTGGCTACACCACCTCTGAGCCAGCAAATATTGAACGCGCCGAGGTGCTGCTGCCCGGTGCTGCGCGCCTCACAGTTCCAGAGGTTTTGCAGCGAGCAGATTTTATTTTGTTTGCTGTTCCAGGTTCCGAACTTGGCAAAGTCATTCAAGGAATCACCGAACTGGGATTATGGCGAAGTGGGCAGTTGGTTTGTCACACCAGCCCCGCCTACGGGCACTCGGTCTTTGATCCCGCAGTCGATCAGGGGGTAATTCCGATTGCCATTCATCCCGCTATGAATTTCACCGGAACTTCCGTCGACCTGGCCAGATTGCGTGAGAGTTTCTTCGCTGTCTCGGCCCCGCCGGTTGCGGTGCCGATTGCACAGGCTTTGGTTATCGAAATGGGTGGCGAACCGTTCGTCGTTGCCGAAGAAAATCGAGAAAAATACGCCGAGGCAATTAGCGTTGCCACAGATTTTTCATCGCTGGTGGTTAACCAATCGATCGGGCTGCTCGAAGGTGTCGGTTTAGTCGATTCCCGGGCAATTCTTGCTCCTCTGTTCAGAAGCTCACTTGAACGAGCATTAGCTCAGGGCCACCAGCCGATTGACCCGGAAGAGTTGCTGCGATGAAACAGGTAACTACAGCCGATCGCTTACGAGCATTAGTAGATGCAGCTCGATCAGAGGGTAAAAAGATTGGGTTTGTGCCAACTATGGGGGCGCTGCACGAAGGCCATCTTTCACTAATCAGGCTTGCTCAGCAGAAGGCAGATTTTGTCATTGCATCCATTTTTGTGAACCCCCTTCAGTTCGGCAAAGATGAAGACTTCGATCGTTACCCACGCACTGTCGAAGCTGATGCTTCGAAGCTCGAGGCCGTTGGTGCAGATGTTTTGTTTTTGCCAGACGTAGCCGAGGTCTATCCAAACGGTTCAACGGTCACAAAATTTGCCGGCCCAATTGGTGAAATTCTTGAGGGAGAGGCGCGTCCCGGTCACTTTGACGGAATGCTCACTGTGGTGGCCAGGCTCTTTGATTTGGTGCAACCCGACGTGGTTATTTTTGGTGCCAAAGATGCACAGCAATTGTTTCTGATTCGACAAATGGCCGCCGTCGATTATCCAGCGCTGCAAATTGTCGAGGCGCCCATTGTGAGGGAGCTCTCGGGTCTTGCGATGTCTAGCCGCAACAGCTATTTGAGTGAGTCTGAGCATCAGCTAGCCGACAAAATAAATCGCGTGCTGGCTGCTGCAAAGAACGCTGCTACCTCGCCCGCGGCCGCACTTGAGAAGGCGCAAGCCGGGTTCGAGAGCATGCCTGAGGCTAAACTTGGATACATCAGCCTTGTTTCGGCGGAAAATTTTGAGTCAGTTACTGAAAACTTCCGCGGTCGGGCACTTTTGCTGGTTGCTGCGGTGATTGGCAAAACCCGGCTAATCGACAACATTGAAATCAATTTTTAGGAGTGCGCGTGAGCGACGAAAATGTAACGCTTGAGCAAGAAGATCAGGACCTGCCCGAGCAAATTGCCGTTCGTCTCGCTAAGCGCGAGCGCCTGCTCACCAACGGCGAGGCCTACCCGGTTAGCTTGCCAATCACTCACACCATCGATGAGGTTCGAGCCAAGTATCCAGATCTAGAAATTGATGTTGCCACCGGAGATACTGTTGCCCTCGCCGGACGAATTGTTTTTCAGCGCAACACTGGCAAACTCTGCTTCGCTACCCTTCAGGCTGGAACCGGCACTCGCATCCAGGCCATGCTTTCGCTCGACAAAGTGGGCGAGCAATCGCTAGAAGAGTGGAAAGAGCTCAGCGACCTCGGCGATCACGTTTTTGTCGCGGGCGAGGTAATTACCTCGAAGCGTGGCGAGCTTTCGATTCTTGTCGAGAACTGGCAAATGGCCGCTAAGACCATTCGCCCACTGCCAAATATGCACAACGAGCTTGGCGAGGAATATCGAGTTCGCCACCGTTATGTTGACCTAATCGTTCGTGACCGCGCTCGCGAGGTTGTGCAGATTCGTTCAAAAGTGATGCAGTCATTGCGCCGCACCTTCGACGCTCAGAACTTTATTGAGGTTGAGACACCGATGCTGCAGACCATTCACGGTGGCGCATCTGCTCGACCATTCAAAACTCATTCAAATGCCTTTGACACTGAATTGTTCTTGCGCATCGCACCAGAGCTTTTCTTGAAGCGCGCAGTGGTTGGCGGCATCGATCGAGTTTTTGAAATTAACCGCAACTTCCGCAATGAGGGTGCAGACCGCACCCACTCGCCAGAGTTCGCCATGCTCGAGGCCTATCAGGCCTACGGCGACTACAACTCGATCGCCGACCTCACTCAGCAGCTCATCCAGAATGCAGCTATGGATGTCTTCGGGACCCACGAGGTTGAGCTTGAAGATGGCTCGATCAACAATCTTGGTGGCCAGTGGGCGCGCATTTCGATGTATGAATCGCTGTCGGCTGCAGCGGGCGTTGAAATCACTCCAGAAACCCCAATTGCTGAGTTGAAGAAAATTGCCGACCGGGTTGAAATTGAGATTGATCACCCGCTACACGGCAAATATGTCGAAGAGCTCTGGGAGCACTTCGTGAAAGCCGACCTGGTTGACCCAACATTCGTAATGGATTTCCCCGTTGACACCTCACCGCTGACCCGCGACCACCGCAGCAAGAGTGGCGTGGTTGAGAAGTGGGATCTTTACATTCGTGGCTACGAGCAGGCAACCGGCTACTCAGAGTTGGTTGACCCGGTAATTCAGCGCGAGCGCTTTATCGCCCAGGTTCAGTTGGCTGCTGCCGGAGATCCCGAGGCCATGAAGCTCGACGAAGAGTTTTTGAAAGCCCTTGAGTTTGGCATGCCACCTTCGGGCGGCATGGGTATGGGCATCGACCGTTTGCTAATGAGCTTGACCGGTCTCGGCATTCGAGAGACCATTATGTTCCCACTCGTAAAGTAGGCAGCCAATGGACATCCTGTTTGAAATTTTGCTCGGATTGATTCCGCCGGCACTGGTCGGTCTGTTGTTTTACATCGTGATGCGTTCAATTTTCAGGGCGGATGCCAAAGAGCGTTCGGTCTACCAGCAGATGGAAGCTGAAATGCGCGCCGAACAGACTTCAGATAAAGCAAAAACCAAGACCAAGTAGCCTTCACCCCACAGCGAACAGGTCTATTTTCAAGACCTCCATCTGGTTAACATTCCTATAGAACCGCACCAAACGGCGTTCAAGGAGTACCAGATGTTTGAGAAATTCACCGACAAAGCTCGTCGCGTAGTTGTGCTTGCCCAAGAAGAGGCCAAGCTGCTAAACCACAACTACATCGGCACCGAGCACATTCTTCTCGGGCTCATTCACGAGGGTGAAGGCGTCGCCGCAAAAGCACTTGAAGCACTGGGTATCAACCTAGATGCGGTGCGTGAGCAGGTTCAAGAAATTATCGGCCAGGGTCAGCAATCTCCTGCCGGGCACATTCCATTCACTCCGCGTGCCAAGAAGGTTCTGGAACTTTCACTGCGCGAGGCACTTCAACTTGGTCACTCATACATTGGCACTGAGCACCTACTGCTCGGTTTAATTCGTGAGGGCGAGGGAGTTGCGGCTCAGGTGCTTACCAAGCTTGGGGCTGACACCAACCGAGTTCGCCAGCAGGTTATCCAGCTGCTCTCGGGTTTCCAGGGCAAAGAGACGGTAAACGTCGGTGCCGAAACCACCGAAAAACAAAAAGGATCACAGATCCTCGACCAGTTTGGCCGCAACCTCACTCAGGCTGCAGCCGATGGCAAGCTTGACCCGGTAATTGGCCGCGAGCGCGAGATCGAACGCGTCATGCAAATTCTCTCTAGACGCAGCAAGAACAACCCAATTTTGATTGGTGAACCTGGCGTCGGTAAAACCGCAGTCGTCGAAGGTTTGGCTCAGGCAATCGTTTCAGGAAATGTTCCAGAAACTCTAAAGGGTAAGCAGCTTTACACGCTAGACATGGGTGCCCTAATTGCAGGTAGCCGTTACCGTGGAGACTTTGAAGAGCGCCTCAAGAAGGTGACCAAAGAAATTCGTACCCGCGGTGACATCATCACGTTCATCGACGAAATTCACACCCTGGTTGGTGCCGGAGCCGCCGAAGGAGCAATCGATGCGGCCTCAATTTTGAAGCCGCTGTTAGCACGTGGCGAACTACAGACTATCGGTGCAACCACCCTTGACGAGTACCGTAAGCATTTTGAAAAAGATGCGGCGCTGGTCCGCCGCTTCCAATCGGTTCAGGTAAACGAGCCAACCCTGCCGATGGCAATCAACATTTTGAAGGGGCTTCGTGATCGATACGAGGCTCACCACAAGGTCGCCATTACCGACCAGGCAATTGTTGCTGCTGCGCAGCTATCAGATCGCTACATCACCGACCGGTTCTTGCCAGATAAGGCAATTGACCTGATTGATGAGGCGGGTGCTCGTCTGCGCCTGAGCATCCTTTCATCGCCGCCAGAGCTAAAAGAAATCGACGAGAAAATCGCCGACCTAAAGAAGCAAAAAGAAAAGGCAATCGAAAACCAAGACTACGAAGGTGCAGCCGCGACTCGCGACGAAGAAAAGCGCCTTACCGCTGACCGCATGCGTCTAGAGAAGGAATACCGCAACAACAACGTTGCTGCCCAGGGCGTAGTCGATGAGGGAATCATCGCCGAGGTGCTATCTCAGGCAACCGGAATTCCTGTCTTCAAGCTCTCTGAAGAAGAAAGCGCCAAGTTGATCTTCATGGAAGACGAGCTGCACAAGCGCGTCATCGGTCAGGAAGAAGCCATCAAAGCAATTTCGAAATCGATTCGTCGCCAGCGTGCCGGCCTTAAAGACCCAAACCGCCCATCCGGTTCGTTCATTTTTGCGGGCCCAACCGGTGTTGGAAAGACCGAGTTGGCCAAGGCGCTCGCCGAATTCCTGTTTGACGATGAGGGCGCTCTCATTTCTCTCGACATGAGCGAATACGGTGAAAAGCACACGGTTTCACGTTTGTTCGGTGCCCCTCCGGGCTTCGTCGGATTCGAAGAGGGTGGCCAGCTCACCGAAAAGGTTCGTCGCAAGCCATTCAGCGTGGTGCTGTTCGACGAGATCGAAAAAGCTCACCCAGACATCTTCAACTCACTGCTTCAGATTCTTGAAGAGGGTCGTCTAACCGACGGCCAGGGTCGAATTGTCGATTTCAAGAACACCATCATCATCATGACCACCAACCTCGGTACCCGCGACATTGCTCGCGGTGCAATGGGCTTCACCCTCGAGGGTTCGAGTGAAAATGACTACGAGCGCATGAAGGGTAAGGTCAACGAAGAACTCAAGAAGAGCTTCAAGCCAGAGTTCTTGAACCGCGTTGACGAGACCATCGTGTTCCCACAGCTAACCAAGCCTGAGCTAGTTCAGATTGTTGACCTATTCATCAAGCGACTTGCTGTTCGCCTAGAAGACCGTGACATGACCATCGCGGTAAGTCAGGCAGCAAAAGATCGCCTGATCGAAATTGGATTCGACCCAGCGTTGGGAGCTCGACCACTGCGTCGTGCCGTTCAGCGTGAAATCGAAGACAAACTTTCTGAGAAGATCATGCACGGTGAGCTAAAGAACACCGCTCACGTTGAGGTTGATTTTGTGAACGGCGAGTTCATTTTCACCAGTCGCGTGCGTGAATCCGCTACCGTTTAGTTCATGACTTCACCTACCATTCGGGTACGCCCGGCAACCACTGCCGACGTTCGCGACATCAATGCCATGCGCGCGTCACTTGAAGATTCAAGAATTCTCCTGGGGCGCGAGCTGGTCGATCTTTACGAATCGGTACCTGAATTTCTAGTGGCTGAAGACTCAAATGGAAACGTAATTGGGGCAGGCGCACTACATGTGATGTGGGAAGACCTAGCTGAGGTGCGTTCAATGGTGGTTGCCGAACACGTTCGCGGAACCGGAGTGGGGCGCGCCATCCTTGACGCACTAATTGAACGAGCCAAGTCGCTCAACATCAAACGGGTTTTCTGCCTCACCTTTGAGGTCGATTTTTTCTCGAAGTTTGGCTTCGAGCCAATTTCTGATGTTCCAGTTGATGCCGAGACCTATGCTCAAATGGTTCGCTCAAACGACGATGGTGTTGCAGAGTTTCTCGATTTGGCCAGAGTGAAGCAAAACACGCTGGGCAACACGAGGATGCTCCGCGTTCTGTAGCTCATCGTTGGTTAGCCTTGACGCATGACCAACTCCCGTTATGGCCGTGGCCGCCCCTCAAAAGCTGTTTATCGTCGTCGTCGCATCATTGCGCTGGCAGTTGTGGCGCTCACCGGCTGGTTGTTGTGGCTGTTGCTCTCGTCGGTTTTCGCCTGGATTGGCAGCATTTTCAACCCTCAAACTGATCCTGCGAATGGGGTTACTCCGGTTGCCGGCTCAACCTGCGCGCCGGGTTCGGTGTTGGTTGAACCGGTGGTTGCAAATTCAGCTGGCAGCCCGCAAACCGCCTTCGAGCCGGGTGTCTTTCCATATATTGGCTACGCGATTACCAACACCGGATCTGTCGACTGCACCTTTGATGTTGGTGCTGCGGTCACATATTTCACAATTTCAAGTGGATCAGAGGTTATCTGGGATTCAGCCCAGTGTGATCGCACCGGTGCCGGTAACAACATAATTAGCCTCAAGGCTGGCGACCGTTTGACCAGCCCGGTGAGCATTTGGTATCGCGTTTCAACTAGCCCAGACACTATCGGGTGCGGTGCTGATCAGAAACTTGTCGTCGGTGAAGGTGCTTCGTACCACTTGAAAGCCACAGTCAACGGCGTAATTTCGCAGCAAGACCTGCAGTTCGTATTGAACTAGTAGCTCAGGCAACCCTTTACCAGTTGAGGGCAAGCGCCAGTGCTGCTTTGAGGTCACCGACTTTGTTATCGACCGACCTGGTAAAGCCGAGGCGATTAGCCTCATTCGCTCGAAGCTTGTCATTGCTTACTTTACGTATTTCTCCGGCCAGTGAAATTTCACCGTAGGCGGCTAAGTTGTGCGCGATTGGTTTGTCGTTTACCGCTGATGCGATGGCGATGGCTATTGCTAAATCGGCAGCAGGTTCGGTCAGTTTTACCCCGCCCACTGTCGAAACGTAAACGTCTAATTCGCCAACCCTGAGACCTGCTCGTCGCTCTAGAACAGCAAGCAGCATCGCGACTCGAGAGGCATCGACTCCGTTTGTGACACGACGAGGTTGCGGTGCAGATGATTTCACAACTAGCGCCTGCACCTCGGCAATTAGCGCTCGTCGCCCTTCGACGGTTACGGTTACACAGGTTCCGGATACCGGGGTTTCGCTTCGCGATAAGAATAATCCGGATGGATCTGGCACCTCAGCTATACCCTCACCGGTCATCTCAAAACAGCCGACCTCGTCGGTCGGGCCAAAACGGTTTTTCATGCTGCGCACAAAACGAAGCGAAGTTTGGCGATCACCCTCGAAATGGCAAACTACGTCGACCAAATGCTCGAGAGCTCGCGGGCCAGCAATGTTTCCATCTTTAGTGACGTGGCCAACCAAAACCAATGGCAGGTCACGCTCTTTTGCAACTCGAATTAGGTTCGCCGCAACCTCGCGAATTTGTGATGGCATACCGGCGGCACCATCAATTTCGGCAGCAGAAATGGTTTGCACCGAATCAACGATTAGTAGCTCGGGTGCGATTGCTTCAATTTGCCCAAGCACCGTTGCAAGATCATTTTCTGATGCGAGGTAAATATGTGGATTGAGTGCACCGGTGCGTTCAGCCCGCAGCTTTATTTGACCGACTGACTCTTCGCCGCTGACGTAGAGCACGCGTTTTCCTGCGTTTGCTGTGTGTGCAGCGACCTCGAGTAGCAAAGTTGACTTTCCGACTCCGGGTTCACCCGAGAGCAGAATTACTGCTCCCGGCACAATGCCGCCACCTAGCACTCGGTCAAATTCGGCAACGCCGGTAGGCCAGGCGGTAACGCTCTCGGTCGAAACATCGGTGATGGGTTTGGCCGAATTATTTCCGGCAACCACAACCGCTTTGATTTGCTTGGCAGCGCCTAGACCGCGAGCTCCCGCAACGGTTTCAACCATGGTGCTCCAGGCTTGACACTCGCCACAGCGACCGACCCACTTCGCCGTTTGCCATCCGCATTCAGAGCAGACGAAATTTGTTTTAGGAGATGCCATAAAACAAAACTACCGCCTTGGTCCGACCTAAACTGAACCTGTGAATATCAACCGCATCGCCATACTTGGCTCAGGATCAATGGGTGGCGCCATCCTCGCTGGTTTATTGGCTTCAGGTTTTGATCCAGCCAGAGTCGCCGTTAGCACCAAAAGCAAATCAAGCGCTGAGTCGCAGATTTCGCAGCAGGGCATTCAGGCTTACTCGCTCGAAGAATTCACTGATGCAAATCTGCGCGCGGTTGCCGATGCCGATGTGGTTTTGGTTGCGGTCAAACCCGCCTACGTGGTTGAAGTTCTTGCTCAGGTCAGCGAAGCGCTCAGAGACGATGCCGTAGTTATCAGCGTGGCAGCCGGTGTAAAGAACAGCTCAATGGAAGCGGCTGTCGCTGATTCAGTTTCTGTGATTAGGTCAATGCCGAATACGCCTGCAATCGTGTCTAGAGCGGTCACCGGCATTGCACCAGGCGAACGGGTCACCGAAGCACAACTGCAAACCGCAATCGACCTGTTCCTGACCGTCGGCAAAGTAGTAGTTGTTGATGAAGACCAAATTGATGCGCTTAGCACTATTTCTGGTTCTGGCCCAGCCTATGTTTTCTATCTAATCGAGCAGCTAACGGCAGCGGCAAAACATCACGGTTTTGATGACGAGTCGGCTGCGATGTTGGTCAACGAAACCGTTCTCGGAGCGGCAGAGTTGCTGATTGCTTCAGGAAAGTCACCTCAAGAACTGCGTCGTCAGGTAACCAGCCCAAACGGCACCACCGAACGTGCCATAGCTCGCATGGAGCAAGCTGATTTGGGTGAGATGTTTATTGAGGCCACCGAGGCCGCATTAGCCCGCGCTCGCGAGCTTGCCGCTGGCGCCTAAACTTTCAGCTGATTATCGAGAACAAATAGGCCGCTGAAAGCACTCAGCATCGCTTGGTTCCACTCTCGCTCGCCAATTGGATCCGTGTCGAGCTCTGCCACAACTTTTCCGTGCAGCATTCCCAGAACCATTACGGCGGCGGCTCGGGGGCTTAGGTGAGGCTTCAGCATTTTGCGGTCGCGCAGAATTTCCATAACCTCGGTAAGACCATTGGTGAGTTCATTTTGCACTTCTGCAAGTGCCTGGCGCAGCAGCGGCCGACCGGTGGTGTTGCCGATTATGCAGGCTCGTTCCGCCGCCGGCAAACGAGTGAAGTGGTTTGTGAGAAAACCGAACATCTCGTCATAGTGAGCTGCTATTTCCTGGGTGCTGTGCATCTTGCTCATGAATTTCTTAACGCGATTGATGTCGTCTCGAACTGCGCTGGCGAAATTGTGCACGTAGGTTGCGCGAATCAGACCGTCTCGATCTCCGAAGTGGTGATAGATCGATCCGATGGAAACTTTCGCCGCCGCTGAGATTTCTTGGATGCGCACTGCGGCCTCGCCGCCGGTTTTTATGGCCTGATTTGCTTCGCGAATTACCGAGGCTACGGTGTCTTTGGCGCGGTCTTGCTTTGGGGCAGGAACGTTTTTCGTAGCGCTTGGCATGGGGCCTCATTTTTAGAAAATTGGCGGTCTATTTTCGAATAAAAACAAAGGGGGCCGGAAACTTATTCCGACCCCCTCGTTGAATTATTAGTTATTTTTTAGCTTTTGCAGCTTTCTTTACTTTTGCTCCAAGCACCATCTGAATACCGATGGCTAGGGCTAGACCGACAACCTGAGCCAGCACGAAGGTGCTGATGGTGCCGATGCCCGCGCCGGTGAAGAGCAAACCGAAGCTAACCGCTGGGTTTGCCTGCGCGCCAGTGCCGGTGAATGTGCCGGCGGCAAAAACCCAGGCAGCAACTGCAACCCAAATCAGGTGAGCCTGCTTGTTTGACGCTAGGTGGCCGATCAGCAGCACCAGGCCGGCGGTTGCGACAACTTCGCCGATAACCAGGGGTGCGCTTGCGACGTTGGTGTTCGAAATCGCGGTGATTGAGTTGCCCCAAAGTGCTAGACCCAGCGCGGCACCGGCAAGTGCGCCGAGAAGCTGTGAACCAATGTAACTGAGTAGTTCGCTCAGTGAAATTTCTTTACGTGAGTAGAAGTAGAGCGAAACCACAGGGTTGAAGTGAGCGCCACTAACGCTGCCCAGAAGCAGAATCATTAGACCCAGTGTTAGCGCAAGGGAAAGCTGCTTTAGTGGGGATCCCGAAGATACCGACCCGGCAATTGCAGTAAGAAAAACTGCGGTGCCGAGAAATTCGGCAAAAGATTTCTTGAAAGTTGCATTCATTGTTTTAGCGTTCCTATCTCGATTTGCACTTCATTGTGTTTGAGGAACCAGGGTTTCCAAGGGCCATCAAATCTCGCCCAGTATATTTGCCCCCGGGTTTTGTGGCCGGCATTTTTCAAAGCGTTAATCAGAATTTCTCCCTCTCTGCGAAATTTCTCTTCACTCCAGGTGCCGCCAAATATTCTGGCGGCGGCGAGGTGTTCAGGCCAGGTTCGGGTGGTGATTCTGGCATCATTTGGCGCAGGAACGTCAGCCTCGGTCATGCCTGCGGGCAGAACAAAGCTGATTCGATAATTGTTTGTCTGCTCAAACTGCAACACCGGCGCGGTCATTGCGATCTCTTGAGAGCGAGCATTACCTCCAAAGATGAATGATGCCAACGGTCTAAAGCCGTTCCAGGTAGAGGTGGTGAAATCACCTTCGGCTTCGATTTCAATCAATTGGCAGCTGGGGTATCGACGAATTTCAAATTCGGCTGCCTTGGCAACTAGCTCGTATGGCTGTAGTTCGGTCACGGTAGAAGCGTATTCGCAAACCCGCTAGAATAGGGAAATCGTTTTGCTGGTCTATCTGACCGGCAGCACCAATTTCTGTGAGGTTTTTGTGGGTTCAGTAATTAAGAAGCGCCGCAAGCGTATGTCGAAGAAGAAGCACCGTAAGCTGCTTCGCAAGACTCGCCACCAGCGTCGCAATAAGAAGTAAGACTTCAAGAACTCCCGTCACTTTGGCGGGAGTTTTTTTATGGCTGAATGACTATCGTCTTAACGAAAAATTAGCGCTTGAGATCGCGCTTTTTGAAATCAAGAATCTTCCAGCCGGCCGCCTTGGCGTGTGCGGTCAAGATTTTGTCTGGGTTTACGGCAACCGGGTGGCCAACTTTGCTCAGCATTGGTAGGTCATTGTGGCTGTCGCTGTAAGCATATGAACGCCTTAGGCTGATGTTTCGGTCCTTAGCTAGCTGCTTCACAGCCTTCGCTTTAGCTTTGCCGTGCAGCGCTTTGCCGGTCAGCTTGCCGGTAATGATGCCATTTTTTCGACCAACCGTGGTGCCGAGGCCGCCGGTGAGACCAAGTTTCTGCGCCATAATCTCGGCAATTTCGGTTGGCGTCGCGGTAACCAGCCAAACCTCGCGACCCGCGGCGATGTGAGCCTTAGCCAATCGAACAGTTTCAGGCCAAAGTTTCGGGGTGATGTAATCCTCATACGCCAATTCGGTCAAGGCAGTGAATTCTTCAACACGGTGCCCGGCGATCAGGTCGAGAGCACGATCCTTAATTTGAGTCAGTGTCTTGGCTGATTCTCCACGCCAAATAAATCTGAATTGGTGCCAGGCAAAACGCCACAGTTCTTTTCGCGAGAAAAACCCTTTGTCGTAGGCAGCCTTGCCAAATAGAAAACTGCTGCTTCCTCGAATGAGCGTGTTGTCAACGTCAAAAAAAGCCGCTTCAATTTTTTTCGGCTTTTCGCTGACCCCAAGTTTCGCGGCGGCCACAGCAGCCTTATTTACCTCTTTGGCAGAGGTGGCGACTGGAAGTTGGGGGGTCTTCGGCACGGAACAAGTTTAGTTGTCGCTAGCCACTGCACTGGCGCAGGCTCTAGGCTAAAAATG
Organism: uncultured Rhodoluna sp.; assembly: GCA_964530255.1. Classification (GTDB taxonomy): domain Bacteria; phylum Actinomycetota; class Actinomycetes; order Actinomycetales; family Microbacteriaceae; genus Rhodoluna. The sequence continues at coordinate 20,595 of CAZGZW010000014.1, forward strand.
TGAACATCGAACTAACTCTGATTGGTAAACCAGGTTGTCATCTTTGCGATGATGCCCGCGATGTGATCACCAGCGTTTTGAATGGTTTCCGGGCTGATTACCCTAACAGTTTCGTTGTGTTGACTGAGCTAAGCATTCTTGATGATGTTGAGCTTGCCGCAGCGCACATAGATGAAATTCCGGTGCTAAAAATAAACGGACGGGTTCACAATTTTTGGCGAATTGACCCGGATAGATTCAGAAGAGCCCTAGAGGAATTGGTGGATTGAAATGCGTTGGATTCTTAAAAAATTCTGGTTCCCGATTTTGCTGATCGTGCTTAAGTTGCTGTCAAAGAAATACCCGACGGCAGGCAAGGCCTATCGCACCATTACAAAATTCGCCGACCCGCTTGAAGCCTTCACCAAGCCGACCAAGAAATAAAACTAAGGCTCTAGACGGTTTGGGCCTCTGAACAAGAAGCCAACCTCGCGAATGTTTGGCTGGTGTAGCAGCAGCATTAGCACTCGTAGCAAGCCCATTCCGAAACCGCCGTGCGCTGGGGCGCCGTACTTGAAGAAATCAAGGTAGGTCTGAAGGCCTTCTGGCTCTAGCCCCTTCTGCTTGACCTGCTCGGTAAGAACGTCTAGGCGGTGCTCGCGTTGCGCGCCGGTAGTAATTTCGGTTCCGCGCCAAATCAGGTCGTAGCTCTTGGTCAGCGCTGGGTTGTCGTCGTGGCGCATGTGATAGAACGGGCGAACTGTCGATGGGTAATCGGTTACGAAAACAAATTCGTGGCCAAACTGCTCGGCAATGTGAGCGGCAATCTGGCGCTCACCCTCTGGATCTAGGTCGCCACCGCGAACAATTTCGTGGCCTCGGCTCTTGATAACCTCAACCGCATCGGCAAGTGAGATGCGTGGGAACGGCAATGAGGGCACCTGCACTTCGACTCCGAAGTGCCTCAAGATTGCATCGCCGTGCTTCTCTTTGACCGCTGCTAAAGCGCGGTGCAAAAGTTGCTCTTGAATTGCCATGATGTCTTCGTGAGAGTCGATCCAAGAAACCTCAATGTCAACCGAGACAAACTCGGTGGCGTGACGTGAGGTGAATGATGGGTCTGCTCGGAACACCGGACCAATTTCGAATACTCGGCCTAAGCCAGACATCATTGCCATCTGCTTGTAGAACTGTGGCGACTGAGCCAGGTAGGCATTGCCCTCAAAATATTCGAGCTTAAAAAGTTCGGCATTTGACTCAGATGGCGAAGCCATCAACTTAGGCGAGTGAATTTCGACGAAACCGTTTTCAACCCAGTATTGGCGCCAGGCAGCCTCGATGGTGGTTTGAATCTGGAACACCAGGTTCATCTCGGTGCGGCGAAGGTCAAGGAAACGCCAGTCGAGCCTCTTGTCGATTGAGGTGTCTTCAGCAATTGGGCTCACTGGGTCAGCGAGGGTGACGATTTCAAGGTCATCCAGCTGAATTTCAAGGCCGCCGAGCTTAACGCGCTCGTCATGCACCAAACGGCCGGTGATCCAAACGAATGAGCCACTGGTCAATGTCGAAATTTTTGCAGCCAATGCGTCATTTTCATCGGGCTGTTCGTTGATGACCGGGCGTGGGTAGGTGACCTGAACATCGCCCGATTCGTCGCGCAAAATTACGAATTGAATGCGCTTCTGGTCGCGCAGTTTCTCAACCCAACCGCCTAGGGTTACCGGGCCGTCGGTTCTTGCGGCTAAGTCTTTGACAAGTGTGCGCTCGCGCATGAAAAACCTTTGCTTTCGTAGTGTGGCTCGTCGCCTGAGAGGATGCTGAACACCTCGTTTTGACCAGTTTAGCCGAGGGTAGACTTATGGCATGCCCGCCAATCGTATCCATCTAATTCGCCATGGTGAAGTGCATAACCCCAATTCAGTTCTGTATGGCCGCCTACCCAATTTTCGATTGAGTGAACTGGGTCAGCGGATGGCAACGGCCGCCGCTAGAGATCTTAAAAACCAAGGGCGCGAAGTCACAGGGCTAATCTCGAGCCCCCTGCAGCGAACTCAAGAATCTGCGGCTCCGATCGCTCATGAATTTGGCCTTGAGGCCTCACTTGACGACCGCTTGCTCGAGCCAACCAATGTTTTCGAGGGCCGCGCCCTAAGCGCCAAACACCTCGCGATTCGCCCGCATCTTTGGTATCACCTGCGCGACCCAAAGCAACCAAGCTGGGGTGAACCGTACGAACAGATTTCAAAGCGGATGCTGGCAGCGATTCACGACGCCTGGCAGGCTGCAAACGGTGGAGATGTAGTTTTGGTTTCGCATCAGCTGCCAATTGAAATCGTCAAGCGAACCCTTTCAAATCGGCCCTGGCAGCACAATCCGAAGCGACGAGAGGTAAGTCTCTCTAGCATCACCTCGCTGGAAAGAAATGGTGACGGTTTTGTGTTGGTTGACTATCGGGAACCAGCCGCGAATCTAGCGGCGACCGATCGAGGTGCTGTTTGAAAAAAATCTACCGATTGATGGCTACCGTTTTGGTGGTCGGCATGGTCGCCTCGTTCCTTACGGTTGCACTTGCGGGTTGCACTTCGAATGACCCCCTGGCAGAACAATTCAGGGCGGGAGACAACAAAAACTACATCGCCGGTGACGGGTCAGTAACCGAGTTTGCTGCGGGTGCGAGACCTGGGCCAGTTGCCTGGTCGGGAAGCACTGAAAGCGGCGCAATTTTGTCCAGCTCAGCGCTTAAGGGTGTGCCACACGTGATCAATTTCTGGTACGCCGGCTGTGCACCTTGCCGCGCTGAAGCACCCGACTTGGTGTCGCTAGCTGAGACCCACAAAGATGTTCAATTTGTCGGTGTGAATGTTCGTGATAGTGCTGCCACCGCTTTGGCCTTTGACAAAAAATTTGGCATCACCTGGCCTTCGATCATCGATGCAACTTCAGGGTCGGTAGTTCTGGCGTTCACCGGCATTGTCACCCCGGCAGCCGTGCCCACCACGCTGGTGGTTGATGCCGACGGAAAAGTAACCGCTCGCGTGCTCGGTCGAATCGATAAGTCAATTTTGAACACCCTGATCAAGACAGCAAAAGGTAACTAGTTGAGTCCCGGCGAAATTGTTCTCAACGGCCCACTTTTGGCCTCAATCCCGCTTGCTTTGCTGGCCGGCTTGGTTTCGTTTTTGAGCCCCTGTGTGCTGCCGCTCATCCCCGGTTACCTTGGCTTTGTTGCCGGAATGTCTGCCAGCCGAGCTCGGGTGCTGATCGGAACCTCATTATTTATTCTCGGGTTTGCCGCAGTTTTTGTTTCGTTCGGTGCCTTGTTTGGCGGTCTAGGTTCGCTGTTTTTGACGGCCAACGCAGCCTGGCTTGACCCGTTACTGGGTGTTCTGGTTATCGCTTTTGGTTTGGTAATGCTGGGCCAGTTTTCAATCTTTCAGCGAACCTTAAAGATTCAGGTGTCGGCAAATCTCGGGCTGGTTGGTGCGCCACTGCTCGGAATTGCGTTCGGCCTCGGCTGGACCCCTTGCATCGGTCCAACACTCGCCGCTGTGCTTACTTTGGCTGCAGATGCCTCTGACCCAACTCGTGGCGCGCTGCTGGCGTCGGTTTACGCCCTCGGTATCGGCCTACCATTTCTGGCTTTGGCAGCTGGATTCAGCTGGGCAACCAAGTCGGTAGGTTTTGTGAAGCGCCACATAAGGGCGTTCAATATCGCCGGCGGCACGATGCTAATCCTGCTCGGTACCATGATGGCCACTGGCATCTGGAAGAGCTTTACGGCTTGGCTGCAGTGGGAGGTGCTTGGAAATTTCCAACTTGCAATCTGACGATGTAGTGCAGCCGCAACTCGGTTTACTGGGCTGGGCGCGCTGGACTTGGCGGCAATTGACCTCAATGAGAACCGCCCTGATTTTGCTGCTCATGCTTGCAGTGGCAGCCGTGCCGGGGTCGGTCTATCCTCAGCGCAGCGCAGACCCAAACGGTGTGAAACAGTTTTTTGACAACAACGGGCAGCTTGCTGAAGTTTTAGATTTTTTCCAACTCTTTGATGTTTACACCTCGGTTTGGTTTTCGGCCATCTACATTTTGTTGTTCATCTCACTGATTGGCTGCGTTGTTCCGCGCACATTTGTGCACGCGCGAGCTCTTCGCGAACCACTGGTGAAGACCCCCACAAACCTAAAAAGGATGCCGGCTTTCGCAGCAGCCAAAGTTGCGGCTGAAGCAAATCAAGATCTACTGCAGCGAGCTAAGCAGCTGCTCAAAAACCAGGGTTATCGGGTTGAGCTGCAGGGCTCATCGGTTTCAGCTGAACGTGGCTTTCTGCGTGAAACTGGAAACCTCGTCTTTCACCTAGCTCTGATTGGTGTTTTGATTGCGGTCGGATTCGGTGGCGGAAACAGCTTCAGCGGGCAACGAGTAATTGTTGAGGGCGAAACCTTCGTAAACAATCTCGCAGGCTACGATTCGCTTTCGCCCGGAACATTTTTCAGCGAAGAAAAACTAGTGCCGTTCTCGGTTTCACTCGACAAATTTGAAGTTGATTTCGACCTGGTCAATCAAACCAACATTGGCATGCCGCTAGATTTTCGTGCTTTTGTAACCGCCAACATCGCCGGAACGGGTGAAGTCAAATCAGGCCTGATTCGAGTAAATGAACCTCTGGAGCTGCCTGGCGCAAACCTCTACTTAACCGGAAACGGCTACGCCCCGGTGCTGACCTTCAAAGACACAAACGGTAACGTTACGTTCTCGGGGGCGACACCATTTCTCCCTCAAGACGCTCGCTATACCTCACTGGGTGTAATCAAGGTTCCGGATGCCGCCAAACAGTTTGGTGCCATCGCATTTTTCTACCCGACAGTTGACGAACTTGACTCGGGTGCTTTAACTTCGCTCTACCCTGCGCCAGTTGATCCAATGGTCACCATGAACATTTACGTTGGTGATCTCGGTCTTGACGCCGGGATCCCAAAAAACGTTTACGCACTTGACACCAGCAACATGACTCAGGTCGCCGGTGGAAAATCGGGTACGCCTGGGCTGCGCTTGAAGCCGGGCGAAACTGCGGAGCTCCCAAGAAAATTGGGCACCGTCACCTTCGACGGCTATAAACGCTACGCATCGCTTGACATTAGTTACAACCCTGGCGGAATTTGGGTGCTGCTTTTCGCGTTGTTAGCCCTAGCGGGTGTTGCCCTAAGCCTTTTGGTGCCAAGGCGCAGGGTTTGGGTAAAGCAAACCGCCGCCGGTTTTGAAGCCGCTGCTCTGGCTCGAGGCGATGACCCGGCGCTTGAAAAAGTGGTGGCAGAAATTGTGGCTGAATTGAAGCAAAATCAAACAAAAAAGAAGGATAACTAACCGGAATGCAGGTTGTACTCAACGAAAATCTTTCACAGATTTCACTGCTATTTATTTACGGGGCAATGGCTCTTTACACGGTGGCCTTCTTAGTTTTTGCAAACCAGCTATCCAAGTTGGCATCCGAAAAAAAGAAGGTGCAGGCTACTGCCGGAAAGCTTGAAAAGATCGGAATCATCTTTTTGAGTGCAGCCACAGCAGTGCACTTTGTCGGAGTTTTGCTTCGCGGTATTGCCGCCTCCCGCGTTCCCTGGGCCAACATGTACGAATTCTCGATTACCGGCGCATTCATTGTGGTGGCTATCTATCTTTTCGCGCTCAAGCTTCGCGACATCCGACTAATTGCAACCTTTATCTCGGGTTTCGTCCTCTTGGTCTTGGGTATCGCCACCTCCGCTTTTTACGTAGAGGTCAAATCTCTGATGCCGGCACTGCAGAGTTACTGGCTGGTGATTCACGTGATTGTGGCTGTGCTCGCAACTGCGTTTTTCAACATTGGCGCGGGCCTTTCAATCGCCTACCTATTCAAAGAGGCCAACTGGCTCAAGCGCGGCACCAAACCTGGAATTGCGAGAATGCGTCGAGTGCTTGACCTGTTCCCGGTCAGTGAGAATCTTGAAAAACTGGCATATCGTTTCAACATCATCGGCTTCATTCTCTGGAGCTTCACGCTGATTGCCGGTGCAATTTGGGCCGAGCGCGCCTGGCATCGCTACTGGGGTTGGGATACCAAAGAGGTTTGGACCTTCATCATTTGGGTGCTCTACGCGGGTTATCTGCACGCTAATGCCACTCGTGGCTGGGCCGGAAAGCGCTCTGCGTGGCTTGCGCTGATTGGTTTTTCTGCGATTATTTTCAACTTCACGATCGTCAACATGTACTTCAAAGGGCTGCACGTTTACAGCGGTCTGTAAGCGAGTGACTAGTTGCGGTTAGCGATTCTGAAGCTCTCGGTAGCAGCGCTCTAGTCGTTCAAGCCACCAGTCATAGCGGTGATCGTCGGCTTTGAAAAGTTCAAGTTTTCTTGCTGAGGCGGTAACTCGACGCACTTCAATCGAGCCGTCTTTTGCCAAAAGCGGGTCGTCTGTGACGTCTCCGGCTAATAGGGTTGCGGTGCCCAGACCTGAGGCATATTCCAGTTCAGGCAACGCTCCAGCGAGATGAGCCCCCATGGCTAATCCGATAGAACTCTCTAGTGCGCTTGAGACTACTTTCGGCAGTTTTGTGGTTGCTGCTATTTCAAGGCACCGGCTCACTCCGCCAAGTGGCGCTGCTTTCAACATCACCACGTCCACGGCGCCACTTTCTATGGCTTTTTCAGGGTCACCAGATTTCCGGATGAGTTCATCGGCCGCCAGCTTAAGCTGCCATCCGCGCTTGATGAATTCTTGTTTCAGCAGATTCATGTCTTCCAGAGATGCCACCGGTTGCTCGAGGTAGTCGATTCGAATGCCGTTCTCAATCAGTGCACCAGTCACCGCTATGGCATCAGAGACTGAGTACCGGCCGTTGGCGTCTAGTCGAATTTTGGCAGCTGGAAACTGTCGTTGAACCTCGAAAACTCGGGCTAAGTCGTCGTTGATAGTTTGACCGGTTTCTGCAACTTTGATTTTCACGGTGCTGAATTTGCCATACCGTTCGAGAACGCGAGCTGCATCTTTTGCTTCAACCGCAGGCAGGGTTGCATTGATCTCGATGCTGTCGCGGATCAGGGTAGGGGCCGGCTGGTAGGCATATTCGATTGCGGCGGCCAGCCAAGCAGAGGCTTCTGCATCGTCATATTCAACGAAGGGTGAAAATTCAGCCCAACCCTGGGGTCCCTCGAAAACTAAAACTTCGCGCTCGATGAGGCCACGAAATCTAGTCCGCAAGGGCAGCGAAATTACCCGGGCGCTTGAGCGCAGTTCGGCTAGGTCGGGAAGTTCGCGGTGACTCACGTTGTTAGTCTAGATTCATGGCAGCTATGGTTTCAGAGCTTTTCGACGAGCAGGTTTGGGCTTCGGTCTCAGGGTTTGAGGCATTCACCGATGTGACCTACCACCGGCATGTCGAGCTGGGTATTGTTCGCATCGCTTTCAATCGCCCAGAGGTTAGAAACGCATTCAGGCCAAAAACCGTCGATGAGCTCTATCAAGCTCTTGAGCATGCACGCACTGACTCGAAAGTCGGCGTGGTGTTGCTCACTGGAAATGGGCCATCGCCAAAAGACGGCGGCTGGGCCTTCTGCAGCGGCGGCGACCAGCGCGTTCGTGGCCGTGACGGTTATAAATATGCGGATGGTGAAACCGCCGAAACCGTCGATTCAACCCGGGCGGGTCGACTACACATTCTTGAGGTGCAGCGTCTAATCCGTTTCATGCCCAAAGTTGTTATCGCTTTGGTTCCGGGATGGGCGGCAGGCGGAGGCCATTCACTAAACGTCGTTGCTGATCTCTCAATCGCCAGCGAAGAGCACGCCAAATTCAAGCAGACCGATGCCGATGTTGGCTCGTTTGATGCCGGTTACGGCAGTGCTTACTTGGCTCGTCAAACTGGGCAAAAATTTGCTCGAGAAATTTTCTTCCTCGGGCAGGAGTACTCGGCTCAGCGAGCCTACGAAATGGGAGTGGTGAATGCGGTAGTGCCGCACCTGCTGCTTGAGAAAACTGGAATCGAGTGGGCTGCCGAAATTCTTCGCAAGTCACCTCAATCGATTCGCATGTTGAAATACGCATTCAACGCTGTTGACGATGGCCTCGTTGGCCAACAGTTATTTGCTGGCGAGGCAACACGTCTTGCCTACGGTAGCGATGAGGCTGTTGAGGGGCGCGACTCATTTTTACAAAAGCGCGAGCCCGACTGGTCGCCCTACCCGTGGCATTACTAATCTGACCAATGCCAAAACCGCTAAAACTTATTGCCGCCAACGATACATTTTCGGCACTGCTAGCTTTCGCTGAGGTTTTAGCCGAGCGGCAAGCGGTTTTTGTTACCCCTCCCGAAGTCAACGGAAAATTACCTGAGGTGCACGGCTTGCCAAATGAGGTCGATGACTCAGTGGCGCTGATTATTGAGTCATCTGGTTCGACCGGAGTGCCGAAGAGAATTGAGCTCTCCACCGCTCAACTGATTCAGAGCGCTAACGCATCCGCTGAATATTTGGGTGGCCACGGCCAATGGTTGCTTGCCCTGCCGATTAATTACATAGCCGGGGCGAACGTTTTGATTCGGTCACTGGTTGCCGAAACTCACCCGGTGATGATGAATGCCCAATTGCCATTTACCCCTGAGGGTTTTTCTCGAGCTGCGAGTTTGATGACCGGGGAACGTCGTTACACGTCACTGGTGCCCACCCAGGTGAGCCGGCTGGTAGCTGCCCTGAGCGGCGATGAAATGTTGCTCGAACAGCTAAAACGATTTGATCGAATTCTCATCGGTGGGCAGGCGCCAAATGCTGAAGACCTAGATGTCTTCGATGCTCACGGTATTCGCTATTCAGTCACCTATGGCGCGACCGAAACCGCCGGTGGATGCGTTTACGACGGTGTGCCGTTGAGTGGGGTCAAAGTTGAAATCATCGACGGCCAAATCAAACTAAACGATCACCTAACAGGTGATCTTGGTGAGTTGGATGAGTCAGGCCGACTTCGAGTTTTGGGTCGTAAAGACCGAGTCATTAATTCGGGTGGACTAAAAATCTCTTTGGATCACCTTGAGGCAACTGCGCTCAAGGTGAGTGGCGTTGAAGCAATCGCCGCTGCGGCACTGGCCGATGCTGAGTGGGGCCAGCGAGTTGGTTTGGTCTATGTTGGTAGCCCAGAGGTGGCCGATGATATCGCTCTGCAGCTGGCCGAAGCTTTAGGCCCGGCAGGCAAGCCTGTGCGAGTGGTGCGGGTTGATCGGCTCCCAAGGTTGGCTAACGGAAAAACTGATTTACTAGCCGTTGCGAAAATATTCGAGGAGTTAGATTTTGGCCGCTAGAAAACCTTCGTCTCTTCAGCTCTGGCTGGCAGGAGCACGCCTAAGAACTTTGCCACTTGCGGTTGCTCCGGTGTTGATCGGGGCAGGGGCAGCGGCTAGCTTGCAAAAATTTGATTTGCTTTTGAGCGCACTCGCCCTCGTGGTGGCGTTGGCCCTGCAAATCGGCGTCAATTATGCAAATGATTATTCGGATGGAATTCGCGGCACCGACGAATTTAGGGTTGGCCCGCTTCGCCTCACCGGTTCAAAATCTGTTAGACCTGAGGCGGTCAAAATTGCTGCATTTGCTTTCTTTGCCATCGCTGCAATAAGTGGATTAGCGATCGTTTTGATTACCCAGCACTGGTGGTTCTTGGCGGTCGGAGCGGCTGCAATTTTGGCTGCTTGGTTTTACACCGGGGGTAAAAACCCCTACGGGTACGCCGGTTTAGGCGAGGTAGCTGTATTTATCTTTTTCGGATTGGTCGCCACCTACGGAACCGCATTCATCCAAATCGGATACTTCGATTTGAACGCGATTATCGGTGGCACCGGTGTTGGTCTGTTTGCCGCCGCTGTATTGATGGTTAACAACATTCGAGATCGCGAAACCGACATTCTTGCGAAAAAGAGAACCCTCGCGGTAAAGCTTGGTTCGAGGGCTGGTAAGTGGCTGTTTTACTTCATGATTTGGATGCCGCTAGCGCTGGCCGTGCCGGTGGCACTTATTTACCCTGCGGTTATTTTTTCGCTAGCGGCACTGCTTCTGGTGGCGCCCACAACACTGATTGTGGCTACGGCGAAAACGGCTAAAGAACTCATCTTGGCTCTAAAACTGACCAGCTTCGCAGCACTTGCCTATTCGGCTTTTTTTGCACTAGGTCTGGCCGCTCCGGCATTGTAGCCGAGTGGCAATTCGGCTATTCGCCGTCTTCTGCCTTGGTGTCGTCGCTCGATTTCTTTTTACTCCAGTTGTAAATCGCTTCAGAAAGTGCGTCTCTCTGCTTATTGAAAAACAGCAGCGAAATTGCCAGCGAAACTACTGCAGCAATCAGAGCTGAGAAGATCTCGTCAAACCCAAGGGCTAGCAGCAAAACCAAAATTCCGGCAAATAAGCCGACGCGAATTGAGATGTAAAGCAACCAAGGATTCTTCATGGAATAAGTCTAAGTTTTCTTCTGGTTAGAGTTATCACCATGAGATGGGTTGTCTTTTCGATCGCTGCGGTTTTGATTTTTACGGTTTTTGTCACCGTCTTCGCTGCTAGCGCCAATAAAACTGAGGTGCGAAACCTTCCCAAATGGCTCTGGATAGTTCTTTGCCTTTTCGTGCCTGTGGCTGGCGGAATCCTATATCTGATTCTTGGTAGACCGAATCGCGGCGGCAGTTCAGTAACTAAAACTCGCACCGTCGCACCCGACGATGATCCTCAATTTTTGAGAGATTTATCTCAACGCCTGAACGAAGACGAGAACAAAAAGAAAAAACAGGATGATCAGGATGACAGCGGCGAAGAGGCACCCAAGTCTTGAATTCTCCAGCTCAAAATTTTGCAGCAAACTTGGTTGCGTCACTGGTCAAACTGGGTGTCACTGAATTTTTTCTGAGCCCGGGAGCCCGCTCTCAGGCTCTGGCGATAGCTGCGGGTCAGCTGGCTAAAGCCGGTAAAGCGAAGCTTCATGTGCGACTCGATGAGCGATCAATGGCGTTTCAGGCACTCGGCGCCGCTCTTGGTTCGGGTGAGCCAGCGGTAATCATCACCACATCGGGAACCGCAGTTGCTAATTTGCATCCTGCAGTTCTCGAAGCACATCACTCTGGGGTGCCGTTGATTTTGCTTACCGCAGATCGTCCGCATGAGCTTCGCGGAGTAGGGGCCAACCAAACTACAAATCAAGTTGGTATTTTTGCCGATGCCGTTCGCAAATGTTTCGATGTAGCAGCTCCGAAGGGCGAACCGGGCGAGGCACAGGTAGCTGCTGAATTGGCTGCGGAGGCAACCGCTCTCGCTCTAGGTTTCGGTGGGCAACCCGGTCCGGTTCAGTTGAACCTGGCATTCAAAGAGCCGCTATCGGCAAGTGAACCTAGCGCCGCAGACTTGGCACCGTCGGTTTCTTTACCGTCGAGGTCTAATCACGCACCTCGATTTATTCAGCTTGACGCAACGGTTCCGACCGTTGTCTTGGCTGGGGCGCAGGCGGGCGACGCGGCGGTTGAGTTGGCCGAGAGTTTTGGCTGGCCACTATTTGCCGAGCCATCATCTGGCGCACGTATGGGTGCAAATGTGATCGAACGCTACCGAGTTTTGCTTGACCGCGGTCACGAACTTGTAGGTCAGGTTGGCCGCGTGATTGTTTTTGGCAAACCAACTCTCTCGCGCTCGGTTATAAAACTTTTGTTTTCAGAGGCCGTCGAGGTTGTAGTGGTCGAGTCACGAACAATGGGTTTTTTCGATGTGTCCCGAAGAGCGGTAGCCGTAGTCGACGAGATTTTCGTCGACGATGAGGTCGATTTTGAATGGCTTGAAAACTGGCGAAGGGCTAACGCCGAATTTTCATCCCTGTTGAATCGAAGCGATGCCATTAGTCGTCGGCAGGTGGTTGAGGCGATATGGCACGCTACCGGTGCGGAAGACAGAATTTTGCTTGGCGCATCAAGATTGATTCGAGAAGCTGAAATTCATGCCCCGGCAAAACCGGTTGCGGTTTTTGCCAACCGTGGATTGGCCGGAATTGACGGGACAGTTGCAACCGGTATCGGTCTTTCATTAGTGAACCAGGGAGTTACCAGGGTTCTGTTGGGTGACCTGACTTTTCTGCATGATGCGTCTTCTTTGGCCGGAATAGAACCTCACCTAAATCTCCAGTTAATAGTGGGCAACGACGGCGGCGGCACCATTTTTGAGAGCCTAGAAATGGCAAAAGAACTGGATGAAAAAGACTTCGAGTTGCTATTCAAGACCCCGCAGCAGGTAGACCTTTGGCATCTCGCACAGGCCTACGGAATTAATTACCAGCGGGTTGAAACAGTGGCTGAATTGCAAACTGCAATGGATGTGGTTGGCCCGATAATTATTGACGTCCGTCTGTAGCTAAGCGAGAGCCCCTCGAATCGGCGAGAACTTCAGTTCAGTTTCAGCAAATTCAGCCTCGGCGTCAGATTCAGCGACAATTCCACAACCGGCAAAAGCCACTAGTTCATCATTGTTGAGCTGAGCTCCCCGAAGCGCGATCGCCCATTCACCGTCTCCATCGGCACCTAACCAACCGACTGGCCCGGCGTAGTATCCACGGTCGACATGCTCAAGCTGCTCAATAATTTCCTGTGCAGCCGCACGGGGTGTGCCCGCAACCGCTGCGGTTGGGTGAAGTAGGGCAGCAACGTCAAGAACTGACGAGTCTTGTTTCAACACAGCGTGAACATCGGTAGCGAGGTGCCACAGGTTTGGCAGTGGCAAACTGAACGGTTTTTCATCCGCATCGACTCGTTCGCAAACCTCAGCCAAGGCATTGACCAGTGATTCGACGGCAAATGCATGCTCGCGAAGATTTTTTTCTGAATTAGCGAGTGCGGTGGCGATCGCCTGATCTACACCCGGGTCGGTGCCCCGACCAGCGGTGCCGGCGAGCACTCTGGCTGAAACTTGCCCGTGTGACACCCGCACCAGTAATTCTGGAGATGCCCCAAAATTACCGGCTACCGAATAGACCCAGCAGGTCGGAAATCGTTTTGCTAGTCGACGCAGGGCACCTCGAACGTCAAAATTTTCAGGCACCTGCCCGCGCAGATCTCTGGCCAAAACAACTTTTTCAACCGCGCCTGTCTCGATCGATTTCAAAGCCTGATTGACGATCGCTTCAAATCGTTCAGCGCTCACTTCGCCTTCGGTGAGGCTAATCGAATGCGCCTGCCCGACAGCGGTTGGTTGAGTCCAGAAATCTGCGTAGTCTTCCCCGTCGACTTCGCCAGCTGAGTCGGTTAGTTTGGTAATCCAAACTCGGCTATCTCTTGATCCGAGAATAACTTTCGGAATGATTAGTTTGCTAGCAACCGCACTGTGATCTGAAAATGCGATCGCACCGAAAGCAATTAGCCCGGTTCCGGGCAACACCACTTCATCATCGATGCTGCTTTGGGCAACAACCGCACGCCAACTTTCGGCCAATTCCTGAATACGGTTGGCGCCTCTAGCCGTCAAAGTTTGCAATTCACCAAAGCCGACCAGCCCTTCGCCGTTTCGCAAATAAGCCATCGGATTTTGCGGAAGGTGGTCGAGTAACTCAAAGTCTGAGGTGTTGAGCAATTTTGTGACCGCTGTAATGGTCATTTTGCTCCGTTTCGTGACTGAGTGTTCTCTGTGAATGCAGAATTAGGGTCGAGAACAGCCTAGTTCGGTCGCTAACCTGAATTTAGAAATCCAAAAAGGTGGTTCCCATGAAAGCCAAGTCGATAGGCGCGCTGCTTATTTCCGGCTTGTTCGCATTTTCAGCCCTTTTTGCCTCAGCGCCTGCCAGCGCCAGCGACTTCGACGACGAAAAAGATTCGAGTCAAAGCGTTGAGTCGCCGTCTCCATTCAAATCGAGTCGCCCGAAGCCAACTTCAAAATCGGTTGAGTCATATCAGTTCGAAGACGACGATGACGATGATGACGATGAATTCGACCAGCGGGTAAAGAAAAAATACGGGTCACGCGACCACTTGTCTGTTCCACCCCTGGTGGTTAAACCTGGTCACGATGACGATGACGATGACGGCGGGTACGTGGCCGAAGCCGAAGCCACCGATGAGTCAACCTCAAAAATATCTTCTGCAGGCCGCTCAGTCTTGCAGTCTGAAACCTTGAGTGTTACTACTCCACAGTTGAGTTCGGTAGTGCCTAACTCTGGCACCGTTGCCGCGGTTGCTGGTTCAAGTTTGCAAACCACGCAAGACATTCAAACTGGTCAAAAAATGGACCTAACGAAGGTGAAAATTCAAAGCAAAACCCCCGCCGAAAGATTTATGGATGCCGCCTTGGTTGGTCTGGCCGCCATGGGTGCCGGAGCGATTGGTCTTGGTGCAATGGCATCTTCCAAGGCTCTGCGCCGCAGGTAAACTTATTGGGTGAGTAAAGCAGATCTGGCAAAAAAGCCAGCCGAAGTGGCAGCGATGTTTGATGACGTTGCTCCAACCTACGACCTGACCAACGATTTACTCTCCTTTGGCCAGTCACGTATCTGGCGCCACTCGGTAAAACGAGCGGTTGCACCAAAGTCAGGACACAGCATCCTCGATTTAGCAGCGGGTACTGGCAGCTCATCCATAGTTTTTACCGGCCCCAACATCAGGGTCGTGGCCAGCGATTTTTCAAAAGGCATGCTTGAGGTTGGCAAAAAACGACACCCACAACTCGAATTTGTTTTCGCTGATGCAACCAAACTCCCTTTTGCCGCCGAAGAGTTTGACGCGGTAACCATTTCGTTTGGGTTGCGAAACGTGGTCGATGTTGAGGCAGCCTTGGCTCAGATGTTTAGGGTGCTAAAGCCCGGCGGAAGAGTTGTGATTTGCGAATTTTCGAAGGTCACAAACCCACTAATTCGTGGTCTCTATAACTTTTACCTAAGTAAGTTTTTGCCTAAATTCTCATCTCTGGCGAGCAAGACCCCCGAGGCCTACGACTACCTCGCCGAATCAATTTTGGCTTGGCCAGATCAGCCCAGCCTGGCCAAAAAAATTGAGGCCGCAGGTTTTGAGCAAGTTTCTTGGAAGAATTTGAGCCTCGGCATCGTTGCACTTCATGTCGGTTACAAGCCGGCAAGAAAGGCTAAGCATTGAGCCCAGTGAGTTTGCCCAAGCAACTTCGAAAGGTTGCAGATCGCGACCTGATGAAAACCCTTGAGGCAGGGCTGGAGCAGGTCGAAACTCAGCTACGAATTGCGTCGTCACACGCAGAAAGCGTCATCAACGGGCCTAGTCGCCACCTGGTCGATGCCGGTGGCAAACGGGTTAGGCCGACGCTGGTTTTACTGACCTCGCTGCTCGGCAACGGAATTAGTGAAAATGTAATCAAGGCCGCAGTGGTGGTAGAGCTAACCCACCTCGCAACCCTCTACCACGATGACGTAATGGATGAGGCGCCAACCAGACGCGGTGTGCCCACCGCTCAAACAGTGTGGGGTAACTCAGTTGCAATTCTGACCGGCGATCTGCTTTTTGCGCGAGCTTCAAAAGTCGGATTGGGGCTAGGTGACGATTCACTCAAACTGCAATCAGAAACATTTGAACGCCTGTGCCTAGGTCAGCTGCACGAGACCATCGGGCCAAATTCCGCAGAGAATGCTTATGACCACTATGTCTCGGTGCTTGCAGACAAAACCGGTTCGCTAATTGCTGCATCTGCCCAACTTGGAGCCATGCTTTCTGACGCCGACAAGAACTTCATTCCGGCGCTGAGCCGTTTCGGTGAAAAAATCGGAGTTGCCTTTCAGCTCATCGACGATGTGATTGACATTTCAGAAGAAGGGCCATCGGGTAAGACCCCTGGAACAGATTTGCGCGCGGGTGTGCCAACCTTGCCAACCCTCTTGCTTCAGCGTTCCGCTGAAGCCGGAGATGCCAAAGCCGCAGAAATTCTGGCAGCGATTGAAGCCGGGCTCGAAGAAGATTCGGCTCTAGAGGCTGTTTTGCGCGATTTAAGATCGCACACCGTCTTTTCAGATTCGCTTGCCGAGGCCCAGCGTTGGGCCACTGATGCCATCGAAGACCTGGCGCCCCTACCCGACGGCAAAGTGAAAGCCGCGCTGACCACATTCGCACAAGCGGTAGTTGACCGTAACAACTAAGGATCAAATTAATGTCTAAATTGCGTCTTGCAATTATTGGTGCTGGCCCGGCCGGCATTTACGCTGCTGATTTGCTGATCAAATCTGAGTTGCGTGATTTCGACGTCTCGATTGACCTGTTCGATCTACTGCCTGCGCCCTACGGTTTGGTTCGATACGGGGTTGCTCCCGATCACCCGCGCATCAAAGGGATCATTCGCGCCCTCTATGAAGTCCTCGACCGCGGCGACATCCGATTCTTCGGAAACGTTGAATACGGGAAAGACATCACCCTAGAAGACTTGAAGCAGCACTACAACGCGGTTATCTTTGCGACCGGTGCCATTCGCGACGCCGAACTGAACATTCCAGGTATCGATTTAGAAGGTTCATACGGTGCCGCAGACTTCGTGAACTGGTATGACGCTCACCCTGATTTCCCCGCAACCTGGCCGTTGAACGCCAAGGAGATTGCGGTAATTGGCAACGGAAACGTGGCTCTAGATGTTGCCCGCGTGCTCGCCAAACTGCCAGAAGACATGCTGTCAACCGATATTCCGGCTCACGTTTACGAGGGCCTAAAGGCTTCGCCGGTCACCGACGTACACGTTTTTGGAAGGCGTGGCCCAGCTCAGGTCAAGTTCACTCCGCTCGAATTACGTGAGGCTTGCCACATTGAAGGTGTTGACACCATCGTCTACGACGAAGACTTCCAGTACGACGAAGGCAGTCAAGAAGCCATTGATTCAAATAACCAGACCCGAGTCATGGTGAACACGCTTGAGCAGTTGCGAGAAGAAAAACAGAGTGGCGGTAAACGTCGACTGCACCTGCACTTCATGTCAGCACCTGTCGAAGTACTTGGCGAAAATGGAAAAGTTGTCGGCTTGAAGATTGAACGCACCAAACTAGACGGACGTGGCGGTGCGGTTCCGACAGGTGAATTCCGAGAATATCCGGTTCAAGCCGTTTATCGCGCAGTTGGTTATTTCGGAAGCGAGCTCGACCAGATTCCGTTTGACTCAAAAGCCGGAGTTATTCCTAATGATGGTGGCCGCGTTCTTGACCAGTCTGGAAAACAAATTCCTGGCGTTTACGCAACCGGCTGGATTAAACGCGGTCCGGTTGGTCTGATTGGCCACACCAAGAGTGATGCTCTAGAAACAATCGGACACGTCATCGGCGATCGCTCGTTATGGTGGAACCCAGCCAACCCTGAAGAGTCTTCAGTTCAAGACCTGTTGGGCCAGCGCGGCATCGAGGTAATTGACTGGAAAGCATGGCTTCGCATCGATGAGAAAGAACGCTCCCTCGGTGAAGCACAGGGTCGAGAGCGCATTAAGCTCTATGAACGTAGAGAGTTTATGCAAGCCGCTGGAGAGAATAATTGAGATTTGCTAGATAGGTTGTGCAGATGAAAGAACGACTTTCTGCGCAGCGTATTGACACTGTGAGGAGAGCACTTTTGGTGCTTTTCTTCACTCAGGGTTTCATCTCTACGACGATAATTCCGCGAGTACCGGAGATGATCGATCAAATCGATGTCAGCTTCGTAACCTGGGGTTTCATAATTGGATTCGCGGGAGTCGGCTCTTTAGTCGGCATGACATTGGCCAGCAAATTTGTGTCGCGCTTTGGCACTCGAATGATGGCTCTTTGGGGTGGAGTAGCAGCGGCACTATTCTTTGCCTGCTACCCACTCACGAAATCGCCTGAGCTTTTTTTCGTTTTCAATGTTGGTGCCGGTTTTGCGATGAGCGTATTCAACATATCCATGCAATCCCAATCGGTTGCGCTACAGAAAGCAGTAATTGGCAAAACCATAATCGGTAAGTTCCATGGGCTTTGGAGCATCGGAGCGGCAATCTCTGCTCTAGTGAGTGGTTTGCTCGTTAGCATCATGCCGTTCTGGCTGCACATGCTTCTAGTTCAGGGTGCAGCCACAGCAATTTTTGTTTTCTACGGTCGAAAACTTCTGGATCCAGAAGAAGATGAGCCAGCACCTCCTTCAAAAAAATCAGGTAAAAAAGTTTCATTTTGGAAATCTCCGGGGCAGCTGTGGTTAGTCACAGTTGGTTTGTTCGCCGGTGTATTCCCTGAGGGCGTAATGATGGACTGGAGCGCACTTTATGCGCGCGACGTGCTTGGTGTTAACCCTACGCTCGGCGCTATTCCGTACATCGCTTTTGTGACCGCGATGATTATCGGGCGACTATCAATATCTAGGCTTACCAAGGCGTTTCACATTTCTGAACTTTCGAAATATGGGGGCCTTTTTGGAAGTACAATATTTGGCCTGGGGGCACTCAGCGGCCCCTGGATAGCCGGCCTCGACAAAATTCTTGCCCTCGTTTTGGTTTCAGTGCTTTGGTTTGTCGCCGGTCTTGGGCTGGCGTCGATGGTGCCATCCTTCATGACGGCAGCAGGCTACATCAAAGGGCTAACCACGTCTCAGGCGGTCGCACGCATGATGGTGATCAATTCATTTAGTTTCATGTTGGCCAAGTACATCATGGGAGCAATTGCCGAGGGTGTTGATCTAGTGGCCGCATTCATGTTTCCGACAATTTTGATGTTCATAGCTGGCTGGATCGCTGGAATTGTGGCAAAACGTGCTAAACGAAGCGAAGCCGTTGCAAATTCGTTCCCGCCAACCGGCTCGGTGGCGATTGTGCAGCAGGACTAGCGGAAGTTTACAAACTGAAGATCGACCTCTAGGTCTTTGCCCTTCAGCAGCGCAATAGTTTCTTGCAGGTCATCGCGGCTCTTGCTCTGCACACGAAGTTCATCACCTTGAATTTGAGCCTTCACCGACTTTGGGGCTTCTTCCCGAATAATTTTGGAAATCTTCTTGGCCTGCTCTTGTTCGATGCCCTGTTTTAGGGTCGCTTCAATTCGGAACTCTTTGCCCGATGGAAAAGGTTTACCCGCGTCGAGGCTCTTTAGCGAGATGCCGCGCTTAACCAGCTTCGACTGGAAAGCATCGAGAATGGCTCGAACGCGATCATCAGAGTTGGCAATCATCAAAATCTTGTCGCCGCTCCACTCGATACTTGCGCCGGTGCCTTTGAAGTCGTAGCGCTGGTCGATTTCTTTCTGCGCCATGGTGAGGGCGTTCGACGCCTCCATTTTGTCTACTTTGCTTACGATGTCGAATGATGAATCAGCCATAGGTAGAAGTATATGCTCATCGGCTATTCAGCCGTCGATTACGCTGGCGGAGTTTTTTCAGGTAGACTCTTTCAGCGTTTGTTTTTTGACGCACTGGCTAGTTACCCAAGCGGCCAAAGGGATCTGACTGTAAATCAGCCGGCACAGCCTTCGGGGGTTCGAATCCCTCACTAGCCACAAAACCTCACTCCTCCATGAGTGAGGTTTTTTGCTTTTTGGCCCTGAAGAATGTTGCATTATTGCTGCATAGTATTTATGCTACATACATGGGTCGTAAACCTAAGTCTGAAGAAGTGCGGGTGGCCAACCGCCTCGAAGAATTGCGCACCAAGTCGAATCTGAGTCGGCAAGAACTAGCCGACCTGGTCGGCGTTCACTACCAAACAATCGGATACATCGAACGCGGTGAATACTCGCCATCCTTGGTATTGGCTTTTCGAATATCGACCGCACTAGAAGCCAAAGTTGAAGAAATCTTCTGGCTGGAAGAGGAGTAGTCATGAACGAGCTTTTGGCGCTCGGCATTATCGCCGGTTACATGGCAATTGCGTACCTGGTGGTTTACCCGAAAGCTAGGGGAGTAACCGGTCTACGTTGGCTAGACCTTGTCTTCTCGGGTCTTGCTATTGGAACAGTTGGACTTGTTTTTGGCCTTCGTGATCCGCAAGTTTCGCTGCTTGGCCAACACTGGTTTGTCTTCGCAATTTTTGCCTATGTTCTACTCGAAACTCCGCTGTGGTATTTCTACATGAAAACACATCAACAGCAAGGCACACTGGCCGAGCTTTACGGATTTACTAGGTCATCCAAATCTAAGAGAAATAAAAAATTGGACCAGAACATCGAATCCATCATGAACGACACAAAGTGGGATTCGATTCGAACGGCGAAGGCGCAACGCATCCTGGTGGCACTCGGGGTACTTAGCTTGATTGTTGCACCTTTGGCTTTTTGGTTTGAAAGCCATATTAAAGATGGCATCGGAATAGTATTCGTGATCCCAATTTTCCTAATTTGGTGGCTATTACGCATTTCCGTTCGATTGGTGGCGGATGCACCTGATGAATATTTAGATGAACATCAAGTGAAGCAACGAGATCGCACCTACCTGCACGCATTTAGAATTCTGGCCGGTGTCGTAACTGGGCTTGCAATCGCATTGATGATCACAGTTATTTCAATTGATGTTCAAGTCAGCGGCTCGATTGAAACCTACGCTCTACAGCCAACGTTCGGTCAAGTAAACGCCGTGATTTGGGCAGTCTTAGGTTCGACAATTCTCTTGCCCAACCTAGTCTTGGCCTGGCAGCAATCAAAGTTGGTGAAAAACTAATGCCAATTGAAATTTGGATAATGATAATCGCCGGCGGCTTGATTGCAATTTGGATTGCTATTTCAAATCGCAGTAAATAAAACGGCCGGCATCGTTTGCAAACGCATTCGAATCACCGACCAGCGACGAAAACCCACTCTCCCACGAGTGGGTTTTCGCTAATCGTTTGCGGCTAACTTTCGAACTAAATCAATAATTGGCTGAATTTCACGGTCGGCACCGCCAGGAAACACAAACTTCGCGACTGTGTATCCAAACACAATTTCACCCTCTGGATCTGCATACAGCAAAGCTCCTGCGGCTCCGTCGTGCCCGAATGCCTTATACGAACCAAACGGCAGAGATGGCGTGGCCTTTTGGAAGATTGTTCCGAATGACCGGTGGTCTAGTTCGAGAGCCAGGTCGTAGCCATAAACCTGCATCTGCGCCATGTCTCTTAAAACTTCGCTCGAAAGGCCCGATGTGTTTGAACCAAAGCCAACAGCCCACTTCATTGCATCGACTAGCCCTCGAGCAGAAGCGACCCCGCCTGCTGAAGGAAGGCCGAAAGCGCGACCCTCGCGGCTGACCAGCAAATCAAAACCAATCTGACCGCGGCTCCATTCAGCCAAACCGCTGGAGTGATAGTCGGCCGGGCGAGTGTATTTGGCGACAACTTCGTCGCTTGGCATGACCGAATCCATTGAAAGTTGAGTCACTCGATCTTCGAATTCTTCGGGTAAACCCAAAAAGGCATCAGCGTTTGCCGGCTGTCTAATTTCAGTTTCGTAATACTGCTGGATGGTCTTGCCGGTAATTCGATAGCAAAGCTCGCTCATCAGCGGGCCGATGGTGAGACCGTGGTAGCCGAAACAAGCACCCGGGGCCCAAAGTGGCCTCTGTGCAGCCAATGCTGCGGCGGCTGCATGGTCATCGTGAATTTGCTCGCCGTTGAGATGCGGATCGGTGTCGGTAAGCCCGGCACGGTGGCTTAGCACCTCTCGAACCGTAAATACCTCTTTACCTTCGGCCCCAAATTCAGGCCAGTACTGCGACATTTTCGCATCAAGGTCAAGCCGGCCATCGCCAACCAGTTTTGCGATCGCAAGTGCTGAAAGCGCCTTGCTAACTGAGAAAACTGAGGTGAGACTGTCGGGGCTCACGCCGCCAGCAAGATCGATAACCGTTTCGCCGCCAACCCTAACGACTAGCTGTGACCCTTTTTCCACCGGTCGAATTGACTTGAAAATTTCGAGAGCCTCGGCGTATTTTGGCGCAACAAATGAACTGGTTAGCTGCATGAGACGACTCTGTTTCTCTAGGAAGTTAGCTTTTGATTAGCTTACGGAATTCTCTTGACTTCCTTTGAGGACATTGAGCACTAAGCGATCTAAATGTTTTACTTCGAATTTTGGTTCAAAATTAGAAATAAGTTCCTGTTCTTTCCAGTTAGCCTTCAAGTACACAGATTTCAAGACTGGGGAACAACGACGTGAACTCGATCATCAACTTCATCACGGGCAAAAAAACCGCATGGGCCACACTGCTAATTGGTCTAGTTTTTGCCGTTTTGGCCTTCGGCCCGCTGCGTGCCGCAACCACTGAGTTGAACCCAGGCGTAGGGCTTCCAGATGATGCCGAATCTGTAATCGCCGCCAAGCTGGCCGAAGATTTGCCCGGCGCTGATTCAACCGCCGCAGTAATTGTCTACGCGGCTGAGTCGGCAATGACCGATGAACAAAAAGTATGGGTTCAGGGCGCATTTGATCCCATGAAACAGATGGTAGTTGGCGGTGCCAATGAGAAATTTGTCGAATTCACCAACCTCGAGGTTGAGGGTGAAAAGTTTGTACCTCCAGCCACACTTTCCAACGATGAGTCAACCGCTGTAATCACCGTCCCGATGGAAAAGTCGGATGAAACTGAGGTAATTACCGAGCGAGTGGCCGATATTCGTGAACTCGCAAAAGAGGGTATGCCGGCCGGCCTTGAGGTTTATGTCACTGGCCCCGAGGGGTTCTCTGCCGATCTATCGGGCGTATTCGCTGGCGCTGACTTCACCCTGCTGCTGTCAACCGTGATTGTGGTTGCAGTCTTGCTGCTGATCACTTACCGCAGCCCCTGGTTGTGGCTAGTTCCGCTTTTGGTTGTCGGCACCGCCGATGGCATGGCGGGCCAGTTGGCTAGGCAAGTTGCTGCACTATTCGGAATTACCCCTGACGCATCAGTCACCGGAATTCTTTCGGTGTTGGTCTTCGGTGCGGGAACCAACTATGCGCTGTTGCTAATTGCTCGCTATCGAGAAGAACTATTCGTCAATGAGGATCGCCACGAGGCTATGGCCAAGGCTCTGCGGGGCGCTGGTCCAGCAATCATTGCTTCGGGCAGCACGGTAACCCTTGCCTTGCTGACCCTCAGCTTTGCTGATCTCGCCGGTAACCGTTCGCTTGGTTTGGTGTGCGCCACAGGAATCGTAATTGCGATGGTCGCAGCTCTAGTTGTATTGCCAGCTGCCATGGTGGTCTTTGGCCGTGGTCTGTTTTGGCCCTTCGTTCCGAAATTCGGTGCTGTCAACAAGGGTGAAAACGGGCTTTGGGCGAAATTGGGCCGCGGTGTTCGCAAGCAACCAATTGCTATCTCAGTTGTCGGCGTCTTGATTCTTGGTGTGCTCGCCTCCGGCGCGGCCGGCATCAAAATTGGTTTGTCGTCTACCGAGTCTTTCCTTAAGACGCCTGAGGCCGTGGTTGGTCAGAATGTCTTGGCCGATGCCTTTGCGGCCGGATCCACCTCACCAACCAACGTTTTGGTAAACAAAGACGCTGCTGAAGAAGTTGTTGCGGCTGCCAAAACTGTTAGCGGAGTTGACAGTGCTGCAGTTGCCGTAAGCAACGATCAAATTGCCCGAATCGACGTAGTTTTCGACGCTGAGAGTCAGTCTGAAGAGGTTTACTCGATGATCCGAGACCTCCGTGAAGCCGTCGCAACAGTACCGAACGCCGAAGCGGTGATCGGTGGTTTAGATGCTCAGGCTCTCGAGGTAAAGGAAGCTTACGCACATGACCAGGCTTTGGTCATCCCGCTGATTTTGATCCTGGTGTTCTTAGTCCTAATAGTCTTGCTCCGCTCGTTCGTTGCTCCGGTGCTGCTGCTGATCACCGTGGTTGCATCGTTCTTTGCGTCGATGGGCGCCGGCTGGTTCCTATTCGTGAATGTCTTCGGGTTCCCCGGTCTCGACCTGAGTGTGTTCCTGTACAGCTTCCTGTTCCTGGTGGCACTTGGTGTTGACTACAACATCTTCCTGGTCACTCGAGCCAAAGAAGAGGCAGAAAAACTCGGTACCCGCGAGGGAATGGTTCGCGCCTTGGGCGCCACCGGTGGAGTAATTACCTCAGCGGGTATTTTGCTTGCAGCCGTGTTTGCGGTTCTCGGAGTCTTGCCGCTGGTGGCACTAGCTCAAATCGGTGTGATCGTCTGCATCGGTGTTTTGCTAGACACACTTTTGGTTCGAACGGTAATCGTTCCGGCCTTGGCATTTATGACCGGAAAGAAATTCTGGTGGCCGGTCAAAAACATCAAGGCTTAGTCGAGCTTGATCCAAACGGTGTCGTTTGGCTTTAGCCAGGATGGTTCCGCAGAGTAGTAGCTTCCCTGGCTTGCGGCCAAAATATTGCATCCTTTTGGAAGTTCGGCGTCATCCGTTCCAAAATTGTGCACAACGAGAACGTCTAAATTTCGGTAAGCCAAGACTTTTGCTCCAGGCTCGCTTTGCCAAGCGAATGAGCCAAATCCTAGCCGTAATTTCTTTCGTAGTTTGATTGCGTGGCGATACATAGAAAGAGTCGAGTCTGGGTCGCCTTCTTGGAGATTACGAGAGTAATTTCGGTATTCGTCGGGTTGAGGCAACCAAGATTTTCCGCTCTGGTTGAAGCCGTTTGCGGCCCCTGCTCCAGCCTCCCAAGGCAGGGGTACTCGGCAACCATCTCTGCCAAGTCTTTTTCCACCGGTCCTAAAAAAAGTAGGGTCTTGTCTGTATTTTGCTTCAAGTGTTGTGTGCTCGGGAAGGCCAAGTTCTTCACCCTGATACAAATACATTGAACCGGGGAGGCCCATCGTGAACAAGGTAGCCCCTCGCCCGCGGCGCAGACCTAAATCTCGATCTGGCTGGTTGTCATTAGGGCCGATGCCATCCGACGCGGTTGGTCTACCGGTCAGCCCACCCATTCGAGAATGATGCCTGATGACGTCATGGTTTGAAAGGACCCAAGTGCTCGGCGCACCAACAGAACCAAACGCCGCAAATGATTCGTTTATGGTTTCGCGTATGTCGGCAGGGTTCCAGTCGCTGTCTAAGTAGCGAAAGTTAAAAGTCTGGTGAAACTCATCTGGCCTGACCCACTGAGCCATAAATGAGAGCGGGTAGACGTATGCTTCTCCACACATTGCGCGTTCACCTGGATAGCTATTAAGAATCTCTCGCCAACGCCGAAATATCGGATGGACTTCATCTTGGAACCACATGGGTGGGCTTGCCTCGCCTTCGATGAAGCCCGCGCCAGCTCTTTCAATATCCGGATGATCTGGTAGGCCAGCGGCTTTAGCCATCGCATGAGGCTGGTCTACTCGAAAACCATCAACTCCTCGGTCGAGCCAAAAACGCAGAATGCTTTCGAATTCTCGTTGTACTTTTGGGTTGCTCCAATTGAGGTCGGGTTGGCTTGAGTCAAAAAGATGGCAGTACCACTGGCTCGGCTTTCCAGTTTTTTCGACAACCCGGGTCCACGCCGGCCCACCAAACATGGAAACCCAGTTGTTTGGCGGGAGCTCTCCGAATGCACCAAGACCATCTTTGAAGTGGTAGTAGTCGCGCTTAGTAGAACCTGGCTTTGCCTTCAACGCCTCTTGAAACCAAATGTGCTGATCTGAAGTGTGATTAGGCACAAGGTCTACCAAGACTTTCAACCCAAGCTCGTGGGCCCGAACAACCATGTTGTCGAAATCTTGGAGCGAACCGAAAAGGGGATCAACGTCGCGATAATCGCTCACATCGTATCCGGCGTCTTTTTGAGGTGAACGCATGAAGGGCGACAACCAGATCGCATCAATACCCAGGGCAGCAAGCGATTCCAGTCGGCTCGTGATACCCGGAAGATCACCCATCCCATCACCGTTCGCATCGGCAAAACTGCGCGGATAGATCTGGTAAATGACCGCTGAACGCCACCATTCAGTAGATGATGACTTTGGATGGCTTAGGTCTGTGAACTTAATTTTCTATCTTTCGATTGATGTTTTCTAACAGCGAGGTAGCCCTCAACTTAGAGCTTGATCCAAACGGTCTGATCGTGCTCAAGAATTCCCTCAATCGTCAGGTCGTGTTGTGTTGTCACAAGCATTTCTCCAGCCGGAAGCGCGATTGCGTCGCCGCTGAAATTAGTGAGCACCATGACACCGTTGTTCACATAGGCGAGAGAGTCTGGGCCAACGTATTCTTCAAGCCAACCAAACTCTCCGGCACCTAAATCGAATTGCTTGCGAACTTTGAGAAGTCGTTTGTAGAGCTCAAGTGTTGAGCCCGCTACACCCTCTTGTAGATTTCGTGAGAATACTCGATAGTTAGCCGGCTGTGGCAACCATGATTTTCCAGTGTTGTTAAACCCATTTGACTCAGTGGCATCGGCTTCCCATGGCAAAGGTACTCGGCAACCGTCTCGACCAATGCGCTCGCCGTTGGTGCGCGCATATGTTGGGTCTTGACGATACTTGCCCTCTAATTGCCAGGCCTCCGGTAGGCCAAGTTCCTCCCCCTGGTAGAGGTATGAGGAACCGGGAAGCCCGAGCATAAATGCAGTCGCAGCTCGAGCACGTCTTAGTCCGAGAGCCTCATCTGGTGCGGGGTCCGACGGATGAATTCCATCCCCCGGACGAGGAGTGTTATCAGGTGAGATTCCCAAGCGAGTTGCATGGCGGATACCGTCGTGGTTTGAAAGTACCCAAGTGCTAGAGGCACCAACTTTGCCGTACTCCACAATCGAATCAGTGACAATTTTCTTAATTGCGCCAGCCTCATATTTGCAATGCATGTAGTCAAAGTTGAATGACTGGTGGTATTCATCTGGGCGCACCCACATGGCAAGTCGGGGCAGTGGGCTCATTGATGCCTCAGCGCACATGGCACGATCTTCGTATTCGTCTACCACTCGACGGAAGCGTCGGATGGCATCGTGCACACCCGGCTGACCCCAATATGGAACCGCCTCTTCTGCCTCTGCCATTGAAAGGTTAGAAATTGGTCGCTCACGCAAATTTTCGTCATAGATCGTCGCATCCGGAAGCCCGTGACGTTTGACCATACCGTGGGCAACATCAACGCGGAAACCGTCAACACCTTTGTCAAGCCAAAAGCTCAAAATGTCGTCGAACTCGTCGGCGATTTTTGGATTTTCCCAGTTCAGATCTGGCTGACTGGAATCAAATAGGTGCAGGTACCACTGTCCCAGAGAGCCATCAGCTTCCGTGATTCTGCTCCACGCTGGGCCTCCAAAAATTGACTGCCAGTTGTTTGGTGGCAGCTCGCCGTTCTCGCCTCTGCCATCTCTGAAGTGGTAGTAGTCACGCTCGCGCGACCCTGGGGCAGATTTCAGTGCCGCCTGGAACCAAGCGTGCTGATCTGAAGTGTGGTTGGGAACGATGTCTACGATAATTCGAATGCCAAGTTTTTTTGCCTTAGCTATTAGAACGTCAAAGTCTTCGTTGGTTCCAAAGATTGGATCAATGAGGCGGTAATCACTGATGTCGTAGCCAGCATCCTTTTGAGGTGACTTGAAAAAAGGGCTGAACCAGATAGCGTCGATGCCCAGTTCTGAAAGCGAATCCAAACGCTCTGTGATCCCCTTTAGGTCACCGATTCCATCTCCGTCACCATCCGCAAAACTGCGCGGGTAAACCTGGTAAATCACAGATTTTCTCCACCACTCGGCGGCTGGGTTGTTTTTAGTTAAGAATTCAACGTTCGACATGGAACCCAATCTTAAGGGGCTCAGATTACCTTCAGGTTGCTTTGACTAAAGCTAAATGCTAAAGTCTTCTGGTGCCCGAGCGCTTTAGTTTGGGTCACGCCCTGATAGCTCAGTGGTAGAGCACTTCCATGGTAAGGAAGGGGTCGCGAGT
>CAZGZW010000015.1:0-45715 GCA_964530255.1 uncultured Rhodoluna sp.
ACCAAGCGCAGCGAGACCTTCACCACCGCCGACGACAACCAGCCATCGGTAAGCATTCAGGTATTCCAGGGTGAGCGCGAATTTACTCGTGACAACAAGTCCCTAGGAAACTTCGAGCTAACCGGTATCGCCCCAGCGCCAAGAGGCATCCCGCAAATTGAAGTTACCTTCGACATCGACGCGAACGGCATCGTGCATGTTTCGGCTAAAGACAAGGGAACTGGCAAAGAGCAGTCGATGACTATTACCGGTGGTTCTTCGCTGCCAAAGGAAGACATCGAGCGCATGGTTCGTGAGGCTGAAGAGCACGCCGCTGAAGACAAGAAGCGTCGTGAAGAGCAAGACACTCGCAACAACGCCGAGCAGATTGTCTACCAGACCGAAAAGCTAATTAAAGAGAACGACGAGAAGCTTCCTGAAGATGTTAAGACTGAGGTTCAGGCCGACGTTGACGCATTGAAGACGGCGCTCGCCGGCGACGACATCGAAGCTGTAAAGACCGCTTTCGACAAGTTGGTTGAATCGCAGTCAAAGCTGGGCGAAGCAATCTACGCGGCAGCTCAGGCTGAGGCTCCAGCAGAGGGTGAGGCAACCAGCGGCGAAGACGTAGTTGACGCCGAGGTTGTTGAAGACGACGAAGCTGAGAAGAAAGACGACAAATAATGTCGGATGAATTTCGCGAAGAATCTGAAGCTGCAGAGTCGGCAGAGGCGGCTTCGGCCGCTGCTGCCGACGATGTGGCCGCAGAAACCACCGATGCAATCGATCAAGAGCTAGCCGACCTGGTTGACGAAACCGGTCCGATTAGCAAAGAGGCCGAACTGCTCGCTGACCTACAACGTCTGCAGGCAGAGTTTGTTAACTACAAGGCTCGCGTTGAGCGCGATCGCGATGTTGCCCGCAACGCCGCAATCGCCGAGGTGTTGAGGGCTGTCCTACCAGCCCTTGACGACCTAGCTCGAGCAGAGGCGCACGGCGACCTAGAGGGTTCACCGTTCGCCGCAGTGGTTACCAAACTTCGCAACGCCGGAGACAAGTTTGGCCTAAGGGCATTTGGTGCCAAGGGCGAAACTTTTGACCCAGAGCTACACAATGCACTGGTGCAAACCCCAAGTTCAACCGTGACCGAAAACACCATCGCCGATGTGGTCGAGCCTGGCTACATGGTCGGTGACCGACTGCTTCGACCAGCGATGGTTGCAGTATTCATCCCAGCGCCTTCAGACAAAACTGAGGGCGAAGCCCAGGAGGGTTAATCAATGGCAAGCCAAGATTGGTTCGAGAAGGACTTCTACAAAATTCTTGGCGTCGCCAAGGATGTGTCTGAGGCCGAGCTAAAGAAGGTCTACCGCAAACTATCGCGCCAGTATCACCCGGATTCAAACCCGGGTGATGCCAAGGCCGAGGCGAAGTACAAAGAGATCAATGAGGCCTACTCGGTACTCAGCGACAAAGAGCAGCGTGCTGAGTACGACCAGGTTAGGGCCATGGGGTCAGGCGCTCGTTTCACCGGTGGTTTTCCAGGCGGCGCAGGCTTCCCAGGTGGCGGCAACTTTGGCGGCGGCGGGTTTGAAGATGTTTTTGCCAACCTGTTTGGTGGTGGCGGAATGGGCGGAGGTCGCAGCGGTTTTGGTGGTTTCGGCCCCCAGCGCGGTCAAGACCTAAGCATGAACACCACCATCGACTTCATCGATGGAGTCAAAGGAACTCAAATTAAGGTCAAGCTCAATTCGGGCGAGACCACAATCAAAATTCCGGCCGGTGTTCAAGACGGACAGAAAATCAAGATTGCGGGCAAAGGCGCGGCTTCACCGAATGGTGGGCCAAACGGCGACCTAATTATTCAGGTTGCTGTGAAGCCGCATCCAGTTTTCAGTCGAGACGGAAACAACGTGCGAGTCACGGTTCCGATTACTTATGCTGAAGCAGTGCTGGGCGCCACCATTCAGGTTCCAACTTTGGGCGGAGAACCGGTGAAACTCAAAGTTGCTCCGGGCACCCCAAACGGGCGCGTACTGCGAGTGAAGGGTCGCGGTGTTGTCACCTCAAAGGTTGAGGGTGATTTACTCGCCACCGTTGAAATCGCGGTTCCGTCGCACGTTAGCGAGAAGGCAAAAAAAGCACTCGAAGAATTCGATGGGTTGCTGCCCGATGAAAATCCACGAGACGATCTGCTACTTAAGGCTGGATTGCTCTAATGGAACAGTTCGACGAAAACACTCCGATGTTCAGCATCGGTGTGGCTGCTGAGTTGGCGGTAATGCACCCGCAAACTCTGCGCGACTATGACCGCATGGGTCTAGTGGTACCGGTGCGAACCGGCGGTCAAACTCGTCGATACACCATGCGAAATGTGGCCCAACTTCGCGAGATTCAACGGCTTAGTCAAGAGGGTGTGAGCCTAGAGGGCATCCGTCGAATTCTTGAACTTGAAAATTTAAATTCTGAACTCGCTGCGCGAGTGAGAGACCTAGAGCAGGCGTTGGCTAACGAGCTAATGAACCGACCGGGTGCTCGAGTATTCGCAGCAGGAGATCAAGGTGTCGAGCGCATAGCGCGCGGGCAAAGACCGTCGAAACACACTTCGGTAGTGCTTTGGCGGGCGAGGTAGCCCCTCGCAAAGGAGAAACAAAATGAACCAACCAAACATGCAACAGCAGGGCGAGCAGAAGAGTGCCCTGGAACAATTCGGTGTAAACCTGACCGAAATTGCAAAATCAGGAAAACTCGACCCGGTGATTGGCCGCGATGCTGAAATTCGCCGAGTCTCACAGGTGTTGTCTCGTCGCACCAAAAACAATCCGGTGCTGATCGGCGAACCGGGTGTGGGTAAAACCGCCGTGGTTGAGGGGCTTGCTCAGCGAATCATCGCGGGTGACGTGCCTGAATCGCTTAAGGGTAAGCAGCTCATCAGTCTTGACCTGGCTGCCATGGTGGCCGGCGCTAAATTCCGTGGCGAATTCGAAGAACGTCTGAAGGCAGTGCTCAAAGAGATCGATGATTCTGACGGTCAAATTATTACCTTCATCGATGAACTGCACACCCTGGTTGGTGCCGGGGCTGCAGATGGTCAAGATGCTGCGAACATGCTCAAGCCGATGTTGGCGCGAGGCGAGCTGCGACTAATTGGTGCAACCACACTCGATGAATATCGCGAGCGAATCGAGAAAGATCCAGCGCTCGAACGTCGTTTCCAGCAGGTTTACGTTGGCGAGCCTTCGGTAGTCGACACGGTAGCAATTCTTCGCGGTTTGAAAGAGCGTTACGAAGCCCACCACAAAGTGGCAATTGCTGACAGTGCGCTGGTTGCCGCAGCGACCCTTTCGAACCGCTATATCACGGGCCGTCAGCTGCCCGACAAAGCGATCGACCTAATCGACGAAGCTGCATCGCGACTTCGAATGGAAATTGATTCTGCTCCGGTAGAAATCGATGAGCTGCGTCGAGCCGTTGACCGCTTGAAACTTGAAGAGCTTGCGCTGAAAAAAGAGAAGGATGAAGCCTCGCGCGAGCGTCTCGAAAAACTGCAGAGCGATCTTGCCGATAAGCAGGCACAGCTCGATGAGCTGAATGCTCGTTGGGAGAAGGAACGCGGAGAGCTGAACCGCGTCGGTGACCTGAAGACCAAGCTTGACGGGCTTCGCATCGAAGCCGAGAGAGCGCAGCGCGAAGCGAACCTCGAAAAAGCCTCGAGACTTCTATATGGAGAAATTCCGGCTCTCGAAAAACAGCTCGCAGAACTCGAGCAGGCTGAGTCTGCTGGAGCCGGCGAACGCACCGAGCGAATGGTCAACGATCAGGTTTCTGAAGATGACATCGCCGCCGTGGTTAGCGCCTGGACAGGAATTCCAACCGGCCGATTGCTAGCTGGCGAGAGCGAGAAATTGCTGCACCTCGAGGCCGAGCTAGGCAAACGCTTGATTGGTCAAAAGGCCGCGGTTAAGTCGGTGTCAGATGCGGTTCGGCGAACCAAGGCTGGAATCAGCGACCCATCGAGACCAACCGGTTCGTTCCTGTTCTTGGGCCCAACCGGCGTAGGTAAAACCGAGCTGGCTAAGAGCCTTGCTGAGTTTTTATTCAACGATGAAAAAGCCATGGTGCGCATCGACATGAGTGAGTACGGAGAAAAGCACTCGGTCTCACGTCTGCTCGGTGCCCCTCCGGGATACATCGGATACGAGGAGGGTGGCCAGCTAACCGAAGCCGTTCGCCGTCGACCTTATTCGGTGGTGCTGCTTGACGAAGTTGAGAAGGCGCATCCTGAAGTATTCGACGTTTTGCTGCAGGTGCTCGATGACGGCCGTCTTACCGACGGACAGGGGCGAGTGGTTGATTTCAAAAATGTGATTTTGATCATGACCTCAAACCTTGGTTCGCAGTTCCTGATTGATCAAGAGCTAACCGAAGAGCAAAAGAACGAAGGCGTGATGGCGATGGTTCGCGGGCACTTCAAGCCTGAGTTTTTGAACCGTCTCGATGACATCGTGATTTTCTCTGCTCTAGACCGGCTTGAACTCGGTGCAATTGTTGAGCTAAACATCGAGCGATTGGCGAAGCGTTTGCAAGAGCGCAGGTTGCAGCTGGCTGTGACCCCAGCCGCGCGAGCCTGGCTTGCAGACAAGGGTTACGATCCGATTTACGGAGCCCGACCACTGCGTCGTTTGATGCAGCGTGAAATTGATGACCGTCTAGCTAACCAATTGCTGGCCGGCGAAATTCACGACGGATCGATGGTGAAAGTCGATGTTGCTCCTGATGGCGTGCAGCTGATCGTCACCCCGGGAGACGATTTACTGGAGAGTTAGCGGTAAACATGGGGTTAGCCGAAGGTTTGATTGATAAAGCAATTAATCAGACCTTCGGCTGGCTACCCACATCGAATTTCATCATTTATCTTTGAATAGATGAACCCCCGCATCAGACAACTATTTAGCGCAGTTCTGACTGCGCTATTTGTGCTGACCGGCTTTGTTCCAAGTTACGCCTACAATCCAGTGACTCAAATTGCGCCTGGAAGCGTCACCCTGATCAAGGGTGATGCCCTTACTCCAGTTCAGTTTTTGACCGACGGCACCCCTCCATCCTGGTCTCTTGATTTGCAACCTGGTGAAGCGGTACCCGCGGGAACTTCCTTTGATAGCGCAACGGGAGTATTGTCAGGAACTCCGACATCGCCAGGTGGAACCCCGTACGCATTTACAGTTCGCGTGTCTGCGACTGACTCAACTGACTCTTCAATTTCCAGCACCGTAACTCGAACCATCTCTGGAAATGTTCTTGAGCGCCCCAACACCTTTAGCCACACTGACCTTGGCAGTCTCTATACGAACTTGACACTCTATGAAGTGATCAGTGCTCAGGGTTACCCAACGCCCACTTTGAGCGTGAGCGCCGGCCAAATTCCGAACGGAATGTCATTCAACGCTACAACCGGTGAGTTAGTTGGAACGCCAATAACCACTGGAAACTACAGCTTCACAATTACGGCGACTAACTCGGCAGGCTCTGCCAGCCAAACGTTCTCTGGGGTAATTACCAACGGTAAGCCGGGCCAAATTTATCCGCCATCAATTGGCCCTTACGAAGCTGGTACCTCAGTAGTGGTTCGTTACACAACTGATGGTAATCCAATTGGCACTCTATCTTTTGTATCCGGCAGCACTCCGACCGGCACTACATACTCAAACGGAGTATTGAGTGGAACAGCCACTACTCCCGGAACCTATACCTTTACCCTGCGCTCAACTAACCAATTTGGAACCAAGGATGTCGCTTACACAGTTGTGGTAAATCCCAAGGCACCAACAACGGTTTCGCCAACAACGCTGGGCACCCTCTATACGACCAGTTCTACCAACAAGACATTCTCGAGCGATGGAATTCCAAGTGCTAATTTCACCGTCAGCGCAGGGGCACTGCCAGCAGGCCTTTCCTTGAATGCAACTACCGGAGCGCTAACGGGCACTGTAACGGCAACTCTGCCAGCCACATATTCATTCACGATTAGGGTGACCAACACGCAGGGATCAGCGGAACGTGCCTACTCGGGAAACATCACAGACGGTGCGTCGTATAACTTCACGCCAGCTCAACTTCCAACCATCACTGCGGGTTCGCCCGTTTCAGTTCAACTAGAAACCGATGGCCTCCCGGTTGTGACCTATTCGATTCACGCGGGCTCACTGCCGACTGGGCTTTCGCTAAGTAGCTCAGGTCTGTTGTCAGGGACATCAACAGTGGCCGGAGCATATGACTTCACTGTTAGAGCAACTAATACTGTTGGCGCAAATACTTACACGTTAGATAAGCAGTACACCGGCGTTATTGCAGCCAGGGCACCTGGATTATTTACCCCGCTGTTGCTTCCAGACATGTACCTAACTGCGGCGGTAAATATAACTATCGAAACGGATGGAATTCCTGTTCCAACTCTTTCCCTTGACAACCCTGTCAATTTACCTGCTGGCCTAACATTCACCCTTGGTACCGGCGCTAACGCTGGAAAAGCATTTATAACTGGAACCCCTACGCAGGTCGGTGCGTACTCATTCTCGGTAACTGCAGTGGCTGGCCAAACCACGCTTCAGAAGACCTATTCAGGAACAATTCAGTCGGGCCAAATAACTGCGATTACTCCCAATACGATCTCGAATGTTCCAGGCGGTCG
The DNA here is from genome assembly GCA_964530255.1 of uncultured Rhodoluna sp. Lineage (GTDB taxonomy): Bacteria > Actinomycetota > Actinomycetes > Actinomycetales > Microbacteriaceae > Rhodoluna. The sequence continues at coordinate 6,668 of CAZGZW010000015.1, forward strand.
ACCATACAGTCTTCAATTAGTTGGCGACAGCTACCCCGCACCGACTTTTAGCCTGCTTCAGACCAACCCCGACACCACAGCCAGTGAACTGCCGATAGGTCTGACTCTGTCAAACAGTGGTCTGATTTCAGGAACTCCAACATCCGCCGGAGTATATCGATTCACAGTTAGAGGAACCTCGGGTACGTCACCAAACACCATCGATGTTGACAAGACCTATGACGTAACCATCGAAAATTCGGCTCCACGAAATATCACTCCCGGCACACTGCAGTCGATGACTGCCGGAGTTGCGATTACACCATTCTCTTTTCAAGCCGAGGGACTTCCAGTAGCAACATGGTCGGTATCTGAGGGTGCTTTGCCCGCGGGGTTAACACTCAACCCGACAACCGGCCAGGTAACAGGTACACCCACAGCAGGGGGTCTCGCCTATAGCTTCAAAATTAAGGCCACTAACTCAGAGGGCTTTGCCGAGAAACTAATCACCGGGCACATTAAGTCGACGACTTGCCCAACCAGCCTTTGCATCATCAACAACAACCGAATTAAGTTTGGAAACGGTTCCAGTGGAACTGGTTCGTATGAGAACTCAATCAACTCGTCAGGTCTACTAAATCAACCTTTCTACTACAACGGTTCCTCTTGGCGACAACTTACCTTTGCGACGTATCCGCTAGACATGGCTGTCGCGGCAGGCCCTACGACTACATATCCAAGGCAGTATGTGACTGAGTTATCCGGCACACCCATGACCAGTCAAAACATAAACTATTCGGATTTCATAATCACGAGCCAGGCGTCAAATGCCTCTTTTGGGTATGGAAAAATAACGGTTTCTGGAAATTTCAACATCAACGACGGTAGCGGAACCACAAAAGCGATCAGGGTGACCCACGTCTACGAACTAGGTCAAAACGACAATTTTGTGAAAATGACCACTTCGGTTCAAAACATTTCCTCCACCCAAATTTCCAATTTGACTGTTTTTGTTGGTACTCGAGACGACTACGTGGGCGGAAGCGACTCTCCAACTAAGACAAAAGGAAACATTGTCGACGGTTCGTTCGCTGCAATTACTAACCAAGCGACACCGGCTTCTGTTCTTCAAATCACTTCAGGCAGCGAAGGAGTTTTGTTTTATTCGACAAACTCTGGAGTTAACATGTCGGCAGATTATTGCTGTTCATTTGTTAATGCATACCGGCTTGACCCTGTCACGGCACCGATAACACTTGGTCCGAGAGATGGTTCGTATGCCGCACATTTTCCATTTGGAAACATTGCTGCGAATGACACGAGCACCCTCACCTGGTTTTACGCTGCGGGTGCAACTGCCGAGCTAGCTTCTGTGACCAGAAACGTCGCCCTCGCCGCTGCACCGGTTGCACCAACCGTCGTGCGAGGAAATGCCCAAGCAACTTTGAGCTGGACAGCGCCAGCCTCACAAGACCCGATCGTGTCGTACACCATCCGCTATTCGAGCGATAACGGAGCGACCTGGCAAAACATTGTTAGAAACCCAGCTTCAATCACGACTAATCAACTAGTGACGGGCCTCAACAACGGTTCGGTATACATTTTCCAAATTGCGGCAATCACACAACCAAGCGGTGGAGGAAACACTGTTACGGGTGCATGGTCGAATTCATCTTCACCGGCCTACATCGGCTACCCAGACGCACCAACCATCACCTCTGGTACTGGTGGTAATGGGACCATAACCGTTAACTTCAGTGCTGGTGCAAGCGTTGCTTCGCCAATCACCAATTACGACTATTCGGTTGACGGCGGAGTTACCTGGTTCACTGTTTCGCCAGCAAACGCGGGTGCAACCTCAGTAACTGTAAACCAGTTGCCAAACGGCGGAACCTACAACGTTCAGGTACGAGCTCGAAATGAATTCGGGCCGGGTGCTGCATCTAACACCTTTGTCCTTTACACCAGCCCGGTATGGACAGACCGCTCGCTTAAGAGCATGGCTGTGGGCAAGAGCTACTCGGATGGAGTTGCTGCGTCTCCAAACGTCTCGTCTTACACAATCGTCTCTGGAGCACTTCCGGCCGGCCTGACCCTAAATTCAACGACAGGTGCAATCACCGGCACACCAACTGCAACCGGAAACTACAGCTTCAGAATTCAAGCCAATAACCCGAACGCCAATATTTCTCAGCTTTTCACCGGCACCGTAACCAATTTCAACTTCGGCCCTGGGGTGACTACTTTTGAGCTAAACACTTCAACCGCCGCAAGCATCACGATTCTTGGTTCAGACTCAGAGGGGCTTGATCTTTCAACAGCCGGCGCGACTTTCAGTCTCTCTGCATCATTACCGGCAGGACTGACAGCCACTGTTCAAAATAGTGCGACTATCGATACCTATCCTCGTTATGTCATCACCGGAACCCCGACGACTGCTGGCACTACCAACCGAGTCTTAACAATCACTGACAGTCAAGGTCGCACTGCGAGCGCGACTATTACCTTCGTGGTGCTAACCGGCCAACCAGGAACCCCCTCGATTACCGGCATCACCGGCGGCAACGGCCAGCTGTCAATTGCATTCACAGCTGGTGCTGCGGGGGCACAACCTACCTCGAAATACCAATACACCCTTGACGGGGGAACGACCTGGGTAGATTTCCCGGCGGGAGCTCTCACCTCGCCCTTAGTTATCTCGGGTGTCAGTAACGGAACCAACTACACTGTCCAAATTCGCGCGGTGAACAGCATCGGCAACTCATCGGCTTCGAGTGCCATCACTAACCGAACTATTCCCGCCTGGACCGATCAAACTCTTGGAACTATCAGTCAAGGAATTGCATACACAGATGGCGTAAGCGCGACCTCGAGCATCTCGGGTTATTCAATCTCTGCTGGCGCTTTGCCGGCAGGCCTGACACTAAACACCACCACCGGTGTAATCTCAGGAACCCCGACAACGCTCGGCAACTATTCATTTACAGTTCGAGTGACAAACTCGGCCGGCTACATTGAGAAGACCTTTACCGGTCGAGTTACCGATCTTTATTTCGCGCCTACAATCTCGAATTTCACGGCCACCGCCGGCACCAACTTCACTGCCGAAATTGACACCGAAGATTCTGATGGCTTGGTTATAACAAATGGCGTATCTATTCAGGTGAGTGGTCTGCCCGCCGGAATTACATCAACGGTCATCAGAGGAAACACCGCTAACGAATTCGCCAAACTTGAACTCAGCGGCCTACCAACACAGCCTGGAACCTACCCAATAGTCATCACGGTAACCGACAGCGCCGGTCGCAGCTATACGTCTACCATTCAGCTAGTTATTTCTAGCCCACCAAGCAACGAAAAGCGCATTTTCAAACCACTACCTCCGCTAGCAACGGAGGCTGGCAAGGCTCCTGGCGAAACCACCGTAATTGAAGGCGATAAAACCTCGACGCTTCAAAAAATTGTCACCCCGGAAGAATCCAAAGTTGAATTTAAGTCGGATGACTGGAACTTAACCATCAAGACCCTTGATGATAAGGGAATGCCAAATGGCGTCTCCGCAACCGGTTCCCTTGAGGTTAAGACCGGAACCACAATTAATGTCCAGGGTGACGGCTACCTGCCAGAAACGAAAGTTTGGGTGTATGTTATGTCGACACCAATTTTGATTGGTGAACTAGAGATCAAAGCCGACGGTTCTTTCGGTGGAGAGTTGGTTTTACCGGCTTCGCTTGAGCTTGGGCAACACACGTTGCAGATTCGTGGCTACACCAAAGATGAAATCGAAAAGGCACTATCGGTAGGGTTCAAGCTATTCACTGAAGCTCCGGTCAAAAAATCGCTAAAGGTATTTTTTGAACCTAACAAGACAACCTTGAACACAAAGGCAAAATCAGCGGTTGCGAAATTTATTTCGACCATTCCTATTGGGCAGAAATTAGATTCGATTCAGATTTCAGGTGCTGCAGTCAACTGGGATTCGAAATTAGCTAAATCAGTAGCACGTAAGCGTGTGGCTCTAGGTAAAGCACTTTTAGCGTATTTCGATCGCGGCTCTTTAACCTCAAAAACGCTCGTGAGACCTCTGAAGTCAGGAGTTTCCGGCCGCTTCCTTGAACTGACAGTTGCCTACACTATAAAAAAATAGGGTGAACCGAACATAGCTAGTTCGAGTTTTTACCCAAATCAGTAAACTTTGGCACATGTCAGAAAACAACCGTTCATTTGGCCAGGGGGCCCAGGGTGAGCCAGAGGCTCCAAAAGCTAATAAGGTCAGCTGGGTAAAACGCCTTCGCTATAACTTTGACAATTCACTGAGCCGCAGCGGCGCCTTCGCAGCGTATGTGTTCGCGGCATTGGTCGTCCTTTCAATTTTGATGGCCGTTTTGCGCGATATTATTTTTCAAACCCCACTGGTGAACCCGGCACCTGAGGGCAGCTTCATCGACAAGGTTTGGGCCGCGTTCTCGACCATTCTTGATAAAGCTAAAGATGCCACCTGGGGAGAGCGAATCATCTCGATTCTCTACTGGCTAATCACCACAGCGGTTACCGCTACCATCATCGGTTTCGTAGCCACCATGATCGGCTCGGCGGTTGCCCGACTGAAGGCCGGTAAATCTGCAGTACTCGAATCGGGCCACACCCTAATTTTGGGATGGTCGAACCGCGTGTTCCCAATTTTGAATGAGCTCGCGATTGCTAACCAAAATGTGCGTAAAGCCAAGGTGGTTGTTTTCTCTGACGTCCCTCGCGAAATGATGGATGAGGAAATCGCAGCTCGCACCAGCGGTTTAGGAAAGCTTAAAGTGATCACCCGCACAGGCGATATCACCAACCCGGGCGACCTGAAGCGCGCCAATGTTGGCGGGGCAAAGGCCATCATCATTCTCGATTCAGACGAGTCTGGCGACGCCACCGTAGTTTCAACCGTGCTTGCGGTAAAGGCAGTAAACACCAACCCAGCAACCAAAATTGTCGCCGAGGTTGATGACGCCAACACTGCAGAGGCACTCGAAACGGCAACCGAAGGCCGCGTGATTGCGGTTCGCTCACACGATGTCATTGCACGCGTAACCGCACAGGCTTCGCGTCAGCCAGGTTTGGCTGCCGTTACCCTCGACCTGCTCGATTTTGACGGCGATGAAATTTACTTCCAGAACGTGCCTGCTTTGGCTGGTAAAACCTATGGGGATGCCCTATTGGCATTCAACACCGCATCGGTTATTGGTTTGGTTGACGAAAAGGGCGTCACGCAGGTAAACCCAAAGTCCTCGACCAAGCTAAGTGCTGGTAGCAAAGTAATCGCGATTGCTGCCGATGACGACAAGGTGGTTTACACCGGTGTGCGCGAAGAAATCGCCAATAAAAAGTTCACCGCACCAAAAGCTCCGGCCCGCAAGGCAGAGCACCTATTGGTAATTGGCTGGTCTGAAATGGGCCAGTCGGTGATTCGTGAAGTAGCTGAGTTTTTGCCAAAGGGCTCTACCGTTCATATCGTGGCCAACAAGAAATTTGTTGCAGCAGACCAGCTGGCCAGCCTCGACTTCGGCACCAATGTGAAGGTCACTTTCGCTGCTGTGTCGGGTGACATCGACGAACTAATTGCCGCTGCGGCTGCCAAAAAGTACAACGAGGTGATTGTGCTTGGTTATCGCAACGCAATTAGCGAATCAGAAGCTGATGCTCAAACCATGTTGACCATGTTGCAGATGAACCAGCTATTTGCCGCTAAAGGTAATGGTGTTGAACCAACCCGCTTGGTCGCCGAAATTCTCGACAGCCGAAAGGTCGAGCTCGCACAGGTTGCAGCAGCCGATGACCTGGTGGTCAGCGACAACCTTGCTGCCCTGCTGATTGCTCAGGTTTCTGAAAACCCAGCGCTTGCAGCAGTGTTTGAAGATCTCTTCGATGCAGCTGGGGCTTCTATCAACGTTCGACCAATCGAAGAATACGCCGCCCTTGGTAAAGAGATTGAATATGCCGAACTAGTTGGAATTGCCCGGGCCAAAGGTGAGTCGGCTATTGGTTACCGAGTGCTTGCAAACTCGAAAGGCACCTCGTCAAGCGGTGTCGCACTCAACCCAGCGAAGACCGAAAAATTCAAGCCTGCTGCTGGCGATGCACTTGTTGTTGTCGGCGACCTTCGATAGGTAGTTCTACAAGTGGATGCGGCGAGTGTGCGTGAGGCTCTCGCCGCATTTTCACATCCTGACAAAGTAGCCGTTTATCAACGCTTCTTTAAGACCGGCCCCGGGCAGTATGGCGAAGGCGACATTTTCATCGGGGTAAAGGTGCCCGAAACGCGCAAAGTTGCTAAGCAATTCAGAGATTTACCTGCCGAAGAAATCGATCTTTTGATGCAGTCACCGGTGCACGAGCATCGACTTTGCGCACTGGTTATTTTGACCGAGCGATTCAAGCGAGCTAAGACGGAAGCCGCAAGGCGTGAAATTTTTGATCACTACCTCGACCTCGCCTACGAGGGGCGAATCAACAACTGGGATTTGGTTGATGTGACGGCCCATCGAATCGGCGCCTATCTGATTGATCGGCCTGATTCTCTGCAGCTGCTCGAATCTTTGGCCCGCAGTGAAAAACTGTGGGAGCGTCGCATCGCCATGATCTTCACCTTTGCCTACATCGCAGTCAACCGTTTTGATGTGCCGTTGCACATTGCCGAGTTGTTACTGGGCGATAAACACGATCTAATGCATAAGGCTGTGGGATGGGGCCTTCGAGAGGTCGGTAAGCGCGATGCTCAAAAACTGCGCGAATTTTTAGGCCGCTTCGCGGCTACTATGCCTCGCACCGCGCTGCGCTACTCGATTGAAAAATTTGACGAGGCGGAGCGAAAAATGTGGCTGGCCGTTAAGGCGAACTACTAATCAATGTCGACGACCACGGGAACGTGGTCACTGGGCGCCTCACCTTTGCGTTCGTTTCGATCGATCACCGCATTGGTTACCCGCTCGGCAAATGGTTCTGAGCCGAGAATAAAGTCGATTCGCATTCCTTCATTTTTTGGAAAACGCAGCTGCTGGTAATCCCAGTAGGTGTAGCCCTCGACTCCACGTTCACGCACCACATCGCGCAAACCAATTTGCTCGAAGGCTCTGAAAGCATCGCGCTCAGGTTCACTGACGTGAGTAGCACCATCAAAATCGTCGATGTCCCAGACATCGATGTCGAGCGGAGCAATGTTGAAATCGCCCATTAGGGCGAAGGGCTGGTCAGGTTCGTGCTCAACCCATTCGGCAGCGTTGGCAGCTAGTCGATCTAGCCAGTCGAGTTTGTAAATGTAGTGCGGGTCATTGAGCTCTCGACCGTTTGGAACATAGAGCGACCACAGCCGCACCCCGTCAAAGGTTGCACCAATGGCCCGGGCTTCAAGTTGTTCGCCATTAGCACCACCATCGGTTGGCCCAACCGCCTTATCGAAACCGGGCATGCCGGTGAATCCGATTTCAATATCTTCCGCCGGGATGCGGCTCGCGAAAGCTACGCCATTCCACTGGTTTAGGCCGTGCATCGTAATTTGATAGCCGGCATCCTTAAATTTGGCATACGGAAACTGGTCTGGTTTGCATTTGATTTCCTGCATGGCCAAGACGTCGGTGTTACTGCGCACCAACCAGTCGACCACTCGATCGACTCGCGTGCGAATTGAATTTACGTTGTGGGTTGCTATGCGCATCTACTCAACCGCCGCCGGGTCCATCCAGAAGGCCTCCCAGATGTGGCCATCTAGATCTTCAAAACCCCACTGGAACATGAAGCCCATGTCTACCGCGGGCTTGTAGTTTCTGGCCCCGAGAGCGAATGCTTTCTCGCAGTGCTGGCGAACCTCTGCTGCGCTCTCAAAATTTAGGGATATCAGCACCTCGGTTGCAGCCTTTGCGTTACTAATCGGTTTGTCGATGAAAGATTCAAACTTTGGTTTGGTCAGCAGCATCGCATAAATGGCATCGCTGATAATCATGCAGGTTGCAGTTTCATCAGTGAACTGAGGGTTGAATTTGTAACCGAGCTGGGTGAAAAAATCTATTGAGGCCTCAAGGTTTTCAACCGGCAGGTTGACGAAGATCATTTTGCTCATGCGTGAAGTTTAGACTGGACACATGTCTTTTTCTTCAGCCGCAAAACCACGTCTAGTCGAACTAATCAAAGAGCTTGCCGTTATTCATGGTCGAGTCACTTTGTCGAGTGGTTTGGAAGCCGATTACTACGTTGATTTGCGTCGTGCCACTCTGCACCACGAGGCTGCGCCGCTAATCGGCCAGGTGATGCTCGACATGCTCGATGCCGCTGGCGTAACCCAGTTTGATGCCGTTGGTGGCCTCACCATGGGAGCTGATCCGGTGGCCACCGCCATCATGCACCAGGCTGCCGCTCGAGGACGAGCCATTGACGCTTTCGTAGTTCGCAAGGCAGCTAAAGCACACGGAATGGGCCGTCAGGTTGAGGGCCCAGACGTGAAGGGCAAGCGCGTAATTGTGGTTGAAGACACCTCAACTACAGGTGGGTCACCACTCGCCGCAGCGAAGGCACTCGAAGAGGCAGGCGCAATCATCGTGGCCGTAGCCACCGTGGTCGACCGCAGCACTGGTGCCGACAAGGTGATTTCCGACGCAGGTTATAAATACTTGAGCGCGGTGAGTCTTGAAGACCTCGACCTCGCGTAAACCATATGTTCTGCTGCAGGCATCGTCACTCTTCGATGCCATCAGCGGTTCAATGCTGTTCCTGCTTTTCCCGTGGATTGCCCTTGAGGTAACCGGTTCTTCCGCTGCATCGGGCCTAGTGGTTACGCTCACCGGAATTCCTGGTTTGTTGCTGGCCCCGGTTATGGGTTCGATTATTGACCGATTCGGCCGCCGACGCACCACGTTTTTTGTTCAGTACTCGGCAGGTCTGGCGATTTGTCTACTGCCGGCGTTTGCACTTTTCGCACCGGTGAATCTGTTCATTCTGATCGTGCTTGGTCTGATCAAGGCACTGGTTTCTTCTGGTGGGCCGAGCGCCAGAAAATCGTTGGTGCCCGACGTTGCTTCGGTGGCCAACATGACGCTACCTCGCGCCAACGGAATTCATGAAGCGATTTTCGCCGTTGGTTTCGCAACCGGGCCGGCAATTGCTGCGGTACTCATCCCACTAATTGGCTCGGTTAATGCGTTCTGGGTTTCTGCCGCATTCGCGGCCCTGAGCGGTTTAGCTGCCCAACTGATTCGGGTCACCGAAAAACGAGATGATCACGAAGAAGAGAGCGGCAACATTTTCGTTTACGCCGTGCAGGGTTTCAAAATTCTGTTTGCAACTCCAGCCGTGCTAATCATGATGTCGACCTTCCTGTTCTTGGCCGTGGTTTATCTGCCAACCGAAATGATTGTTCTACCAAGGTATTTCAACGAGATCGGTGAGCCAGAAAATCTCGGCGCAATTATTTCGATCATGGCGTTTGCCTCAATGGTAGGTGCGCTTTCGTTTGAAAAGTTGAATAAGAAATTCAGCTTTGCCGCGATTTTCCGATTTGCAATCTTGGGTGTCGCGCTCTCGATGATTCCAATGTCGATGCTGCCACCGCAGTGGGTGCTGCTCGCATTTGGTGTGGTGCTAGGTCTTGCCTGGGGGCCACTTGGGCCGTTGCTCAACACCGTGATTCAAGAAAAGATACCGGCCAATAAACGCGGTCGAGTTTTTGCACTTGAGATGGCAATCTGGGGCGGCGGACCAATGATTTCGATGACCCTGGTCGGTGGCTTGCTCGATGTTTTCGGTGTGCAGGCGATTTACGTAACTCTGGCTCTAATGGTGACTGCAGCCGCAATTACCGCGGCAAGTTCAAAGCAGTTGCGAGCGCTAAACCAAGTCAGCAACTGAGTTCAAAATCTCAGTTGGCCTAAACGGGTATTTGGCAATTTCAGCGTCATCGGCAATGCCGGTGCGCACCAGAATGGTGTGCAGACCGGCTTCAATACCGGCCACCACATCGGTATCCATGCGGTCGCCGATCATGGCGGTTGACTCAGAATGAGCACCGATTTTACGCATTGCACTTCTAAACATCATCGGGTTTGGTTTACCAACAATGTATGGCTCCATGCCGGTCGCTTTGGTAATCAGCGCGGCTACAGAGCCGGTGGCGGGAAGCACTCCGTCGGCAGATGGGCCGGTGGCATCGGGGTTGGTGGCAATGAATCTGGCTCCGTTATTAATTAGGCGAACGGCTTTGGTGAGACTTTCAAAACTGAAGTTACGAGTTTCGCCAAGCACTACATAATCGGGGTTGTTGTCGGTTTGAATGTAGCCAATTTCGTGCAGTGCGGTGGTTAGCCCGGCCTCACCCAAAACAAAGGCTGATCCGCCCGGGTTTTGTTTGTCTAAAAATGCAGCGGTGGCAAGCGCCGATGTAAAAATGTTCTCTTCCGGAACAGCTAGACCTCCGGCGATTAGGCGCGCAGACAAATCGCGAGGAGTGTAAATCGAATTATTGGTTAGCACCAAGAAGGGAGTGCCGGCTGCTTGCCACTTGGCAATCAATTCACGAGCGCCCGGAAGCGGTGCGCCTTCGTGCACGAGCACGCCATCCATGTCGGTGAGCCAAGAGGTGATATTGCTGCGATCTGCCATAGCGAAAAGCCTACCCAACCAGTTGGCTGCCCAGATTAACCTAGGCTTAAGCCATGACTAAACGCCGTGGGCTATTTGCACGCCTCACTAAAGGGCAGAAGCAGTGGTTTTCACTAGCTTTGCAAAACGAAACCACGGGCGGAATTTTGCTTTTGGTGGCTGCACTGCTGGCTCTCCTTTGGGTCAATCTCGATGGCGCCAGCTATAACGCACTTCGCGATTTCAAGGTTGGCCCAGCAGAGCTTCACCTCGATCTTTCTCTGGGCAAATGGGCAGCTGACGGCCTACTCGCAATCTTCTTTTTTGTAGCGGGAATGGAGCTCAAGCACGAGCTGGTTTTGGGTTCGCTAAAGGACAAGGCTGTAGCTGCCGTGCCAATTGCCGCTGCCCTGGGCGGCATGATTGTTCCGGCTCTAATTTTCACCGGCTTCAATATCGGCACAGCTACCGCGAGCGGTTGGGGAATTCCGATGGCAACAGACATTGCATTCGCGCTTGCGGTGCTAGCTGTTGCTGGGCGCAGTTTGCCAATTGAATTGCGTGCCTTTTTGCTAACTCTCGCGGTCGTTGATGATCTCGGCGCCATCATTGTGATTGCGATTTTTTACACAGCCAAGTTGAACCTTTTGGCTCTTCTAGTTGCAGCCGGCGGGTTGTTTATTTTTGGCATGCTGCAGAAAAAGCGAGTGACCGGTTGGTATTTCTACCTTCCGCTCGCCGCAGTAATTTGGTACGCCCTTCACGAGAGCGGTGTTCACGCAACCATCGCCGGTGTTGCCATGGGTTTGCTGATGAACCTGAAACAGGCAGATCGCGTGATGCACCGAGTGCACCCTATTTCCGCAGGATTTGCCGTTCCGATTTTTGCTTTCTTTAGTGCGGGTGTTTCGATTCAAGGAATGAATCTCACCGAGGTTTTGTCAGAGCCTGTGGCTGCTGGCATCATTTTCGGATTGGTGGTTGGCAAGCCACTCGGTGTTGTCGGTACCGCATGGCTGATGGCTCGGTTCACCAAGGCCGAGCTGTCAAAGTCGCTTTCCTGGTGGGATGTTGCAACTATTGGTTCGCTAGCTGGGGTTGGCTTCACGGTGTCGCTGTTGATAAACGAACTTGCCTTCAGGGGCACCGAATTTGGCGAGGCCGGCACTTTGGCTGTTCTGGTTGCTTCAACAATTGCCGCAGTTCTTGCGTCGGTGGCTTTGCAGTTCAGAAAGCGAGCCTATAAAAATGTCTAACGACGAGCAGCTCTCGGCCCAGGCCTCGCACGAGCTGACCACCTGGGGTGTAGGCCCTTGGCAGGGTGAGTGGCCTGAGGGTGCCGGGAGTGCCGAGGCGCCTAATCTCGACTCGATCTACGATCCTGAGCTGTTAATCAATGGCGATACTCGAAATGTTCTCGACAAATTTCGCTACTGGAAAATGGAGGCGATCGTTGCCGAACTCGATTCTCGTCGACACCGATTTCACGTCGCAATCGAAAACTGGCAGCACGATCTAAACATCGGATCGATTGTTAGAACTGCCAACGCGTTTTTGGCTGCCGAAGTACACATCATTGGCAATAAACGTTGGAATCGTCGAGGGGCTATGGTTACCGACCGCTACCAGCACGTTCGTCACCACGCAACTGTCGAAGAATTTATCGAGTGGTCAAAAACCGCAGCGGATGACGGCAGCAAATTGCCAATCATTGCGATTGACAATGTACCCGGCTGCAAAAAAATCGAGCGCTACGCGCTACCAGAAAATTGTGTGCTGCTGTTTGGTCAAGAGGGGCCGGGGCTTAGCGATGCTGCAATTGAGGCAGCAGACGTTGTGCTTGAAATCACTCAGTTTGGTTCGACCCGTTCCATCAATGCTTCAGCTGCTGCGGCAATCACCATGCACCAGTGGGTCATGCAGCACGTAAAATTCTAAAAACGACTATTCGGGGGAATCGTGAAGAAAATTCTTGCTGTTTTGCTTTCATTGTCAATTTCCGTTGCCTTGAGCCAACCTGCTATAGCGGCGGATCCATATTCAAAAAAATGGGGAACATTCTCGATTCAGAAATACTCGGGAACCGGTGACGATGTTATTAGTCTTCCAAAGACTCTCACCGGTGGTTTCATATCAGCAAACCACGATGGTGAGGGTAATTTTGCGATTTGGGCGTTGGACAATGGCCTTGCAAAAAATGAGCTTCTTGTAAACGAAATAGGACAGTACGTAGGGAGCGCGGCTTTTGGAGTTTCCTGGCTCGGAAAGAAAACAAAGGCTCTCGAAATAACTGCAGATGGGTTTTGGTCAATTGAAATTAGGCCATTGGCTAAAGCCCCAACTTTGAAAAACAGCGGCTCTGGAATGGGCGTCTACAAGGTTTATCTGAAATCGAGGCCAATCTGGAAAATGACGCATCAGGGTGATTCGAACTTTGCAGTTTGGCAACACTGTACAAGCGGCGGTTCTGACCTTTTAGCCAATGAAATCGGAAACTACTCAGGCAAAAAGACTGGCCTAAGTGGATATTGCATAATCTCTGTTGATGCTGACGGAACTTGGACTCTAAAGAAATAGCACGTCAGAGAATTCTGACCTGAACCCCCGGCAGCTCATGGAAGGCAGCTCGGGAATCTCGAGTGAGAATAATCGCGTTCTCAACTAGGGCGTGCGCGGCAATTGCCAAATCGAATTGAGTTCTGGTTTTTCCGGTGTGCTTCGAAGCAGCCGAGAGTTTGGCAAACTCGTTCGCTTCGGCTTCGCCAAATCGCTTAACAGTGCAATGGCTTTTCCAGATTTCAATGTCACGCAGCGCGAGCTCTTTGTATTTTGGATTTTTAACCCCCTCAATGCCGGCTTGAAATTCTGCTAGTGCGACCGTGGGTAGCAGGTAGTTTTCATCAGGTGAGATTACGTTTTCGAGCTGCAATTGACCGCGCTCAACAGCAATGAGAACAGAGGTGTCGAGAATTACCGAACTACTCATAGGTTTCCTCGAAGGGGTCGGTTTGATAGTTCATGGGGTGGTAGCGCCACTCGATTATTTCCTCGAGAGCCTTGGCAAATTCTTCATTGCCGAATAGCCCATCGGCTTGCGCTTTTAGCAAGGCAGCTTTGAATGCGGCACCATTTGGAACTCGATCTTTGGGTGGCACTAAACGACCAACTTCACGTTTGCCTTTGAACAAGCGAATTTCTTCGCCGGCCTCTACCTCGGCAATTACGGCCGAGAAATTTCGTGCCACTTCGGTAACCGACATGTCTCTCATGTTTGTCAGATTATCTGATTTTATTTGCAAGTCAATAGCCATATCCCATGGTCGCTGAGTGTCCTCAAATGCGAGCTGGCAATCCAAAATCTGTGGATAACTGGGATAGCCACCGGCGGGCATCGGCACTAAACTTGGGTGGTAAGCGCACATCGCGCTTCACTCCCCGAATCTGAAACGAGGGTGAACTATGCCTGCGGTTGTAATTATTGGTGCCCAGTGGGGCGACGAAGGCAAAGGTAAAGCCACCGACCTTTTGGCCGAACACATCGACTACGTAGTTAAGTTCAACGGCGGAAACAACGCCGGTCACACTGTGGTTATCGGTAACGAAAAATACGCACTGCACCTGCTGCCATCAGGCATTCTTACTCCTGGCGTCATCCCGGTTATTTCCAACGGTGTGGTCATCGACCTAAGCGTTCTGTTTCAAGAAATCGAAGCGCTAAACGCACGCGGTATCGACACCTCAAAGCTTCGCGTATCGGCCAATGCCCACATCATCACCCCTTACAACGTCACCGTTGACAAAGTTTCAGAGCGCTTTTTGGGCAAGCGCGCCATCGGAACTACCGGCCGCGGAATCGGCCCAACCTACGCTGACAAGATCAACCGCATCGGCATCCGAGTTCAAGACCTCTTCGACGAGAGCATTCTTCGCCAAAAGGTTGAGGCTGCTTTGGTTAGCAAAAACAACCTGCTAACTAAGGTTTACAACCGCGCCGCAATTCGCGCCGAAGAGGTTGTTGCCGAATTACTCAGCTACGCAGAGCGTCTCCGCCCAATGGTCGCCGACACAGCTTTTGAGCTGCACGAGGCGCTCGCCGATAAGAAGACCGTGCTGTTCGAGGGTGGCCAGGCCACCATGCTTGATGTCGACCACGGCACCTATCCTTTTGTTACTTCATCTAACTCAACTGCCGGCGGTGCGTCGACTGGTTCAGGAATTGGCCCAGCCGAATTCAAGACCGTGATCGGCATCGTCAAGGCCTACACCACCCGAGTCGGGTCAGGCCCATTCCCTACTGAACTGTTTGACGAATCGGGCGAATTTTTGCGAGCCACCGGCTTCGAATTCGGCACCACCACCGGTCGTCCACGTCGCTGCGGATGGTACGACGCTCCGATTGCACGTTACTCGGCACGCATCAACGGCGTGACCGACTTTGTGCTGACCAAGTTAGATGTGCTGACCGGCCTAAAAGAAATTCCAGTCTGCGTAGCCTACGAAGTTGACGGAAAGCGTTTCGATGAGATGCCGGTTTCACAAACCGACTTCCACCACGCAAAACCAATTTACGAAAACTTCCCGGGCTGGAGCGAAGACATCAGCACTGCGCGCAGCTTTGAAGAGTTGCCAAAGAACGCTCAGGATTACATCGTGGCCCTAGAGAAAATCAGCGGTGCCCGCATTTCGGCCATCGGTGTTGGCCCAGGCCGCGATGCAATTATTGTGCGCCACGACATGCTCGAGCTGGTCAGATAGTCACCGGCCGACCCGCAACAGAAAGGGGCAACGATGTCTCAGAAACCAGACCGCAACCTTGGCATGGAATTGGTGCGAGCCACCGAGGCAGCTGCAATTGAGGCCAGCAAACAAATTGGCCGCGGAAACAAAAATGCTGCTGATAAATCGGCCGTTGATGCCATGCGTGCATTTCTGAACACCGTAGATTTTTCTGGCACCGTTGTTATCGGTGAGGGTGAAAAAGACGAAGCCCCGATGCTATTCAATGGCGAGGTGGTTGGCACCGGCAACGGCCCGCAGTGCGACATCGCGGTTGATCCGGTAGACGGAACAAGCCTTACTGCCGCCGGTCGTGGGCACGCAATTTCGGTCATTGCCGTTGCCGAACGCGGCTCGATGTACAACCCTCAGGACGTCTTTTATATGGACAAACTGATCACGTCTGCTGCCGGCCGCGGAGTTGTAAGTCTCGACCAGTCTGTTGGCGACAACATTCGTGAACTTGCCAAAAAACTGGGTAAGTCGGTCGCCGAGATTACCGTTGCAATGATCGATCGACCAAGGCACCAGCCCCTGATGGATGAGGTGCGCAGCGCCGGAGCTCGCACACGATTATTTCTAGATGGCGATGTTGCCGCCGGAATTCACGCGGTAACCGGCGAAGGAAATATTGACCTGTTGCTTGGGGTCGGCGGGGCACCGGAGGGCACTATTTCTGCTTGCGCCACCAAGGCACTCGGTGGGTTTATGCAAACCCGCATTAGCCCGCAATCGGAAACCGAGCTGGCAAAAGTAAACGCAGCAGGGCACTCGCTTGAGCGCATTTTTGAGCAGGATGACCTAGTGAGCAGCGACAATACCTACTTTGTGGCAACCGGAGTGACCGATGGAATGTTGGTTCGCGGTGTCGCGCGAGTGGGTAATTATGTACGCACCGACTCTGTGATTTTGCGGTCACGATCTGGCACTATTCGACGAGTCACCGCCGACTACCTTGCCGACCGCTGGGTGTAACTGCGTTACCTGATGCGTTGGCTCCAGGCCACCGCACCAATAATGACCGCAGCCGCCAACCAAGTAGAGCCACTGACGCTCTGATGCAAAATGACCACAGACAAAATCAGGGTAACGATTGGGTTGATCAGTGAAAGTTGAGCACCCTTAATTAGTCCAATTTTGTAGTTACCCAAATTCAGTAGGAAGTTGCCGATCAGCACCGAGAACAAACTCGCGTAAATGTAACCGCCAATCGATGCGGCACTCGGCATCTCGGTGATTGGGTTGATTGAGATATTTATCAGCGCAATCGGCAGTTGAATCGGGGCCGAAACAATTACCGCCCAGCACAGCACCTGAAATGAGTTGTAGCGACCAGCTAGTTTGTTTCCGGCGATGTGCCCGCCAGCTCCGGCAAACATTGCACCGACTAGGGCAAGGTAACCCCCGGTTGCCCCTCCACCCAGATCGGCGTTGTTTCTCAGCACGGCAAGTACCATGGCGGCTCCGCTGCCGACAGCGGCGGCAGCCCAAAACAGCGGCTTTGGTTTTTTATAACCCAGGATGATTGCCAGCACCCCGGTGGCCATCGGCGCTAGGGCGCCAATTACTCCGGCATCTCCAGCGGGTACTGCGGTTAGTGCGTGCGAAGTGAGCAGTGGAAACCCAATAACAACACCTGCGGTAACCCCCAAAATTTGCGGAAAGGCATCGCGAGGTGGCAAAAGCGGAGCTTTCATAAGCAAGAGTGCAATGATTGCGCCGATGCCGGCTGGAATCACGCGACCCATACTCATGGTGATTGGATCAAAGCTCTGCAGCCCAAGGCTTACCGCAATAAAAGTGCCTCCAAAACCGGTTACTGCGATTAGCACATAGATGTAGCCTCTCAGCAGGTCTTTTTGTTCTGGGCGCACAGTGCGAGTTTAGGGCGGCCCCAACCGCTGATTCCGCGCGCCGGTAAATACAAGGTATGTGCCCGATTTTTCCATCCTGAAACAAAAAGTAACTCGAGTGAAATGCAACTTGGCCTATGGTTTTCTTATTGGGCACAGTGTGGTGCCGCGCAACAGTTAGGGGTCGCTATGGGAATCCAGGTATTGGTGATTGGTCCGGCGGGGTCAGGTAAGTCTACGGTCGGGCACGCGCTAGCTGAAAAACTTGGGGTTCGATATGTTGACGGCGATGCACTGCACCCAAAGGCCAACCTAGAAAAAATGGCCAAAGGCACTCCACTCAGCGACGATGATCGTGACCCATGGATCGCAAACATAATTGGCGAGCTGAAGACCGGAAACGTTGTCATCGGAGCCTCGCTGCTAAAGCGTTCATACCGTGAACTAATCAATAAAGAAGTACGGCGAGTTCGCTTTGCCCAGCTAGATGCTCCGCGAACCATTTTGGCTGCGCGCCTTGGCGATGGCGATGCCGAGGGTGAATTTAGCCGCAAGCCACTGCTGGCCGCCCAGTTTGCAATTATGGACCCGCTGGCTAAGCACGAACCAGGAACCAGGTTTGACGGCACCAAGCCGGTTGCCCAATTGGTCAGCGAAATTTTGCTAGACGTCAAAACCCATTAGCCAACTATCAGCGAGAGCTCCAGTTCGATTAATTTCGAGTGGCGCTTTTGCATTTAACCGCTAAGAAAAACGGCATCCGATTGCCAAATAGCTGTCGACTTTGCCATCTAGGCCGGGGAAAGCAACTTCTTGGCAATAGGTTGCCGAATGGAAAACATCAGTAAACAAAGGGGATAACGCTGCGTTACAAAACCGTTATCGAAAAATAGTGGAAAGCGGTTGCCAATAATTCCCAATCTGCTCTAAATTATCTTTGAGCTGGAGTTCCCACTACCTCAAATCCCATCCAGCGATTAAAGACAGGAACCCAAATGAACCTAAAGAAGCGAGTAGGCGCAGTCGTTGCTGCCGCTCTTTCAGCATCGTTGGTTCTTGCAGGTGGTAACTCTGCTGTTGCCGCTAACAAGACCGACTTAGTTATTGCCGTAGGTGGCGACATTGTCACCTGGGACCCAATCGGTGCCAACATCTCATATTTCCCACAGTTCTACCAGGCTGCCTACGACAACCTGATTCTTCGCGCACCTGACGGCAGCTACAAGCCAAACTTGGCCACCAAGTGGACCTGGGCGAAAGACAACATGTCGCTTAGCCTTGACCTTCGCAAAGGCGTAACCTTCACCGACGGAGCAAAGTTCGACGCTGCCGCTGCTAAGAAGAGCCTTGATGCCTACATCGCTGGTGTTGGACCATACACAGCCAAGCTGAAGGGCGCCACAGTAAACGTTGTCGATGCCGACACCGTGAACATCAAGTTGGCAACCCCTAACCCGGCTTTGCTCTACTGGCTTTCAACCACCTCAAGTTATGTTGCAAGCCCCAAGGCAATCGGAACCCCTGGTCTAAAGACCAAGCCGGTAGGTTCAGGCCCATACATTTTGAAGACTGCTCAGGTGGGCTCTCAGTATGTATTCGAAGCAAACCCAAAGTATTGGGACAAGGCCAAGCAGAAATTTAAGAAGGTGACCTTCAAGATCATCGCTGACCAGAACGCTGCGCTCAACGCTCTGCTTTCAGGCCAGGTCGATGCTGCAAACCTAACCTCGAAGACCGCTCCTACCGCCAAGGCGAAGGGCATGAGCCTAATCAGCCAGTTCGTTGACTGGAAGGGATTGATGCTGTTCGACCGTGACGGAAAGAAGAACCCAGCCCTTGGCAACGTCAACGTTCGTAAAGCAATCGCCTACGCAATTGACCGCAAGGCAATGCTGAAGGCAGTTGAGTTTGATGGGCAGGTTACCAACCAGGTATTCGGTGCCAAAACCGGCGCCTACGAGAAGGAATACGACAGCTTCTACCAGTACAACCCAGCAACCGCAAAGAAGTTCCTTGAGAAGGGTGGCTACCCTAACGGCTTCACCCTGAACCTAAACACCTGGCCTGAGCCAAACTTCAACGCACTGCTAGAGGGTTACCTAAAGGCCGTTGGAATCACTGTTAAGTGGGATCCAAACCCTAACTGGTACGCCGATTCACGCGCAGGCAAGATGGAAGCAATTATCATGCAGATCTTCCAGCCTGGTGACTTCGTAACCGTTGAAACCCTGGCCGCAAAAGATGGTGTCTGGAACCCGCTAAAGAGTACACACCCAACCATCACCGCAGCATTCGAGGCAATCGACAAGAACCCAAGCGAAAAGAACGTTATTGCTCAGGCAGCAAAGATCAACCAGGTTTTGGTTGAAGAGGCCTGGTTGGTACCGCTTTACCGCTTCCCAACCGTCACCGCCACCAGCAAGCGAGTTAAGGTCGTAGCTCAGCTACAGAACGTAACTCCTTACCTGTACAACTACTCACCAACCGGTAAGTAGCTAGAAAACTTGCTCGGGGCTGGGGTACACCCACCTCAGCCCCAGGCAACTTCTAATCGAAAGAAACACAGATGTTCGCATTCATCGCTAGGCGCCTGGGCTCTGGAGCCTTACTGCTCGCAGTAATCTCAAGCCTCGCCTACTTCCTGGTTTTCTACACCACAGAAGGTGTATCGCTTCGACTACTTGGCGATGGCGCAACCGACGCAGATCTAGCCGCTAAGGACGCCGAACTCGGCCTCGACCGCCCTCTTGTCGAGCGCTACATCACCTGGGCGCTCGCTGCCCTTCGCGGTGACTTTGGAACATCTTGGTTCACCAATGAGCCAATTGCTGATGCAATTGCCAACCGACTACCAGTAACTCTTTCACTGGTTGCAGTCGCTATTTTGATTTCAGCTGTGCTTGCCGTTGTGCTAGGCATGGCCGCCGCCATCAAGGGCGGAGCAATCGACCGAATCGTTCAGTTCTTGGCGGTTTTTGGTTTTGCTGTGCCAGGTTTCGTAATTGCAATTTTGATGGTGACCGCTTTCGCCATCAACATCATGATCTTCCCGGCCACCGGCTACGTTCCACTCTCAGAAGACCCAGCAGCCTGGGCTCTGTCTCTAACTTTGCCGGTGATATCGCTCGTTATAGCAACAGTGGCGTCATCAGCCCAGCAAATTCGATCAGCTATCAAGGCTGTGAAGGAGCGCGACTGGGTGCGTACCCTGCGCAGCAGAGGGGTGCCAGAGCGCGAGATTTTGTTCAAGCACGTGCTGCGATCGGCAGCACCTGCCGGCCTAACCGTGCTGAGCCTTCAGTTTGTTGGCTTACTGGGCGGTTCGGTGATCATCGAATCAATCTTCGCCCTTCCTGGTATGGGCCAGCTGGCCGTAAACAGTACCGGCCTAGGTGACACCCCGGTAATCATGGGAGTGGTGGTCTTCACAGTAATCATCGTCGTAGTTGTAAACCTCATCGTTGACCTAATCAATGGATGGCTTAACCCGAAGGTGCGTGTCAGCTAATGTCAAACACAACAGCCGCAGCAGCGAACCACTCGAAACCGATTGTTCGCCAGAGCTTGTTCAAGCGCTTACTCAAAAACCCAATGGGTTTAGTTACGATGGCCATCATTTTGCTGGTCACCCTAGTTGCTATTTTTGCCCCGCTAATCTCACCGTTTGACCCGAACCTAACCGACCCAGCGGCTATCATGACCCCGCCTGACGGGGTTCACCTGCTCGGCACCGACAGCGCAGGTCGTGACGTGCTCGCTCGTTTGATCTTCGGATCACAGACCACACTGATTTCAGCTGTGATTGTGGTACTCACCGCTATTTTGGTTGGAGTTCCTGCCGGATTGCTAGCCGGTTACTACGGCGGCAATTTTGATGGAGTCTCATCCTGGGTAGCAAACATGTTTATGTCGCTCCCGGCCATGATCATTTTGCTTACCGTGCGAACCGCGGTTGGCCCGGTGCTTCCGGTGCTGATGGTGGTTTTCGGTTTGATCATCGCGCCAGGCTTCTTCCGCCTAACCCGAACCGCAGTGATGGGCGTACGTAACGAACTTTATGTGGACGCTGCTCGAGTTTCAGGTTTGAGCGATGCCCGCATCATCGCTCGCCACATCTTTACCGTGGTCCGTGCGCCAATTATTATTCAGGGCGCACTCATCGCTGGTATCGCCATTACTATCCAGTCTGGTTTGGAATTCTTGGGCCTAGGTGACACCACCCTGATCAGCTGGGGTGTGATGATCAATGACGGATTCAAGAACATCTTCCTAACCCCAACTCTCGTGCTTTGGCCTTCGATTGTGATCACGGTGACCATTGGAGCTTTCGTCTTGTTCGGCAACGCTGTTCGCGATGCCCTGGAAGATTCGCAGAAGATTGAAAGCACCGAAAAGGCGACCAAGAAGCAGCGCGCTTCTGAAGTAAAGGTTGAGGACACTGAGGAAATAAACACCAACCACCTGCTTTCGGTTTCGCACTTGAGTGTCGGTTACCCGCAGGGTGACGGCAGTCTCAAAAAAGTTGTCTCAGATGTTTCATTCTTTGTCGACAAAGGTGAAGTGCTCGGCATCGTCGGAGAGTCAGGTTCAGGTAAGTCACAGACCGCATTCTCGATTCTTGGTTTGTTGCCGAGCAATGCGGTAATTGCCTCTGGCCACATCCTGTTTGATGGTGACGACCTGGTCTCACCTGAAACAGGATCAATCTCACAGAAGGAAATGACCAAGTTCCGCGGTAAGCGAATTGCCTACATTCCACAAGAGCCGATGAGCAACCTTGACCCAGCATTCACCATCGGCTACCAGTTGGTGCGCCCCATGACTCAAATTCTGGGTATCGCCAAGGCTGAAGCCAAAGAGCGGGCGCTTAAGTTGCTCGACGACGTCGGTATTCGCAATCCTGAGCGAGTTTTTAAGAGCTACCCACACGAAGTCTCCGGCGGTATGGCTCAGCGAATCTTGATCGCAGGTGCAATTTCTTGTGAGCCCGACCTGCTGATAGCTGACGAGCCAACCACCGCTCTAGACGTGACCGTGCAGGCCGAGGTGCTCGACCTCATGCGCGATCTGCAGAAGCGCCTCGGCATGGGAATGGTTTTGGTGACGCACAACTTCGGCGTGGTCGCAGACCTTGCCGATCGCGTTGTTGTGATGCAGTACGGCCGCGTTGTCGAAAGCGGCGAAGTGCGCGAGATTCTGCGCAACCCTAAAGAGCCCTACACCCAGGAACTGCTGGGATCAATGCTCGAGGGCAAAACCCCAATGACTATGTTGACCACCGGCGCGAAGGAGCAGTAGCCATGAGCCAGGTTCTGAAAGTCGAAAACGTTGACGTTACCTATGGCGCCAAGGGTTTCAAAAAGCAGGGATTCAAAGCCCTGCACTCGGTTTCAATCGAAATTGCACAGGG
Organism: uncultured Rhodoluna sp.; assembly: GCA_964530255.1. Lineage (GTDB taxonomy): Bacteria > Actinomycetota > Actinomycetes > Actinomycetales > Microbacteriaceae > Rhodoluna. Next base: position 29,294 of record CAZGZW010000015.1, read on the forward strand.
CGAAACCCTCGGCCTAGTGGGCGAGTCGGGTTCGGGTAAGACCACACTCGGCCGCGCCATCCTTGGTTTGGCGCCGGTCACCGCGGGCAAGATCGCGTTTCTCGGCCGCGACATAACTCAGGCCACGCGCGCTGAGCGTCGTGAGCTGAGCAAAGACTTGCAGGTGGTTTTTCAAGACCCCTACACCTCGCTAAACCCATCACTTGAGGTCGGCCAAATTTTGGCCGAGCCACTTGAAATTCAGGGCATGGATGGAGCTCGCGCTAAGAAGCGAATCGCCGAATTGCTAGACCAGGTTGGTCTGCCAAGCGATGCAATTTCACGTTTGCCTCGTGAATTTTCAGGCGGTCAGCGACAGCGTGTGGCTATCGCTCGTGCACTCGCACTGTCGCCAAAACTAATCGTCTGCGATGAGCCGGTCTCTGCGCTAGACCTAACCACACAGGCCAGAATTCTTGACCTGTTCCTCCAGATTCAGCGTGATACCGGAGTTTCCTATCTCTTCGTGTCTCACGACCTTGATGTGGTTAGGCACCTCAGTCACCGAGTTGCGGTGATGTTCAAGGGTGAAATCGTTGAGCAGGGGCCGGCCTCGCAGGTCACTGTGACGCCAGAGCACCCATACACCCAGCGTCTGCTGATGGCCTCACCGGTGCCAGATCCAGATCGCCAGGCCGAGCGACGTGAGCTGCGTAAGAAGTTTGCCTCGAGCGAGTGGAGTGTGGCCTAGCCACTAAACTGGCAACTGATTTCCATCGGTTGCCAAAAGTTTCCAAACCAACCGGATGGAGATCAGAAAGATGCGTGTGAACGAGAAGCCGGCGACGATTTATGACATCGCCAAGTTGGCCGGGGTAAACCCGTCAACGGTTTCTCGCGCTCTCTCAACCCCGGGTCGTATCAACGCGGTCACTGAAGCCAAAATTAAGGCCGCGGCAGCAGAGCTAAATTACAAAGCCAACCCTTTCGCCAGGGCCTTACCTACCGGTAAGACAAAAATGATTGCACTCATGATTGCCGACATCACCAACCCTGTATTTTTCAAGGTGGTTCGCGGGGCCGAGCAGGAAGCTGCCGAGCGCGGTTACACACTGGTGGTTGCCGAATCCCAAGAGTCGAGCATTAACGAGGCAAAAAGCCTAGAGCGCATTTTGCCTGCGGTAGACGGCGTGATTCTCGGAACTACCCGTTTGACCGATAAAGAGATTCAGCAGGTGAACTACGAAAAACCTGTGGTCTTGGTAAACCGAGCCGTTGACGATGTTTGCGACGTTGCTCCAGATAACGAACCCGGAATCAAGCAGGCCATCGAGCATCTCGCTTCCTTAGGTCACCGCTCGATCGCATTCTTGAACGGACCGCAAAATTCTTGGATTGGCAAGCAGCGCTGGCAGTTCATCATGAAGCACGCCATTGAAGCCGGTATGACCGTGGTTGAAATCGGCCCAAGCGCACCGAGCCTGGAAGCCGGAGAATCGTCACTTGATCGAGTTCGCGCGGCCGGAGTTTCAGCGGTTTTCACCTACAACGACCTCATGGGTATCGGCCTGATGCGGGCGGCTAAAGCAGCCGGTATTGCAGTACCAGAAGAACTGAGCATCATCGGCTTTGACAACATTTTCGGCAGCGATTTCACCAGCCCTGGCCTAACCACGGTGCAGCTCGATTTGCAGCACCTGGGCCAAAAAGCGGCTGCAATTTTGATTGACAGTTTTGAAAATGATGAAGAACTCAAGTCCGCTACCGGAGAGGGTCAAACCTCGCTATTGGTGCGCGGTTCAACCGGGCCAGTAAAGGCCTAAAAATGCAAAAAACAACGATTCGGTCACGCTTGCCTAAAACTTTTGGCAATCGGTTGACAAAAAACTCTAAAACTGGTCAGATGTAGGTGTGAAGTTGCAGACAGAATTTTCTTCAAGTCGCTTATTTCCAAGCGAATCAGCGGTTAGGGCCGTCGCTGAGCAACTTTATGAATCGGTTGCCAAGTTGCCAATTATTTCCCCTCACGGTCACGTGGATCCAGCGCTTTTGGTCGAAAACAAACTGTTTGCAAACCCAGCTGAATTGTTCATTTACCACGATCACTATGTGACTCGACTGCTGCACTCGGCTGGCTACTCACTCGAGCTGCTTGGTAAAACTGACAAACCAAACCCTCGCGAGGTTTGGAGAATTCTGTGCAACAACTGGCACCTCTTGGCTGGCACAGCAAGTGGCTACTGGCTGACTCACGAATTTGAAACACTTTTCGGCATTACTGAAACTCCTACGGCCGGTAATGCTGATGCTCTTTACGACCAAATCGCCACCGCATTGCTAGAGCCCGAATTTCTGCCTCGCAATTTATTCGAGCGATTTGGTATCGAGGTGCTGGCCACTACGGATGATCCGATTGATGACCTAGCCGCCCATGCAACGCTCGCAGCAGATCCAACATTTTCTGGTCGCGTCATCCCGACATTTCGACCAGACCTTTATCTAGATCCCAGAAATGCAACCTGGGTTGAGCGCGTGACCGCACTGCTTGAGAAAACGTCACAGCAGTTCACCTACGAGGGTTACATTTCGGCGCTTGAAATTCGACGCGCATTTTTTATTGAGCTCGGCGCTGTAAGCACTGACCACGGTGTTTACGAACCCTACACAACTGTGCTTGATTCAACCACCGCTGCAAAATACTTCGCACGTGCACTGCGAGGTGATCTAGACGCAGACGAGGCTCGCGATTTCGCTGGGCACATGCTTACCGAAATGGCTCGGATGAGTTGTGACGACGGCCTAGTCATGACAATTCATGCCGGCGTTTATCGAAACCACTCGAGTGAAACCCATGCCAATTTTGGTGCCGACGCTGGGCACGATATTCCGGTGCGTGCAGAGTTCACGAACAATCTGCGGCCACTGCTTGAAAAGTATGGATTGAATCCGAACCTTACAGTTATTCTGTTTAGCCTCGATGAAACCACCTGGGGTCGCGAAATTGCTCCGCTCGCCGGCTTCTACCCGAGCGTTCGGGTTGGCGCACCATGGTGGTTCCTAGATGCTCCCGACTCGGCCATGCGCTTTCGCGAGGCAGTAACTGAAATCGCGGGTTTCTATCGCGGCAGCGGTTTTATCGATGACACTCGCGCATTCCTTTCAATTCCGGCGCGCCACGATATGTCTCGCCGAGTAGACAGTGCTTACCTGGCACGACTGGTTGTCGAGGGGCGCATAACGTTAGAGCAGGCTCAACAAATTGCCTTTGACCTGGTGGTTACGGTTCCCAAAAAGGCCTTCAAGCTATGAATCGCAAACCCAAAAAACTAATTGCCCACATTGGTTTGGGAGCATTTCATCGGGCTCACCAAGCTTGGTACACCGCCCACGCGAGCGACGCATCCGACTGGGGAATCGTCGCATTTACCGGCAGAAGCGCAAAGGCCGCTGATGAGTTGAATGCACAGAACTGCCGCTACACCCTGATCACTCGAGATGCCTCAGGCGACCGATTCGAAACTATCGACTCAATAGTGGCGGCGTTCGACGGAGCCGACACCGAGGCACTGGTCGCAACAATTGTCGATGCGAACTGCGCGATCGTAACCCTAACCATCACCGAAGCCGGCTATGGCATGGATGCCAATGGGCACGTCGATGTAGTTAACCCACCGATCGCTCTTCACCGTTTGGCAGTTGCACTTGAAACTCGTCGACGCGCTAACGGTGCTCCAATCGCAATTGTCAGCTGTGACAATATGCCGGCCAACGGCAGCCTGCTTAAGGTCGCCATGGGCGACCTCTTTGCCTCATTCGGCCCAGACTCTGAAGCATGGCTCGAGTCAAGTGTCTCGTTTGTGAACACATCGATCGATCGCATTACCCCAAGAACCACCGAAGCTGATATTGAGTTGGCAAACGACGTTGCTGCCGTAGTCACCGAACCATTTCGTGACTGGGTGCTCGAGGGCGACTTTCCGGCCGGCCGCCCCGCCTGGGACACCGCGGGTGCAAAGTTTGTTGACCACATTGAGCCTTTTGAAAACCGAAAGCTATGGTTGCTAAACGGTGCCCACAGCCTGCTTGCCTACAGCGGTATTTTGCGCGGCCACGAGACTGTAGACCAGGCAATCGCAGATGAGCACTGCCGCCAGCTGGTTGAGAAATATTGGGATGAGGCAGCGGCCAATCTAACCGATCCGGCGTTGGCCATACCTGAATATCGGGAAGCATTGATCGAGCGTTTTTCAAACAGTCGCATTGCACATCAGCTGAGGCAAATCGCTATCGACGGCTCGACAAAAATGCGAGTGCGACTCGGTGCGGTCGCCACGGCTCAGCTTGCAGCGGGTCGATCGGCAAGTGCCTGCGCCGAGGGTTTTGCCGCCTGGGCCCACTTCGTTTCAACCCAACCGTTTGAAGACAGCCGTGCCGCCGAAATTGCTACTGCCGACTCAGACACTTCACACCTGGTGGCTCTGGTTTCAAGCGAGCTGACCGCCAACTTCGACTTCATGCAGCAGGTAATTCGAGCCCGTGAAGAAAAATTTTTAACCCAATCTGGCAACCGTTTGCCAGTGGGCAGATGAAAGGAAATAAATTGCTACGACCAAAAGCAACCGCCACCCGCGAACTGGTGAACCTGGATGGCATCTGGGACTTCAAAGTTGACTTCAATGACGAAGGATTCGCCAGCAACTGGGCAGCTAAGAAGCTTGACACCAAGCTAGACGTTGCAGTGCCAGCCAGCTACAACGAGCTGTTCACCGATGCAGACATTCGTGACCACGTCGGTTGGGTTTGGTACCAGCGCAGCGTGCGCATCCCTCGCGGATGGAACGGCGAGCGAGTTTTCGTGCGCGTTGATGCCGCCACCCACTCAGGTGTGGTTTTCGTAAACGGAGCCAAGGTTGCCGAGCACGTCGGTGGCTACATGCCGTTTGAAGCTGACATCACGGAGGTTGCCAAGGCTGGCGAAGAAGTGCTGCTCACCATTGCAGTCAGCGGTGTGCTCACCAACGAGACCATTCCGCCGGGCCGCGTGGTTACTTCGGCTGCAGGCAAGAAGCAGCAGACCTACCTACACGACTTCTACAACTACGCCGGATTGGCTCGAAGTGTGTGGATCTACAGCGCACCTGCAACTCGTGTTGCTGACGTAACTGTCAAAACCGATTTTGCCGGCAGCACCGGAAAGGTGAGCTACTCAGTTGAGCTAACCGGTGCAGCCGATGTTGAAGTCAAACTATTCGATGAGGCGGGCGCTCAGGTTGCAGCTGCAACCGGTGCAAACGGTGAGCTAACCATCGACAACGTCAAACTCTGGCAGCCAGGCAATGCCTACCTTTACCGACTGGTCGTTGAAGCAAGAAGCGCCGGAAACCTGGTTGACGAATATTCGCTAAACGTTGGTGTGCGCACCGTTCGAGTTCAGGGCAACCAATTCTTGATCAACAACGAGCCTTTCTATTTCACCGGCTTCGGCATGCACGAAGACCACGTGGTCAAGGGCAAGGGTCACGACAACTCGTTCTTGGTTAACGACTTCGAGCTACTCAAGTGGGTTGGTGCCAACTCGTTCCGCACTTCGCACTACCCATATGCCGAAGAGGTTATGGACTACGCTGACCGCCACGGAATTGTCATCATTGATGAGACCGCAGCGGTTGGTTTGAACCAAAACTTCTCAGGCATGTTTGGTGGCCCAAAGCTGCCAACCTTTGGCCCAGAAACCGGCAACGAAAAAACTCAGGCCAACCTACTGCAGGCAGTTCGTGAGCTAATTCTGCGCGACAAAAACCACCCTTCGGTGGTTATGTGGTCAATCACCAACGAAGCCGAAACCGGCATTCAAGCGGCAGTCGACTTCTTCAAGCCAGCATTCGATCTAGCACGTGAAATGGATGACCGCCCGGTTACCTACATCAACGTAATGACCGAGCCTTTCGGTAAGTGCATGGTTGCGCCGCTCGCCGATGTGATCTGCCTCAACCGCTACTGGGGTTGGTACGAAGACCACTACGACCTAGAGAGCGCTCGCGTTCACTGGGAAGCCGAGCTAACCGGTTGGACTGAAAAGTACAACGTACCAATTGTGATTACCGAATACGGTGCCGACACCATCGCCGGTGCCCACTCGATTCACAACCTGCCATGGAGCGAGGAATACCAGTCGCAGTTCTTGACCATGAACCACGAGGTCTTCGACAAATTCCCGGGTGTAGTCGGAGAGCACGTTTGGAACTTCGCTGACTTCCAGACCAAGCCAGGAATCTTCCGAGTATTGGGTAACAAGAAAGGTGCCTTCACCCGCGACCGTCAGCCAAAGGCCGCCGCTCACACCCTGCGCGCTCGTTGGACCACCTTAAACAACCGCAAACCAAAGCACTAATTGCTTCAAATCTAAGGACAACTCATGAGTATGAAAATTGCAAAAGCCGAGGTGTTTGTTCACTCACCCGGCCGCAACTTCGTAACCCTAAAGATCACCACCGATGACGGCCTGGTCGGCCTCGGTGACGCAACGGTTAACGGTCGCGAGCTTGCCGTGGCTGCCTACCTGCGCGATCACCTAGCCCCTATGTTGATCGGGCGCGATGCACACAACATTGAAGACACCTGGCAGTACTTCTACCGCGGTTCATACTGGCGCCGCGGCCCAATCACTATGACCTCAATCGCCGCAATCGACATGGCCCTGTGGGACATCAAGGCGAAGGCCGCAAATATGCCGCTTTACCAACTACTCGGTGGTGCCAGCCGCGAGGGCTGCTTGGCCTACGGTCACGCATCCGGCCGTGATGTACAAGAGATCTTCGACTCGATTCGCGAACATCAGGCCAAGGGTTATCGTGCTATTCGTGTGCAGACCGCCATCCCTGGTTTGAATTCGGTTTACGGCGTTGCCGCTTCGGCTAACGCATCGGCCGGTGCCGGTTCAGGCAAGGGTGCATCATCTGCCCGCTACGACTACGAGCCTGCTCGCCGTTCAACCGTTCCGGTAGAAGAAGAGTGGGATACCCGTGCCTACCTCAATTACATTCCATCGGTGTTTGAGGCGGTTCGCAACGAATTTGGCCCCGACCTACCGCTGCTGCACGACGGTCACCACCGCCTAACCCCAATTCAGGCAGCCCGCTTGGGTAAGTCGCTTGAGCCATACGATCTGTTCTGGCTTGAAGACCTAACCCCAGCCGAAAACACGGATGCGTTCAGACTGATCCGTCAGCACACCACCACCCCGCTTGCGGTAGGTGAAATCTTCAACACCATCTTTGACTACAAAGACCTATTTGAAGAGCAGCTAATTGATTACGTTCGCAGCCCGGTTAGCCACGGTGGCGGAATCACCCCGTTGAAGAAGATCTTCGACTACGCGGCGGTTTACCAAATCAAGTCGGGCGTACACGGCCCAACCGATGTTTCGCCAATCGGCCACGCAGCCTCGTTGCACCTGGGCATGGCAATTCACAACTACGGAATCAGTGAATACATGCAGCACAGCCCAGACACCAATGATGTCTTCCAGCCTGAGTACACATTCTCAGATGGTCTAATTCGCCCGGGAACCTCTCCTGGACTGGGCGTTAGCTACGACGAAAAACTGGCCAGCCAGTTTGAGTACGAGCCAGCCTATCTGCCGGTCAATCGCCTTAAGATTGACGGCACCATGCACGACTGGTAAGCCGAAAACTTACCAGCAGTAACACCTGACGCCGGAGACACTTATGAACAAATGGGAACTTGTTGTAATGGGTGTCTCCGGCTGCGGGAAATCTACCGTCGGCCAATTATTGGCTGAACGACTAGGCGCCAGATTTATCGACGGCGATGACCTACACCCCGCCGCCAACATTCAAAAGATGGCCTCTGGTATTCCGCTAACCGACGAAGATCGCTGGCCTTGGTTGCAATTGGTTGGCGAGGCGGTCGCCGGGGCACCAAATGCCGTTGACGGTTTCGTTCTGGTGCAACCAACCGGAACGGTAGTGGCTGCCTCATCGTTGAAGCGCGTCTACCGAGATCACATTCGACAAGCGGCACCGCAAACTTTTTTCATTCACCTCACCGGATCACGCGAGCTACTTTGGGAGCGCATGAGCTCACGCGGTGCGCACTTTATGAAGCCTGAAATGCTCGAATCGCAGCTGGCAATTCTTGAGGCGCTCGCCGAAGACGAGGCCGGGCTAACTTTTGATATTTCGCTGTCACCGAATGAGATTGTCGAAGCGGTGGTCGCCCACTTAACCTAGTTAGGTGAAAAACGACGACTGGGCATCAGTAGGTGAGCTTGACGAGGCTGTCACCAATTGGGGTGGCGCCGCCGACAGCACCCAGGTCGTGGTTGAAGATGGTCGACTCAAAGTTGGGCACATCCCCTTCTATAAATTCGGTTACTACCCAGACGTGCTCGATCTGCGCAAATGCGGCTATGAGGTAGATGCATTTGCCGAGCTTTGGAACCAGCTCGATGGCGCTCACACTCGGCACGCGCAGGTTGCGCACATTTTGCTGCACCTACCCACCGATGAATTCGGGCGGATGAGTGACGCGGCCGGCGGCAACCTAATTTGGAACCCTCGCCGGGCACGTGAACTCGAATTTCAGGTACGTGCTTCACTGCACCAGTTTGGGGTTAGCGATATTCCGACCCTGCTTCGCCGCATGCTCGGCAAAGCTTTTCCAGGCGACTCGATGACGCACATCAGCGTCGATCTTTTGAACGTATTTTTCTGGGCCTCGCTGGCTCAGGTTGCGCGCGACTTTGCCTGGCGTGATGGGCGCCTAGCTTTCGCGGCCGATTACCTCGAATACCCCGTGCGTCGGGCGTTTGGGGTTAGCAGCTAGCGGCGTTGTTGGTACATTTCCAAAACATACTTGGCTACCTTGGGGTAAAACTCATCAACGGTTAGGCCGTAGTGTTTGGCAAATATCGAGTCAAAGCTTCCGTTTTTTAGGTCGCGCAGAAACTCTTTGTAAACGGCCAAACCTTTGACGGCAAGCATGGCCTCGGTGGCCTGACTTCCCATGTAGTAGCTGACGTGGGCCAACATCCAACGGCTACCTTGGCCCGGTGGTGTCCCTTGACGATAGGTGTACTTGAAACAATTCACAATTTTTTCAACCGTAGGGTTGGCAAGAGGGCAGAGGTCTTGGTTAGTCCAGTTGTAGCTTGATGAAAACTGCATCGGATCCATGTTGGTCGGCAACGAAGTTCCATCCCAAATGCCTAGGGCGTCGCCGAAATAGTCGGCGCTGCCCTCGACAAACCAGTTGGGCACGCTACTCCAATTTACAAAGGCAGCCTGCACCCAGTGGAAGTATTCGTGAGGGCCAGTCTGCCGATTTTTTATCTCGTCGCTGCCCGATCCGAGACACTGATTGAAGAATGGGATGCCGTCACCGTTGGTTGTTGCCTGAGCGGAGTTACACGAATTAGGAGACTCTTTGATCACCTTGCTGATTACCGGCGAATAGCCCGATGGGCAGTAGCGTGCCTGCTGGCACATGGCTGCGTCTATCCAATCAACATCTTTTTCTGTGTAGTAACCAATGAACACTTTGCTGGGCTGGTACAGCTCTGACCAAAAATTGGATGAACGGTTTAGCCCAGCTTTCTCTTGATCAACGCGGGCTTGCGTGAGTGATGGGCCAATAACAAAAGTTATGTTTGGCGTAAAAGCTTGAGAGGCAGCAACACCTTTATTAATTTCTGCGTAGGCAATTTTGCGCACCCATTTGGTGTCTAAATTGTCGAATGAAAGCGGTTGGCTTGGGGCGGTTGGCTCAGGAGTTGGTGTAGGGGTTGGTTTAGCGATGGGCTTCGTAATCGGCTTGATTGCGGTGCCCTTATTCCAGACCAACTTTCCACCGATTTTTACGCAGGTGAATTTTTTACCACTGACTGTTTTTGTCTGGCTGAGTTTGGTGCACTTGCTACCCGCAAGATTTGGTGCCGCGGTTGCCGTTGCTGAGACGATTGGCGAAATTGACAGCAAAGCTGTGAGCAACGCGGCCGCTAATTTGTATCGCTTCATGACTCCCCCTAGTCAATTCAGAAGCTAGCACGCAGCCAGCGCCACCCGCCACTGGCCCAAAGCGCCCAAACGACCAAAACCGGTTGAAAAAACAGGCGGATGAATCTTGCCTCATCGGTGTTGAGCCCGAAAGCTGAGGTTCCGGTGAGCCACTGCGAGATGTTGCCTGGGAAGATGGCGATGAAGAAAGCGGCGGCGGCAAGGCCGGCTAACTCGCGTCGCCATCCGCTGGCTAGCCAGACACCAAGAGCAATTTCGACGGCGCCACTGGCTAGCACAACAAAATCGGCATCAAGCGGTAGCCAGGTTGGCACCTGGGCCTGAAACTCGAGTCGAGCCGGGCCAAGGTGAGAAATTCCGGCGAAGATTAGGGCGGCGCCAAGCAGTATTCGGAAGATGTTTCGAACGAGGTTCATAGTCGAAGACTACCGCCCGCTAGAGGCGTCCGAGGCTTTCAATGTCTTGCTCAAACTCGGCAATTACTTCGTCGCTCACGGTTCGACGAGTGTCGCCGATTGCCCAGAGGTAGTGGTGGGTGGCGGTGGTTGCCGATTCACGCGTTGCCACTGACGACTCGTATACCGACTGCTCAAGCGCCCGTTGCGACGCTTTTCGGGCAGCAAACTCAATGTCGGCGGGCGAGAAACCAGCCGACCGGGCCACCAACTCGTCGAGCGCAATGTCTTGAAGGGCACTGGCCGGAATGTAGCGACTCCAAATTGAGCGTCTAGCCTCGGCATCTGGCAGGCCAATCGGAATCACGTAATCGAATCGACCGTGGCGCAAGAAGGCATCGTCTAGGGCGCGAATGTAGTTGGTGGCAACAACCAGCAGGTGGCCTGGTTTTTCGCGGAAAGTTGGAATCAACTTGAGCAACTCGTTGGTGACGCCCTGAGTTGGCGAGGGTGGGTCGCCTTTGCGGCGAGAAGCTATCTCTTCAACCTCGTCGATAAACACCACTACGTTTTCTAGGTCGTTTACCGAGTTGAACACTTCGCGAAGCCCACCTGCCAGACCGCTCGGGTCTCCGGCAAGGCGCGATGGAAACACCTCAACGAAAGGCCAGTCAAGGCGTGAGGCAACCGCTTTAGCAAAAGTTGTTTTGCCGGTGCCCGGTGGGCCAAACAACACGATTGCTTTCGGCGGTTCTACACCAAAGGTTTCGGCAAGTTTCGAGTCGGATAGCGGCAGCACCAATCGGCGCTCTAGCATTTCCTTCTCTTTTTTCATCCCTGCGATTTTGTCCCAAAGGTCGCGAGCCAAAACTCTCCCGCCGAGGTTTGTTAGCAGTTCACGTTCACGCTCACTGACTGAAACCTCTCGCTCGAAGTAGTTGAGGTGTTTCAGTGCAGCAAAGCCGGCCTTTTCAAGGACACCGCTCTTCCCGTCGTCGGCTACCAGCATGGAAAGTTTCGTGATGCCTGATCTAGCCATGTCAATTTCTAGCTCAGCCAACAGGCGCCCACCAATGCCCTGACCCTGGTAGCTTTCGGCCACGGTGAGCAGAACCACCCATCCTTGTTCGTGGGCCACTCGACCAACCACAACACCCACAATTAGGTTGCCGTCGCAGGCAACAATGGCGTGATCTTTGCTGCATGAGGCAAGCACCTCGGCCAGCGAATAAACCGGGGCAAAGCCGGCAGTGCGGGCTTGATCCCACAGAGATAACAGCGAATCGGTGTCAACTGGCTGAAAACTTCTGAACCTGATGCTCATGCAACCACTTCCTCATGGTTAGTGCTTTACACAACAGCAGGATGCACTCAAAAAGTTCCGGCTGCGTTTCGTCGTGCTAAGTTTCTTCAGCCCCCGAGCTCAAAAGTGCGCAAGTCACGTTATCGAGGGCAAGGTTTGCACAAGCCCGTCCGTGCCTCAACTTAACACACTTACGAGGGAGGGTAATCTTTCGTTAGATACCAGCAAGTGGGGATAGCGTGGAAAAATGCTCGTAGTGGCAGGAGTCGTGATGCACGATGGAAAGATTCTTGCCTGTCGGAATTCAGAACGCCGTCGTCATGCTGGCCTTTGGGAGTTCCCTGGCGGAAAAGTTGAGCCGGGTGAGAGTCATGAGTTCGCTCTGCGGCGAGAACTCAGGGAAGAACTTCAAATCGAAGTTGAAATCCTCAGATTGTCAGCAACAATTGACTTCCAGCCTCCGTTAGAGGGTCAAATACTCTTTTATGAAGCGCAACTCAAGAGCGCCCCGCCCTTCATTAGCCGGGACCACGATGAGCTTCGCTGGGTTTCATTGGCTGAACTTAGTGGTCTGAAGTGGGCGCCCGCAGATCAGGAATTCGTGACCATGCTCACGGCTCAATAATTTGGAACCCTGAGCCAAAGTCTTCTGCGTCTATCGGAACATAAATCTGAATACTTAGATTCGCTGCTAATGTCACTAGGTCATCGGCCGGTTTACCTGGCAGCAATATGGCGCATCGTCGGTCATTACCTGCGATTAGCTCGTTATTTTGATAATCCAATACCTGACCTATTGCCTCCCGGACATGACCGCGTGATGCAGATTTTTTCGCTTCGATTATTGTGTTCGTCGATTCATCAAAAAGGTCTGGGTGAATGGTGGAGTTGCCTATTTTTATCGATAGTTTCTTAACTTGATGACTGTTTGAAATTAGCCAATTGCCAAATGCGGACTGTAACTCAAACTCAATTCTTGATGCATGAACAGGTACCTCGCTCTTTGCTGACTGAGATATTTCATAGGAGCTCCATTCAGGTGCTTGCCAGTCGACAATGCGTGAAGTAACTGCCTTTGTGCCGCCGTATTCAGGTAAAGCTGTTAGGTCAGCATTAGTCGGAACAAGGTTAAAGATGATTACTTTTCTAGTTTTACCTTCAACGTCAAGAGCCTGCTTTTCCTCGTACTCGGGTTCGCCAAGTGTAAAGCCGCCGGCATATGTGACAGATGTCCCACGGACTGTGAAAATTCTTATGGTCTTTCCGTTTTTGGGAGAATCCAGAATGGATTTGTTGCCACGAACGAATTGCTGATCACCAATCTGTCCTTCGCCTGTGTAGGCGTAGCTTCCGTCCTCCCGAAGACCCTCGTGCTTGTCATAACCATATTTAGAACCCCTGCTAGGGTCAGTAAAAATCAGGATATTTTCAGAATCGACCGGTGATGATATGCCGCCCTGCATTTGCCCACCGTATCTGGCGTGCACCTCTCGTCGTTTTAGAGTCTGGCCTATCTCAATGTCCCACATAACTTAATTTCCTTAGTTGGTTGCTTATCAGTTCTCAAAGAGTTCAAGGAATTCAACTTCGGTGAGTAAGCGGATTTCTGCGCCTTTTTCTCTAAGGTCGATGACCTTTTTGAGCTTCCCTGACAAAGTGCCACCAGGTCTGATTTCCGCATCGTATGGAGAACCCACGACGACGATTGAAGTCTTCTTGGTTACGTTGTTTCCAGATAGCCCACCAGCACGAATAACTTTCTCTTGAGCATCCTGACGCTCCATTGAGTTAAGTTTTCCTGTGAAAATCACTTCTTTTCCGGTGAAGTCATCGTCGTAGGACATGTCTTCGTCCGAAAGGCTTGCCAAGAACTCTTTTGCCGCACCTTTGCCCATCGAAGCGGGGTATTTTTTGCTACTGGAATTTGAGCTAATGCCTCGATAGGTTGAGCCAGATATTTGTCCGGGCTTTGATAGCAAGGACTCGGCCAGCTCGTTAAGGCTCTTTGCCCCTTCTGCTTCGGAAAGTCTCAACGCCACATCGGCACAGGCAAGTGCATCGGCTTCAGCTCGGTGGGTTTCGTTAAAAGGTATTTGTAATGCGTCGCAAACGTTCACGAGTGAATAACTGGGCAACGTCAGGGTTGTTGCCCTTTCCGCAAAAACTCTTGTGCAGAAGAAATCTATGTCTGGCAACTTCAAGCCGTAAAGTTCTGAAGTTCGGCGCAAAACACTCATGTCAAAACTTGCATTGTGAGCCACCAAGGGCAGATCACCCTTGAACTCCATCATTTCTCTAAAGACATGGTCAAACTCTTTAGAATTAGCTACTTCTCGCTCAGTTATGCCATGGATTCGCACATTCCAAGGGTTGAACCCCATTGAGGCGTGCGGCTTTATGAACGAAGTAAAAGTTTCTCTGACTTCGCCCTGGCTGATGCGAACGAGCGATACTTCGCATGCCGAAGAGCGTTGTTCATTTGCGGTTTCAAAATCAAGAGCTATAAAGTCCACGGATCCCCCTACTTTATTTCAAGGCTAGATCAGGGAACTGACAATTTGAATTTGATTTTCTTTGCAGCCATTATTTGCTGAAGCCTGGCAAGTGCCGATTTACCCATGCCATGTAAATCTTTGATTTCTTCAAGTGTGAACTTTCCCAAATCTGAAGTTTTGAGAATGTTTGCTGAAACTAGGGCGCGTCGGGCTGGGGCTGAAAGACCGATTTTGACCCATTCTGCGTCTGCCGGGATTTCGCGATAGTGGCTCACATCCTGAAGTTACCACGACGGTAAGTCCACTTACCTTAGATTTTCTTTTGTGAGCGTTTTGCTCCTGTAGTTCTAATCGACACCGGCGCAATCTTGTGATTTCAGAGCAAGAGCCTTCTAATCTCTTGGCCTCTCTACCAGCCCGACAACCTGGCCGCTTCAACTGCGCCTTGCGGGGCGTCACTTGGCGCTTCGCCGGCAAAAGGCTTGATCGCCTTCCGCTATTCGGCGCAACGCCTAGTTTGCTAACCGAAAAGCTCACCCAAAGTGCCAGCCCAAGCACCCCGCAGATCGTTCAGCTGCCAGGTGGCAACATCCTGAATTTCGAGGGCGCCAGAGTTGTCGGTAACACCGATGCGCAGCACCGGAATGCCACGAGCCTCGCACAAACCAACAAACTTCACGTCGTCTTCGCGACCAACCGAAACCAAAACGCGTCCGGTTGATTCACTAAATAGTGCGCTGGTGCGGTCAACGCCGTCGCGCTCCATGATCTCACCAAGCCAAACACGTGCACCCATGCCGAAGCGGAAGCAGCTTTCGGCAAGTGCCTGAGCCAAACCACCCTCGCTTAGGTCGTGAGCTGAAGCAATTAGCCCCTGCAGGCTACCGCCGTGCAGCAGCTCGGCGAGCTGGCGCTCAAATGCTAGGTCAACTTTTGGTGGGCGACCACCTAGGTGGCCGTGAATAACCTCAGACCAAACCGAACCATCTAGCTCGTCTGCGGTGGTGCCAAGCAGATAGATGTTGTTGCCTTCGTCTTGCCATCCTGATGGAATTCGGCGAGCAACATCGTCGATCACGCCGAGCACACCAACCACCGGGGTTGGGTGAATGGCTACATCGCCGGTCTGGTTGTAGAAGCTCACGTTACCGCCGGTAACCGGAATGCCCAGTTCGAGACAGCCATCGGCTAGACCTGCGGTTGCCTGCTTGAACTGCCACATCACTTCTGGGTTTTCTGGGCTACCAAAGTTGAGGCAGTTGGTAACTGCGGTTGGCACCGCACCACCGGCTGCGACATTTCGGTATGCCTCAGCCAAAGCCAACTTTGCACCCTCGTATGGGTCTAGATAGCAGTAGCGACCGTTAGCGTCGGTGGCAATTGAAATACCAAGGCCGCTCTCTTCGCTCACGCGCACCATTCCTGAATCGTCTGGCATGGCCAGCGCAGTGTTGCCGCCAACGTAGTGGTCGTACTGGTCGGTGATCCACGACTTTGAAGCCTGGTTTGGTGAGGACACAATGCGCACAAACTGCTCGGCAAGTTCGCTGCCGTTGTCGTTGTGGCGGTGCAGGCCCTGGCCGTTGCCGGCACCAACGTGAACACTGTTTGCATTTAGTGCGTCTTGGTAAGCCGGGTAGGCAACCGGGCGCTCATAAACTGGGCCATCGTGAGCCACGGTGCGTGGCGGAACGTTGACAATTTCTTCGCCATGCCAGGTGATGTAGAGGCGGTCTTCGCCAATTACATCGCCGAGCACCGAGTACTCAACTTCCCACTTGTCGACAATCTTGGCGAACTCTTTGAACGATTTCTTCGGCACGATCGCCATCATGCGCTCTTGCGACTCTGACATCAGAATTTCTTCTGGGGTCAGGTTTTCATCGCGCTTGAGCACCTTGTCTAGTTCAACGCGCATACCTGCGCCACCGTTTGAAGCCAACTCGCTGGTGGCACAGCTAATGCCGGCACCACCAAGGTCTTGAATACCGGCAACTACGCCAGCGTGGTAAAGCTCGAGGCAGCACTCAATCAGCACCTTTTCGGCAAATGGGTCGCCAACCTGCACCGCTGGGCGCTTGGTTGGGCCGGTTGAGTCAAAGGTTTCAGATGCCAGCACACTCACGCCACCGATGCCGTCAGCGCCGGTGCGAGCACCAAACAAAATCACTAGGTCGCCAGGGTTTGAGGCCTTGGCAAGCTTTAGGTCTTCG
>CAZGZW010000016.1:0-45173 GCA_964530255.1 uncultured Rhodoluna sp.
CATGATGTCTGGGTGGTGAGCGTTTAGGTAAACCGCACCGGCACCCTGGCGAGCGCCCAACTGGTTTGCGTATGAGAATGCGTCTTCAAGCATTTTCATAACCGGGATGATGCCCGAGCTCTGGCCTTCGATCTTCTTGATTGGGGCACCGTACTCACGAATGTTTGAAAGGCTGAGTGCCACACCGCCGCCGCGCTTTGAGAGCTGAAGTGCTGAGTTGATTCCGCGAGAGATTGATTCCATGTTGTCTTCGATGCGAAGCAGGAAGCAAGAAACAAATTCGCCGCGCTGCTTCTTGCCGCAGTTCAGGAAGGTTGGAGTGGCTGGCTGAAAACGACCCGAAATAATCTCTTCGACCAAGCTGATCGCAATCGCTTCATTGCCTTCTGCGAGGGTTAGCGCAACCATAACCACGCGGTCTTCGAAGCGCTCTAGGTAGCGAGAGCCGTCGAAGGTCTTTAGTGCATAGCCGGTGTAGAACTTGTAGGCACCCATGAATGCCTCGAAGCGGAATTTCTTCGCGTAAGCCAACTTCTCGAGCTCTTCGATGAACTCGAAGCGGTACATGTCGAGAATCTCTTTTTCGTAGTACTCGTTTTCAACCAGGTAGTCGAGGCGCTCTTTTAGGCTGTGGAAGAAAACGGTGTTTTGGTTGACATGCTCAAGGAAGTACTTGCGAACGGCCAGCTTGTCTTTGTCGAGCTGCATTTTGCCTTCGGCGTCCCAAAGGTTAATCATGGCGTTTAGCTCGTGATAGCTGAGTGCGCTTTCAATTCCGGTTGCACCGGTGGTTACTCCGTTGTCGTCTGCGACCTCGATTAGTTGGTTTGCCACAGCTGGGCCAGCCTTTCTTTTACCTGTTGTACATCTTCTGGGGTTCCTAGCAGTTCGACCCGCTGTACCAGCGGAACGCCCAGTTTGGCTGACACTATGTCTCCGGCTAGCCCATAAGACTCGCCAAAGTTAGTGTTCCCAGTTGCGATAACACCTTTTATGTGTTTCCGGTTTTCCGGATTATTTAGAAACTTGATTACCTGCTTCGGAACAGTGGTTTTCTCTTCGCCCGAACCATAGGTGGGAACTACAAGAATGCTGTCGCGATCGTAGGTGAAGCTTGCGGCCTCTTCGGTTTTCAATGGGATACGAACCGAGGTTAGGCCAAGTTTTTCGACGAACCGTTTGGTGTTCTCAGAAACGCTAGAGAAGTAAACGACGTCGTACATGGCGCATTATGAAGCTTTTAGCGCCTTGATGCGGTCCATGCGGAAACCGCTCCAGTGCTCTTCACCAGCGATAACCACTGGTGCAGAGGTGTAGCCCAAGGTTTTAACCATTTCGAGGGCAATCGGGTCTTGGCTCATGTCGATTTCTTCGTAATCAACGTCGATGCTGTTGAGCAGACGCTTGGTGCTGTCGCACTGTACGCACGACGGCAAGCTGTATACCTTTACTGACATGGCCCTCTCCTATGAGTCCCCGGTGGGAAAATCCCCCGATTTTTCCGTTTTTTGATGAAATTCTCTGCGAAATCGCTAGGTACAACATAGCAGATAAAACACTAGATGTAGTAGCTACTCACAAAATTCTTCGTGTATTTAGTGATTGCTGGAAAATAATGCTCCCGAAATGCAGAAAAACCGGTAGGCCCGCGCGCGTGTCGCGAAAAATTAATCAGTTTTATACAAATCGGATGCAGATCCGTTCAAAAATGTTCGCAAATGGGTACGA
Organism: uncultured Rhodoluna sp.; assembly: GCA_964530255.1. GTDB lineage: Bacteria > Actinomycetota > Actinomycetes > Actinomycetales > Microbacteriaceae > Rhodoluna. Next base: position 1,729 of record CAZGZW010000016.1, read on the forward strand.
CAAAACTTCAAATTTCAGGTTGAAGTCGAAGGTTTTTGGTTGCTACCAGATGTAGTAGTTGGCGAAATTTAGAACTTTGCGTCGATTTCGGCGATCAAAGCCTCAACTCGGCCGCGAATTTCATCACGAATCGGTCGAACCGCATCGACGCCTTTTCCGGCTGGGTCCTGCAGCGGCCAGTCGAGGTACTGCTTACCAGGGAAGAACGGGCAGGTGTCGCCACAACCCATGGTGATTACGTAGTCAGATTCTTGAACCGCCTCGGTGGTGAGCACCTTCGGAGTGTTGTTGGCAATGTCGATGCCCTCTTCGGCCATCACCGCGATAGCCGATGGGTTCACCTGATCTTTTGGTTCGGTGCCGGCCGAGAGCACCTGAACTCGGTCACCGGCTAGATGCTGAAGGTATCCGGCGGCCATTTGAGAGCGACCGGCGTTGTGAATGCAAACGAACAGAACTGTGGCTTTTTTCTCAGACATGCCACCAAATTAGCGAATTTCAGCGAGGTGTTTTGTGGAGTTTGCTAAAAATTAACCAGACACCCAGTCGGCTCTAACCAGGAAACTCGGGAAACCTTAAGCGAACTCGGTGATGGTGCGGGTCAAATTATCTCCGCGGCTCCTGATTACCTCTGAGTAGAAACGTCCCGATTCTTTGATGGTGCGAACCTGGGTTTCGTAGTCGACATGAACGATGCCGAACCGCTTGGCGTAACCGACCGCCCACTCAAAGTTATCCATCAGTGACCACTGGAAATATCCGCGAACATCAGCTCCGCGTTCTATTGCCGACGAGACAGCTAAAAGGTGATCGTTCAGATACTCGATTCGACGGGCATCGTCGATGCGTCCAGATTGATTGATGTCATCGTCGTAAGCAACACCATTTTCGGTGATGTACATCGGCGGCAGAACATCTGGATACTCGCGAGTCCAGCGAACCAACAGGTCTTCGAGCCCATAGGGGGTAATTGGCCAGCCCATGTCGGTCAGCTTGCCCACTGAAGCACCTTCAACGGCATAGCCCAAAAACTCGTCGATGATTCTCACTCGGGTGGGGTGATCGGCAGGCACTCGGTGACCGATTCTGGCATTGCAGTAGTAGTTGATACCCAGCCAATCGTTGGCCACCGGGGTCAGGTCTCCATCCTGCACAACATCGGCCAGTGCTTTGCCAAAGTGTTTCACGGCAAGATCTGGGTAAGCCCCCTTGAATAGGCCGTCCATCCAGAATTTGCTGCCCGTGGCATCCATCACTTGGGCGGCGAGCATTTGATCCGGATCAAAAATGTCATCCACATCTGGGTTCATCTGGCTCAAAACCGGCCCAACTTTAATGGTTGGGTTTACTGCCTTCATGGCTCTGAAGGCTTGGTTGTGTGCCAAAACAGTGTGGTGTGAGGCTCGAATAGCCGCATCTATAGAGGCAACACCCGGCGCGTGATAACCATTACCGTAGCCGAGCCAAGAGAATACCCAGGGCTCGTTCAGCGGCGCCCAGTGTTCTACTCGATCGCCGAAAGCCTCAACCGCCGCGGCTGAGTAGTCTGCGAAGCGCTTCGTGATTTCGCGGTTTTCCCACCCGCCGATGTCTTGCAGCGGTTGGGGTAGATCCCAGTGGTAAAGCGTGGCAAACGGCTTTATGCCGCGCTCGAGCATTCCGTCGATTAGGCGGTTGTAAAAATCGAAGCCGCGTTGTTCGCGTTTTTCATCACCGTTTGGGAACATTCTCGGCCAAGCCAATGAGAACCGGTAACCACCTGCGCCGATCTCTCGAATCAGATCTAGGTCACTCTCGAAACGGTGGTAGTGGTCGTTGGCTACCTTTCCGGTCTCACCTCTGGCAACTTTGCCTTCGGTTTCGCAGAAGGTGTCCCAAATGGATTTGCCCTTGCCATCTTCGTTCCAGGCGCCCTCAATTTGATATGCCGAAGTCGCTACACCAAAGATGAAATCAGAATTGAATTTAGGCAATTCGAGCACGCTTTCTTAGCTTCAGGTAGAAGTCTTCAAACATCAGCCGGGTATCGATTTGTTTATAAACTCGGATGGGAGTGCCGTGTGGGTTCGGCACATATTGCCCCTCAGCATTTAGCCGAGGGCTGGGCAGGAGCTCGTAGAAAGAACTCGAGGTGTCTGCCTCAAAAAATGACTGCAGTGCGGTTAGCAGCACCAGCGGGCTGTCACCCATGATGTAGGTTTCAGCCAGCGGGTGGCCCTCTGCGCCAATCCAGTTGCGCACGTTTTCAATGGTCGCGTAGAGATATGCGCCGAGTTCACCCTCGGGTTTGACTCGCTCTTCCAGCTCGGTTTGCGACATCAAAGTTTGGCGATACACATTTCTCGGAATCTGCCAAAATGCGTAGTTGGTGTGGTCAAAAACCACCTGCCCGGCAATTGGATCTTCGGCGAGGTTGTATTCGAGAGCAGGTGCCCCCGGTGGGGTATAGGCATGGCCAGAGTGTTCTGGCCCGCCGATCCAAATCGCTGTGAGCCGATCAAGGTTCTTGGGCTTAGAAAGCTGCAGGCTAGCCAGCTGGGTCAGGCTTCCGCCGCAGACAAAGTAAAGCCGACGGTCATCATTGCGCTCTAGTTCTTCCTTGAGAAATTCGAGTGCCGCTGACGGCTGCGGGGTGTATACATCGACTAGCGGCTCCCGTGATCCGGCCAACACCGTAACGTCAACACCGCATAAACCGGCAACCTCACGAACTGCATTGATTCCGGCAGCTACTGAGTCGCCGGTCTGATTCCAACCGTCTCCGGCCCGAAGATGCGAACTAATTACCGCGCGAATGTCAACTGAAGGGGAAAGAAAATGATGCGCCAACTGAAAAAGACCATCGGGGTCGCCCCCGAAGTCGTTGTCGATTACTAGGCGAATTGCATTGGTCATCATTCCATCTCTCTGGTTTCCATAGATGCCGCGGGATCCGAAATTAGGGAGCTAAAAGGCAACTCTGCCGCGCCGATTAATAGTGTTCGAGCTCCAAGTTCGGCGACCCTTACGATGATCCCCTCACGCGAAGCGAAAAGCGAGCCTTTGGCAATTCCGGCAAGCAGACGCTCTTGGTCGTACCAATAGAGTGCTGGCAAAAAACCTCCGAGCACAATAATTTGCGGATTGAAGATATTGACGTAGTTTGCAATCGCTACCGCCAGTGCATCGATCTGTCTTTCCACTAGCGCCTTAACTTGTTCATTTCGCTTCGATAACAGCGCGCTTTCAAGCTGAAAGTCATCGACGTTTTCAAGCCCCAGAGCAGTAACTAGATCTTCTCTGCGAACAATTGACTCTAGGGTTCCAGGTAGTCCCGAATAGTCGACAGCTTCACTATCAACTATCTTGATGTGCCCAAGTTCGCCTCCGTAGCCAGTTGTTCCGCGAAGCTGCACTCCACCGCTGAAGACACCGCCACCAATACCTGACCCCCCGAACAAGTAAATGATGTCGTCAAAATACTTTGCGGCACCGAAAATTCGCTCAGCACGTGCTGCGAGCGAAGCATCGTTATCTATGTAAATCGGCATGTCGAGCAGATTTTCGAGCTCTTGCACCATCGGAAACTCAATCCAACTTAGGTGTGGGGCCTCCCTAACAACACCATCGAATAGCCTCACCTGACCGGGCACTGCAACTCCAAGGCCCGCTATGAAGCTGTCTCCGGGAAGAGACTCTCGAATCTTATAGACAAGCTTCGCGATGTCTTTTACTGTTTGCATTGGGGCAACAGGTGCTTGATAAATCAGTTTTTCTTGGCGAATTATCTGACCGTCCAGCGAGACGGCAGAAACTAGTAAGAAGTCGATTTCGGGATGCGCAGCGAACGCCACCACCGAGGTCGATGCCTTCACCACAAGTGAAGGGCGACCAATGCCTTCTCTGACCGTTGCCTCAGACTCTGTAACTAAACCCAGAATTTTTAGTTCGTCGACTAGGTCTGAAATTGTGGACCTGTTTAGCCCAGTCTGACTAGTCAGCGAGGATCGCGCAATTGACCCCGCCTCATGTACCAATCTCAAGACAGCTGACAGGTTATGGCGGCGCATGGCTTCTCGAGTACGCCCAAGGGAACTATTTTTTGTTCGCTCTACCATTTTCACTCCGGATTTGGGAATTTTTGTAAGCATAAACAACAAATTAGCCATTTGGCAAAAATCGCAAGATTTCAATGTTTATTGATGGTTAGCGCTAACAATAAAGCCCAATTTACGAACCGATGGTTTACATCTAACTGCTGTAAACATCGAGCAAAAACCCTGGTGCCCAACAAATGTTTGCGCTATCCACAAACTTCGTGACCCAAAAGTAATCTTGCCGTTATCTATTCGTTAGCGTAAATCAGTGCTTTCGGTTTGTTTTAGGTTTGTTGATAATGGCAACATAATCAGTAACTCAGCGATGAGTTATATCTGACCGATCAGAAACAACAACAAATAGGAAGGGAGAGAAATGAAGAAGACTTCATTGATCTCATTGGCAGCTGTTGCATCTGCAGCTCTGTTGCTATCAGGTTGTGCGCCTGCTGAAGAAGCTGGCTCACTCCGCGCCTGCGTAATTTTGCCAGACGCCGACAGCGGAACCCGCTGGGAGTCAGGCGACCGCCCTGCCCTAGAGGCTGGTCTGACTGAGGCTGGATTCGAAGCTGACATCCAGAACGCTCAGAGCGACACCGCAAAGTACGCCTCAATCGCTGACGCACAGCTTGCAAAGGGCTGTGGCGTTATGGTTTTGGTTGACTACCAGGGTGCTGCAGTTTCAGTGACCGAGAAGGCAAAGGCAGCTGGTGTTCCAGTAATCGCTTACGACCGCCCAATCGCTGGAGCTGACTACTACGTATCATTCGACAACTTCACTGTTGGTGCTCTTCAGGGACAGATGATCGTTGACGGTCTAGCTGCTGCTGGCAAGGACATCAAGACCGCAAGCATCATCTACTCATCTGGCGACCCAACTGACGGTAACGCCAAGATGTTCCTAGACGGTGCTCTAAGCGTTCTTGACGCTGCTGGTGCCAAGGCCGCCTTCACCATGGAAGGTACTTGGGATGGTGCCAAGGCCGGAACCTACTTTGAGCAGGCATTCACTGCTGTAAACGGTAAGGTCGACGCTGTTCTCGCACCAAACGACAACAACGCAGCATCAATCATCCAGATTCTTGACAAGAACGGCCTAACCGTGCCTGTTTCAGGTCAGGATGCATCGATTGCTGGTCTACAGAACGTTCTTCTAGGCAAGCAGTATGCAACTGTTTACAAGCCATTCAAGGTTGAAGTAGATGCAGCTCTTGAGGTTATCTCGGCAATCTTGAACGGCGAAGAAGTTTCTGCCAACAAGACCCTAGACGACGGCACTCCTTACATTGCAGTTGACCCAATCGTGGTCACCGCTGACAAGGTGAAGGAAGTTGTTGCTAACGGCGACGCAACTGTAGAGGCACTTTGCACCCCAGAGGTTGCAGAGGCTTGTGCAGCTAACGGCGTTCAGTAAGCAATAGCAAAAAACTAAAAGAGACCTGTGCGCCGGCACCGCGCTGGCGCACAGGTTTTCTTTAGACAAGATAGGAATCAAAATGACCGCTTCGGTGATCGAGCTAAAAGGCGTCAAAAAGAGCTTCGGCCCAGTTGATGTGCTTAAGGGTGTAGACCTAGTAGTCCGCCCTGGTCGAGTGACCGCACTAGTTGGCGACAATGGTGCAGGTAAGTCGACCCTAATTAAAGGTCTTTCTGGCGTTCAGCCTTACGATGAGGGCAGCCAAGTTTTCTTTGAGGGCAAAGCGGTTGAAATTACCTCGCCGCGTCAGGCAGCTGCTCTCGGAATCGAAGTCGTGTACCAGGATCTTGCGCTATGCGAAAACCTCGACATCGTTCAAAACATGTTCTTGGGCCGTGAAGAGCTAAAGGGCGGAACCCTTTCTGAGGCCGCTATGGAAGCAGCCGCCAACAAGGCGCTACAGTCGCTTTCGGTCAAAACTGTAAAGTCTCTACACCAGTCGGTTTCTTCACTCTCGGGTGGTCAGCGCCAGACCGTCGCTATCGCTAGATCAGTTCTTCGTGATGCGAAGCTTGTCATTCTTGATGAGCCCACCGCTGCGCTTGGCGTTGCTCAAACTGAGCAGGTGCTTAACCTAGTTCGTCGCCTTGCCGACAAAGGAATCGCTGTAATCATGATTAGCCACAACCTGGTCGACGTCTTCAAAGTTGCAGACGACATCGCGGTTCTTTACCTAGGTAACATGACCGCACAGCTCGAAACTAAAGACACCAACCACAACGATGTAATTGGCTACATTACTGGCCTGAAGACCGCAAAGGATGTCGCATAATGTCTAACCCAGTACCAATCAAGTCAGGTTACGAAGGCACAATTAAGGAGCAAATCAGCAACTACATTCAGTCTGTCAAGGCTGGAAATGTGGGTGCACTGCCAGCAATTGGGGCTCTAATCGTTCTAACCATCCTTTTCTCATCTTTATCGCCTTACTTTTTCACCACCATCAACATCGCGAACTTGTTCGTGCAGTCGGCTGTTCTTATTACCACCGCCGCTGCGTTGGTGTTTGTAATTCTGATTGGTGAAATTGACCTTTCTGCAGGTGTAACCGCCGGTACCGCCATGGCGGTGTTTGTGAAGCTAAACAATGGCGGAATGGAATGGCCCCTCGCATTTGCGCTCGGCTTTTCGATCGGAATTATTACCGGCATCACCATCGGTTGGTTCGTGGCCAAGATAGGTGTTCCATCCTTCGTTATCTCGCTGGCCTTCATGCTTGGTTTCCCAGGTGTAATGCTGCTGGTTCTTGGTACAGGCGGAGTTCTTCGCCTTGAGGTGCCTGAGCTGAAGGCGATAATGAACTCGAACTTGCCGATTTGGGCAGGTTGGCTGATGCTGGCAATCTGCATTGTCATCACCGCAGGAATGGGTCTATGGGATCGTTCTCGCCGCAAAGCACAGGGTGTTCCAGTTCGTCCGATTGCAATTTTGTGGGCCAAGGTCATCTCAATCGCAATTCTCGGTGGCGCAGCAGTTTGGTACCTAAACCTTCCTCGAAACCTAGTGCCGACCAACCCGATTCAGGGTGTACCGGTAGTTGTGCCAATTCTGTTGTTTTTGCTATTCGTTGGCACCTTTGTGCTTGACCGTACGAAGTATGGACGTCACCTATACGCAGTCGGCGGAAACCCTGAGGCAGCTCGTCGCGCCGGAATTAAGGTTGCCGCAGTCCGCATCTGGGCTTTCGTAATTTGTTCACTGCTAGCAACCATTGGTGGTGTCTTTAACGTTTCTCGTATCGGAAACGTTGAGTCATCGGCTGGTCGATTTATTGTGCTCAGTGCGGTGGCCGCAGCAGTGGTCGGTGGCGTTAGCCTCTTCGGAGGAAAGGGCCGTTTGTCATGGGCAGTGGTCGGTGCGCTTGCAATCGCAATGATTGAAAACGGTCTGGGTCTGCTGGGTCTACCAGCCGGCTTTACCTTCGTGGTCACCGGTGTAGTACTGGCTTTGGCAGCAACCGTTGACGCGGTAGCTCGCAAGAAGAGCGGTTCTTCATTGGTTCGCCTCTAAAAATTACTAAGTAGCAAACAAACTCAATAGCAACACCCTCACGCGGAGGAAAAAATGAAATTCACAAATGGTTTTTGGCTTCTGCGTGAGGGTGTTTCTCTTACCAAAGCGGTTCAACTGCAACGTCTCGACATTTTCGAAGACCACGTCGATGCCTTAGTCGCTGTCAAGAAAGTCGATCATCGTGGGCAGACCCTTAATAGCCCGCTGTTTACCCTCAAAATCAGCTCACCAGGAGCCGGCGTAATCGGGGTAAACGTAGCCCATCACCTGGGCGGCAAGCCGCCGATTGGTTTCACTCTCAACCGAAACCCACAAACCCTTAGTGTGGTTGAAGATGATGATTCGGTAAGAATCTCTTCAGGCGATCTCACTCTCATTATTGAAAAAAGTCCGTTCAAGCTGACCTGGCTAAGTGGTGGCAAGAAACTTGCCGAACAGAGCGACAAACCATTGATCTACGCCACCTCTGATGAGGGGAAATTCATCGGGGCTCAGATTTCTCTGGGAGTTGGTGAACAGGTATACGGATTAGGTGAGCGATTCACTTCATTCATAAAGAATGGGCAATCTGTCGACATCTATAACGAAGACCCGGGTACCAGCAGCGAACAGGCTTATAAAAATGTCCCGTTCTACCTAACTAACCGAGGCTACGGAGTGTTTGTAAACCACTCTGGAAGGGTGTCGTTCGAGGTAGGAAGTGAGACCGTCAGCCGGGTGCAGTTCACCGTCGAAGACGAGTCGGTTGAGTACTTCGTGATCGCCGGCGACCAACCAAAGACCATCCTTGAGCGATACACCGATCTGACCGGTAAGCCAAAACTGCCACCGCTGTGGTCATTTGGGCTCTGGCTTTCAACCTCATTCGTCACCGACTACGACGAAAAAACTGTCAACAGTTTTATCGACGAAATGGAACGTCGCGAGATTCCGCTCAGCGTATTTCACTTTGACTGCTTCTGGATGCGCGAGTACCAGTGGTGTGACTTCGAATGGGATCCAAGAGTTTTCCCAGACCCTGCAGGCATGGTCAAGCGACTCAAAGATCGCGGTTTGCGAGTAAGTCTTTGGATTAACCCCTACATCGGCCAGGCCTCGCCACTTTTCGCCGAGGCGAAAGAGCTTGGCTATCTGCTCAAACGAGCTAACGGCTCGGTTTGGCAGTGGGATCTCTGGCAGGCCGGAAACGCCATTGTAGATTTCACCAACCCGGGCGCTCGCAAGTGGTTCCAGAGCAAACTCAAACCGCTTCTCGACATGGGTGTCGACTGCTTCAAAACTGATTTCGGTGAACGCATTCCCACCGATGTGGTCTATCACGACGGTAGCGACCCTGAACAGATGCACAACCTTTACACCCAGCTCTATAACCAAACCGTGTATGAGTTGCTGCTTGAGCACTCTCAATATGACGCCATGGTTTTTGCCCGCAGTGCAACTGTGGGTGGTCAAACCATGCCGGTGCACTGGGGTGGCGACAACTCATCTTCATTCGAGTCAATGGCCGAAAGTTTGCGAGGCGGTTTGAGCCTCGGCCTCGGCGGTTTCGGTTTCTGGAGTCACGACATCGGCGGCTTCGAGGGCAGGCCAGATCCAGCTGTTTTCAAACGCTGGGTGGCATTTGGTGCGCTCAGTTCGCACAGCCGCCTGCATGGCAATGAATCTGTTCGAGTTCCATGGGAGTTTGACGAAGAAGCAGTTGATGTCACGAGGCATTTCATCCGCCTGAAAGCTCGCCTGATGCCCTACCTTTACAGCCAGGCAGTGGAAGGCGCTCGCCGAGGTTTGCCAATGGCCCGCGCTATGTTTCTTGAGTTTCCTGAAGATCGAAACTGTTGGCACGTTGACGAGCAGTACATGCTCGGTTCAGATCTTTTGGTCGCGCCGATTATGAGCGCTGACGGCACCAAGCAGGTTTATTTACCTCAGGGAGAGTGGGTCAACTTCTACACCGGCGAGCTGGTTTCCGGCGGAATTTGGCTTACCGAGCAACACGATTTCTTCTCGTTGCCGCTCTATGTGCGTCGCGGTGCACTAATTGTTCAGGGCAAGAGCGATGACACAGTCGAATACGACTTCCACAATGACGTCGAGCCGGTGGCCTACGGATTGCGATCGGGTGAGCTGGCCAAAGCCCATGTGGTTGCCGCTGACGCATCTGTGAAGATTTTCGAAGTTACAGGAGACTAGTAGTGCCAAACCCGGCAGTTGACCACATTTTCGCAGCCGATCCATCTGCGCACGTTTTTGATGATCGACTCTATGTTTACGTCACCTACGACGAGCCGGGCACCAACTCTTACGACTCGATGAAGTCATACCACTGTCTATCAACCGATGACTTTGCTAATTGGATTGACCACGGGCGAATTTTGACTCTGGATTCGGTGCCCTGGGCGCTAAGCCACCTCTGGGCCTATGACTGCAATTTTTGGCAGGGGCGCTACTACCTAATTTTTTGCGCCTTTGAAAAAGAAACGGGCACCTTCAAAGCCGGTCTTGCGGTTAGCGACTTACCCCAGGGGCCATTTGAAAACCTCGGCTTCATTGAAGGTGTCGACTGGGGGCAAGATCCGTCATTCTTCGTTGACGACGATGGCACGCCCTACATAATTTGGGGCGGACGTGGCCAGGTGTTAATTGCCGAGCTAAATAATGATCTTTTGTCGGTGAAAACCGAAACCATAGTTGACGTAAGCGGCCAAATTAATGGTTATGAAGGCCCGTTTGTGCACAAATATCAGGGTGTTTACTACCTGACATATCCGGCCCTAGAAAATGAAGAGTGGCCACAGCGAATGCGATTCGCAACCGCAACCAGTATCTTCGGACCATACGTACAAGGCGGAGAATTCATCCCCGTATACGACGGCAATAGCGGAACCATCCATGGTTCGGTGGTCGAATTTCGTGGCAAATGGTATTCGTTCTATCACTCGGCTTTCGCATCTGGTAAAGCAACAAATCGCTCTCTGATGGTTGACGAAATTGGCTATGACGAGGCAGGGAAGATCATCCCATTCACGCCGAGTAGATCCGGTGTTTCCGCCACAACAAAAACAGTGATCAGCCTCGACGCGGCAGCTGCTGAGAAAATGTCGGGCAAGCTTTACGGCACCCGGGTTGAGCAAGATAACTCAAACTTCAGCGGAATCGGTTACGTAACCGGCCTCACTCTTCAGGAGTACGGCGTCAGTGTGCTTTTTGAAGTCGGGGTTGAGCGCGAATACGAAGTTAGATTGCGTTATCGAGCCGCTGAGAAATTCAACGGGCGAGTGCTCTTCGGTCGGCATCTCTTTTACGACGGAAATCAGAATCAGTCATACGAGCAATACATCAACCGAGGTACAGAATTTCCGGCCACTGGTGAAGACTGGTCAGAGATTGTGATCGGAAAAATTACCGTTGCCCCCGGTGAATATCAGGTCAGGCTTTCGGCAAGTCACAACCTAGCCGCCGACCAGCGGGCCATTGACGTTGACCGGTTCGATTTCGTTCCGGTCGGTTAGGCTCTCTCGTCCTCTTCGAAAGGCCGAAAATTGAAATACCAGCTGCAAGCCAAACCTCGAATTCGCGTTATTAGCGATAACGACTATTCGGGAGACCCAGACGGTTTAGTTCAGCTTGCACACCTGCTGCTCACCCCATCGGTCGAGGTGCGAGGGGTAATTGGCAGCCACCTGCGTAAAGACGTTCCCTGGCCGGTACCCGAGAAGCCATCAACTGAGGCTGCGAAATTTGCTCAACAGGTAGTTGATTTTTGTGGCATGAGCACTCGGGTTGTGGTTGGCGCTGAAGTGGGCATGGTCTCGGCAAGCCACCCAGTAGATTCGCCGGCCGTTGACCTAATTATCGATGAGGCCATGAACGGCGACCAGAGTTTTCCGCTCTTCCTGGTCTGTGGCGGTTCACTCACTTCGATCGCCAGCGCCTACCTTCGTGAACCGGCAATCGCAGATCGACTTACCCTGGTCTGGATCGGCGGGCATGGCTATGAAACACACGGCCAGACTGAACCCGAATTCAATCTTTCGGCAGATATTTATGCGGCCCAGGTGGTCTTCAACCAGAGCAACATAAAAATTTGGCAGGTTCCCGAAACTACCTACGCAACCACACTGGTTTCTCGGTCGGAGGTCATTAACCGGATGGCAAACGTCAGCGAGCTTGGTGCTTTTATTTGGTCAAAGTATGAAGAAGTTGACGATTTTGTTTCCACGGTGGGTTTGAACCTTGGTGAAGTCTTGGTCTTCGGTGACAGCCCGCTGGTGCTACTAACCGCTCTGCAAAGCACCCTCACCAATCAACCGGCTAGTTCGGTATCAATTACCCGCCCTGCGCCTGCCATTGATGCCGCTGGACATTACACCGCGCTAGATCGCGGTCGCGACATTCGTGTGTTTACACAGGTTGACACCAGGCTGATGGTTGAAGATTTCTTCAATAAATTGCAGCTTCAGGCCGGGCGGTAGCCATGCGATTCAGCGACAGAGTTGTCGTGATTACCGGCACTGGCAGTGGGATGGGCCGAGTTGCCGCGATGCAATTTGCTGCTGAAGGAGCACGCGTCTACGGTTGCGACCGCAACCCTGAAGCCAATGCTGAAACTGCTGAACTGGTCAAGGCGGCAGGTGGAACGTTCATTGACGGAGGTCATGTCGATCTAACTCAAGAAACCGCAACTGCAAGCTGGTTTGAAAGTATCGCCAGAACTGAATCAGGAATAGATGTTCTCTACGCCAACGCTGGCGCAACCAAATTCAACGCAATCGAATCAACTGATTTGGCGGAGTGGCGCTGGGTGCTACAGCACGAGCTCGACCTGGTCTTCTTGCCCATTAAGTACGCCTGGCCATTGCTCAAGCGGAACTCTGGAAACGTTATTTTGGTGGGATCAACGGCCGGTGTCAGCGGTTCGGTAACCAATAATCGAATAGCCCACTCTGCAACCAAAGGCGGCGTAATTGCCATGGCTAAGCAGGTGGCAGCCGAGGGCTCCAAATTCGGAATTCGGGCTAACTCAATCAGCCCGGGCATGATTCAAACTCCGGCAACCGAAGGCGACCTGTTGGCTGCCGATCATCCGATGAGAAAAATTGCGGAACACATTCCGTTGGGTCGCGTTGCTGACCCGATCGAGGTAGTCAAGTGTGCCATGTTCTTAGCTAGCGACGACGCCTCTTATGTTACAGGGGCAAACCTAATGGTTGACGGTGGCTGGTCGACGGTTTTGCCTGGCTAGTTAGCCGTTGCTAATTTTGCTGGCACTACCGGCCTTCAGTCCAACTAGACCCATGGCCAAAGACAGTGCCGCCGCTACGAGCAGTGAAGCGGCCCAGTCGCCTGACAGATCGAACGCGATGCTCAAAATTGCCGGAGAGAAAGCTGCCATGACATAGCCGATTGACTGAGCCATGATCGACAGCGATCGGGTGTCAAGCGGATTATTGCTTCGGCTCGAGGTAAGAACTAAGGCCAGCGGAAATGCCACTGAAAGGCTGATGCTCATCACGGTTAGCCAGAAAACCAGCAGCCAGCCTTCGGTGATGGCCATAAAACCAAAGCTGACCATCATTAGCAGGCCTGACACCAACAGCGAACCTCTTAGGTCAGGCCGTTTGGCTAACAGGTGGGGTAGCCACAAACCACAAATTGATCCGATCAGGCCGGTCACGGCAACCAGCAAACCAGCTAGTTCAAGCTCGAAACCACGTGCAAGCAAAATCGTTGGTAGCCAGGTAGCCGGCCCATAGTAGAGCATCGCCTGCAGGCCAAAAAATATTGTGATTGACCATGCAGCTGGGTTCTTAATGAAATTCCAGGTTGGCGCAGCAATTTCACTTTCCGCAGCAGCCCCTTCTTTTTTGGCCAAGAAAGCCCAGAAAACCGATGCGATGGCTCCGGTGATGAACCAGGGCATAGCCGCCAGCTGCCAACCAAAGTCGGTAGCTTGAGCTAACGGAACCGCTGTGGCAATAGCCAGGGCGGCAAATAAACCCATCGTCGTGATGTAAATTCCGGTGACTAAGCCCGCGCTTGCTGATGCCTTCTCTTTAACCCAGACCGGGAGCATGAAGTTGAGAATTGCGATTGCGACGCCAATCAGCAGTGAGGCCAGGTAAAGAGTGAAAATTGCGTCGAACATGCGCAGTAAAACACCTGCGGTAAGCAGTGAGAGGGCAAACGAAATTATTCGATTGGTGCCACCGATTCGTTTGGTGAGAGGCATCAGTAAACCAGCCGCACCAAAGCAGAGAATTGAAATAGCGTTCAGAAACGACAGGGCGAATGGTGAAAGTTGGTATTCGCGCTCGAGAATTGGAAGCAGCGGGCTTATCATCACCAAGCCTGCGCGCATATTTACCGCCGCTAGCAGGATCGGAAATAGGCCGATGAAAGAGATGGCAGAAGGCTTCGTTGACGATGACACTCCAGCAGTCTAAGCGACCTAGACTAAAAGAATGATTGGCCTCGGAACCCTCGTAAACATTGTCACCATCGTGCTCGGCACCGGCCTTGGCGTGCTGATAGGTTCTCGGCTTTCTCCCAAAACAAGCCAGACCGTAACTGATTCGCTCGGACTAATTGTTTTGGTGCTTGCAGCGCTGAATTTGCAGTCCCTCACAGATGAGGCCTGGATCGCGAGAGTGACTTCAGTCGCTGCCTTTTTCATCGTGATGTTCGCGGTTTTATTTGGTGGAATTCTTGGTTCCCTGCTAAAAATCGATGAGCGGGTTGAGTCATTCGGTGGCACTTTGCAAAAACGTTTTGCCGGCGGTGAGGCTGGGGAAAGTGCGCGGGCCAGGTTCATCCTTGGTTTCGTAAATGCGTCGTTGCTTTTTGCTATCGGACCGATGAGCATTCTCGGATCAATGTCAGACGGCATGGGGCAGGGAAGTGAGACCCTAATCATTAAGTCAATTCTCGACTTTTTCGCAGCAATTGCATTTGCGGCTAGCCTCGGTTGGGGCGTTGCTTTTTCTGCAATTTCAGTTGGTTTATGGCAGGGTGGTCTAACTGCACTGGCCTTCTTTGCCGGCGCTTTTGTCGCTGCAGAGTACATCGCAGCAATTACTGCAACCGGTGGAATCTTGCTGATGGGTATCGCACTCAGATTGCTAAATCTGCGCCAGGTTGCCGTTGCCAACCTGCTCCCGGCGCTCGTTTTGGCCCCACTATTTACCTGGTTGGTCGCGGTGGTCTTGCCGACATTTGGCTAATCAATGAACAAACCAATTCTGATCTTCGACGGCGACTGCGGTTTTTGTACCACAGCTGCAAATTACGTTTCGAAGCGCAGTCGTGTGCAAATGCGGATCATTCCCTGGCAATTTGCCGACCTGGCAGCACTTGGCCTTACTAAAGCCCAGGCACAATCAAAGGTTCAACTTGTAGTTTCGGGCGAAACCTATGCCGGGCACTTGTGCTTCGCAAAGTTGCTCGAACTGCAACCACAACCTCTTCGCATCATGGGCGCAATTTTACGAACCAAACCCTTCAGTTGGATTGCTGCCCTAGGCTACTGGTTGGTTGCGCGCTATCGACACAAATTGCCAGGTGGCTCCCCAGCCTGCCAGCTAAACAATCCAGATTAGCTGTGAGCTTTCTGAATGCGGGAAGCCTTTTGCAGTCGCCTGGTTGAACCTTATGAAACTCTATTTCGATCCGATCGGATAATTCCTTGGCTTCTCTGCTCTACAAATTAGGTAAGTTTTCGCTGCGTCACGCCTGGAAGGTTGTAACCGCTTGGCTCTTGGCTCTAGTTTTAGCTGGGTCATTGGCCGCAACTTCGGGCGCAACCTTGGGCAGCAATGTGACCCTTGATGGAACCCCAGCGCAGCAGGTAATCGATGATCTGCAAACCTCATTTAAAGAGGCCAGTCGAGGTAATGGCCAGGTGGTTTTTCATAGGCCAGACGGTAAAAACTTCACAGCCGAGCAGAAGCTAGCAATTGCAGAGACGCTAGAGCGGGTTAAGTCTCTGAGCGCAGTCGCCGACACTGTTGATCCGTTCGAGACCCAGGCTGACCTAAATGACCAGCGGCTTGCACTCGTCGAGGGTGAATCTGAGCTAAAGAAGGCGGTTGTTGAACTAACCGACGGCCAAGACAAAATTGACCAGGGGAAAATTGAGTTAGCAGACGCCCTCGAGAAAATTGCCGATGGAAAAATTGCCCTGGCTAAAGCGCAGGCCGATCTTGATAAAGGTGCCAAAGAACTAACTAAAGCCCAAGCAGAGATAGCTGCAAATCTTGCCCAGGTAAAGGCTGGCCTTGACCAAGCGCTGGCGGCTGGCGCACCAGCCGAGGTGACCGAGCCACTAAAAGCAAATTTGGCGGCACTCGAGGCAGGGCAGGCGCAGCTCGACGCGAAAAATGCTGAGCTCTTAGCCGGTCAAAAAACAATTGCTGCCAAAGTTGCCGAGTTGAAGTCAGGCGAGGCTAAGGCAATTAGCGGGCAAACCGATTTGGTCACAGCGCAGAAGAAAATTGACGAGGGCTGGCTGGAGTTGGAGGAGCAGTCGCCGCTGCTTGCCGCTGGAAAACGGCTGAGCCAGGCCGTCGCTAATTTCAAAACTGTCTCCGATGACGGCAGCACCGCAATCGCATCCGTTTTATTTGACACCCAGATGGATGCGGTTCTGAAAGCTGATAAAGATGCGGTCGTTGCCGTAATTGACAAGTTGAAGAGTGACGAACTTCAGATTGAGTATTCGCAACAGTTGGTGCAAAGCCTCGGGTCAATTCTTGGCATCGGTGAAATTATCGGCCTGATTATTGCGGCGATTGTGCTTTTCGTAATGCTCGGCACCCTCATCGGTGCCGGCTTGCCTGTTATTGCAGCACTGCTAGGTGTAGCCATCTCTGGAGCCACTACTTTTGCTCTGGCCTCTGTGATCGAGATGACCTCGACCACGCCGGTGCTTGGTGTGATGCTCGGTTTGGCCGTGGGTATTGATTATTCGCTGTTCCTACTTAACCGCCACCGCAGCCAACTCAAGGCGGGTATGAAATTGGAAGACTCCATCGCACTTGCGAATGGCACTTCGGGTAACGCGGTTTTGTTTGCAGGTTTCACAGTGATCATTGCACTGGTTGCGCTCAACCTAACCGGCATTTCTTTTCTAGGTCTCATGGGAACCATGGGTGCCGTCGCAATCGCCCTGTCAATCGGTATCGCGTTGACTTTTATGCCTGCCGTCATGAAATTGGTTGGCCTGCGAGTGCTCAGCAAGAAAGAGCGTGCCGCCGTAGGTGAGCTGAAGCCTGGCGGTTCAGCAATTCCTGAGGTTTCGACCAAGCCGGTGATCTCAGTTAAGCATCCCTGGCTGACCGCACTGGTGACAGTGGGAGTCTTACTGCTGGCTGCAATGCCTGCGCAGTCGTTGCGGCTCGGCCTTCCTGACGGCTCATCTAATCCAATCGACTCAACCAGCTATAAGGCCTACAAGTTGATTTCAGAAAACTTCGGTGAAGGCGCGAACGGCACCTTGGTTGTAGTTGCTGACTCTGCAAACCCGCTGGCTGAAGAGCTTCAACAGCTCGAGTTTCAGGCTGATGCAGCAGAAAAAATGCAGAATCTGAGTGGCGTTGCCGCTGTGGTTCCAAGCGGAATTTCAGATGATGAGACCAAAGTGCTGTTTCAAGTAATTCCAACCGCTGGCCCAAACTCCGAGGTTACCGAGCAGTTGGTTTACGACCTCAGAGCGGCCGACTCAAGTTTTGGGGTAACCGGCTTGGCCGCGGTCAATATTGATATTTCGAAAAAGTTGGCTGACGCGCTACCGCTCTATTTGGGAACCGTCTTGCTGCTCTCTCTATTGCTGCTGATTTTGGTGTTCCGCTCAATTTTGGTGCCTCTGGTCGCAAGCGCCGGGTTCTTGCTGTCGATTTTTGCCACCATCGGTCTTTCGGTTGTGGTCTTCCAATGGGGATGGGCCGGCGAATTCTTTGACATTCATGACCCGGGGCCGCTGCTCAGTTTCTTACCCACCATCGCCATCGGTATCTTGTTTGGTTTAGCCATGGACTACCAGCTCTTCTTGGCCTCTGGCATGCGAGAGGCGTTTGTACATGGCAAGTCACCAAAGGATTCAATCAATTACGGGGTTCACCTCAGCCGCTCGGTTGTGGTTGCGGCTGCGCTAATCATGGTCACTGTGTTCGGCGGATTCGTTTTCTCGCACGAGGTTATGATTCGGCCAATTGGGTTTGCTCTAGCGGTCGGTGTGCTATTGGATGCGTTCTTGGTGCGACTGTTGCTCGTGCCGGCTCTGCTTGCACTGCTCGGCAAGGCCGCATGGTGGATGCCCAAGTGGCTGGACCGAATTCTCCCCGACGTTGATGTTGAGGGAGCGAAACTAGAGCGCGAGTCTAAGCATCAGGTCTAAAACTAGCCCTTAACCCAAGCGGTTGTGTTTGCTGGTAGCTTCCCGTTCTCTAGCGGCTGCGAGCTCAATAGCAACTTGCCCTTTGGAAGTCGAATTGGGCGGCTGCCAAAATTGGTGATCGACTGCCATCCGTTTGGTCGCTTGAAGTGCAAAACATTTTTACCGAAGAGATGCTTCACCCAGGTTATTTCTTCGGTGGTGACCAAATCTGTGCGTAACCTCAGCGCTCGACGATAAAACTCAAGGGTGCTGCCCTGTTTACCTTCTTGGGCTTCGACTGCGTAATCGACGTACCAGGCTGGCTGTGGAAGGTGGCTGCCGCCAGGGCCAAAGCCCAACGACTGCCCTGACTTTGCCCACGGCAGCGGAACACGGCAACCGTCGCGACTCAAACCAACATCAGGGTTTCTGAAAAACTGCGGGTCTTGCATTTGCTCCGCAGGAATTTCGAGGTGCTCTTGCAAACCAAGCTCTTCTCCCTGGTAGAGGTAGGTAGAACCAGGTAGAGCAAGTAGTAGCTGGGTGAATGCCTTGGCTCGAGCTAGCCCGAGTTCGACATTGACCTCGCGCTTGAATCGATTTTCTCGGTACCAGGTATAGGCGTTGAAGTCGTCGGCCAAACCCAATCTCGTTGCGTGACGCACGACGTCGTGATTCGAAAGAACCCAGGTGGTACTGGTGTGGTTTTCAGCGGCAACCCGAAGGTTGTAATGAGCAATTTCCTTGATTTTCGTTGGGTTCCAACCTGCTCCGAGCATGTCGAAGTTGAAAGACTGGCCCAACTCTTCAACCGAAGCGTACGGAGGTCGTCGGTGCGGATGCACCCAGGCCTCGGCAACAGCCATGCGTGGTGGGTCGTATTCGTTGAAGACCTTGCGCCAGGAACGATAAATGTCGTGAACTTCATCTCGGTCAAACAGGTCATCGCTGCCGTCAGTTTTCATGACTTCGAGATCGAAAGATTTGCGTTCTGGCAGGTGGCCGTTGGCCAAATCTTTTGCTAGAGCATGGGCAACGTCGACTCGGTAACCGTCAACACCGCGGTCGCTCCAGAAGCGAAGCGTCTTCAAAAAATCTTCTTGAACCTCAGGGTTATTCCAGTTGAAGTCTGGTTGCTCTGAGGCGAAGAGGTGCAGATACCACTGGCCAGGGGTGCCATCAGGTTCGACAATTCGAGTCCAGCCGGTAGGGCCGAAGTGGCTTGCCAAATCACTCGGCGGTAGTTCTCCGTTTTCGCCGCGGCCATCCCTAAAAATAAAGCGGTCGCGCTCTGGCGAACCTTTGCCCGCGCGCAGAGCCGCCTGAAACCAGACGTGGTTTGAGCCGCAGTGGTTTGGAACGATATCGACAATTACCCGAATGTTGCGTTTGTGCAGGGCATCAATCATTTGATCAAACTCGGCTAGGGTACCGATTCGAGGGTCTACGTCTCGATAATCGTCGACGTCATACCCTCCGTCGGCCAGGGCAGATGGGTAAAACGGGCTCAACCAAACCGCATCAATGTTCAGCGATTTTAGATAGTCAGCACGACTGATAATTCCTTTGAGGTCACCGATGCCGTCACCGTTGAAATCGGCAAATGAGCGGGGGTAAATCTGATAAACCACGGCTTGACGCCACCAGTCGGCAGAACCTTTTAGAAATGTGAATTCAGACATTTATCTCATCCCGTTTTTGAGTCTTGAAAAGATTACAAGGTTTATTTGGCTATGCGAATTAGGTCAGCCAATTAGAGTTGAAATATGTTGTTTTCTTCCCCAAAAAAGCTTTACAAGGCGTTCGCGTTTGCCGAGGCCGTTACCTGGACACTGTTAATTACAGGGTTGGTCTTGAGGGCCACAGTCGGTGTTGATCAGGCACTATTTTTTGTGGTTGGTTCAGTGCACGGAGCCGTATTTTTAGGCTACGGAGTTACCGCTGCCCTGGTTGGGGTAAACCAGCGCTGGGGTTTTGGACGCACTCTGCTCGCCATTTTTCTAGCGATTGTGCCCTATGCAACCATCCCGTTTGAGCGTTCTGTAGAGCGAAGCGGTCGACTGGTTGGCGATTGGAGGCTGACAGCAAGTGAAGATAAACGCGACCAATTTTGGTTCGATCGGTTATTCCGTTGGTTCATCAACCGTCCAATTTTGCTGGTTCTCGTGCTGATTCTTCTAGTGGTTGGTATTTTCAGCGGGCTGCTCTGGCTGGGCCCACCTGATACCTGGTCCGAACGTTTTAACTAGATTTACAAAACTCTCTAAAAATGGATGCGAAGCTGATCAAATATCCGGCTGATTTGCCGGTTAGTCAGCTCAAAGACGAAATTTGCGAGGCAATCACCAATCATCAGGTCGTGGTGATTGCGGGTGCAACCGGTTCTGGTAAAACCACACAGCTGCCCAAGATGTGCCTGGAGCTCGGCCGAACAAGCATCGCGCATACCCAACCCCGACGAATTGCCGCCCGTTCGGTCGCCGAGCGAATTGCAGAAGAACTTTCAGTACCAATTGGTGACCTGGTCGGTTACCAGGTGCGATTCACCGATCGGGCATCAGCGGCTACCAAGATCAAGGTAATGACCGACGGTATTTTGCTAAACGCGCTCAACCATGACCGTGAGCTTCGCGCTTACGACACCATCATTATTGATGAGGCACATGAACGAAGTCTGAACATCGACTTCCTGATCGGTTATTTGAAGCAACTGCTGCCAAAGCGCCCCGATCTGAAAGTGATCGTCACCTCGGCAACCATCGATCCGCAATCGTTCAGTCGCCATTTCAATGATGCTCCAGTGATTGAGGTTTCGGGCAGAACATTTCCAATTGAGATTCGTTATCGACCAATTACTCGTGAACAGGCTGACGACACCGACGTCGATACCGAGCAAGATCAGGCCAAGGCCGCAGATTATATTGACGGAATTCTCTCGGCACTGAAAGAACTCGAGGCAGAGCCTGACGGCGATGTTTTGGTGTTCTTTTCGGGTGAATCCGAAATTCGAGATGCCCAAGACGCCATCACCGGTCAGATAACTGGCGGGTTGCTGATGAAAGCCACCGAAGTATTGCCGCTTTACGGACGGCTCAGTGCCGCTGAGCAGCATCGAGTTTTCGAGCGAAGCAAGGTAGCCGGGCTTCGCCGTCGAATAATTTTGGCAACCAACGTGGCCGAAACCTCACTGACCATTCCAAACATCAAATACGTGATCGACACCGGTACCGCCAGAATTTCTCGTTACAGCGCCAAGGCAAAAGTGCAACGACTGCCAATCGAGGCGATTTCGCAGGCCAGCGCAAACCAAAGAGCAGGGCGTGCCGGTCGCACCAGCCCAGGTGTGGTCATCCGGCTCTACGGCGAAGATGACTTTAACGCTCGCCCCGAGTTCACTGACCCAGAGATCTTGCGCACGAACTTGGCCTCGGTGATTCTGCAGGCCGCAAACATCGGCCTTGGAGACATTTCTAAGTTTCCTTTTCTTCAACCGCCAGATTCTCGCGGTGTAAAAGACGGCCTGTCGCTGCTCATTGAATTGGGAGCCATCGAGGCCAAAGTTTCTGATTCTTCAAAAGTGAGGTTGACCAAAATAGGTCGCGAGCTATCTCGGCTTCCCATCGAGCCAAGATTTGCTCGAATGCTGCTCGCCGCAAAAGCAGGCGGTGTTGTGCGTGAGGTGATGATTATCGTCGCCGGTTTGACTATTCAAGATCCGCGTGAGCGACCTCTCGATAAGCGAGTGCAGGCAGATCAGCTGCACGCCAGATTTGCAGACCCCACCAGCGATTTCCTTTCAATGCTCAACCTTTGGAATTACCTCGAGGACCAGCAAGAAAAACTCTCATCATCAGGTTTCAGGCGCCTTTGTAAAAGCGAGTATTTGAACTATCTGCGCATCCGTGAGTGGCAAGATCTAATCCGTCAGCTTCGCTCTTTGTCAAAGAACCTGGGGCTCGAATACGGTCATCCAAAAATAGATCCGGATGGAATTCATCGGTCACTGCTCTCAGGAATGCTAAGTCAAATTGGGTTGAGGCAAGTTGCTGACAAGAAGGGTGCCGATCTGGCGCGAGGTTCAGGCTCAAAACCCCCTAAGGTTGCCGGCGAGTACCTGGGGTCGAATAACAAAAAGTTTGTAATCTTCCCTGGTTCTGCCCTAGCCAAAAAACCCCCTGCCGCGATTATGAGCGCTGAGCTAGTTGAGACCAGCCGGTTATTTGCCAGGATGAACGCATCGATTGATCCGGCCTGGGCTGAGTCACTTGCCGGTGATTTGTGTAAACGCAGTTACAGTGAACCGCATTGGGAAAAGTCTCAGGGTGCGGTCGTTGCATACGAACGCGTCACCCTTTTTGGGGTGCCAATCATAAGCTCGCGCAGGATGCAATATTCGCGAATTGACGCGAGCTACTGCCGTGAGCTTTTCATTCGTCACGCATTGGTCTATGGCGAATGGGATTCAAAGCAAGCATTTGATCGAGCAAATCGCTCACTGATTAAACAGCTCGAGGCAGCTGCAGAGCGGGCCCGTAAGCCGCAGTTGGCCCCTGATGAAGATGACATTTATCGTTTCTACGCCGAGCGAATTCCAGCCGAGGTTTTCTCGACTCGCAGCTTTGAGGGCTGGTGGAAAAAGGCACAGCACGAAAACCCAAAGTTGCTAACTATGGCCCGAGAAGATCTGTTGGGTGAGCAACAAGACGGTTTCAATGAAGCTGAGCATCCGGTTAAATGGCAGCACGGCGGCCAACAGCTGAAACTTCGATACCGCTACGATCCGGGCGCTCTAGATGACGGCGTTTCGGTAGATGTTCCGGTTGCAATTTTGGCGGCATTAACTTCAGATGAGTTCGACTGGTTGGTGCCTGGGCTTCGCAAAGAGTTGGTCACCGAACTAATTAGGTCACTGCCAAAAAACATTCGAAAGAATGTTGTGCCAGCAGCCGACTGGGCAAAAAAGGCGCTCGCCGTACTGCCAGACGAGCCGACTGGCAACCTTCTGACAGTTCTGGCCCAAACCCTGCAGAAACTGAGCGGGGTTCGGGTAAATGCAACAGATTTTGACCTAACCAAACTCACCAATGCGCTAAAAATGACCTACCGCGTGGTTGATGCATCGGGAAGAACTCTTGGTTTAGGTACTGATCTTCATGCACTGCAGCAAAAACTAGCCCAACAGAGCCAAACTGCAGTTGCAGAGGTAGCCAAGGCTTCAAATTCTCCGCTGGAGCGAGATGCACTTTCTGCATGGGATTTTGACCTTTTACCCAGGAGCATCGAAACTCAGCAGGGAAAAAGTTTGGTTCGAGGTTTTCCTGCGCTAACTTTGGTCAACGGCGAGGTGGGAATTCGGGTTTATGCAACCGAACAAAAGCAGCGAGAAAACCATCCCCGCGGGGTCGTGGCTCTGCTCGCAAAAACTATTGCCAACCCTGCCGAATACATTCGCGAACATCTGACCCAAAATGAGCGACTAGCCATTGCCGCTCTGCCTTACGCCAGTTTTGCCGAATTCAGTTCAGATTTACTGGCCGCAATTCTGGAAGATCAATTGAGACAACAAAAATCGGATGGATTGATTTTTAGCAGAGCAGAATTTGAGAGCGTTCGCTCAACTGCATCTTCGAAAATTGTCGATAGATGTTTTGAAGTGGCAGCTTTGGCAGCTCAAATAGCGGTTGCCGCCGCCCAGGCACAGAAGTCAATTTCAGCGGTTAAGTCATTCGAATTCTTAGCTGAACTGACAGCAGAGCGCGAACACGTCGAACAGCTATTGCAACCTAATTTCATAAGTGCAACCGGTCTTGCGCGACTGCCGAGGTTGATTATTTACCTAAAGGGAATTAGCTACCGGCTGGAGCGAATTAGCGAGAATGTGATGCGCGATCGTCAGGCGGCTGCTCAGTTTGACCAAGCGCTCAGCCTTTATCTATTTGCGGGCGGGAAATTGCCGGCAAGTTCGAACGCCGCTAGCAACCTGTTGGCTGCTCGATGGCTACTTGAAGAATTTAGAATCAGTCTCTTTGCTCAACCGCTCGGCACCGCAGAAAAGGTTTCACTCGAGCGAATTCAGAAGGCGTTGGCTAGCTAATTGCTTTTTTGATTAGGGCTGCTAGCTCTTTTTCGATTGCAGCATCCCATTTCAAAATTGCAAAAGATGTCGGCCAGAGAGCACCATCGTCGAGTTTTGCATGTTCATTGAACCCAACCGTTGAGTAACGAACTTTGAACTTCCCTGCATCTTGAAAAAACAGGATGCTCTTACCGTCTTTGTTGTAGGCAGGCATGCCATACCAGGTCTTCGCCTGCAATTCTGGGGCAATCTTTTTGACCAGAGCGTGCAGTTTTTCTGCGATTGCTCGATCTGCCGGCGCCATAGCTTCGATTTTCGCAACAACCTCGGCCTCTTGTTCGGCAGGGGTCATCTTTTTGGCTGCTTTACGGCGTTCGGCCGCAGCCTCTTTCATCGCGTTGCGCTCTACGTCGCTAAAAGTGCTGTCTTTCGATGCTTTCGCCGCCATGTTTCTCCTTGTTCTAGGAGATTCTATTCGTCGAAGATTGCTACCGCGCGAGTCCAGCCGGCAGATGCTCCACGCACCTTGGTTGGGAAGCACGCAACGGTGAAGCCCAATGCAGGAATTGACTCAAGGTTGTGAAGTTTTTCAATCTGGCAGTAGGCAACGTTTCGGCCGGCCTTGTGGCCATCCCAAACCAGCGATGCATCGCCGGTTTCCTCGAAGAGTTTGCGAGCGATCGATACCGGAAGGTCCCAGCCCCACGCGTCGGTGCCAACCACCTTGATGCCCTGGTCGGTGAGCCACATGGTTACCTCATCGCCGAAGCCGATGCCGGTGTCGATAAAGTCTTCTCGACCAAAAGCTGATGAGGCGATGGTGTGGAACAAAACAATGTCGTATGGCTGAAGTTTGTAATTGATTTTCTCAAGAGCTTCTTCAATGTGATGTGGCTTCACAATGGTGCCGTTTGGTAGGTGACGAAGGTCGATTTTCACACCGTTGCGGAAGAACCAATCGAGTGGAACCTCATCGATGGTCCAGGCTTTTTCACCGTGATTTTGGGTTGGGTGGTAGTGCCATGGGGCATCAATGTGGGTACCTGAGTGGGTGGTGATTTGAACAGTCTCTGCAGCGAGGCCCTGACCATCGGGCAACTGCTCGGCGGTGATGCCATACATCTTGTACATGTCTTGCAGGCCCTCTTGGTGGTCCTTGTATTCAATCTTCGGACGCAAGAAAGGAGGGTCAAGTGGGGTCTCGTTATCGAGGTGTACAGATAGGTCTACAAATCGCATAAGCGAAAGTTTATTGACGGCGCTGAGGCGTTTAAAGCCCAAAATAGCTGGTATTCGTCGCGGGATGGTTCTCTCAGCACGGTTCGTATTGGGCCTGAAAAGCTATTAATTTTTCAATTAGGTCATTATCAATTTGCCAGTCAAAGGGCAGTGAAATCGATCTTGTGCCATGACGATATTCAGCCAGGTCTGAGGCGAAATGTGTCACTGCAGCATCAGAGATGGTGAGCAGGTTGATGTGCCTTTTAGTGGGCATGAAACCAATCAAGTACTTTTTGCCTTGGCGAAACATAGGTTGGTTCCAGGCCAAAACAAGTTCCAGTTCAGGATGCATTTTCGCCACGTGATCGACAAACCTTTCGGTGGCCGTTCGCTGATCTTCTGGAAGCGAGTCATAAAAGTCGTCAAAGTTTGCAAACTTAGGCATGTCTGAATTTTATGGCCTTAGAGTAAGCGGAATTAGAGATTTTTCAAGGACTACAGATGGCGATCAGATCAAGAAATTTTGTACAGGTGGATGTTTTTTCGAGTGTTCCCTACTTCGGTAATCCTGTTGCGGTAGTGCTCGAAGCGGATGGTCTCTCTGATCAACAAATGCAGCAGCTGGCATCGTGGACAAACCTTTCTGAGACAACCTTTTTATTGCCACCTACAAATTCCAGTGCCGACTACCGTTTGCGTATTTTTACTCCCGGTGGCGAATTGCCATTTGCTGGACACCCAACCCTAGGCTCAGCTCACGCGTGGCTAGAGAACGGCGGCGTGCCGAAAACCGAAGGTCAATTGGTTCAAGAGTGTGGTGCCGGTTTAGTCACACTAAAGCAGATTAATCGAGGTGAGTCTCAAAGTCAGCTTTCGTTCAAGGCTCCTAAAACCATTCGCTCAGGAGGCCTCGAAACGGAGCTTATTGATGAGGTTGTCTTAGCCCTGGGCATTTCGAAGAACGATGTTCTTGATCATCAATGGGTCGACAACGGGCCGGGTTGGGTCGCCGTGCTGCTCAAAGACGCAGAACAGGTTTTGAGCCTGAAGCCTAAATTTCAGGATGGGACAGAGTTGATGTTGGGTGTGGTCGGCGCCTACCCAACAGGCAGTGAAAAAGATTTTGAACTTCGTGCTTTTGCACCCAAAATTGGCGTCTTTGAAGATCCGGTAACCGGAAGCCTAAATGCCAGTGTGGCGCAGTGGTTATTTCGCAGTGGCCTGGCCTCTGGAGGTTATCTGGCTGGACAAGGCAAATGCCTAGGTCGAAACGGTGAAATCTCGCTATCGCAAGATAGCGCAGGCGAGGTTTGGGTCGGTGGCGCCACCGTCACCTGCATCCAGGGCGTTATTCACATCTGAATTATCTCGGTGTAGTGCGCTAACCAAGTTCTTCAGAAATTTGAATCACGTGCATTGAGGCAATTTGGTGGCCACCCGGATGCCTAAGCCACTTTACCGAAGCCCCATGTTCTCGAAGCTGGTTTACCCAGAGCTCGCTGACCTCGGTCGGAGCATAAAAGTCTTGATCTCCGTTTGCGAGCCAAATTCTTTTGCCGGTTAGGTCTGTAAGTTCCACTGCCTTGTAGGGCTGGGTCGAACCGAAAAGAACTGCACCGTCAAGTAATTCAGGTCGCCGCACCAAAATGGCAGCTGCCGTATTTGCTCCGTTGCTAAAACCAACAGCGATCCATTCTTTAGCGGCCAATCCATATTCTTCTTTGGCATTTGAAATGAATTCAGCTATCTCATCGACCGCTAGATCAATGGATTGCTCATTAAATGTTCCGTCAGAGTATCGCTCGAAGAAGCGATTCATGCCGCCCTCAAGGTGCATACCTCGGGGGGAGAGCAAAGCCGCATTCGGGTCAAGAGCATTGCCTAAGCCCAGCAGGTCTCGTTCATCGGCTCCGGTGCCATGCAGCAGAAGGAGAACGCGGTTATTGGATCCGGCTTCAAAAACGTGTGGACGGCTGAGGTCTCGATTAGACATTAGCGTTCACCGCAATCGGTGGAAGGCTGGCCTCGATTTGGGCTCGGCTAGGCTCAAGCCAGGGCGGAAGTTTCAGAGATCTACCCAATTCGAGCAGTGGTTCGTCGGTCGCAAACCCCGGGTCATCGGTGGCGATTTCAAATAGGACTCCACCGGGCTCTCTGAAATAGATGCTCTTGAAGTATTGCCGATCCATAATTTGGGTCACTGAGACTCCTCGTTCGAGTAGTTCATGTTGCCATAGTTCCATGGTGGGTAGATCAGGGGCGCTGAATGCAACGTGGTGCACAGTTCCGCCAGCCTGTAATCCGCGGTCTTTGACGCCCGCGAGCACCTCAACCTTGGTGCCCGAAGCACCGGCTCCCATTGAAAAATTAGCCCGGTCTCCTCTTTCTGAGGTGAAATTCATGCCGAGTAAGTTTTCAAGCATGGCTGCTGTCGGTTCGATGGCTCGTTGAGATAGCTCGACCGCATGCAAACCTTTGACAGCGTGTTCTGCCGGAATGCTGCCAACGCCATCCCAGCCCGAACGCTGATCGTCGTGAGTGCCCACGAGTTGAAGCCGCAGTCCATCAAAGTCATGGAGCTCAATTAGCTCGTTTGATTCTGAGTCTGTGCCGCGGCTGTACTCGATGCCCAGCGCAGCAAGGTGACCTCCCCAGAACCCGAGTGAGTCATTTGGTACCGAGAATGCGGTTGCGGTGGTAAGGCCCGCACCGTCTTTACCCTTCGTAACCCCCGGCCATGGGAAAAAGGTCAATATGGATGAAGGCGAGCCCTGCTCGTCGCCGTAGTAGAGGTGCCAGACGTGTGGCGCGTCAAAGTTGACGGTTTGCTTAACGAGCCGAAGGCCAAGAACTTTGGTGTAGAAATCAACATTGCGTTGGGGGTCGCCAGCAATCGCTGTCACATGGTGAATTCCGTGAGGTTTAACTGTCATTTGAATCTCCGTTTATTTAAGTAAAGACCCCTTGACTAAAAACTATTCCCGAGAACTTCGGGTGCTTGTGATCCTAAGCTCTAAGTATGAAATCAATATCTAAGGTGATTTTCGGATTGTTGGCTGTCTTGTTCTTTGCCATCGGCATGGCATACCTACCTTTTTTGGTTTGGATTGGCGAGGATGGCGGGCCAAAGACACTGATTGGTTTGTTCATCAGCATCGCGAGTGTTTTGATTCCTTGGTCTGTTGGTTTGTGGTTTGCCGCGGAAGCTATCAAGGATAAAAAGTAAACAAAACAACCCCGTCAGTTCAATGATTTGACGAGGTTGTGGTTTCAACGCGGAGAATCGGTGGAACGAACTGTTGCCCCTACTTCCCAGTATTTAGGCAAATCTTCCATTTAGAAGTTTTCATATACGCCATCTTTCTACGCCATCTTGTTGAGTTTATTGGGCACCGGGCCGCTTTTCGGATTCGAGTCGCTCCTTCTCCTCCGCAAAGAGACTTACGACATTCGCTAGCCCTTTGTTTGGAATCGTGCGAAGTTTACGGATAGTCCTTCCATTGGCCTTTATGAATCGAACTCGCAATCGCAAAGATGAAGGGTCTTTGGAGAACACATTCTGAGACTCTTTGTCTAGTTCATCCAGGTAAAACTTCCAGTCAGAATGGTCTTCACCTGGGACTATCTTGACTCTCTCAATGCCGCTTGCTTTTCGCTGGCAAACTATTCTTTTTGAACGTGTATCCCAAAACTGAACCTTCTCAAGGGTTAGTTGCGATAGGCCTCTTACCGTCAATCTCACCCAGAGATATAACTGGGCATCTGCTCCATATGCCCTATCTCCGGAATCGTAGAACTCTTCAAGAATGTCCCGGACAGTTTGCCTATCCACCTTCCAGTCAACCACCTTGTTCTCTCCGAAGTTGTCGCTGATTACTGGCTTTACCTCAATCTTCACCAGATGAAGTCGCCTAAAGGCTGCCCAGCAGCCCAAGGCAAAACCCAATATGGCGGCGATAGAACCTGCCGTAGATAAATCTTTCACTGTTCCCCCAATGGTCACTTCTATCCTCACACCTCTCGCTGACAAAGTTCAGGCGCTAATCGCTTGTCTAAAATCTCGCTACTTCGGACGTGCCAAAGTTCCGACTGTGCTCGTGTTTTTGAACGCCTAACCCCGCCTATCGGCCTGGCTCGAACTTGGTTTTGCCAACCCGAAAACAAGTCAAGCCGATAGCCATTTCGCCGCAGACAAGGTGTCTGGGCGAAAGGAAATGAAATGGCTCCTTATGGCTACTACCTACCACTTGCGCCGAACCTATTTGACAGCGTGAGATACCTGGACATCAGTCCCAAGACGGAGCGGATTGGCTCTGAGGATGTCCAGAAGACGGATAAGGATGGAAGGCCCGTTTGGGTCGTATCGGCGCTTGTGAAATATCAAGGAAATGCCCAGGCAACCGAAAGTTTTACTTTGGTTGCTACAAATAAAGAAGCGGAAACCATTCGTAACATCCCGGAACTTACTCCCATCAAGTTGATAGGGCTCGCAGGTGGAAAATGGTCAAAAGCCCAAAGTGATAAGACCTCTTGGTCGTTCCAGATTTCTGGTGTCCAGGTTTAGTGATGGCAGAGATAACATGGGCAAACCAGTTCTACACGACTCCACAACTTGTGTTCCGGTTGTGGGCTGATTACTGGGTTCAAGCACAGGGACGTGTCCCACCCCTCTACTACTTCAAAGGCACAATCAGTGGTGGTTTCATCTTCATAGCGCCATTACCTCCAGCAGAGTTTGCGCCCTTTCTCCAGTGGGCGGACAAGCACGCCGAAGTGACTTTTCAAAGTGAAGGCTCTGCACTGCTAGACGATAGCCGTTGGTTTGGGCATTGGGGATGTTTCTCAGTGGAGTTGAGAATGGTCGTGAGAAGGCAGGCAGTCCCCTCTGCGCCGCCGGAAACTCCGAAGATACCCAAAAGGCCGAAGTGAGGCTTGACTCACGAGGCAAAAAGTGAAGAACGCAGAAACGGTGAAGGCGAGACCTCTGGTCTCGCCTTCTTTGCGTGTCAGGGACGTGCCAGACAAGTCGAGAGAGCGAGCGAAACAAGCCTGTGAAGCGAGCGAATGAGGCGCGAAATGGCTAACGCGCCCTGACACGGCACACCCAGGCCGATAGCGCGGGTATGGAAAATCAATCATCAGACGATTCCGGGCTTGTCATTTCTTCCAAAAGTGGCGAAGACCTATTTGATGGCTTCGTATCAGAGGAAGCACTAAATAGGTCGATTGAGACCTTTGGGGAGTCGCCTTCATATGTCAAAGGCGATAATCGAAATACACATCGAATCGAACTATCTCCCGGAACAGTTCGACTGTCCAGAACCTCGCCAATCAGAAAAGCAAAGTCACCAAACTTCAAAGCGAGAACAAAAATCAAAGAATGGTCTCGAAAGTCCAGAGCATCCATGACTTTTCGCTACGGAACTTTGGACTACAGGCCTCTATTCAAGGATGGTCGATTACCTGCTTTGGTAACTCTCACTTATCCGGGCAAATGGGATGTTGTTGCACCAACCTCTGCTGATGCCCAAAGGCACTTGAGAACATTCAAGAAACGTTATGAGTATCACTTCGGGAAACCACTCATAGCATTATGGAAGAGAGAACATCAGCGTTCGGGGAGTCCACATTTTCATCTCTTTATGGCCGTTCCCGTTGGTCAAAGTTTCAAATCCTGGCTATCCATAACCTGGGCAGATATAGTCGCGCACCCAGACCCTTTAGAGCGAGTGAAGCACGAACTGGCGGGAACAGCCGTTGATTACCCAAGTGGATTTCAGGGTGTTGACCCAGCAAGAATCGCTGTCTACTTCAGTAAACATAACTCAGCCGACTTCGGAAAAAAGGAGTATCAGAACAAACCGCCAAGAGAGTGGATTGACGCCGGAAGCATAGGAAGGTTTTGGGGCTATTGGGGGCTCAAGCCTCTAGTGGTGAGCAAGGAGATTTCTATCGAGGACGCACTCTTCATTTCTAGAACTCTTAGAAGGTGGACCAGGGCAAACTCAGAGCGAAGGCGCAAGTTGGTTCCCAGGGTAAATCAACGGACGGGAGTAGTGAAACTTAGAGGCACACATCGAAGAAAAGGACGCTTTCAAACAGGTCGAGGTTTTGCTGTTGTTTCTGATGGCTCAGCGATGGGTGAAGCATTGTCACGCGCTCTTAGGGCTAGAGGTCAGAGGGGAAGGGTAGTCTGAAACTTGTGACTGGGGAAAGATTCGAAATACACGAGGCAAGAAACTTTGCCAACAAATATGCGCAGACTTCTAGCGAAAAGCAGTTCGCTCAAACGTTTTGGCGTGATTTCTTCTCACAACTTCTCAGAATCGATGATTTGACAAGCACGGGAATCGAGTTTGAAGTTCCTGTTCGCTCGCACTTGAGCGGAAAGGTCAAATGGATTGATGTGCTTTGGCCAAGTGTTTTGCTAATCGAACACAAATCCGCAGGTGAGGATTTGGACAAGGCAGAACAGCAGGCCCGGGAATACCTGCTTTCACTCGACCAGAGCAAAGTCCCACCCGTTTTCATAGTCTGCGACTTTGCGCGATTTCGAGTTGTTGAAGTTCTCGCTGGCACTATGCACGAGTTTTCGCTATCTGATTTACCAGCCAATCTTGAGCGCTTGAACGCCATATTTGCGAATAAGGGAATCGGTTCGACAACTGTTGAGATTTCCGCTGACACAAAGGCTGCCAATCTAATGGCAAACCTTTTTGTCGAGTTTGAAAAGGCTGGATACACGGGGCACGAGACATCAGTTTTCTTAGTGAGAATACTGTTCTTACTTTTCGCTGAAGACACCAGAATGATGCGAAAAGGCATTTTCACAAACTATGTTTCAGAGAGCCCTGAAAGTGGCAGCGGTCTCGGCGCGATGCTCCAGGAACTTTTTCTCATTCTCAATACTGAGAAGGAGAAAAGACCAGCCACCATTTCACAAAACCTAAACGAGTTTCCATATGTAAATGGCGGACTTTTTGCTGAGACGGTCTCAAACTTTTCATTCACGCCATCAATGAGAAAAGCGCTGATTGACGCGACTTCTTACGATTGGTCTGGAATCTCGCCGGCCATATTTGGCTCTCTTTTTCAAAGCGTTCGGGATGCCGAGACGCGCAGGACAATGGGGGAGCACTTCACTTCAGAGCAAAACATTATGAAGGTCATAGGCGACCTTTTTCTGAACAACTTCAATGACAATCTCGCTAAAGCCTGGGATAGTCCCACTCAGTTGAAGCGATTCCATAACGAACTGGGTGAATATCACTTCTTTGACCCTGCGTGCGGAAGCGGTAACTTCCTTGTCGTTTCACTTCGACACTTGCGAGCACTAGAACTCCGAGTCTTGGCGCGTATTCAGGAACTCGAGGGAAACGCGCAACTGCAACTCGATGCAACTATGGGGCAAAAGATTGGTCTTCATCAGTTCCACGGCATTGAAATCGACGAGTGGTCATCTTCAATCGCTCGAGTTGCTCTCCACCTAGCAGACCATCAGAGCAATCTCATTTGGGAAGAAATCATTGGCTCGGCACCAAACCGTCTTCCTCTTAGGGATTCCGCAAACATAGTCAATGCGAACGCGCTCCAAGTCGATTGGGCATCTGTCGCACCTCTAGGCGAGA
The DNA here is from genome assembly GCA_964530255.1 of uncultured Rhodoluna sp. Classification (GTDB taxonomy): domain Bacteria; phylum Actinomycetota; class Actinomycetes; order Actinomycetales; family Microbacteriaceae; genus Rhodoluna. The sequence continues at coordinate 34,589 of CAZGZW010000016.1, forward strand.
AAACTTTCATAATGGGCAATCCACCTTTCTTCGGAGCCCGATTCCAGACACCAGAGCAGAAGGCAGACACCCTGGCAGTTTGGGGTGACATCAAAGGCGCTGCTGAAATGGACTTCGTTTCTAACTGGCACCTAATCGCATCCAGGCACATTTCAAAACAAGGAGGCCAAGCCGCTTTCGTTTCCACCAACAGTCTTACTCAAGGCGAACAGCCTGGCATTTTGTTCCCCCAACTTGAGGCACTGGGCGTGGGTATTTCCTTTGCGCATAGGACATTTTCTTGGCAGAACGATGCCAAAGGTCAAGCCGCAGTTCATTGCGTAATCATTGGTCTTTCGAATAATCCTCCAAAGGTTCGAAACCTGTGGTCATACCCAAACATCAAGGGCCAACCTGTATTGCATAGAGCCAAGAACATCAATGCATATCTTGTCGATGCCCCCGACGCTTATCTGACCGCCCGAAGGACTCCTATTTCGCCAGAGATGCCACCTATGGACTTTGGAAGTATGCCTAATGATGGGGGCCACTTATCAGACATAAGTTCGGATGAGGCCGAGGCAATACGCAAAAGTGATTTGGTGGCCGCCAAGTATTTGCGCAAGATTGTTGGCGCCCGCGAACTGATTCACAACGAGGAGCGATACTGCCTATGGCTACAAGGGGCAGACCCCAAGGACTTGCGTTCTTCCGGGGAGTTAGCAAAACGCGTCGAAGCAGTAAGGGAACTCCGTTCTTCGAGTAAGCGAGAAGCGACTAAGAAACTAGCGTCACGTCCGGCGGAGTTCGGCGAAATCAGGCAACCGACTAGCGAATACATTGCAGTACCTCGAGTTTCATCTGAAAATCGTGATTATGTGCCTATGGCTGTTCAGCCACCCGAAGTGATTTCCAATGACGCGCTTTTAGTCGTTCCAGTGAAGTCATTGGCAACATTTGGCTTCCTTCAATCCAAAGTCTTTTCGGTGTGGAATAAGGCCGTTTCGGGAAGACTCAAGTCAGATACTCGTATAAGTGCAACAATCACTTACAACAACTTTGTAGCCCCCTCCCTAAACGAAGAACAAAGGGAACTAATCGAGCGCGGGGCCGAGAGTGTTCTCGTAGCGAGGTCATCTTTCGAATACAACTCACTGGCTGACTTGTATGACACAAATGCGATGCCCCCAGCATTGAGGCGAGCCCACGAAAATCTTGATAAGTCAGTTTTGAGCGCTTTTGGACTCCAAGGCAATGCCTCAGAGGAAGAGATTTTGGCGATGCTATTTGAGCGCTACAAAGATGCAGTCGAGAGCCCAATGCTTTAGTCGCTAGACGCCTATGACTACTCGGTCACTTCGACTTTGGCCTGTATGTGTTTCCATAACGCTTCATCGCGTCTTCACTATTTTCTGCAGTTATCTTTTGGTAGTAGTAGCCAATCGCTTCACTTTCGTGGCCCAGAATCGCACGCACGACATTGCTGGGAACGGCAGGCTTTAGAGCGGCGAGGCGCGCAGCAGTGATGAATCGGTTGATGTGTTGAGGGTATGGCTTTACACCAGCCTCGATACAAACCTTTTTCCAAATCTCGTTGTCGGTTGTCTTAGTGATGACAGCGCCCTTTTCAGATAAAAACAGCAATCTGCCAATCTCATCGTTCTTGGGCCACTTCTTGAAACCTGGCTTCTTCGCATTCTCTTCTCGCCTCTTGAGGTGGTCACGCAGATAGCCCAGGAAAGGTTCTGAAAGGGGTATTTCACGCTCCACACCAGTCTTGGTCCGGTCCTTCCAATACCAACGGCGACCGTCTTTCGAGTATTCGGAATCTGTGGTTTCAAATCGTGCAAGTTGACCGCGAACAATCAACTTAGGGCTGTTCGTGTCAAGACCCCAAACATCATCAAGCCTCAATCCCAGGCGTTCCATTTGCCGAAGCCCAAGAAGTTGAAGTCCCATTTGAGCAAGTAACTCTGGCCTGTTCTTTTCGAGGTGCTTCATAATCTGGTCCGCGTCCTTGACTCGCTGGTCAATGTCTACTTTCCGCTTCACAACTTTCGGTTGTTTCACAAGCATCATTGGATTACTTCTTCCCAGGAAGTAATCCGAAAGTTCACCCCACCTGAAGCACATCCTCAAGGTTTTCCAAATGTTCAACCTCGCGGCAGAGCCGAGCAAAACTGTGCCCGGAATGGGCCGCCCTTGTGAGTCAGTCTTCTTCTTCGAGGGCAGAGTGCTATTCAGCAACTGGTTGAGTTGGCGGGAACTTATCTTGTCTAAATACTCTTTCCCGATTGCAGGTTGAATGTGTTGTTCATACATTCGGCGATACTTCCGCAAAACAGTGCTACTGACTGCTTCATCTGTTTTATGTTCAAGCCACGCTGTAAACAGGTCGTCAACCGTCTTGCGCGGGGCCCCCTTTTTGCGTTTGGGCCTAAACAGCATTTCGCCTGTTTCTCTCCGCAAAAGAAGAGCAGCCTTGTTGGCCTCGAGGGCATCTAGAGCGGCTGATTGAGTTGGGCCATTACCAGTCAGTCTTTTTCGACTAGACCCTGGGGGTAGCAACTCAGGGGGCACTTCGTAAGTCGCCTGCCAATACGCATACTTGACGATTGGCTGACCGCGTTTGTCCAGCACGCGCTTACCCTGGTCATCTGTCTCGTAAAGATAGCGGCGGTAAAGTCCACCACGCCCGTAGGTCTTTGACCTATCTGAACTACTCATTTTCAGCCCCCCAAATGAATCTTAGGTCGCTCTACGCCATCTTTCTACGCCATCAGCGCCTGAAAATAGAAAACAACCCTTATCAAATCTGAGGACTGACAAGGGTTGTAGTTTCACCGCGGAGAATATGGGATTCGAACCCATGAGGGCTTGCACCCAACACGCTTTCCAAGCGTGCGCCATAGGCCACTAGGCGAATTCTCCTTGGAACCCGATAAGTCTACCTTTTGAAAAAGTCGATTAAACGCTTAGGCCCGGAAACGCATCCGATATTGCTGTGATTGCGGAAGACGCCGCAATAGACATCAGCAGCAAACCGAAGATTCGACTAACAATGTTTAGCCCTGTTTCACCTAGAAGTTTTTCAAGTGGCTGGGCCAGCAGAAACAGAACGTATGACAAAACAGTGAGGGCCAAAATTATCCCGATGTTTTGCCAGAAGGAATCACCTTCAGTTGAACGAATGGTAATGGTTGCGGCAATCGCACCAGGCCCAGCCATCAGCGGAATCGCCAGCGGAACTACCGCTGCGCCGGCTGGGTTGGCTGCCATTGAGACCTTGTGTCCCTGAATCATCGACCAACCGATGCCGCCAATCACCAGCGAGCCGGCGATTCTGAAAGCGTTGAGATCGATGCTCAAAATACCCAGGATGATCTCGCCCAAGAAGTAGGCGACAATCAGCGTCAGGCCAGAAACCAGGGCTGTTTTTAGAGCAACTGCCCTGCGCTCAGAAGTTGATCTTCCGGCAGTGAGTGCAAGAAAAACCGGGATTGCGGTAATCGGGCTAACGATTGCAAATAAGGCGATAAGAGTTGTGACTGCACTCGTGGTTGGCATGGCTCAAGGCTAGCTCACGAACTGAACCATTAAATCAATAGCTGGAAACCAAAAATTTCTTAAATTTATCCAGATACTTTGTTGTCGATCCGTCAGCCAATGGCTCATTAACCCATTCGATTTCAGGCGCCTGTGAAAATTTCCATCCTGAGATCTTTGGCAGTAGTGCACTAAGGAACGCCCTGGTCTCAATCTCTGTGATGTTCTGCCCCAAGCAACTGTGCGGCCCGAAGCCGAACGCAATGTGGGCATTACGCTCCCGGTGGAAATTTATTTTTTCGGGTTGATCGAAACGCTCTCGATCGTGATTGGCAGAAACGAAACCTAACAAAACGTAATTTTCCGGATTTCTCTCTGTGTCATCACCGATTGCAAATTCCCTCGGGACGCGCTCCATTCTTGGAAGAGGGGTAAGGTAGCGAGCCATCTCTTGGATGGCTGGCCTGAAGTTTTCTTCATCTTCCAGCAGGAAATCAACATCCTGTGGGTTCGATACTAGGTGCCAAACAAAACCACCCAGGAGCTTAATTACGGTATCTCGACCCCCAGCTAGTAGAACATTTGCTATTCCCTGCATCTCTTTTCGATTTACTTTGAGTCCGTCTATCTCTAAAGCTGCTACAAAATCCCAAATGTCTCGCTCTGGCTGGCCCTCAGCTACTCTCGTTTCGGCCTCATCAAATACTCGGTCTAGATATGCTTGCAAGGTTTCACCTGAGCGCTGGCTGTGCATCGAGAAATCGCGATTTCGATGGGCAATCTCGGCCTCATGCGGGTCGATCCCTTTTTGATAGGCAGCAGCTGTCCAAACGTCAGGTCCCCAGGATCGCCACTCTTCGAAGTCTTGTGGGCGGCGGTAAATAATCGTGAGGCATCCAATTACATAAGGGATCACCAAATCCTCGATCACCTCGAATTCAAGCCGTGAACTGACTTCATCGATGAGGCGCTTGGCTAGGAGCTCAAAATCAGGCGCCAGTGGACGAAGTGCTCCTGGGCTGAAAATTGGGTTCAGCGCCATTCGAAATTTCGTGTGCCTTGGAGGGTCTGCCTCTAGCGGCAGCTGACGGTAGTCACGCACGTCACGGTCACCAAGTAAATCGCTTGAGTACTCTTCCCAGTTTCTTGCGGCTTCTCGTACGGCTTCGTAGCCTCTTATTTCGTAGCGCATACGCATAGTAAAACGGCCCCAAACCACAAGAGTCAAGGGCCGTTTCAGAGTGTCGCGATTAGTGGGTGCTTGGGGCCTGTTCAACCTCTGAGCGGTCGCCCGACCAAAGGGTGTGGAAGGTACCTGGCAGGTCGACTCGCTTATAGGTGTGCGCTCCGAAGAAGTCTCGCTGGCCCTGTACCAAAGCGGCTGGAAGACGCTCGGCACGCAGACCGTCATAGTAAGACAGTGACGAAGCAAACGCCGGTACAGGAATTCCGGCGAGTGAGGCACTAGCAACCACCTGGCGCCATGATGCAACCGATTTGGCGACGGCATCCTTGAAATATGGGTCAAAAATTAGTGACTCAAGGTTCGCATTCTTGCCGTAAGCGTCAGCAATTCGGTTCAAGAACTGTGCACGGATGATGCAGCCGCCGCGCCAGATTTTCGAAACCGCGCCTAGGTCAATGTTCCAGTTGTATTCTTTTGCGCCCGCGCGAATTGCATCAAAGCCCTGTGCGTAAGCAACCAATTTCGATGCGTAAAGTGCACGGCGAACATCTTCAACGAAAGCCGCTTTGTCGCTGATTGACCATACGGTTGCATCTGCTGGCAAGCCATCAACGGCCGAGCGCTGGCTGGCCTGCGAAGAAAGCGAACGAGCAAAGACTGCTTCAGCAATTCCTGAAACTGGGGTACCGAGGTTTAGCGCGGTCTGAACTGTCCAAACTCCGGTGCCCTTTGACCCGGCTTGGTCAAGCACGATGTCAACAAACGGTTTTCCAGTCTTCGCATCAACCTGCTTCAAAACTTCAGCGGTAATTTCAATCAGGAACGACTCAAGGTCACCCTTGTTCCACTCCTCAAAGATGCCCGCAATTTCTGCAGGTGAGAACCCGCCTGCTGAACGAAGAATGTCGTAGGCCTCAGCAATTAGCTGCATGTCAGCGTACTCGATTCCGTTGTGAATCATCTTTACGAAGTGACCAGCGCCATCGGTACCAACGTGAGTTACGCATGGCTCGCCCTCTGCAACCGCTGCGATTGAGGCAAGAATTGGTCCAAGGGTTTTGTAGGCCTCTTCAGAACCGCCAGGCATGATCGATGGGCCTTTGAGAGCACCTTCTTCACCACCAGAAATTCCGGCGCCAACAAAGTTGATGCCTTTAGCGCGCACCTCAGCTTCGCGGCGGATGGTGTCGGTGAACAATGCGTTACCGCCGTCAACGATGATGTCGCCTGGTTCGAAACGCTCGGCCAGCTGTGAAATAACTGCGTCAGTGCCCTTGCCGGCCTGCACCATGATGATTGCGGTGCGTGGCTTGGCCAACGATGCTACAAAGTCATCGATGGTTTCTGCGGCGATGAAACCTGCTTCAGGGTGCTCGTTGATCAGAAGTTCAGTACGTTCCCATGAGCGGTTGTAAACAGCAACGGTGTTACCCTCGCGGCTAGCTAGGTTTCTGGCTAGGTTTGAGCCCATTACTGCGAGTCCAACGACTCCGATGTTTGCCTTAGCGGTCATTTCATATTCCTTATTGATGGCGAGCGCCATCGACTGCCGATTTTTAACGGGGGATGTGCGCTACTTCGCGCTGGGAACTGACTAAAGTCTAGCGAACTCGAGGCTAAATCAGCTTCGTTTTCTGGCTGGCGGAATTGCCGGACCGGTGAAAGGTTCACCCACCACGTTGCGAATGCGCCCAATCCCGTCAATTTCCATCTCAACCAGGTCGCCAGCTTTCAATGGCGGGGGAGTTAGCTCGCCGGCTCGGCCCCACAGTTCGGCCAAACATCCTGATCCGCAGGTGCCGGATCCAATCAGGTCGCCGGGCATTACCATGGTGTTTCGGCTGGCATAGGCAACCATTTCGTTGAGCGGCCATCCGATGTTTGCCAAGTTATCCTCACCGTAAAGTTCTTCGTTCACCCAAACCCTCATTTGAGTGTGGACGAAACCTTTTGCATCGGTCTTGTCGGCAAATTCGTCTGCCGTGACAATCCAAGGGCCGATTGTGGTTGCAAAGTCTTTGCCTTTTGCCGGGCCGAGGCGAACCTTCATTTCGCGTGACTGAATATCACGAGCTGACCAGTCATTGAAAACGGTGTATCCAAAAATTGCTGATTTGGCTTCTTCTGGGCTGAGGTTTGCTCCGCCTCGACCTGGTGTCGCACCAATTACGACCCCTAGTTCTAGTTCGTAATCAAGTTTTTGAGACGGCGGTGGAGTCATCAACGCTTCAGTGCCGATGATTGCGTGTGGGTTGGTGAAGTAAAAGGTTGGAAATTCGTACCACTCGGCAACTACGCCTTCTGATGAGTCGATGCTCTTGACCACGCCTTCAACGTGAGATTCGAATGCAACGCCGTCGCGCACGGTGATCGGTTTGAAAGGTGCCAAAAGGCGGATGTCGTTCAATTTGTGGCGTGTTTCACCAATTGATTTCGGCGCTTGTTCCAGCGCTTCGGCAAGCCCTAACTCAAGCAGCTGCTGCACTGTTGTGCCATCGGTAAACGGTGCCGCAGAAAGCTCACCAGCCTGCTCGATAATTAGGCCCTCGAACTCGGTTTCGTCAAATACCCAACGACCGATGCGCATTAGATGCCTTCCAAGACGATGCCAACACCCTGGCCGCCGCCACCGCAGATTCCAATGGCACCCAAGGTTCCGGCGCCGGCGATGTGCAAACTCAAAGCTAGACTTCCGGTTATTCTGGCGCCCGATGAGCCGATCGGATGGCCTAGTGCGATGCCGCCGCCGAGGCGATTGACTCGGTCTAGGCTGACCCCGAGATCAGCTGCCGAAGCTAATACGACCGCCGCAAAGGCCTCGTTGATTTCGAGTTGTTGAAGTTCTGAAACCTCAACCGACGCTTTCTCCGCTGCCGCCTTGATTGCGTTGGCTGGTTGTAGGTTTAGCGAATAATCAGGGCCGGCAACTTTGGCATAACTCCGCACTTTAGCCAACCCACCCAGGTTATGCTCTTTGGCATATTTCTCGCTGACCAAAACAACTGCTGCCGCACCATCGGTAAGTTGCGATGCATTTGCGGCTGTGATGGTGCCGTCATCCATGAATGCTGGACGAAGTTTCTGAACTGATTCAAGTGAAATGTCTTCGCGAATTCCGTCGTCTACGCCAATGCTCTGCTCGCCGTGGCGAGTTTTCAAAATCATCGGATCAATTTCGCGATTTAGGCGCTCGCGGTTCTCTGCTGCGCGCTGGTGTGAAAGCACTGAATACTCGTCTTGTTCAAGGCGTGAGATTCCGGCCGCAGCGGTCACCTTATCGGTTGCCAATCCCATAGATTCACCGGTGAAAGCGTCAGTGAGCCCATCGAGTTCCAGGGTGTCGACCATGTGAATCGATCCGTATTTTTTTCCGGCTCGAGAACCAACCATGGCATGCGGTGAATGGGTCATCGATTCTTGACCTACGGCAACAACTACATCAGCCTGCCCAAGTTCGATCAGGGCGACACCGTAGGTGATTGCTTCTGCGCCCGAAAGGCAAACCGAATTCAGGGTGATGCTAGGAACGTGGTTCGCGATTCCTGCGGCAACCGCTGTTTGACGGGCTGGGTTTTGGCCTGCCGCAGCCTGCAAAACTTGGCCAGCAACAAGCTGCTGCACCTGTGCAGGTGAAATGCCAGCTCGGCTCAGTGCAGCCTTGACCGCATGGGCACCAAGTTGCACCGCGGTGAAGTGCGAGAGTTGGCCGTTGATTTTGCAGTAGGGGGTTCGCGCGTAACCCAGAATTCGAGCTGACATTACTTTTCCAGTTCTACTTGAAAGTCTGCACCGGTGCGTTCGCGCACTTGCTCAACGCTTACCTCAGGAGCTAGTTCGCGAAGAACTAAACCGCCATCGGTCACATCGAAGATGCAAAGGTCGGTGATGATTCGGTCAACGCACTTCTGCCCGGTAAGTGGCAGCGAGCATTCGGTAACAATTTTTGGCGCCCCGTCTTTATTGTTGTGCTCTGAAACGACGATCACCTTCGGGGTTCCGGCGACTAAATCCATCGCGCCGCCCATACCCTTTACTAATTTTCCAGGGATGGTCCAGTTCGCTAGATCGCCGTTTGCTGAGACCTCCATAGCACCAAGGATGGCAATCGCCACATGTCCGCCGCGAATCATTCCGAAAGAAGTGGCGCTGTCAAAAATGCTTCCACCGGGCAGAATCGTGACGGTTTGTTTGCCGGCATTGATCAGGTCGGCATCTTCTTCGCCTTCAAAGGGGAATGGGCCCATCCCTAGCAAGCCATTTTCACTCTGCAGGGTTACTGAGATTCCGTCGGGGATGTGATTTGCCACCAGGGTGGGGATGCCAATTCCTAGGTTTACGTAGTCGCCGTCATTTAGCTCAAGGGCAGCTTTGGCCGCCATCTCGTCGCGTGTCCAAGGCATTAGTTGGCTCCTTCGGCTCGGCTACGTACCGTTCGCTGTTCGATTTCTTTGGCGCGGCCGCTTGCTAAAACCAGCCCCTGCACAAAAATGCCAGGCGTCATTACAGCGTTTGGGTCGATAAATTCGGGTGAAATTTCTTCAGCTTCAACCACGGTGTATCGACCACACTGTGCGACCAACGGGTTAAAGTTTCTTGAGGTGTAGCGATAGAGCAGGTTGCCTGCTTGATCGGCCTTCCAAGCCCGCACCAAGCCGAAGTCAGCAATAATGCCGCGTTCGAGAATGTACGCTTGGCCGTCAAATTCTTTATGCTCTTTGCCTTCGGCCACCGGGGTGCCAACGCCAGTTTTCGTGTAGAAGCCGGCGATACCTGCGCCACCAGCACGCATGCGTTCGGCAAGTGTGCCCTGGGGCGCAAACTCAACCTCGATTGAGCCATCGAGATATTGCTGAGCAAATAGTTTGTTCTCGCCCACGTATGAGGCAATAACTTTCTTGACCTGCTGGTTTTCGAGCAAAATTCCGAGACCTTTGCCATCAACGCCCATGTTGTTTGAAACTATGGTCAAGTCTTTTACTCCGCTGTCACGAACAGCCTCGATTAGGTCAAATGGGTTACCGCTGAGGCCGAAACCACCAACGGCAATGGTTGCGCCATCAAATAGACGCTCTGCGAGCGCCGCTTTTGCGCTGTCAAAAACTTTCGGCACTCTGGCTCCTGCTTCGTCGAAGGGACAGTACGAAATTATCGAAGTTTCTAAGCTGCGGGCGCCGTTACCACCAATGCCCATCATTAGGCCGAGTTATGAGCTAGGCCCGCTGCTCACTGCGTTGGTAACGAAACGGTATCAATCGCTGAATAGGTTCTTCAGTTTCCAAGAGTAGCACTTATGTTTGTAATCAGCATAAGTGTCTCCACTATGTGAATAAGTAAATTTGCGAGTGCTTGCAGGCAATCGCATCAAGGTTCTCGACTGTTACGGATCGCAGGCGGGAATCAAAATAAGGGAATCAGCGATGATACCCAAAGAGGCCTTCAGTTTCTGAGGGCCTCTTTCTTTTGCTAAGACCAACTCAATTCAACATTTTCGAGTTTGGCAAATCTGAGCAAGTGACTTCCTAAAACATGCTGGGCTCGCGCCAGAGACTCGGCATCATCGGCTTCGGCTTCTAATAACACCGCATTGTCTGAGGTTGAAATTCGGCCGATTGCGCCAAACCCAAATTTCAGAGTGTGCTCTCCAGCTAGTTCTGAGTGCTCTGCTTTGTTACCGAGATGGCTGCCCAACTGTTTAGCCCAGCGCTCTGGGCGCTCGATTACGAGCTCTGTTCTTGAAATCACAACTGCAGTTTAGAAGCGTCAGTGCGGGGAGAATCTGCTCCACTTCAACTGATAGGTATTCGTTAGTAAGCTATTGCAGGACTCCCCGTGCGGCGTCACCTCGGCCAACTCCCCCAGGATCGAAAGATAGCA
>CAZGZW010000017.1:0-38852 GCA_964530255.1 uncultured Rhodoluna sp.
CCCGTGAAGGCACTGACACCTGAAGCCAGCGCGTCTGCCATTTCGCCACTTGCGCTCGATGCCGAATCAGCATCGCTTTGAGATTACCAAAGAATAAACTTGAGCCTGCAATCGAATGAGGTCCCCGTGGGTTTTCTAGACAATTTTGAAAAAGGCTTAGAGCGTTTCGTCAACGGCGCCTTCTCAAAAACCTTCAAGTCAGAGTTGCAGCCCGTCGAGATCGCATCCGCCATTAAATCGGAGATGGATTCGAAGGCCAGCATCCTCAGCCGCGAACGCATTCTTGCCCCGAATACTTTTCGAGTGGGTCTTTCGGTCGCCGATTTCAGAAGGATGCAATCACTCGGTGACGCACTAATTAGTGAGCTCACCGACCTGGCCACCAAACACGCTAAAAAACAGGGATACCAGTTTGGCGCAGCTGTGAGCATTGTGGTGAGTGAAAACCCAACCCTAAACCTTGGCCAAATCAACGTCACCTCGCAAACCCAAGAGCACGCGGTTGAATGGGTGGCCACCCTGTCCGCCGGCGAACAGCGTTTTGTGCTTGGCCGCGGTGAGACGACCATCGGCCGCGACGCATCCGCCTCGATTCAGATCAACGACGCCGGCCTCAGCCGCAAACACTTTTCAATTATTTGGGATGGCAAAAATGCGATGGTGCGCGACCTGCAATCGACCAACGGCACTAAGGTGAACGGCCGACCGGTGACCGAAATTGGGATCGCCACCGACTCGATAATTACCGCCGGTCGCAGCCAGTTTGTCTTCGGAGTTGCCGCTCGCTCACTCGACAGTGGAATTCAATCAGCACCGGCCACCCATGAAACTCCGGGAGCTGCCCAATGAGTGAGTTAGCGCTATTTATTGTTCGAACCGGTTTTCTGGCGGTGCTCTGGATCTTCATTTTCAGCATCATCTCGGTGATTCGCAGCGACCTATTTGGTCAGCGCGTAGTTTCAAAAGTTGCCAAGAAAAATGCGCCGCAGGTCGTTTCTGCACCCATCGCACCTGCCGTTCCAAGCATGCCGACATCGCAGCCAACCTCTCTGGTCAGCGAACCAAGCGGATCACTGGCGAGCAAACTCAGCATCGTTGAGGGGCCGCGTGCCGGACAAGAAATCAAACTCGACCGCCGCGAAATCACCATCGGCCGCAACGACAGCAACGACCTGGTGATTAGCGACGACGTCACATCGTCATTTCACGCCAAGCTGGTGCTAATCAACAACGACTGGCTGATTCAAGACCTCAACTCAACCAACGGCACTTATCTCGACGGTAATCGCGTCGGCACCCCGGCCGTGGTGAGGCTGAACTCTCCGATTCGCATCGGCAAAACAGTTTTCGAATTGCGGGCCTAATTGCCAATCAAAACCCTCAGTGCGGCTCGATCAGATATTGGTCGAGTTCGTTCGTCTAACCAAGATTCTGGTTACTCGGGTTTCAACCTATTTTTCGTAGCGGATGGCATGGGCGGCCACGCTGGCGGTGACATTGCTTCGGCGCTATGCACCCAGAAAGTTGCCCTGGCTGACTCGGTTTACAGCGATGCCGAAGACGCAACCAAGCAGCTGCGCAAAACCATTTGGCAGGCCAACACCCTTCTGGGCGACACCGTAAAAGACCACCCTGAACTTGCCGGCATGGGCACCACCTTCAGCGGAATGGTGTTGACCGGTGATGAAGCCACGGTGCTGCACATCGGTGACTCGCGGGTTTACCTAGCCCGCGACGGTGTGGTGAAACAGATCACCAACGACCACACCTTCGTTCAGCGATTGGTTGAAACCGGCCGCATCACTCCAGAAGAAGCCCTGGTGCACCCACGTCGAAATGTGCTGATGCGTGTGCTCGGCGATGTTGAGGCATTTCCAGAAATTGACGCAACCACGATGGTTACCCGCCCGGGTGACCGATGGATGCTCTGCTCAGACGGCCTATCGGGTGTTGTGCCACCAGAGCTCACCGCCGGAATTTTGCTTTCAAAAATCACCGCCGACGAAGCCAGCGAACTGCTGGTTGGTGAGGCCCTAGAGCACGGCGCACCTGACAATGTCACCGTAGTTGTGGTTGATGTGGTCGATGCTGCCCTGCCAATCGACTTTGCACCGACGGCACAATTTGTCGGCTCAGGCGCTAACGAAGTCGTTATTGAAGAGCGCAAGGGCAACCGCGTGGTCCGCGTGCTGAACAGCATCAAACTCTCCGAACTGCTTCGCCGCCCCGAAGACCCAACCGGCTACGTGCCTGAGTCTGAGGAATACCTCGAAAAGATTTTGCGCGAGACCAAGCGTCGCATTCTGTGGCGCAAGATTCGCCAGACGTTAACAATTTTGCTGCTGGTTGCGTTTGTGATCTTTGGCCTATTCAAAGCCTACGAATACACTCAGGGTCGCTTTTACGTCGGTATTCAGGACGACAAAGTCACCGTTTTCAAGGGAATCAAAGAATCTCTCGGGCCGCTAACCTTCAGCGATGTTTATCTGGTCACCGACATCACGGTTGATGACCTGAATGAGTATCAGCTTCAGCTGTTGCAAAACACCATCACCGCAACCGATCTGCAGGATGCCCGACGCATCTTGAACAAGCTAAAAGAGGGCGTTGCCAATAACGTCGAGGGCGAGGTGACCGAATGAGTGAGTTGACTCAGTCGATCCCAAAAATCTTGCGAGTGGTGCCACGTAACCGAAACATCGAAGCGCTGCTACTGATTTTCGCCCTTGGTCTTTACGCCTTCGAGCTTGCCCAAATCCAACTTGCGGTGCTCGATGTGCTGACGCCTGAAATCATGCTTTATTGGGCTCCGATCGCCGCAGTTGCCGGCATCGTGCACATAATTTTGAGGGCCCGAGCGTCTGAGGCCGACGGCATGATTTTGCCAATCGCGGTGGTTATTAACACCCTCGGCATCTCAATGATTTACCGCCTTGACCTTGGCACTCTGGCTAACGGGGGCACCGAACTTTTTGCGATGAAGCAAGTGGCCTGGACAGCTGTGGCCATGGCTGCTGCCGCAGCCGTAATCATTTACGTGCCCAGCCACCTATTTTTGCGACGCTACGTTTACGTTTCGATGATTGTCGGCATCGGCCTACTGCTTGCCCCGATGCTGCCGCTGATCGGTCGTAACATCAATGGCGCCCAACTATGGATTGGCATTGGCCCACTAACTTTCCAGCCCGGTGAGCTAGCCAAAATTGCGCTGACTATTTTCTTCGCCGGCTACCTGGTGCAGCGTCGAGAGTCGTTGGCACTGGTCGGTCGCAAAGTGTTTGGTGTGCAACTCCCGAGGGCTCGCGAGCTCGGCCCAATTTTGGTCATCTGGGCGGCCAGCCTGGGCGTTTTAGTTTTGCAGCGCGACCTCGGTACCTCACTGCTCTACTTCGGAATTTTCATTGTTTTGATTTACACCGCAACCGGCCGTGCAATTTATGTTGTGGTTGGCCTCGGCATGTTCCTCACCGGCGCCTTGGTGGCTAGCCGTTTCGCCGATTATGTTGCCGGCCGATTCGACTCATGGCTCAACCCATTTAGCACCGAAAACTACGACGCGGTTGGCGGCAGCTATCAGCTCGCCCAGGGGCTATTTGGCCTAGCACACGGCGGAATGATGGGAACCGGCCTCGGCGGCGGAATTCCGCACCTGGTGCCACTTGCCGAGAGCGACTTTATCATCGCCTCAATTGGTGAAGAACTCGGTCTCATCGGCCTATTTGCTGTGCTGACCCTCTACTTACTTTTGGTGGCACGCAGCATCCGCATTGGTTTCAACCACCCCGATGACTTCTCAAAATTGCTCGCCACCGGCCTCGGTTTTGTTATCGCGCTGCAGTGCTTCATCGTTATCGGCGGCGTCACCCGAGTGGTGCCGCTGACCGGTCTGACCACCCCGTTGCTCGCAGCCGGTGGTTCTTCGCTGCTCGCCAACTGGCTGATCATCGCTGTGCTGCTGCGAATCTCTGACAGCGCCAACAGTGGGTCGCGGGCGGTGAGCGCATGAACCGCGAGCTGAAGCGAGTGAGCATCGTAATTTTTGCGATGTTCCTAAGCCTCTTTATTTCAACCAGCACCATTCAGGTGCTTACCGCCGACAGCCTCAGCGCCGATCAGCGAAACGTGCGTTCGGTTTACGACAGCTACAAAACCCAGCGCGGTGCGATTCTGATCGATGGCCAACCCATCGCCTATTCAGAACCATCGGATGACGTCTACCGCTACCTTCGCATTTACGAGGCCACCCGCTACTCGGCGATCACCGGTTTCTTTAGTTTTTACCAGGGTGCAACCGGTCTCGAATCGGCGGCAAACGCTTATCTGACCGGCAAAAACTCATCCCAATTTTTTGAACAGATTAGCGCGCTCTTTTCGGGAAACCCGGTGCAGGGTGCCTCGCTCGAGCTGACCATCGACCCTCGCGCCCAGAAGGCCGCCTGGGATGCCCTCGGTTCGATGAAGGGCGGCGTGGTTGCGCTCGAGCCGGCGACCGGAAAAATTTTGGCGATGGTGTCTAAGCCCAGCTTTGATGCCAACCTGCTCTCGGTGCACGATGGCCAAACTTCGAACGGCAATTATCAAGAGTTACTCGATGCAAAAAGCCAGCCTCTGCTAAACCGAGCAATCACCGAGCTGTACGCACCCGGCTCGACCTTCAAGGTCATCGTGGCGACAGCGGCAGTTGAAAGCGGTCAGTACACCGCTGAAAGCACCCTGCCGAACCCGTCGAAATTTAAACTGCCCGGCACCGAAACCTTCATTTACAACTCGGGCGAAGGTAAATGCGGTGGCAAAAAAGAAGTATCGATTGCAACGGCACTGAAGCTCAGCTGCAACATCCCATTTGCTCAACTTGCAATCGCGCTTGGCCAGGATCGCATTCGTGAACAGGCTGAAAAATTTGGCTTCGGCCGCGACCTCGACATCCCAATGGGGGTTACCAGCAGCGTTTACCCAAGTGGAATGGATGTCGCTCAAACCGCGCTTTCTGGCTTCGGCCAGTTCGATGACCGTGCCACCGCAATGCAAATGGCAATGGTTTCGGCCGCAGTTGCTAATAAGGGTGTGCTGATGAAGCCGAACATTATCGAACTGGTGCAATCATCAAACCTTGCGGTGCTAAACCAGCCAAGCCCCCAGGCCTTCTCTACCGCTATGTCTGAGGCGACCGCCGCCAGCGTCACCCAGATGATGATCGATGCGGTTGCCACCGGTGTTTCCGGCAACGCCAGAATTAGCGGCGTGAAAGTTGCCGGCAAAACCGGAACCGCACAAAACGGCGAAGACGCCCCATACACACTTTGGTTTACCGGGTTTGCCCCTGCCGACAACCCAAAGGTTGCCGTAGCAGTGGTTATCGCAGACGGCGGTGGCCTAGGCCAAGGTGGTCGAGGCAACTCGCTGGCAGCGCCGGTTGCCCGAAAGGTTATGGAGGCGGTGTTGCGCAAATGATTCCAGAAGAAGGCCAGCTCTACGGCGGGCGCTACAAGCTGAGCAAACGCATCGCCATCGGTGGCATGGGTGAGGTTTGGCAGGCCCGCGACGAGGTGATCTTGCGCGACGTCGCAATCAAAATTTTGAAGCAGGAATACCTGGGCGACCCAGGTTTTCTCGAGCGCTTTAGAACCGAAGCAAAGCACGCGGCCATGGTTAACCACGAGGGCATCGCCGAGGTTTACGACTACGGCGAGGATGCCGGCTCAGCCTATTTGGTAATGGAACTTGTGCCCGGTGACTCACTCGCGCGGGTGCTCGAAAAAGAAAAACAGCTCGACGCCGACAAGGTGCTTGACCTGCTTGCTCAAACCGGCCGTGCTCTTTATGCGGCTCACGAGGCCGGCCTGGTTCACCGCGATGTAAAGCCCGGAAACCTGCTGATTACCCCTGACGGCCGAGTCAAAATTACCGACTTTGGAATCGCTAGAGTTGCCGACCAGGTTTCGCTAACTGCAACTGGTCAGGTGATGGGCACAGTTCAATATTTGGCACCTGAGCAGGCCACAGGAAAACCGGCCACTCCATCCACAGATATTTATTCGCTGGGCATTGTGGCCTATGAGGCACTGGCCGGCAAACGCCCGTTCAGTGGTGAATCGCAAATGGCTATTGCCATGGCGCAGATCAACGAAGCGCCGCCGGCTCTGCCCGACAACATCGATGCCCGGGTGGCCAACCTAATCATGAGCTGCCTGGCGAAAAAGCCGAACCAGCGCCCTGAAACCGCACTGGCGTTGGCGCTTCGAGCCGAAGCACTGATGACCAATCGACCAGCCTCGGCCGGCGAAGCAACCGTGGTGATGCCTCAGGTTAGCGACGCAACCCAGGTAATTCGAACCGCAGAAATTCCGCAGCCGAACACCCCGGTCAAGCAGCCAATTGTGTGGCCATGGATTGCCCTAATCGCAACCATGGGTCTGACCGGAATCTCGATTGTGGTGGCGATTGTGGTCACCTCGATGCAACCAAACCCGAGCCTTAGCCCGACCCCGACCAACTCACCCAGCCAATCTTCGTCACCCACCTCAACCGCAGGTGCAATCACAGTTTTACTCAGCGACATTGAGGGCCGCACTATCGTGGCTGTAGCCAGCGAATTAACGGTCAAGGGTTTGGTGGTTAACCAGGTGCCAGGAGAATCGGTTGCGGTTGACGACCCTCGTGCCGGCACGGTTTACGACGCCAGCCCACTCGGTCGCCTCGAGCCTGGTTACGCGATCGATGTGATTTATTGGTACGGCGACCCCAACTACAACCCCGAACCCACCCCCACTGAAGAACCAACCGTAGTGCCAACCGAAGGTGCTACGCAGTAAGAGATTTAGTCGCGGTCTGGCTCACCAAACTCTCAATTTTCGGTGATTAGACTGGGGCAAGGAACGGAGCAGAATTGTCTGAAAAGCGCGTAATTGCTGGTCGCTACGAGGTTGGTCAGTTACTTGGCCGTGGCGGAATGGCCGATGTTTACGAGGGTGTTGACACCCGCTTGGGTCGCACCGTGGCAATCAAGTTGCTCAAGTCAGACCTGGCTAACGACCCAGCTTTCGAGGCGCGCTTTCGCCAAGAGGCTCAGGCCTCGGCTCGCATGGCTCACCCCACCATCGTGCGAATTTACGATGCCGGCGAAGAAATCACTCAAGACATGCACGGCAACCAGCACAAGTTTCCGTTCATCGTCATGGAATTTGTCAGTGGAAAACTGCTGCGCGATTTGCTTCACGAGCGCCGGCTAACGATTCAAGAAGCCATCGACTATTCCGCCGGAATTCTCACCGCCCTCGAGTTTTCGCACCGTGCCGGGGTAATTCACCGAGACATCAAATCGGCCAACATCATGATCACCCCAACCGGCCAGGTGAAGGTGATGGATTTCGGCATCGCACGTGCGGTTTCAGACTCGTCGGCCACCATGGCACACACCAGCGGAATCGTTGGCACCGCCCAGTATTTCTCGCCCGAGCAAGCAAAGGGTGAAACCGTCGATCACCGCACCGACCTCTACTCTGCCGGTGTTTTGCTTTACGAAATGTTGGCCGGTCGCCCACCGTTCAAAGGTGAAACCGCGGTTTCGGTTGCCTACCAGCACGTAAGCGAGCCGGTGATTCCGGCCTCGACTCACAATCCTGAAATTTCAGCTGAGCTTGATGCAGTTGTTATGCGAGCACTTTCAAAGGATCGCGAACAGCGTTTCCAGTCGGCCGAAGAATTCAGAGAGCACCTGCTTGCTGCCTTCACCGGATCACCAACCACCATGGAATCACCTCTGGCTGCTGTGACCAGCTCGGTCGAAGTGGTTGAGCAAGCACCGGTTGTCGAGGCTCAGGTTGAGGAAGTTGCTATCGAGCAAGCACCCGCTGAGGAAGCCCCGGCATCTGAACAGGCCCCGACTAACACCCCAGCCGAAGACGACTTCGAGGCACTGCTGTTTGGAAGCGACCAGCGAACCACCGTGATGCCCGCAGCCGAGGTTCCGGCCGCGGTTGAACCACCGGTTGCCGCACCTGCAGCACCGGCCCCAGTAGCAGCCCCGGTCGCAGCGGCCGCACCGATGCCAACTCCGATCGCGGCGCCATCCGACGAATTTTTAGACGGCCCAAGCACCAACCCATTCAAAACTTTGGGCGTTGAGCTGCCAACCGTTACCGGTTCAACCCCGCAGCCGGTGCTGGCCCGCATGAACAAACCGTCGAAGGGTTTGATTTGGGGGGTCAGCTCGGGTGCCGCGGTTCTGATTATCGGTCTGCTGGTGTGGTTGGGCAGCTTCGGCGGCTTCAACTTTAACGTCAACCCAAACGCCGGTATTCAGGTGGCCGACGTCACCAACCAGTCTTATGACAATGCGGTAACCACACTGACCGGGCAGAAACTCCTGGTCAGCAAAATGACCGAAGCCAGCGAAACTGTGCCGAAAGACTTTGTAATTCGTACTGACCCGCCTGCCGGCACCGCAGTGCCTGAAAACACCACAATTACCGTTTACGTTTCGGCCGGCAAAAACACAGTGCTGGTGCCCAACCTCACCGGGCTAACCGAGACCGAGGCGGTTGCTGCACTGACCACAGCCAAGCTGGTGGTCGGCACAATAACTCAAGCCAACAGCCCATCGGTTGAGGCCGGCAAGGTAATTTCAACCATGCCCGCAATGAACTCGCAGATCGAAGAGGGCGGCGTAGTCAACCTGGTCATCTCTGACGGCAAGGTTGAGGTGCCAGACGTGCGCAACCTTTCGATAAGCGATGCACGCAGCATTCTCACCGGTGTGGCCGTTGGTTTCACGGTAATTATCGAGACCGATCCGAACCCCTGTGATGGCACCCCGGGCACCATTGTGGTTGACCAGTCAATCGAGCCGGGTCTGGCAACTCAGCGTTCAGAGATTGTGCTAACGGTCGCCTGTAACCAATAAAGGATGATGGCTGGCTAAAACTTAACCAGCGGGCTTAGCGACTTTGCACGCTCGGCGGCGCCCTTTACCCCGATTGATTCGAGCCAGTTGCCGAGCATTTGGTAGCCACCCTCGGTAAGCACCGATTCAGGGTGAAATTGCACGCCGTAAATTGGCAAGGTCTTGTGCTGCAATCCCATGATTACCCCGCCCCGAGCGCCATCAATGGCGGCGGTCTTCGAGGTGATTACTAGATCTTCGGGCACGGTGTCGGCAACCACTGCGAGCGAGTGATAGCGGGTGGCGGTGAAGTGCTGCGGAACATCTTTGTAGACCAGCGAGCCGTCGTGTTCGACCTTTGAGGTTTTGCCGTGCATTAGCTCTTCGGCACTGGTCACGGTTGCACCCATCGCTTCTGCGATTGCCTGGTGGCCAAGGCATACACCGAACACTGGCTTACCGGTTTTCAGGGCATACTTCACGGTTGGAATTGATAGCCCTGCGTCACCCGGGGTGCCAGGGCCCGGGCTAATTAGAACCGCATCGTATTTTTCAATCAGCGCCGGCAACTCGGCTTCGCTAACAATGTCATTGCGAAGCACTTCAGTTTCGGCACCGAGCTGCTGAAGGTAGCCGTTGATGGTGTAAACGAAACTGTCGTAATTGTCGAGAACGAGAATTTTTGCCATTTGCGGTTAAGCCTACTCGCTCTGCAAACCCACTATCTGGCTAGTAGAATTTGAGGCATGTCTGAATCAACCAGCCGCAAAAAGGTAGCAAAAGCTGCCAAGCCAAAAGCCCCAAAGGTTATCAACCCAGAGACCGGTGAAGAGTCGGCAAACCCAGCGTGGTTCAAGCCGGTCATGTTCGGTTTCATGCTTTTGGGTCTGGCCTGGATCATCACTTACTACGTGACCAGCGCACAGTTTCCGCTAGGCGCCGGCACCCCGTGGAACCTTGAAAACTGGAACATCTTGATTGGTTTCGGTATCTCAATGGTTGGTTTCATGATGAGTACTCGCTGGAAGTAAAGTACTTTTCAATATCTTTTATAAGGATGAACCGAGGATCAATTTGATTCTCGGTTTTTTCTTTGCCTTTGGAACCTGCGGGCCAGTTTTCAAATCCAAAACGAGCGTAAAACTTATCTGCGGCATCGTCTATTGGCTCAACAATTACCGCTCGAGCCCCGATCATTTTGCTGACAGCCAATGAGCGAGCGCATCTGAAAGCAAAAGACTTCCATATCCGCGGCCTTGAAATTCTTTGTCAACAGCCAGTCGAGCCAACATAATGAGTGGAATTGGGTGCCTAGGCATTCCTTTGGTGAGCCGACTGAGTTGGTTGGTCACTCGTTCTGCTGCTGCGAGGCTGTAATAAGCAATCACTCGGTCACCTAAACACATCACGTAGGTTCGAGCAGATTTGGAACGCTCTGCTTGAAATGCACGATCCCGAATCCAGATATCAAGGGAGGGCCTACCTGAATTGAAATTCTCGGTGTCGTGAGTTCGAAGAAGCGGAAAAACTAATTGTTCGGTGTTTGCCACGAGGATCTCCTTGAGAACAGTTCTCTTAGCCCCTCGTCAACTTTTGCCGGACGATCTAGCAGTGCTTGAAAAGCGTCATATTCTTCGTCGCTAATTACCTTGATTCGCTGATCTAAAACCGCCATTTCAGCCTCAAGGCATGCAGTTTCTATCATGAATTCAGTCACTGATTGATTTCGCGCTGCAGCACCACGCAGAATCAAATCTTGTTGCGAAGCGGTAGCGCGAACTTCGATTCGAGCAGATTTAGTTTCGGCAGTTAGAGCTTTTGCCATGATGCCAACCTTCTGTACGTAAATAATCCGTACAAAAATAGTAAACCCAGGGTCTGACAAAAACAATTGACCGAAAACCGGTGCTCCGGCGGAAAACCGCGAAGCTAATAGGTAATTTGGTTGACCCGATAGATGGTCAAAATTACGAAGACGGCGACAACAGCCAAAACCCCGAAGATTTGAGCATTGCGCTGCGAGCGCAGACGAGTGTTTGCGTAGACCGAGGCAATTGCGCCACCGGCTAGCAAACCACCAAGGTGGCCCTGCCAGCTAACCCCCGGCACCAGAAAACCGAACACCAGGTTGATCGCAATCAGACCGACCATCTGGCCTGAACGGGCGCCGATTGCCTTGAGCACCACAAAGTAGGCACCCATTAGGCCAAAGAATGCACCAGACGCACCAACCACAGGTTGGAACAAATCGGATAGGTAAAGCACCGCAACTGATCCGCCAAATATTGAAATCAGATAGAGCAGTAAGAAACGAACTCGGCCAAGCATCGGCTCGAGCACCGATCCAAAAACCAGGATCGAATACATGTTGATCAAGATGTGCAGCGGGCCCGACGGGTCATGTGCGAAACCCGCGGTGATCATGCGCCAGGGCTCAAACTCGGTTACCCAAGGCACATAGAGCAGGTACTTCGTGAGAAGTGAGCCGGGCAGAATTTGCCCGACCCACAACGCAACGTTAATTGCGACTAGCGCCGTAGTGACTCTAGCCTCACGAAAACCCAAGGTGATTAGGCCTTTTCGATGGTGATTGACTCGATAACCACGTCGTCTAGTGGCTTGTCGCGGCCGTCGGTGTCGACGCCCTCAATCTGCAGCACAACCTTCTTTGAAACCTCGTCGGCAACCTCACCGAAAATGGTGTGCTTACCAAACAACCAGGTGGTCGGTGCGGTGGTGATGAAGAACTGCGAACCGTTGGTGCCAGGCCCGGCGTTCGCCATAGCCAACTTGAAAGGCTCGTTGAAGTTGAGCTCTGGGTGAATTTCGTCGCCGAACTGGTAGCCAGGGCCGCCCATTCCGGTGCCGGTTGGGTCGCCACCCTGAATCATGAACTGCTGAATGATGCGGTGGAAAATAACGCCGTTGTATAGCGGCTTGTTGGTTTGGGTTGCACCGGTACGAGGGTCGCGCCACTCGATTGAGCCGGTTGCGAGGCCCTCAAAGTTTTCTACGGTCTTTGGAGCGTGCAGACCAAAAAGGTTGATTTTGATGGCTCCGTGGTTGGTGTGCAGAGTTGCAACTGATGTGTGTGTAGTCATGGTTACTATTGTGGCATGACCCCTCGCCTCAAGCGCCGGCCCGGCGAAATGCTGGTTTCCGCTGAGCGCGGACGCATCGTTGAAATTGATGCCGATAAGGTCACTCGCGGCGAGTTTTTCACAACTGAAGATGCCTGGCTAAACGGTGCAGTCCGCAAATTTATTGAGGATGCCCTGCGGCACACAGCCCCAGTTGTGCTCGATCCGTTTGCCGGCGATGGTCATCTGCTTGAGTTGCTGGCATCCGAATTTAATGTTGCCACCGAAGGGTTAGACATCGCTGCCGAGCGGTGGCCGAAAAACGATTCGCTGAAGCGAGTGCCGAAGCACAACGGCCTGATTGTCACAAACCCGCCCTATCTCGCTCGGCATTCGGCCAAGCGCAAGGGTGTCGACAAACTGGTTCAGAAATACCTGGGCAACACCAAACGCACCAACCTCTATGAAATTGCGCTCGATCGCTGCCTTGCCGCGGCAGACTATGTGGTTGCGATTGTGCCCGAAACTTTCGTACTTTCGGTTTTCCCGAAAGACCGGCTCGAGTGCGTGGTTGTAGTTCTCGATCAGCTGTTTACCGACACCATGGCCCCAACCGTGGTGGCCTGCTTTGGGCCGGCTAAACGATCAACCCCGGCAGCTCAGCTGATCTATTCGGGTGAGCGGGCGGTGAGCAGCATCCCTGAAATTATGCGGATGCGCGGCGGCCGAGCCCGTGCCGTTATTAGGCGCGACGATGTGGTTTTCAATGTGCCAAATGGGCGCATTGGGTTGCGCGCGGTTGATGGGGCCAGCGGAGTCGAGCCGATCAGGTTTGTGTTGGGCAGCGAGTTTGATTACCCGCGAGACCGCGTAATTGTGAGCTCACGACTATTGACCTACCTTGAACTTCCCGACGTGCCCGATGGCAAGCTGCCCGAGGTGATCGAGCGGGCGAATCAGCTGCTCGAGGAGGTAAGGGAGGCCAGCGCCGACCTGGTGCTAGCGCCCTTCAAGGGCAATACCAAACCCGGCCCCAGACGGCGCCGGCTTGATTTTGGCTTGGCCCGTCAACTTTTGGCGCAGGCCATGGCAGATTCTGGAGTGGGTCACCACCGCGGTGAAAACCGAAGCCGAGGCTCAGCAAAATCACAGGAATAATTCGGTTTAGAAGCCGATATTGATTACATGCTTACTTGCCCAAAATGCCAATCAGAAATGCGCAGCTATGAGCGCAACGGAATCAACATCGACCAGTGCTCTGGCTGTCGCGGAATCTTCTTAGACCGCGGTGAACTAGAGCACCTCATCGACGCCGAAGGTAGTTTCTACGGCGCCGGCCAGGGTGGTGCTCAAGCAGCCCCAGCAGCCGCAACCCCACCGCCAGTGCAGCCTCAGGTCAACTACGGAACCCACATTCCGCAGTATCAGCGCACGCCATACCAGCAGCCGGGCGGCTATTACAAAAAGAAGAAGAGCTTCCTAAGCGAGTTTCTCGACTTCGACTAAAAGCCTCTCGGCAGCAGCCAACTCGGGTGCCAGGTAGCGGTCGGGGCCAACCCCGCCAACCCCTGCCGCCCGCAACTTAGCTATTGCCGCTGCCGAACTCGGTGCTGGTTTTAGCGGTGCTCGCAGCTCAATGGTGCGAGCCGCGGTGACCAACTCAATCGCCAAAATTCGACGCAGGTTGTCGACCATCCTGCGAAGTTTTCGGGCGGCATGCCATCCCATTGAAACGTGGTCTTCTTGCATGGCCGATGATGGGATGCTGTCGACCGAAGCCGGCGCGGCAAGTCGCTTATTTTCGCTGACCAGGGCGGCCTGAGTGTATTGGGCAATCATGAGGCCCGAGTCAACTCCGGCGTCTTCGGCCAAAAATGGGCTGAGCCCCTGGTTGCGGTTTTTGTCGAGGGCACGGTCGGTGCGGCGCTCAGAAATCGAACCGAGATCGGCGGCTGGAATCGCCAAAAAGTCAAGCACGTAGGCAATTGGGGCGCCGTGGAAATTACCATTTGAGGTAACTTCGCCGTCGTCGAGCACGACCGGGTTATCAATGACTGCGGCTAGCTCGCGGTCGGCAACCACACTCACGTAAGCGATGGTGTCGCGTAATCCGCCGGCCACCTGAGGTGCACAGCGCAGGCTGTAGGCATCTTGCACTCGATCGTCGCCGTGGCGATGAGAGGCAACAATTTCTGAACCGGCAAGAGCCGCAAACATATTGGCCGCGCTCTCTGCTTGCCCCGGATGCGGGCGCAGCGGCTCGTGCAACTGCGGCCTAAACACCTGGTCGGTGCCCATCAGGCCTTCGACACTCATTGCAGCAATTTGGTCGGCGTGATCAGCCAAAACTCGCAAATCGGCGAGCGCCAAAATCAGCATTCCCAACATTCCGTCGGTTCCGTTGATCAGGGCCAATCCCTCTTTTTCACGCAGCTCGACCGGTTTGATTCCGGCGGCGGCCAAGAGCTCGGCAACATCGTGTTCAACACCGTTGGCATCAAATGCTCGACCCTCACCCATTAGTGCCAGTGCGCAGTGAGCCAGCGGGGCAAGGTCGCCGCTGCAGCCGAGAGAACCAAACTCGTGAACCATTGGGGTAATGCCGGCGTTAAGCATGGCTGCAAAAGTTTCAGCCACCTCGGGGCGCACGCCGGTTTTACCTGAGCAAATAGTTTTTAGGCGCAGCACCATGAGCGCCCGCACCACCTCGCGTTCAACAGCCGGGCCCATGCCGGCGGCGTGCGAGCGAATCAGCGACTTCTGTAGCTGCACTCGATCGGCCACTGCGATGTGTCGATTAGCCAGAGCACCGAATCCGGTCGAGATGCCGTAAACCGGGGTTTCACCGGAAGCCAGTGCTTCAATGTGGGCGCGCGCTGCTGCCATCGCAGCCAAGCTTTCGGGGGCAATTTCAACCCGGGCGTTCTGCCGAGCCACAGCAATTACATCGGCCGCGCTCATACCGCTGGTTGAAATGGTTACGGTCTTGCTCATTTAGCGACACTTCCCTTATGTGTTTTGTGAATCAGGTTGACCCCGGGCCGATAGGCGAGGTGCAAATAACTGGGGGCGTTTAGTTCTATAAAGTCGGATCTCGCGCCGACCCCGAGGTGGCCAACATCGCTGCGGCGAAGTGCCTGTGCCCCACCGGAGGTGGCTGCGTAAACAGCCTCGGCTGGGGTGAATTTCATGTCTCGCACCGCCACCGCTATGCAAAAAGCCATTGAGGTGGTGTAACTGCTGCCCGGGTTGCAATCGGTGGCGATGGCTACCTTGGCGCCCGCATCAATTAGGCGGCGGGCATTTGGGTAGTTCGCACGAGTTGAAAATTCGGCTCCAGGCAAAAGTGTGGCAACGGTGTTGCTGCCGGCAAGCAGCTCGATGTCTTCATGGCTCAGGTGAGTGCAGTGGTCGGCCGAGGCGCAATCAAGCTCAACCGCGACCTTGATGCCCTCACCAGGTTGCAACTGATTAGCGTGAATGCGTGGCTTCAAACCAGCAGACACACCGGCACTCAAAATTTGACGAGCCTGGTCGGCATCGAAAGCACCGCGGTCACAGAAGACATCGATCCATTTGGCGTGCGGCACTGCACCCTGAAGCATCTCGCCGCAGACCAAATCAACGTAGGCATCAGGGTTATCGGCAAACTCTCGCGGCACCACGTGGGCGCCCAAAAAGGTAACCTCTTCGGTTTCTTCGGCCGCAAGACGAAGTGAGCGAACCTCGGTTTCAACATCTAGGCCGTAGCCCGATTTGGTTTCGAAAGTTGTAATTCCGCCGGCCAGCATTTCACCGGCAAGACGCCGATAGTTGGCCCGAAGTTCGGCGTCACTGGCTGCGCGAGTGGCAGCAACCGTAGTGGCAATTCCGCCGGCCGAATAGCTAACCCCTCGCATACGTGCATCAAACTCAGCGGCCCGATCACCGGCAAAAAGCAGGTGGGCATGCGAATCAACAAAACCCGGAATTACCGTGCGCCCAGCCACCGAATAGGTTTCGTCGGCCGCTGGGGCATCCGAATTATTGCCCACCCAAATGACTCGCTCGTTTTCGATAACCATTGCGGCATCGGTTAGCTCACCCAGCAAACCATCGCCCAAAGTTGGGTCATTGGTTACCAAAACACCGATATCGGTAATCGAAACTGAAGCCACAGGCTAAACCTATTCGGTGTCGAGCATTGGCACGTGAACGTGCTTTTCGCGAGCCACGCTCTTGGCCTCCGGGTAACCGGCGTCGCAGTGGCGAATAACGCCCATGCCCGGGTCGTTGGTTAGCACACGCTGCAGTTTTTGTGCCGCCAACTCGGTGCCATCGGCCACCGAAACCTGCCCAGCGTGAATTGAGCGGCCAATACCAACACCGCCACCGTGGTGAATCGAAACCCAGGATGCGCCCGACGCAATGTTGATCATCGCGTTCAGTAGCGGCCAGTCGGCAATTGCATCTGATCCGTCAAGCATTGCCTCAGATTCGCGATATGGAGAGGCAACCGAACCGCAGTCGAGGTGGTCGCGGCCAATCACAATCGGGGCGCTAACTTCGCCGCGCTTAACCAGGTCGTTGAAAACAGCACCAGCCTTATCGCGTTCGCCATAGCCGAGCCAGCAAATGCGAGCAGGCAAACCCTGAAACTCGACGCGGTCTTGGGCCATTTTGATCCAGCGGTGCAGGTGATGGTTATCTGGGAACAGATCGAGAACCGCCTGGTCGGTGCGGTAAATATCTTTCGGATCACCCGAGAGCGCTACCCACCTAAACGGCCCTTTACCCTCGCAGAACAGTGGGCGAATGTATGCCGGAATGAAGCCGGGAAACTTGAAGGCATCGGAAAAGCCACCCTTGCGGGCTTCGTCTCGAATCGAGTTTCCGTAGTCAAACACCTCGGCGCCCTTGGCCATAAAACCAACCATCGCCTCAACGTGCTTGGCCATTGCAGCCTCAGCGCGCTCGGTAAATTCTTTAGGATCCCGCTCGGCATACTCGCGAGCATCGGCGAAATCGACCCCCTCAGGAATGTAATAGAGCGGATCATGCGCCGAAGTCTGGTCAGTGACAATGTCAATTGGCACGTCGCGCCTCAGAAGCTCAGCAAAAATAGTTGCGGCGTTGCCGACCACACCGATTGAAATTGCGCGACGCTGGTTTTTCGCGGTGACGGCTCGTTCAATTGCGTCGTCGAGGTTGTCGGCGATTTCATCGAGGTAGCGGGTTTCAACTCGACGGCGAAGGCGTGATTCGTCAATGTCGACGATCAGGCAGGTGCCCTCGTTCATGGTGACGGCCAGCGGTTGGGCTCCACCCATGCCACCGCAGCCAGCGGTCAAAGTCAGCGTGCCGGCCAGAGTGCCGCCAAAACGTTTTTCAGCAACGGCCGCGAAGGTTTCGTACGTTCCCTGCAGGATGCCCTGGGTGCCGATGTAGATCCATGAGCCGGCGGTCATCTGGCCATACATGGTGAGACCCATTTGCTCGAGGCGCCTAAACTCGGGCCAGTTTGCCCAGTCGCCAACCAGGTTGGAGTTGGCAATTAGCACTCGCGGTGCCCACTCGTGGGTCTGAAAAACACCGACCGGTTTGCCCGATTGCACCAGCATGGTCTCGTCATTTTTGAGGTGGGTCAGAGTATTGACCATGGCGTCGAAGCTCTGCCAGTTGCGGGCCGCCTTGCCGTTTCCGCCGTAGACGATGAGCTCTTCAGGGTGTTCTGCCACCGCAGGATCGAGATTATTGTGCAGCATTCGAAGGGCTGCTTCTTGTTGCCAACCCTGGGCGGTGAGGGTTGATCCGGTTGCTGCATGCAGTGCTGATCTCGTCATTGAATTCATGTTGCTATTTCACACTTTGGCCGCGCGGGTTGCTATGGTCGTTGCAGAGAAAGTGTCTGAAATACCAGACAGGATGGTGATCCGAGTGGCGACCAAAATTCCGGCGGCGAGCCGCACCATTGCGCTGTTGACCACGCTCGCAAGCCACGGGCAACCAATGACTGCAACCGCGTTGGCTAAAGCAATTTCGGCACCGCGATCGTCGACCTATCAACTGCTCGAACTGCTCGAGGCCGAAGGGTTCGTGCTGCATCTGCCCGAAACTGCACGCTGGGGCCTCGGGGTTTCAGCCTTCGAATTAGGCAGTGCATATCTGCGGCACGATCCGCTCGAGCGAGCAGCTCGAGGCCTGCTAAAAGATTTAGTGCGCCGGGTGGAAAGCCTCATTCCTGCGGTCGGTCAGCTGGGCATTTTGCAGGGCACCGAAGTGCTCTATCTGCTCAAAGAACTTCCAATTCACCCGGTCACCGTGGTTTCAGATGTGGGCGTTCGGTTGCCCGCTCACCTAACCGCATCTGGGCGGGCAATTTTGAGCCGGCTGTCATCGGCTCAATTTCGGGCAATTTATTCAGGCGACTCGACCGGTGGTGTCGGGGGTGCATCCCTGTTGAATCGAACCGGCAAGGGCCCAAGTTCGGCTTCCGAACTGAAACAGTTGCTGCGCTCCGAGGCCAACCAGGGTTATGCCTACGAGGCTGGTCACATCACCGAGGGTTATTCGTCTCTGGCTGCGGCGGCGCTAAATCACCTCGGGCATCCGGTGGCGGCGCTCACCTTGACCTTCAGAAGTGAGGCGGCAAGTGAGAGCATTAGGTTAGAGATAGCGGAGTTGCTGAAGGCATCGGCCGCAATTTTGTCGAAGCGGCTTGGAGGCCAGTAGATGGAAGATGTGAAGTGGCCACGGGCTGCCAGCTGGATTCTCAAGTCTTACCCAGAACCATGCGACCTCGGCATCATCGGCGTAAAAGCACACAAAACCTCGATTTCGAAAACCAACGCTCATCAAACCCCGGCTGCAATTAGGGATGCCCTGCAGCGCTACTCCACTTGGTCGTGGGCCCAAAAAGTTGATTTGCGCGAGCTTCAGGCCCGCGATTTTGGTGATGTCGAAGAGCCAGACAGCGAGGCCGGCGAGGCTGAGACCAGCGCACTAGTTGCCGACTCGATCAACCGAACCAGGCTGCTAATTGCTCTGGGCGGCGATAACTCAATCACCTATGCAGTGGCCCGCGGCGCATTCGAAAATCTCGCCCACGCCGGCATTATTACCCTCGATGCCCACCACGATTTGCGCGACGGAATTAGCAACGGATCACCAATTCGTCGACTGATTGAGTCGGGGGTAAACCCAAAAAAGATTGTGCAAATCGGGATCGCCGACTTTTCAAACTCGCCCGAATACGCAGCCCTTGCGGCTGAATTGGGAATCCATATAATTCCGCGCAGTGAATTGCGATCTCGTTCGGTTGAGTCAATTTGGGATGAAGCCCTGGGCATCGCCAGCCATGAAACTGCAGGCGTGCACGTTGATTTCGATGTTGATGTTTGCGACCGATCCGCGGTGCCCGGCTGCCCGGCCGCTGCCCCCGGTGGCATCAGTGCCGATGAACTTAGGCAGTTTGCTTACCTGGCCGGCAAAGCCGCGGCGGTGCGCTCGCTCGACATCACCGAGATTGACGCAGCAGCCGATGCTGCCGATGGCCGCACGGTGCGTTTGGGTGCACTGGTAATTCTTGAGGCTGCCGCAGGTTTGATTGCGCGCAGCTAGTCGTGCTTTTCTGGGTGCTTTCGACCCGGGATGATGCTGAAAATAATTCCGCCGACGCCAAGTAGCGTCGGAATCCATCCGGCATCGGCCAAATTCACTAAAAAGTAAACGCCCATGCCCAAGCTGGTGAGGCTGAGCAAAATTGCAAAGAATCGTGAGCCGTGACCCCACCAGGTTAGCCAGGCTAAAGCAAACGCTCCGAGCCCCAAAACTGAGAGGCTCAGAGCGCCGAAGTTAAGCATTAACTGCTCTTCTGTCATTGCTTTATAGCGTTTGCGCGGGGCCTAGTGGCCGCAGCCGCATGAACCGCCACACTTGCATCCGTCGATGTTCATCATTCGCAACACCTCCCGAAATCATTATGCGCCTCAATTTCAAATTAGGGTTATGCCGTGAACGAAATTGCTCAGATTATTGAATCTTCGCCCGATTGGCGCGGGCCGTTGCTGGCCGAGTTGCGCGAGTTGATAATGAGCCAGTCAGAGTTCGGCATTGAAGAGGCAGTGAAGTGGAAGATGCCGAGTAAGCCACTCGGATCACCGGTGTGGATGCGTGATGGAAACATCATTGTCGCCGACTATTTGAAAAAGGCGGTTCGATTGACCTTTGTTGAAGGTGCCAAATTGGATGACCCGTCGGGGCTATTCAACGCGCGACTAGATAGCAAAGTTTCACGCGCGATTGATTTCTTCGAGGGAACTGATTTCGATCGCCAGGCTCTGCTGGCACTTGTGGCTGCGGCGGCTGGGGCAAAATAATGGTTGCCTCGCTGAAGATTTCGACCTATATTTAGAGCGAAATTAGGAGCGATTATGCAAACTCTGAAGGTTAGAAAAACGACTTCAATTACCGAGTTCAAGGCCAACCCGAACGAACAGGTTCGCAAAGCAGGGCACTCAGCATTCGCAGTACTTACTAACAACTTGCCCAGTTTTTACGTATTACCACCTGCGCTGTTCGAGAAAATTGCAGACATGATTGAAGACATAGAGCTCGAAGAGCTGCTTACAAAGCGAATTAACGAGCCAGAAAAGTTCGTAGACGTCAATCTAGACGAACTATGAGCAACTACCGTCTGAGGTTTCATAAAGAAGCCTTAGACGAGTGGGAAAGACTTGATAACTCTGTGAAACAGATGCTCAAAGCCAGGTTAGGTGAACGATTAAGACACCCCGAGATAGAGCAAGCACGTCTAAACGGCAGCCTGCAAAACTGCTACAAAATCAAACTAGCCAAAGCTGGAATTCGCCTGGTTTACAAGGTTGAGGCAACTGAATTGGTTGTGTTGGTTCTCGCTATTGGTCGACGTGAAAACGAAACTGCCTACAAGAAAGCAGCTCAACGCTTGAGCTAGCTAGCCCGCTGAATTTCAGTGACCAAAATTACTGGCGCTAGGTTGTAGCAAAGTTTGAGATCGGCCGAAGTTGGCTCTCCGTGCTCAGAAGCCAACGCCGCCATCAAAACTGACCGGTCTTCAAAAACCGCAGTGGCGCTAGCAAAGTAAGGGTCGCTCTCACGACACAGCGCAAAGTCAACGCTTGAGGCATCAGCCCAAATGCCATTTCGAACCAGCGGATAGTGCACATCAAGCCAATGCTGCTGATCAAATACCGCACCCTCAACTCTCGGGTAAAGAATGTTCACTCGCATTGGCTGTTTGGTAGTCATTGCCCCAGACTATTCGCGGTCACCTCCTGGCAAACCCAACACCAACCGATGGCTGTGATGCCAGCCGCAAATAAACTAGCCAGATGGTGAATAGCGCGAACGGACCAGAGATTGGCATTGTGGTGCCAACCATTGGCGGCCGCCCCGAATATTTGCCCCTGGCCCTGCGCTCGATCACCGAAGCTGGCGAGCGCCACAACACCCACATTTTGTTGGTCGGCAACAAGGGTTTTGACGCCAGCGAATTTCTGGCGCATAACCTAATCGACGAATACCGCGACGAACCCGAGCCTGGCCTGGCCGCCAAAATCAACTGGGCGTTTAGCCAACTGCCACCCTCGGTGAAATTTATTAACTGGATCGGCGACGATGACCTCTACACCCCAGGTGCCATCACCGCAGCCTACGAACGCATTACCCAAAAAGACGAACCGGTGTTGGTCTTCGGTGGCTGCGAATACATCGACCCCAAGGGCCAACCTATTTTTACCAACAACGCCGGCCAGTGGGCGGTTCCGCTGTTGCGTTTCGGCCCACAGCTAATTCCGCAACCCGGCGCACTTTACCGCCGCGATGCGTTTGAAAAAGTTGGTGGGCTCAGCACCGAGTTTGGTTGGGCATTCGACTTCAATTTGTTTTTGAGCCTGAGCAAAATCGGCCGCTGTGTTTACCTAGCCAAGACACTGGCTAAGTTCAGATGGCACCCGGGCTCACTTTCGGTCAGTCGCCGCCGCGAATCGGTGCGCGAAGCCAGTGCTGTGCGCAAAGCTCACCTGCCCAAGTGGCTAAGGCCAATTAGCCCGCTTTGGGATTACCCGGTGCAACAGGCCACCTACTGGGCCGGTGTGCGAGTGAGCAAACGCCTTCGCTAGGCACCGCCAAAAAGCTAGTTGACCTTCACCAACTGATAGCCATCGCCAGCCAACAACTGCTGGCTCTCGCCAACCAAAGCAACCTGACCTAGAACCAGCGCATAGTCGGCATCAGCAATCGTGTTCACATCAAATGTGGTGGCGCCATTCAGCGGCACATCAACAATGCCGGCTTTATCGATCCAGAATTTTGAAGTGAAAACCTCGGTGCGAGTTTGGCCAACCACGACAACTTCACTGCCGGGCACATCAACCAATGCCTCGTGTGCCGCTTGACCGGCAACATCGAAGTAGGCCTTAGTGGTGCCCACCTGGCCAAGCAGCATGGTCTGAGCAAATGCGCCGGTGACAATCAGCATCAACGGAATCGCTCCCCAGGCAATCACCTGATTACCCCACTCGGGCTTGAGCAACCAAACCACCGCGCCAACTGCCGCGAAGGCAAAAACCCAACCGGCAACACCGGGGGCGGCAAGCAAACCAGAGATGAAAATTGAGTCGGCAAAGCTTGCCTTGACCTCGGCGGGAATGCGCACCAACGCAACCACAGCCAGGCCGATCACAATTGCAAACTGAATTGCACGACCAACAAACTTCGATTCAACAAACTTGTTCATGCTGAAACCCAGCATCACGAACATCGGGAACAAAAATTCGTAGTAGCGGGTAATTACGCGCCAGCTGTGATCGTCGCCAAGCGCAGTCACTACACCCTCAAACAGGGCCACCACCAAGGCCATCGAAACCGAAAGCAGAGCAATCAAAATCACAAAGGATGACTGCCCACCCAAAGGCTCACGCTCAACCTCACCCGATTCGCCGGTCACGCGACGCAGTTTTTTCAGCGAGGTGCCGAAAACTCGAAGGCCGAGTGCGAGTGGCAAACCAGCAATCAAAACCAGAAGCGAAGAGTGCAGCAGTATTTGATCAAGGCTGGTGCCAATAAACAGTTCGGCACCCGATGCTGCTACCGGTTCAGCTGCCAAAACCAGCGAACCACCCAAAGCCATAGCCTGCTCAGGCGAGGCAACGCCGAAGCTGCCTTGTGAAACTGTGGAGACAAAACTGCCAATTGACGATGTGTAGCTTGAGCCGAATAGCGATAAGCCGTTTGCGCCGGCGATTAGAAAACCGAGCCCAAACTTCACAATCGCGAAGGCACCAACGAGCGCACCACCAGCAAGTAAAGCAATGCGCAGTGAAACAGCCCGCCAAGCAACCAAAACGGCAAACAGCAGAAACGCTGGCAGCACAAAAATAGCGTGCGGTTTAACCAGCGCTGCGAGCCCTAACCCAAAACCTAGCCAGGCCCAGCCAACCCAGGTTGGTGAAAATGCAACTCGAAGTGCCCACCAAATCACGGCAGCCAAAACCGCGAAGTACATCATTTCGGGCATGAAGTATGAAACGTAAACGTGAATCGGGCTGATCGCCACCACGGTGGTTACAAAAGAGGCAACCCAAACGCTGAACAGGCGTGCGGCAATCAGCCAAATGAAAATCAAAAACATGGCGAAGAACCCAGCGTTCAAACCCTTGGCACAAGAGTAAAAATCGGTGCCGCAGGCCGAAGTGCTCGAGTACAAAGCCGAGAACAAATAGTTCGGGTAAAGCTGCTCGGCAAATGGGGTAAATCGAGCCTGAACCGAATAAACATATTCGTCTTGCATAACCGCCGGCAGCACCGACCAAACACGTGAAACTTCAATGAAGAAAGCCAGCAAAGGCAAAAGCACGCTGAAATGTGCTGCCCTAAATTTCGATTCCCCCTGCACCTTGGTGCCAACCGAATAAGTGCTCACTAAACCCCCGAGTTATCTTTCGTCTAGTTGACGAGGTCGTCGCGGCACAGAGGCCACATCGTAAGAAACAAAAGCCAGCAGCAGCTGGAAACCCAGAATCAGCGGAACCACCGAAATCATCACGGCACCAACCGAAGCCGGCACGGCCGAACCAACCGAAGCGACAAATCGGTCAATACCGAAACCTAAGCCCCAGCCGAAAAGCAGAAAACCCAGTGGCAACTCAACCGATGAAACCGACCATTCGCGCAGGTAGTAAAGGTAAAAAATGCGCTTAAGGTAATTAACAAAGTGGCGCCCCGGAAACTCTCTCAGCGTGCGCCAAATTTTTAGGTTGCTGCGTTCGGTGCCATAACGAGCTGGCAGGGCAACGTCATAAACCACCGCGCGAATTAGGCTAAGGCGAAACAGCACATCGCTCTCGAAGAAGAAACTCTTGCGCAGTTTGTCTAGGTGAATGCGACGCAGCACCGAACGGTGAATTGCGGTGAAACCATTGGTTGGGTCGGTGATGTTCCAGTAACCACTTGAAACCTTTGACATCAAAGACAACACTGCGTTGCCAAAAATACGGATGCGTGGCATTGCCTCAAGATCTTCAATTGAATCGAAGCGATTGCCTTTGGTGTAGTCGGCACGACCTTCAAGAATTGGGCGAACTAAAACAGGAATATCTTCGGGTGCCATTTGGCCATCGCCATCAACCTTGACCACAATGTCTGCACCGGCTGCTAAGGCGGCTTTATAGCCAGAAATCATGGCGCCGCCAACGCCCTGGTTGGTTTCGTGAAAAATGACAGACACGCGTTTGTCTTTAATTTTCGACTTCACCAATTTTCCCGAAGCTTCTGGGCAGGCATCATCGACAACAAAAATGTTTTCAACGCCCGATACTTTGGTTACCCGAGTCACTACATCAAGAATGTGATCTGCGGTGCGAAAGCTGGGCACAACAACTGCAATTTTCAAGTGCATGCCCCCTAGCTCGTGAATGCTTCGAGTTTACCGACTAACCGATAGGCCTGAGCCCGAAATACCTTCGATAGAAATGGCGCCTGAGCGCAACTGCGAAACATAGAAATCAACCACACTCTTCAAGCCAGCCTCAAACGACTCAAACTTTGGCTGCCAGCCCAGAGCCGAAACCGTCTGAGATGAATCAATGGCATAGCGCAGGTCGTGACCAGGGCGGTCGGCTACAAACTCAATAAAGTCTTCGGGTAAATCAAGGGCCGCCAAAATAGCCCGCACTACCTGAAGATTGTTTCGTTCGCCATTTGCCCCTAATAAATAGGTAGCGGTCTCGCCTTCAACGAAACCTCGATCAAGCACCGCCCAAACACCATCGGTGTGGTCGTCAACGTGAATCCAGTCGCGAACGTTAAGACCTTGACCGTAAACCTTGGGCTTTATGCCGGAAGCGGCTAGCAAAATAGTGCGCGGAATCAACTTCTCTTCGTGCTGGTATGGCCCGTAGTTATTCGAGCAGTTTGAAATCGTGGCTTTTAGGCCGAAGGATCTGACCCAGGCACGCACTAATAAATCAGATGAAGCTTTTGACGCCGAGTAGGGAGATGAAGGGTTGTAAGGCGTGGTCGGGGTGAACTTTTCGCCGCCCTCGAGCGGCAGATCGCCAAAAACCTCATCGGTCGAAATGTGGTGCAATCGCACACCATGATTCACACAGGCCTGAATAATTTCAAAAGTGCCGAGAACATTGGTTTCAATGAACGGCCGGGGCGAATGCAAAGAGTTGTCGTTGTGGCTTTCGGCTGCAAAGTGCACCACGGCATCAACCCGTGCAACTAGCGAATCAACTAGAGCGCCATCGCGAATGTCACCGTGAATAAACTCATACTTACCTTCAAGCCCGGCGAGGTTTGAAAGTCGGCCTGCATAGGTAAGCGCATCAAGCACAACAATCGAAACATCGGGTCGGGTTGTAATAGTGCGGCGCACAAAATTAGAACCAATAAAGCCGGCTCCGCCGGTAACCAAAATGCGCATCACGAAACCCCCCTCAGGTTCAGGTAATAGGCTAGCAGCAAGCAAAATCAAGGTTTGGGGGAACCGTGAGTTCGAACGCGGGGAAAAACATGAAGGGCATCATTCTTGCCGGCGGCAGCGGCACTCGCCTATACCCGCTAACCATCGCTACCTCGAAGCAACTAATGCCGGTTTACGACAAGCCCATGATT
Organism: uncultured Rhodoluna sp.; assembly: GCA_964530255.1. Lineage (GTDB taxonomy): Bacteria > Actinomycetota > Actinomycetes > Actinomycetales > Microbacteriaceae > Rhodoluna. Next base: position 26,101 of record CAZGZW010000017.1, read on the forward strand.
TACTACCCGTTGAGCACTTTGATGCTTGCCGGTATTCGCGAGATTCTGATCATCACCACCCCCCACGAACAACAGCAGTTCAAACGCCTCTTAAGAGATGGATCTCAGTGGGGAATCAAGCTCGAATATACTGTGCAGCCGGAACCAAATGGATTAGCGGAAGCATTCATAATCGGTGAAGAATTTATTGACGGTCAAAACGTGGCGCTAATTTTGGGTGACAACATTTTTCACGGATCTGGCATGGGTAAAACTTTGCAACGGCTTGAGGCCCAAAAGGGTGCCACGGTCTTTGCGCAAAAAGTCTCAAACCCGGAAGCCTATGGCGTAGTTGAATTTGATCAGATGGGGAGAGTCTTGTCGATCGAGGAAAAGCCAAAAACCCCCAAGAGCAAATTTGTCATTCCCGGTCTCTATTTTTACGACAACCGAGTGAGTGAATTTGCCAAAACTCAAAAACCATCTGCCCGCGGTGAACTAGAAATTACCGACTTGAACAAAACCTATCTCGATTTAGGTGAACTACACGTTGAGCAATTAGCTCGGGGTACGGCTTGGTTAGACACCGGCAGTATAGATTCACTTCATGAAGCCAGCGAGTTTGTGAAAGTAATTGAGCACCGCCAGGCGACCAAAATATCTGTCCCCGAAGAAGTCGCGTGGCGAATGGGCTTCATTGATGATGCAAAGCTCAAAAAAGAGGCTGAGCTTTACCTAAAGTCGGGTTACGGCAAATATTTGCTCGATTTGCTAGCTGACTAAATAAATTCTTGAAGCACAGTAGGAGCTGCCAGCTTCCAACGATCCAACCAGTTGCCAATAATTAGGCCCTCGGTCTCACTGTTTTCTAAAACACTCCATGCAGGTCTTTTAGCCGGCGTTGGGTACTCCTCAGTGCCGATAGGCAAAATTGTTTTTCCAACCTGGTGTGGCAAGGAATCCTTAATGGCACTTGCAAATCCAAACCAACTAGTTTGACCTGACGCAACAGCATGCACGATTGGTTCATTCAAACCTCTAGTTGCATGATCGATGACTACATCGGCAAGGTCGCGAGTCCAGGTCGGTGAACCAATTTGGTCATTCACGACAGAAATTGAATCTTTGTTATCCAATAAATTCGCAATCACTTTTGGAAAGCATCGGCCGTGAGCACCGTATAGCCAGGCCGTTCTGAAAATTGAGTAATTGGCATTTGAATCTTGAATTAGGTGTTCACCAAGCAACTTCGACTCACCATAAATCGAACCTGGTTTAGTCACTGAATCAATTTTGTAAGGCTCTTTGGCGAAACCATCAAAAACGTAATCTGTGGAGATGTGCATCAACTTCGAACCACATAATTCAACAGCCTTTGCAAGACGGCCGGCAAACAAGGCATTAACTCTGTTTGCTTCAAAAAGTTCGCTCTCTGCTTTATCTACTGCTGTGTATGCAATCGCGTTAACAACAAATTCTGAAATTTCAAGCAGTTTTGCAAGTTGATCTTCCGAGGCCTCAATATCTAAATTCTCTCGATTGAAACCAACCGCCTGATGGCCTAGCCCAATAAGGCGGTTCTCTATTTCTCTGCCGAACATGCCTTTATTACCAACAACTGCCCAACGCATCTTTACCCCCTTGTCAGATAGCCTTGATTTTATGCCATTCGAAGAAATGAAAATAAAGGGTGCCTGGGTCTACACCCCAGAGGTTTTCCCAGATGAACGCGGTACTTTTCATGAAGTTTTCAAACTAAGTGCTATCGAGTCACAACTTGGGCGCTCATTTCCAGTGAAACAGGTGAATCAAAGCACTTCGGCCAAAGGTGTGATCCGAGGCATTCACTTCACTGAGAGCAGCGAAGGGCAAGCCAAATATGTTTCTTGCGTTGCTGGAGCTCTTTGGGATGTTGTAGTAGATGTACGCAAAAATTCGCCCACATACGGCCAATGGGACTCGGTGCTATTGAGCGCCGAAAACAAAAAATCAGTTCTGATTTCTGAAGGTTTGGGGCACGCCTTTCTCAGCCTCGCAAATGACACCATTGCAAACTACCTATGCAGCTCTGAGTTCAATCCAGCGACCGATAGGTCCGTAAATCCGTTGTCCCAACATCTGGCGATACCTTTTGAATTGTTACATAAAGAGTACAATCTCAAATCGTTTACCATAAGCGATAAAGACTTGTCTGCTGAGGAATTCGAAGCTTTATAGGTTGAAAAGGGTTCGTCGCTTTTTATTCTGGATTTGCGAGGCAAGATTAGCTCGATTTTCGTATTGGTTCTTGATCGACTCAATTTCTCGAAGTTGCCAACGATACTTATCGTTGTATGTGTAACGAAGACCAGTCATTTCAAATATTGCCCGCGCGTAAGCTAAACAGTCCTCACAAGTCGCCAAGTGGAAAAGTTCTGAAGGGGCATCACTTCCAACTAGTAAAACCCCTAGACCGCTTGAATGTTTGAAGCTAAAACTTGGGAACTCATCGCTTACCTCATGCCAAAACTTTCCTGTTCCAAAATCTTTGTTGGATACGTGGACGTCATGAAATAGCATGATGCCCTTGCTGGACATGGCGGAGATCCAAGTTTCAAAGTCCTCTTTGACGGCATCGTAGGTATGACAACCATCTACATGCAAAACGTCCACTGAATTGTTCTCAACTTCTTGTCTAGCATCATTAAAAGTCATTTTTGCTAAAACTGTGTTTGGGTGATTGAACAAAAAGTAGTCGCGTACTTGGTCAAAAATTTGTGCAGAGTACTCGCCAGTGGTTAAGTCTCCCCCCCATGTATCAGCGCCCAAAATTGAGCACTCTATTTCTAATTCACTTGCAGCTTGCGAAAAAGCCGCGAGACTATCACCTCTAAAAACCCCGAGTTCAACAATGCTTTTTGGCCTAGATAATTCCAGCAACCACGAAGCAAAGTTCAAATGACCATGCCAATCCGTGGCAAAAGTAAGGTGTTTGGCGTTGAACTTTATTGATCTCTTGCTGGGGATAACTTGATTGCACGTCATAACTTTTGAATCACTTTCTCTATAAAAATCCGAAATTGATCATCGGCTTGATTTACTGGCTCGGGTTTTCGAGTCCCCATGCCGGTGTTTTTTGAAGTCTCTGTTAGGAGGGTTTGAAGCAGATCGTCTCTTACCAAATCAACCCCAACAAGATTCTTTGAACGCGCCTGCAGAACTTCTTTTGTTCGAGGGCCAAAGGTATTAGTTATTGTTTTGATACCGGAGTAGGCAGATTGATAGGCAAAAACTCCGGGGTGGGACGAGAAAATAAATGAAATTGTAAGAAAGCTTTTTTCCAGATACGAAAGATAAGTACTCTTTGGTAGCTTGCTTACAACTGAAATCAAGTTCCCATTGACCTGCATTTCGAAATTAGTTCCCTGGGTGCCTACAAGTAAAAAAGTCCAGCCTGTCCTTATTGCGCAAAAATCTTGTATTGTCACCCAAATGTGTTCTGCTAAATTCCTGGAGTTGAAAAATTCCGGCCTAAAGTAGCAAAATACCAGCTTTGAGGGTTCACGATGCGGAACAATTGTCGTGATTGCAGGGTCGACGATACAGACAGCTTGATCTTCGATCAAACCGCGATGAACCAGGTCATCGTTAAGGTCTTTTGTCGATACAACCAAATATTTAGATTTCACCACTGATCTAAGTGACCAAAGATGAATAGAGCCAAAAGGGTGAAAACCTGCTTCAAGATCTTGGCAATAGTAAACAGAGATGTCCCTTAGGCCAAGATTTTCAATCGCATATAGATTTGTTCGTGCGTCAAACGTAACGACTAATTTTGGCTTGAATGGATTTTTCTCGTACTCGGAGAGCGAGACCACCGTCCCTTGGAGAAAGTCGGGTAAGGCAAGAGCATCAAATTCTGTATTGAAGACTACGAAGAAAGTTTCATCGAACCCATCCCGAATAGAAGCTATGTCTTTAAAAAAGGACTCATAGCCAGCAAAAATCAGATCCTTTTTTAGATCCGGAAGAAAAATGAGGAGCGTATCTGGCCTCTTTTCGAGTTTGGAAGGCTTGTATCTAGACCTGAAGTTTTGACTGACAAGGGCAGAAGGGTAAAAAATTCCCTGCCCTATGGATGGCGGCATCTCAGAATGTGTCAGCTTCTTTCTGGAATGAAGTCTTCCCTCCGCTTTTCCATATTTCAACCAGTGACGATAGCCAGATACCCCAAACCTTCGTTTATGGGCTTTAACATCTGGATACAGGTTTAGGTAAAAATTTTCGTCAAAATCTGCCGCTGAGGCTCTATTGAACATGTTTTGCAAACCGTTTCTCGAACATTTTTTGAGCTTCACTTCTCCTAGCAGTAGATATCGCTTGGATTAGGTACTTGGAATTAGTGAGACGTCCGAGCCTTATTGAGCATCTGAAAAGAGTCCAAGCGGCGGTTTGATCTTGCGGTGAAATCCTATGAGCTTCGGAGAGGTACTTCTCGGCCAGACGTGCAAGCCTAAGGTCAAGTAAGACGCATCCCAAGCCATGGTTTGGCCCAAGCGAATTGGGGTCTAACCGATAAGCCCTAATAAATGAAACTAGCGCCCTAATAGGCCTTCGATTTGAATAATTAACCTCTGCCGCCTGGAGAGTCAAAATTGAAGAACTTAGCTTTTGATCTCTTGCAATACCAATGAGAGCTTCTCGTTTCGTGAAATCTCCCTGGAGTGAAGCTCTTTCTATTGCTCTTTCAAGAGCGAATATTTTGTCTGCGTTGCTCACATGACGCAAATTTGGGCTCCTAGTTTGCATCCACTCAATTACAGATTCAATTATTTCGGGGTCCCTGTGTCTTAGGTTCTTACTTAGGGCCTGGGCAAACGAGTTTTCGTCTGCAGCGTTGGGATGCCCTTGAAGAAATGAAAAGATTATTTTTCTTCGAATCAAAATTATGTCTGAGTTACTTTGTTCAAGAGACTCTAATATTTCGAATATTTGCGTGTCAGGCAAGCTCGTAAACGGGTTGTGCGATTGCAAGGTAAATATGTCTTGAGCTGAAGTCGATAAACTTTGGTTTTTTTCACATGCCTGCGAGCGTACCGCTTGTCTCATTTTCTCCAAGTCAGGGCGGTCCCCAATTTGATATCTCCAGCTACCCTCATCGACCAGCCAGGGCTGAATTGCTCTTACTCCGAGCGTTTCTGAAATAAAGAGAAATCGCTGGTCGAAAACCTTAATCCACTCCGAAAAAAGTTCCCTCAAAATTGCGTTTTTCCTCAGTGCATTTTCAAATTGATCATCGGCTAAGTCGCGGCAAAGCTGAGTGGATGTTTCCCGTAGATCTTGATTCCTAAGTTTTGCAGTGATTCCGGGTAAGTTTCTTGCGTATTCGAGCCAAAGAAAAACTTCTGGACCCATACCCCAGTAAATGTATTCTGCGATATGTCTGGTCCGTTCGCTAAAGGAAACTAACTCACGGATTGATGATGTTCGCCCCATTAGAATCATGTCCTTAGCCATAAATGGGACTGTTGTAGAAATATGCTCTATAGCTAGGCGGTTGGCCAGCGTGGCCAACAGTTCATCCGAGGATGATGCAGAAATGAACGCCCGAATCGCGTCTTTACGAAGTAAAGCTTTATCAGTTCTAGTCTTAAAAACTATTTCGTCCGCGGGAAAATCATCCAGCCCAGCATCAAGGGTTAACATTTGTCTCACGTAGTTAGCTGGGCCACCATAGTTGACACTGTCTGAGAGCTTGAATGTGATTCCCATGCTTTGCGCCCAAGAAATAAATTTAGGATTGGCAATCGCCTCTTCCTTCCAAGTGGAAACAACAACTTTGGTAATTCTGGACTCTGGATGCCTTGCAATTTCCGAAACTACAAATTGCAAGATAAGTGAGAGCTCCTCCGAATCACGAAGAGAGCCGTTTATAAGAATGCTGTAGCCCACCTAGTACTCCAACTTCATAACTAAACCCTGGTTCTTTCTCACAATGTGAGCGAATGTGCGTTCTACGGCGTGTCCAAATGTGCCGTCTAACTGCCCATCTTCATGCTCCGGTTGAAATTTGATTAGATTTTCCGCGGCAAACACGGCTAGTGCATTTCCGTTCCCGATGAACATAGTTCCAGGATAAAAAATCTCGTTTTTCCCGGCTCCCTTTGCAAGTCTGCCCATCCAAAAAATATTGAAGACTCTTCTATGCGTTATCGGGAGTGGATTTACCCCGGCAATCAAAGGTACATTCTCAAGCTCAGCATTGCGTATTAGAAACGGGTCTTGTCGTAACCGTTGCAAACCTTCTGTAATCCCATTAAGCCACTCTTTGCCGTAAGTGACATGGGGGGATTTTTTCGAATGCAATTTCCAAAATATTTGATAACCATGTGTGAAATGGAGGTCACAAAGTAACAAAAACGGGAAAACATCTCTCCCTCTGTTTTCGACGAGAAAAAGTCTCGTTCGACTTTGTGGAAATCTTTTTTTGACACGCTCTAAAGACGCCAATTCACTACCTGTTACTATGAGGTCGATGTCTATTTTGGGAGATAGCCTTTCCAGAATCTCAATTGCTATTTCTGGATAATACGCGTGTATGAAAATAGCCTCACTATTCATTTGCCTTTGTAACTCGCGTTCCAGAGCTATGGATTCTGGCAACTTTTGCTTAGATACGGACAGCCCGTAAATACCGTCAGAAATAGAACTTAAATTTGCGAAAGTGCGGTCTGCGATCGGTTTATTCGGTACCTGAGGCAGTACTTTTGGCATTTCCGAGATAACCCTTCGAAAGCTATCCTTGAGGTACTTAAGGTCCATGGACTACTCCACTATTCATTTCCACCAAATGTGCTTTTGATAGAAAATGAAAACTTTAGGGAGGCTTGACTTCAGTCGTAGTAAAGTTTCAGGTCTGAAACGGCTTATAAGAAAGCGATGTAAAAGTGTTTCCTTGGTGCTAGTGCCGAGTTGCCGTTGCAATGCATCATTTTCTCGTCGTAAGTAGGTAATTTGCTCTTGGTATTTCGCGACAGTGTCATTATCTTCTGAAACAAAAAAATGTTGAATAGGCCCACTAATAGTTTTGGGTTTTGATTGCGAATCAAGAACGACGCGCGGTTTATTCAATGTAGTAAATTTTTTGCGAAACTCTTCAAGCTCGTCTTTTATCGGCTCGTCTACGAATAGTGGATTAGCTCCTGTTTCTCTGAGTGCGGCCTTGGCCGAACTCACAACTGCTTTGTCCAGATTGGCGAGAATTGCTCGCACTTGATCCGAAGACTGAATGAGGAAACTTCCATCTGGCCCAATTAGAATCTCGGATTCACCCCGATAAATCTGATCGAGGGTCATGTCTCCCGGTTGATTAGATTCAGGTCCCCAACCGATTTTGAAATAGGAATTCAGGACTACCATCCATGCGGTTACCAGTGAATTAAAATACTCTGACTTCGCTAGGAAACTTAACTGCAGTTCTCGTCTAATTTGCTGGTCTGCAATGTGAGGCACATTCCAAAAGAAGTGTCTTTGAAAAATTGCTATGTCCTTAAATGGGTGAAAAAAGAAGGTTTGTTCTACAGCGAGCCTGCAATAAACAAGTTCCATTTCCGTGCTCAGGTTTACTAATTTTCTTAGGTCCCTAACTTTGCCAAAGAATTGTGCATCTCCCATCAGGAATGGAAACAAAATCTGCGAATACTCAACAAGAATTTTGTTTTCCAGGCCAACTTGTAGAAAGTCTTCAGCCTTTTCCGTTCGATGGAGAAAGTCAAAAGTCATTGCTTCGATGTTGTCGGCGAGATCAACCCTAGTCTTTAGCACAAAACTCTCGTTATCATGTAGTGCTTGAAGACCATAGTAGAGACTCAGCATTTGGTGAAGTTGGTGCCCACCTTTCAGAACAAGTTTTGGGGACTCAATTTCTATAAGTTCGGCACTTGATTCATTCAATAATTTCCTCAGTCCTGGATACTTATCTACTTCACCAATCCAAGTGCAAAACACAATTTTGTCGACGAGGTCGCGCTGTTGCCAGTTCTCAAATTGAGCTAACTTATTCAGCAGTCGTTCTCTGTCTCTGACCAGCCCTGTTATAAGAACGTGAACTGACATTTAAAAATCCTTGGCTTGCTTCAAGTCGGCCTTGAAAACTTCTAGTCCTCGCTGAAAATCCCCGAAATATTTCACTCGGCCCTTTTGAAGGTAAAGAAGTTTATTGCAATGGCCTGTCATCTCATCGGGGGCGTGGGTGGCTACAAATGCGAGTCTTGCGTCAGCAATTTTTGAATGAAGTCTGTGTTTGGCTTTCTGCATGAAAACTTCGTCTCCACCGCCTAGCACTTCGTCTAGAAGTAGCACATCAGGCTTTTGACGAGTAGCGATAGCGAAAGAGATTCTGCTTTTGAAGCCAGTGGAGAAATATTTGTATTGTTTTAGGGCGTCAGCAGGGCTAATTTCACAAAATTCCAATATTTCGGATGTAGCCAAGTCGAGCGAAGCCCCGCTACCCCCTTCAAGAAAAATTGCATATTTGATATTGTCTAGAACATTTAAGTCATCATCCAGCCCAATGCCGCTGGCTAAGACGGTGGTTGGGCTATACGAGCCACTGATTAGTCCATGAGTTGGCTCGTATATTCTCGCGAGCAATCTCATTAGCGTTGTTTTTCCGTTTCCGTTTCGCCCAACTACACAAATTTTGTCACCGTGTTGAAAGTCAAGGTTGGGAATATCGATAAGTGTCATGTTGCTAGATCTCAAATCAAATGACAAGAGCCTCTTGAGGCTTGGGTGATTTCCGCTGACGGTTACTTCAAGTCGCAAATCTCTAATGGCAATAAGTGGCGCACTCATAAGAGAATCACAGCCCGCCTAAACACCTGCTTGCTCGAATAAACAGCCAGCGGGAGTAACGCTAGACACACAAACAAAGGCGCCATAAGAGAAAGAGGTGTCCATGCGCTGTTCTGGAAGACGAATTGCACGCTTTCCAATATGTAAGTTAGAGGGTTCCAGTCCATCAGAGTCCTAAGTAGACCATCAACTTCGCGTCTTGCACTGATTATCGGAGAGATCCAAAAAATCACTTGCAGCAGGATACCTATTAAGTACGGGATGTCCCTAAATAAAGGTGTTAGTGATGCGAATAGGAGGCCGCAAACGTAGCTGAAAGATATTATGATCATCAACGCTGGGCCTAAGTATAAAAACCTGTACGGGTTAATACCGGAAAATGTAGCTAAAACTAGTCCCAGCGTAAAAAATGGAATGAGGATCACTAGTTCTGAAAGAACATCTAGTATTACGATTTTTTCGAGCCGCGTTCGAGTATTAAGAATTAGAGATCTTTTAGATACTGCAGAATTAGAGGCCTTGATTATGGCGCTTTGAACCGCAACCCAAGTGGACATTGTGGTGAGCAGCCAAAGCGCCAAGTTTTCACGTTGGGATCGAAAAACAACCGTAGTCACAAAATAAATAATTACCATTTGAACAATCGGATTGAAAAGACTCCAAAGCCAACCAATGGATGTATTCAGGCTCTTTTTACGAATCTCTAGAAATAAAAGCTGGAAAAAGGGCTTTGCTCCACTCATGATATGTCTAGTGGTTTCCAGGATATTTGTCTCCCAACACACTTGGGGTTTTTACAACCACAGTTACCGAATCTTCAATAGCTAGAAAATCAGTGGAGAGACCAGGTTCAAGAGTGATGATTGAGCCGGGCCCCCATTCTTGGTCTATCATACGAACGCGACCTGAAACAATCACCGTTATCTCAGTAGCAATTTTGTGAAAGTGAGATTCTTCTGATTCGCCTTTGGCATAGGACTTGATGGCTACTTCAAATTCTTTAGATTTTAGAACTGATGGTTCGAAATCACCTACGAACCATCCTTTCACCATGTCTTCTAGTCTTGAAACTTTCAATCCCAAACATTCCTAACGCTAGCTACTTGCCTGGCTGATTTTAAAGGTTTGTAATCACTTGTCTTGATTTGGTGTGACTGGACCACTTTGCCTTCAAGAATTAATTCGTTGAACAATGGGCAAATATAGAAATTTCCTTCGATGGTTGAATTCTTTAGCAATTCGGATTCTGCGGCAGTAACAAAATCCTCAACTCGATTGAACCAGTAGAAGCCAGCTGTTGCGTTGCGGCTGATTGGCTTCTTTTCAGAAGCCTCAGTAACCTCTCCGTGCTCATTTAGTCGCACGAAGCTGTATCTCGGGTGTACGGATTCGAAATATGCAACCCCAGCATCAGCGTATTTAGAATTAAATTCCTGAATTACTTGACTGAAATCAAAAGTCAGAAATTCGTTCCCATTTAACACGAGTAGTGAATCGCCTTGGTCTAGGTCTGCTGCGGCCAAAAGTGCCGTACAAGTGGCACCGGCCGTTCTTCCGCGGATTTCAACTAAGTTAACTGGGAATTGATTGCTAGACATTAGTTCGACTAGACGGTATTTCTCTATGTCCTGTGTCGAGACCGCCAAATGCAACTTGGCTTCCAACTTCCCTGCGTTGTAAATCCAGTTTTGAAGAGGTGTTGACTCACTTATTTCAGCCAAAAACGAGGGATAGGCCGGGTCCATAGGATCTGCTATGTCCTCCGCTGCAAGAACCAGAACGTTAAGCAATGTGGTCCCCGTTCAATTTGGAAATAAATGAATCAATTGCCTGTAGGGAAACTTCAGAAGGATCCGCCACGCGCATGAGGTGAGCGCCAGTCGCGATAGCAGCGGCAACGCCATGATCATTGTCTTCGACTATGAGAACCTCATTGGGTCTTAATTCAAGTTTCTCGATTGCCCTCAAATAAATTTCGGGAGAAGGCTTGGGGTTTACAACGTCTTCGTTTGAAAGGTAGAAATCGAGATATTGTAAAAGATTGGACTTGCGCATCATCAGATGCACAGTATCTGAAATCGAGTTAGATGCCACTGCAACCCTAATGCCCTGCTTCTTTAGAGCGGCAAGTGCAAACTCGTGTTGAAATTGCGGTCGACAACGAAGCAAGATTATTTCGGTCGTGAAGTCCTGCTTTAGCTTGTTAATGATTCGGTGAAGACCCATAGGCAAACCTTTAGTTTCGCTAATAATTTCCAGTTTGCGAGACGTGGGTAGTCCGTCAAAAGTAGAGAGATGCTCTTCGCGCTGTATTTCAAAACCGAACAGTGCAAGTGCCTTGTTGAGTGCTTCGTAATGCCAATCACGAGCGTCAATAAGGACTCCGTCCATATCAAAAATCACAGCCTTAATCACCGGTGGCTCCAAAGAACTCTTTTGCTTCTAGGGGGAAATCTGTACACAAAAGAAAGCCGTGCTTGTTTTCAAATGACTGGATGGATTTCCAAAAATCTAAGTGCGGGCGGCCGTGTAGTTCTGGTGAAACGATGTAAAGGTTGGGCAGGCTCCGGTTGGAATTTATCCAATCAATCTTCCAATTGTCGGATTCGAAGCCATCAACCCAAGTGCCGTAATCCGGTTCGTCGAATACATATCCTCGCTCAAATTCACTAACCCTATTGAGGGTTAGCAGGCCTGTCTTTCTGTAATTCAAATGCTCCGGACCAGACATATCGAAAAAAACGGGTTTCGTATTGTTGAATTTTTCAACTATAACTTTGAATTTACTTGCCAGGCCATCGGACTTAACGTTCAAGGCTAGATCTTTTATGTGTCTACCGAACCGATTCATAAATATTTCAAAACCCAATTCACCGCCTGAAGGTGAATCATGCGAGATAACAAGATTGCCAGCCAAGTCTCTTACGTCGGTTTCAATACCAAAATCAAAATCGACGGCTCGCTGGAAGGCTATCTCGGTATTTTTTTCTTCAGGCATCCGCCAAAAGCCGCGGTGAGCAATTATCTTCATGTTCACCAGACTCGTTTCGAGATTGGGTGCTGAGAAAAAAGTATTAGGTCTTCAGGAATTCCCAAACCGTACATACCATGAGCTTCAGCGCCGATATTAAAGGTATTGATTTTGTCTTTCTTGGAGATCATCCAGTTATATGCAGGTGCAACATAAAACTCGTTGTTGACCTTGAAGTTATCTCGAATCATCGACTCTGCCGCATCAACGAAATCTGACCCGCGAGTGAAGCCATAAATACCAACCGTTGCCAAATTTGATATGACTTCTTTTTCAACTACACGTTCTGCAAATCCGCTTTCGTCAACGGAAACAAACGACCACTTTGGGTCATTCGCAGTCATGGTCATGATTGTTCCGTCAACAAGGCCATCAAGCATTTCACTTAGAAAATCGTTGATGTTGGCGTCTATCCACTGGTCACTGTTTGCAATAACTAGTGGTTCATCGTAATTAATTAGATCTCTCGCCATTAAGACTGTTCTCGCGGCACCATCGGTGACCGTTTCAAGCGCTATGACAATAGAATTTGGGGCCCAGGACTTTAGTTTTTCTTCGAGCTTGTAGCGCTCAAGATGTTCGCGTTGCGCGATAAAAATGAAACGGTGTTCTGTTTGAGGTGAAAGATTTCTGATTACCCACTGAATCATCGGCTTTCCGTGAATTGGAATCAATGGTTTGGGGTCCTTGAAACCAGCCTCTACGAATCTACTTCCGCGGCCGGCCATGGGAATGACTATGTTAAGCATCGACCCCCGCCTTTCTCTAGAAATACTACCTTCCGAGACTGTATGGTCTTCGTTCTATTGCCACCTTAAAAGAAAAACCCGCCATCGCTGGCGGGTTACTAAGTGGTGGAGACTAGGGGGGTCGAACCCCTGACCCCCTGCTTGCAAAGCAGGTGCTC
>CAZGZW010000018.1:0-36355 GCA_964530255.1 uncultured Rhodoluna sp.
CCTATCGGTTAACAGCCGATTGCTCTGCCAATTGAGCTACCGAGGAATGTTGTTTAGACAACTTGAATACCTTAGCAAAAAAAATAACCGTCGGCGAATCAATATCCCAACACCGGGTCTACGACTCCCACAAATTCGCCCCTACCCAGAAACGCCGAAACATTCTCAGCAAGTCTCTTTGAAAAGAGAGGCAGCACCATCTGTTTCGTATCTGCAGAGTGCGGAGTAACCAAAACGTTTTCGAGTGCCCAGAGCGGATGCTCATCCGGTAGTGGCTCTGGATCTGTCACGTCGGTCGCATAGCCAGCAAATTGTTTGTCGCTAAGAGCGGAAACCAGCTCTTCAGTGTTTACCACGGCGCCACGTGCAACATTCACCAGAAACGCGGTCTTATCCATTTGCTCGAACGCGGCCTGCCCAAACATTCCGCGAGTATGGTCGGTGAGCGCGCAATTGATAAATACGAAATCTTTGCCCGGCAAGACTGAAAGTAATTCAGAAGCTGCGACAGTTTCGACACCAGCAATTTGTTCCGGCCGATTCCGCAGAACTGTCACCTTTGCTCTGAATGGTTTGAGGAACTCTAAAAGTTTCTCCGTAATTCCACCAGCCCCAATAATCAGAACCTGCGAGTCGAACAAACTAACAGCAAATTTTTTTCCCCAGGTTTTAGCTCGAGAGCGCTCTGGAATAGCTCGACCAAGAGCGAGCGCAAGTGCAAGTGCATGCTCGGCCACCGGCTCACTAAATGCACCTTTTGCCGATGTGAAGACCACACTAAATCGCTGGATAACATCAGCAAATGCGTCAACCCCGGCAAATGGCAATTGAACCCAGCGAAGTTGGGGGTTGTCTGCGAGAGTTTGAGCTAACAGCTCCGGTTGAGAATAGTCCGTCCAGACCAGCGCTTCAACGTCTTTACCTAACTCAGCAACCACACCTCCAGATTCTTCAATTGCGGTGATGTAGCTATCAAACTTTTTGGGCTCCAAAGCCACTAGGTTGTTCATCAGTTTCCCAACACCTCACGGCGCCTATTTTCTAACTCCATCAAGGCGACTTGGACCCCTCTCGCCTCAGCAGAATCTGGACTTACCTGGGAGCGCAATTTGGCTAAGAGCTCGAGTTTCACCTGACCGTAGAGGTTAGCTTGGGCTTTTGAGTACAAATCGGCTACAAAACGTCCCAGGTCAGCCTCTCCCCTAACCGGTAATTCGAGTGCTGCGAGCTCTCTCAGGGTCTCCGGGGTGTCTGCGACCTCCGAATTCAGTAATTCATTTAACAGTTGGCTTTTTCCGGCGAGAGCCAGATCAATTGCTGTGGCATAAATCACACGGTATGTCGGTACGGTAAAGATTTTTGTAAGGGCTGCAACATCGGTCAACTTCGACACTAAGGCTGGCAGTTGAATCAAGGTTGCTAACAGTAGCTGCTCGAAAGTTTCGGTGGGATTACCGGGCCTAATCGCAGCTTGACTGGCTGGTTGCCGCTGAGCGGCTGCGCCCGTGAGCACCTCTGCTCTTGCCGTTCCCGCAGCCTGAGCGACTATCGAGCTGAGTTCCGCAGTATCAATGTTTAGCCAAAGGGCTACCTCTCGAATGTAGCTGGGGCGAACAGTTGGGTCGGTGATTTGAACGATCACAGTAGCGGCAGCTCTCGCTGCCCCAATTCGACCCTGGATTGAGCCCAGGTCAAAGTTCTTAATTTTGCTTCTAATTGCGTACTCAAACATCGGAGTCTTTGACTCAATCATCTTGATTACCGCTGAGTCACCCTTGGCAGCTCTGAGATCACAAGGATCAAGCCCTTCGGGGCCGACTGCAACAAAAGTTTGAGCGTTGAATTTATGTGAATCAGCAAACGCCCTCATCGCAGCTTTTTGCCCCGCGGCATCTGGATCGAATGTAAAAATAACTTCTGCAGGAACCTCGGTGTTTGGCAGCATGCGATTTAAAATTCTGATGTGCTCGTCACCAAATGCGGTTCCGCAAGATGCAACTGCGGACTCGATACCTGCCAGGTGGCATGCCATTACGTCGGTATAGCCTTCGACCACTACAACCTGACGCTGCTTGGCTATGGCTTTTTTAGCGAGATCGATTCCGTAAAGTACCTGTGACTTGTGATAGACCAAGGTGTCAGAAGTATTCAGATATTTAGGACCCTTGTCGTCATCGTAAAGTTTCCTAGCTCCAAATCCAATGACCTGGTTAGACGCATCTCTAATTGGCCAAATCAATCGACCGCGAAACTTATCGTAAGTGCCTTTGTCGCCTTTGCTGGCTAAGCCAGCCGCTACCAGCTCTTCAACGGTGAAGCCTTTTTTCTTGAGGTAATCGGTTAGATTTGACCAACCCTTGGGGGCGTAACCGATTCCGAATAATTCAGCCGCTGCCTTGTCAAAGCCCCTGCCCTTGAGAAAATCTCGACCTGCCAGCGCTTCATCAATGCTTAAGTTATCGGCGAAAAAGATCGCCGCGTATTGGTTTGCCTCGTAAATCCTGGCTTTGAGCCCGCTATTAGACGGCTCTGAGCCGGCCTCGTAGTGAATTTCGTAGCCATATCTGCTGGCTAGTTTTTCAACTGCCTCGGTAAAGCTGAGCCTTTCTATCTGCTGCAAGAATTTGAAGACGTCACCGCCCTCAGAGCAGCCAAAGCAGTGATAAAAACCCTGCGCCGGGCGCACATTGAAGGATGGGCTCTTTTCGTCGTGAAAAGGACAAAGCCCCTTTAGCGAACCGGCCGAGGCGGGCTTGAGGGCAACGTATTCCGAAATTATGTCTGCGATGTTCGCACGAGATTTTATTTCTTCAATATCTCTCGCACTGATTTTGCCGCTCACGCCATTATCCTAGGCTCATCTCGACACCAGGTTGCTGTGCAGCGTGATCGCACTTTGATCGGTGAGGCAAGCAATTTGATCTACTATCACTCTTCGATGTTCAGCCTCAGACACTGCTTCTGACCACGCTCTGCGACAATAAGCATCGAGGTGCTGACCATTCGCAGCTAACAAAGCATCTGCCAATTCTTGCAGCACTCCCCTTTGCCAGTCGTAGTAGGGTTGACGCTCAGATGCTGTCATGAGTACAGCAGACACCAGGCCTTTTAGCACCGCAATTTCGGCTTTTACAAACCGAGGGATGCTGAGAACTCCCGCGTGGCGAACACGCTCACCGCCACTCTGGTCAAGTGTGTTTGAAACCGCGTTGTGGACAAAGTGTCCGATCAACTCGCTGGTCAAGTTCTTCAGATTTCCCATCGAAGCTATCGAGGAGTCATAGCTTTCCAGCCAATAGTTGCTTGATGAGAGTCGCTCTAGAGCCTCAGCAAGCTCATCTGTGGAGAAATCTGCCGCGGTCCAGTCGCGAACTTTGGAAATGAGGTCATCGACATTATTAGCGTTTCGCAGGAGCTCGAGTGAAAGGTAGCCACCCACTACCGCGTCTTCAAAATCGTGGACTGAATAGGCAACGTCATCTGCGAAATCCATGACCTGAGCTTCCATGCTCTTCTGAGGGTTTGATAAGCCTTTTCGCATCCAACGGAACACTTCGGCATCGTCTTCGTAGAAACCGAATTTTCCAGTTGACCCTCTTGACGGATCATTTTGCCCCCACGGGTACTTGCAGGTCGCATCCAGACTCGCCCTAGTAAGGTTCAATCCTCTAGATTCAGGTCCATCGAATACCTTGGGTTCGATTCGAATAAGTAAACGGAGAGTTTGGGCATTACCTTCAAAACCACCGATGGATTCTGCCCAATCATTGAGTGCAGTTTCACCGTTGTGGCCAAATGGTGGATGCCCTAAATCGTGTGCCAGGCAGGCCATGTCGACAACGTCGGGGTCAAGCCCAAGATCCAGGGCCATCTCGCGCCCAATCTGTGCCACCTCCAATGAATGAGTGAGGCGAGTTCGAGCAAAATCCCCTCCATTTGTAGGTGAAAGCACCTGGGTTTTAGCCCCCAAGCGACGAAGCGCCGACGAGTGAACTACGCGAGCTCTGTCTCTAGCAAACTCACTTCGGGTTGCGTTAATACGCGATTCAGGAATAAAGCGTTCAAAATCTTCCGCTGAATACTGCTCGAGTGAGGATCTCATCATCCGCCTGACACATTCAATTCGGCTTCAATTAGAGTCGATGATTCACTCTCATCTAAATATCTTGACGCCAGCCAGTTTTCAGGGAGAGAACAAGACTTTACTCCACCCAAACGACCTCGGGGGCCCTCAGCAAATTCCCCTGGATAAGGTGTTGCAGCATCGACCGTGGAAAGAATTGCGTCAATTTGATCGAGATTTTCAACCTGGGCCAGTGCAGCACGAAACTCGCCACCAACCGGGTATCCTTTGAAATACCAGGCTACGTGTTTACGGATATCACGGCAGGCCCGAAGTTCAGAATCGAAAAATTCAGCTAGCAGCACCGCATGACGTCTGAATGCCGCTCCAACTTCGCCGAGTGTGGGTTGGATGATTTCTGCCGCCGCAGCTGCTCCAGAAATCGAATTTTCAAGGTAATTGTCGAACGCTTTCTGAAGATCACCGAACAACCAAGGACGACCGAGGCAACCACGACCAACGACGACACCGTCGACCCCGGTCTGTTCCATCATGCGAATCGCGTCAGCGGCAGACCATATGTCACCGTTGCCTAGCACCTGAACATCAGGCAAAGCCTCTCGAAGTTCTGCAATCGAGTTCCAGTCGGCCTGACCGGAGTAGTAGTCTGCTGCGGTTCTTCCGTGTAGGGCAACTGCGGTAACACCAGCATCTCTGGCGGCCTTACCGGCATCAAGAAAGGTTAGGTGATCGGCGTCTATGCCTTTTCGCATTTTTACCGTGAGTGGAATCTCCCCTGCGGCCCTTACCGCAGCGTTAACGATGTCAGAAAACAGATCACTTTTCCAAGGCAGGGCGGCGCCGCCGCCTTTTCTAGTGACCTTGGGTACCGGGCAGCCAAAATTAAGGTCGATGTGGTCTGCGCGATCTTCTGCCACCAGCATGGTCACTGCCTCTGAGATGGTCTTGGGATCTACCCCGTAGAGCTGAATCGAGCGGTAATCTTCTGATTCATGATGGCCTATCAGCCTCATAGACTCTTCGGTTCGCTCGACCAGAGCCCGAGAGGTAATCATCTCGGATACGTAGAGGCCACCACCGTATTCTCGGCAAAGGCGTCTGAAAGCGGTGTTGGTAATGCCGGCCATTGGCGCCAGCACCACTGGCGTCTTGAAATGGCGCTTACCGTAAACCAAACCAGACATTAGAAATTAGAGCAGCTTTAGTGCGAGGAATTCGCGAAGCTTCGAAAGCGAAACACGTTCTTGCTTCATGGTGTCTCGTTCGCGAACAGTAACCGCCTGATCCTCAAGTGACTCGAAATCAACAGTGATACAGAAAGGGGTGCCAATTTCGTCCTGGCGTCGGTAGCGTCGCCCGATTGCTCCAGAATCGTCGAAATCAATGTTCCAGTGAGCACGCAGCTCTTGAGCCAAATTGCGTGCAACTGGCGACAAGTCTTCGTTTCTCGAAAGCGGTAGTACAGCTGCCTTGACCGGCGCCAAACGATAGTCAAGTCGAAGCACTGTTCTGATGTCGACACCACCTTTGGTGTTCGGCGCCTCGTCTTCAGCGTAGGCATCGACCAGGAACGCCATTAGCGATCGGGTCAATCCGGCCGCAGGTTCAATCACGTAAGGAACCCAGCGTTCGCCCTTAGCCTGATCAAAGTAAGAAAGGTCAGTGCCAGATTCACGAGAGTGTGTGGTGAGATCAAAATCGGTGCGGTTAGCGATTCCTTCGAGCTCGCCAAATTCACTTCCGGTGAAACCAAAACGGTATTCGATGTCAACCGTTCGCTTTGAGTAGTGCGACAGTTTTTCTTTTGCGTGCTCGTAAAGACGCAGATTCTCTGGGTTTATACCCAGGTCGATGTACCAATTTAGGCGCTGCTGAATCCAGTACTCGTGCCATTCTTCATCTGTTCCGGGCTCAACGAAAAATTCCATTTCCATTTGCTCAAATTCACGAGTTCTGAAAATGAAGTTTCCCGGAGTAATTTCATTTCGGAAAGACTTTCCAATTTGACCAATCCCAAATGGCGGCTTCATTCTCGAAGCGCCAAGAACGTTGGCAAAATTCACGAAAATACCTTGCGCAGTCTCGGGGCGAAGGTAGTGCAACCCTTCCTCGTCGGCAACTGGCCCTAGATAGGTTCGAAGTAAACCGTTAAACGACTTTGGTTCAGTCCAGATGTCTTTATTACCGCAGTTTGGACATGCGATTTCGGCCATGCTAGCTGCTGCTCTGCCTTTTTTCTCTTCAAAGGCTTCTTCTAGATGGTCTTGCCTGAAGCGCTTGTGGCAAGAAGTGCACTCAATCAATGGATCAGAAAACTCGCGAACGTGCCCAGAAGCCTCCCAAACTTTTCTAGGCAGGATGACTGATGAATCAAGCCCAACTACATCTTCACGACTCGATACAACCGAGCGCCACCATTGTTTCTTGATGTTCTCTTTAAGCTCGACACCTAATGGCCCGTAGTCCCAGGCGGATCTTGAACCACCATAAATTTCACCGGCCTGAAAAACGAAACCGCGACGCTTCGCGAGCGAAATTACTGAATCAAGACGATTTGGATTAGCCACAATACTCCTTGGCCAAGCTGGATGCCTGGCAGTTGTTCGAAGTGATTAGTTTAGCCGAGAGGTTTAGCGCTGGGTTTATCTTCGGCCCCACCAAAGCGTCTTGATCTTGTTCCGAATTTAGCTATGGCCCGCCAGAGGGTCTGGCGATCGTAATCAGGCCAAAGCGTGTCATCGAATATAAACTCGGCATACGCGCTTTGCCAGGGTAAAAAATTTGATGTGCGCTGTTCGCCACTGCTTCTAAGAAACAGGTCTACCGGTGGGAGAAACCCCGAATTTAAATGCTTCAGAAGCTGCTTTTCGCTAATTCTTCCCGGCTTTATTTTGCCTTCGGCCACGTCAACAGAAAGCGAATTGATGGCGTCAAGTAACTCAACCTGCCCGCCGTAATTGACACACATGGTCAACACGAGCCGACTGTTCCCCATAGTCAGTTTTTCTGCAGCCTCAAGCTCAGAAATTACACTTCCCCAAAGCCTTGGGCGCCTACCTGCCCAACGTATTCGAACGCCCCAGGCATTTAGCTGGTCTCTACGGGCGCGCAATACCTCTCGGTTGAATCCCATGAGAAACTTGACCTCCTCAGGAGACCGTTTCCAGTTTTCGGTTGAAAACGCGTAAACGGTGAGGTAAGAAACACCAGCTTCGATTGCTCCGGCAACCACGTCAAGTAGCGCGGCTTCTCCCGCCCGATGCCCCTCAACCCTTGTGAGACCTCGTTGATTGGCCCACCGCCCGTTGCCATCCATGACAATTGCAATGTGTTTTGGGACCGAGCCTGCAGCAAAGTTGGGAACCGCCAAGCCGGGTTTTGAGACCGGCACCAGGTTCGTCATTCGCGCTCCAAATGTTGCAGTGATTTCAAGCCACGCTCGATGTGCCATTGGCTATAAGCAGCAACAATACCCGAAGCCGCCGAACGAGCACTCGCAGGTGCTGCGGTGACACTCTCCCAGTCGCCGGCTAATAAGCCCCCCAAGACTTCGGCAGTCATCGGATCGAGCACTGCTGCTCCAGCTACTCGGCAGTCTGAACAGACCAAGCCACCGGCACTGAGCAGAAATGCTGCATGGGGTCCGGGCTTTTGACACCCAACACACAGCTCGAAGTTAGGTGCCCAGCCGGCAAGTGCGAGCGAGCGAAGCAGATACGAATCAAGGATCAAACTTGGCTCGCGGTCGCGATTCGCCAATGCTCGAAGAGCACCAACTAAAAGTAGGTATTGCTGGGGTGAAGACAATTCTGAGGTGAGACGCTCGGCGGTCTCGACAATCACATTGGCAACCGTAAAAGAGGGGTAGTCAGAAGCGATTTCGCGACCGTATGACGAAATTGTCTCAACCTGGTTAATCACATCGAGAGTTTTTCCCTCGTAGAACTGAACCTCAACGGCCATAAACGGCTCAACTCGCCCACCAAATTTTGAACTTGTCTTTCGCACTCCCTTTGCCACAGCCCGAACCTGACCGTGGTATCTGGTTAGAAAAGTAATGATTCGGTCCGCTTCACCCAATTTATGGGTTCGAAGCACAACCGCCTCATCCTTATAAAGCGGCATTGCTAGCTTCGGAGCGCGCGGTTCACCGAAGAAATGACTGCCTTTAGTGAAGCGGTAGAAATGTCGCCATCAATTCCGACTCCCCAAAGAGTTCTGCCATTAATTTCAAGTTCAACGTATGCAGCCGCTTGCGCGTCACCACCCTCGCTAAGAGTGTGCTCAACGTAGTCAAGTAGACGAACCGCGACCCCCTGCTGTTTCAAAACGTCCAGAAACGCAGAGATGGGCCCGTTTCCGGCACCATGAGCTGTCAATTCGCCCTCTCCATCTCGGAGAACGATGTCGAGCGACAGTGCGCCATCCATGTTTGACTCGGTGCGCATTTTCTTGAGCTCGAAGCGGCCCCACTTTAGGTCTAGTCGATCTGAGGGTGCCGGAAGGTATTCATCAATGAAAACGTCCCAAAGCTGCTCTGAGGTGACTTCTCCTCCGGCCTGATCAGTGCGGTTTTGAACGACTCGAGAGAATTCAATTTGCAATTTGCGTGGCAAATCAAGCTGGTGATCAGTTTTTAGCAGGTAGGCAACCCCGCCCTTACCTGATTGAGAATTAACTCGGATAACCGCCTCGTAGGTCCGACCCACATCTTTAGGGTCAATTGGCAAGTAGGGTACAGCCCAGGTTAGGTCGTCAACGGTTACACCAGCTTCGGCTGCATCCGCTTCCATCCGCTCAAAACCCTTTTTGATTGCATCTTGGTGAGAACCAGAAAATGCGGTGTAGACCAGGTCGCCACCGTATGGGCTTCGTTCGTGAACCGGCAATTGATTGCAGTACTCGACGGTGCGCTTGATCTCATCAAGGTTGCTGAAATTAATCTCAGGATCTATGCCCTGGCTGAACAGATTTAACCCAAGGGTAACCAAATCGACATTTCCAGTGCGCTCACCGTTTCCGAAGAGACAGCCTTCAATACGGTCGGCCCCGGCAAGATAACCCAGTTCGGCCGCCGCAACCGCAGTGCCTCGGTCATTGTGTGGGTGCAGCGAGATTTCGATACTGTCGCGACGAACTAGATTTCTTGACATCCACTCGATCGAATCGGCGTAGACGTTTGGCATAGACATTTCAACAGTGGCAGGAAGGTTGATAACCATCTTGTGGTTTGGTGATGGCTTCAACTCTTCAATTACCGCATTGCAGACTTCGGCAGCGTACTCGAGCTCGGTACCGGTGTATGACTCGGGCGAATACTCGTAGAAAATTGTGGTTTCTGGAATCAAAGACTCCATACTCTTGCATTTTCTAGCTCCATTTAGCGCGATCTGCTTGATTCCCTCGCGGTCAGCGTTGAAAACCACTCGACGCTGCAGTACTGAAGTTGAGTTGTAGAAGTGAACAATTGCCTGCTTCGCTCCCCTCAACGACTCATATGTGCGTTCAATCAACTCATCACGAGACTGGGTAAGCACCTGGATGGTAACGTCGGCAGGAATGTGATTTTCTTCAATCAATAGACGAACGAAATCAAAATCTGTCTGGCTGGCAGATGGGAAACCAACTTCAATTTCTTTGTAACCCATATTGACCAGAAGTTGGAACATTTTGAGCTTTCTCTCTGGGCTCATGGGGTCAATTAGGGCCTGGTTTCCGTCGCGCAAATCTACCGCAACCCACTTCGGAGCCTTTGTTATGCGCTTATTTGGCCAAGTTCTATCAGGCAGATCGACGACAATTTGTTCGTGAAAAGACTGATACTTTTTTACCGGCATGCCGGAAGGTTGCTGAGTGTTTTTCAAAGTGTTCTCCTGCGAGTTAATTTTTGGGGTTCGACCAAACAGCAATCTCCGCAACGAGAAAGGTCGCTTTAGACCTCGTTGCGGCGGCTAAGAAGTAGGCCGAAGAACACACTGCAAGAGTAGCCCACGATAAGCCTAAAAACCAAGTTTTCCCAACTGTTTTGGGTCACGTTGCCAATCTGCAGCAACCCTGATTCGCAAGTCTAGAAACACCTGTTTACCCACAATTTTTTCAATTTCTTGTCGAGCCTGTTGGCCAACCTTTTTCAGTCGCTCCCCCTTGTGGCCGATCAAAATACCCTTTTGGCTATCGCGTTCGACCCAAAGATTGGCATGAATCTTGATTAGTTTCCCATCGGGGCGCTCACTCATTTCATCTAGAGTCACGGCTAGCGAGTGCGGTAGTTCATCACGAACCCCCTCTAACGCTGCTTCTCGAATGAGTTCTGAAATGCGCCCCCCAAGAGTTTCATCAGTAGTGACATCGCTCGGATAGAGCTGCGGTGAGTATGGCATCAGACCAAGAAGGACATCGGTCAAAACGTCTAGCTGCTGATTACCCAGGGCTGATACCGGGATGATTTCATCCCAGTCACGCAGTTCACTCACGGCCTTTAGTGCCGAAATAACCTCAGACTGAGAAGCTAATTCTGTCTTGGTTACGATTGCCACTTTTTTAGCACGCTTGTACTTATCAAGTTGCTCATTGATAAACCGATCACCGGGCCCTATTTTTTCGTTAGCGGGAGTGCAAAATCCGATTACATCAACATCGCCAAGGGTTTCTTCAACCAGGTCGTTGAGGCGCTGCCCAAGCAGTGTTCTGGGGCGGTGTAAACCAGGTGTATCAACCACAATCAACTGCCCGCCGGGCCGATGAATGATTCCACGAATAGTCTTTCTAGTGGTTTGTGGCTTGGCAGAGGTTATGGCAACTTTTTCACCCACTAGTGCGTTGGTCAAAGTTGATTTACCCACATTAGGGCGCCCGACGAAAGAGATAAACCCAGCCCGGAAATTATTTTCAGTCATTTTGCTTTCCTGGGATCTTACGCATTGCCTGTAGTTGAGCTTGTGCCGATTCGGTTACCTCAACGAGAAGAGTAACCAGGCGCTTGCGCCTAGCTTCAAGTCTTTCGACTCTCAACTCCAGACCGGCAAACTCAACAGAGTCGCCCTTCTGTGGCAAGCGACCAAGCACTTTACTAAATAGCCCGCCGACGCTGTCTACTTCATCATCATCAAGCTCAAGGCCAATTTCTTCACCAAGTTCAAAAAGCGAATACTTTGCTGCCACTCGATATTTGTACTCCCCGAGCTTTTCTATATCGACGGAGTTACTGTCGTACTCATCTTTGATTTCTCCGACGATTTCTTCAATCAGATCTTCTAGCGTTGCAACACCAGCGATGCCTCCGTATTCATCGACTACGACCACCATGTGGGTTGCCGAAGCCTGCATTTCCCGGAGCAAGTCATCTACTGGTTTCGATTCAGGAACGAATGAGGCTTCGCGCATCAGGGTTTCAACCGTGCTGGTGTTCATCAAATCTGGATTCGCTGACCAAAACCTTGTGACGTCTTTCAAAAATAGGATGCCGATAACATCATCGACCGATCTCCCGATTACCGGGAGCCTTGAGAATCCGCGGCTTAGGAACAAGTTCATCGACTCGCTAAGGCTCACTTCAGCGTTTATTACCGCCATGTCAACCCTCGGCACCATCACCTCTCTAACGATTGTCTGAGAGAAGTCCTCAACAGACTCGATGATCTCTTGCTCGAATTCTTCGGAATCGTCTAGACCGGTTGGCGTTATCGGCCTGACCAACAGAGAAACTTTCTTGAGAACCCAAGCGAACCTAGGGTAACTACGATTAGCGACTGAGCCGCCAACAAACTTTAGGGTTAGGCGTTTGAGGATCAAAATTGAAAAACCGATAGCAGATAGAGCGAGGAGCAGATTCACCGCTGCACTAAAGGGAAACTCTCCGACTGTAAGAGTGACCCCCGTCGAAAAAATAACCAGGAAACCTAACTGCAACGCATGGAGACCTCGGCGCGTTTGTTCATCTGAATCTCTTCTGAGAACTTCTTTTTCGAGCCAAGCAAATAACCCCGCAGCCAGATAGCTGATGAGGGAAGTAATCGTGATCAAAGTCAATCGCGTTGCTCACTTTTATAAAAAGTCTCAAGTATTGATCTCTGCAGGGCGAACATTTCACGCTCTTCCTCAGGCTCGGCGTGATCAAATCCGAGCAGGTGCAAAATACCGTGAGTCGTCAGCAGCAATATCTCGTTTATAGTCTCGTGACCCGCAGCAACAGCTTGAGTTTGGGCAACCTGGGGGCAAATAACAATGTCACCAAGCAGACCGGCTGGGGTTGGCGCCGCTGGAGTCCCAGGACGCAACTCATCCATGGGGAAACTCAATACGTCGGTCGGTCCAGGCTCATCCATCCACTGAATATGCAGTGTTTCCATTGGTGCTTCGTCAACAAAAACAATCGCTAGGTCTGCGTCTGGGTGAATCGACATCTCAGACAACGCCGAGTTAGCTAACCGCACCACACGTTGCAGATCAATTTCCATTTCGGTTTCATTATTGATTTCGATAGTCATTTTCTGGCTCCGGGTGCTGGTCGAACATTTTTTTGCCTAACCTGAGATTTGCGATCGATGGTTGGCTCTGAGCGGTTGGCTTGAGACTCAAAGTTCGCAAATGCGTCGACAATCTTCGCAACCAAAGAGTGGCGAACCACATCCTCGCTGGTGAGAAATGCAAAGTGAAGGTCATCAAGCTCGTCGAGTGCATCTGCTGCAGTTTTGAGCCCCGAGTCGCCTCTCGGAAGATCGACCTGTGTGATGTCACCGGTGATGATCATTTTTGAACCAAAACCCAGTCGAGTTAGAAACATTTTCATTTGCTCTTTGGTCGTGTTTTGGGCCTCATCGAGAATGATGAAAGAGTCATTAAGTGTGCGCCCACGCATGTAGGCAAGTGGAGCTACCTCGACCGTACCTGCAGCTAATAGTTTCGGAACTGCCTCAGGCTCGAGCATGTCAGCTAACGCATCGAAAAGTGGACGAAGGTAGGGGTCAATTTTCTCAGTTAGGTTGCCTGGCAAAAAACCTAGCTTCTCCCCTGCCTCAACTGCCGGCCTGGTCAAGATTATGCGCGACACCTCTTTGCGCTGAAGGGCCTGCACTGCTTTCGCCATGGCGAGGTAGGTTTTACCGGTACCTGCAGGGCCGATTCCAAAAACCACCGTGTGTTTGTCGATGGCATCGACATACTCTCTCTGACCCAGAGTTTTTGGCCTAACCGACTTACCCCTAGAATTAAGAATTGTTTGCCCAAGAACAACGCTGGGCTTTTGACGGTCATTCAGAATCTTTTTCGAGTTGACAACTTCGTTAACACCAATCGCAGTTCCGGAGGATGCGAGCAGTGAAATTTCTTCAATGAGCGAAATTACTAGTTCAACCTGATGCGAGTCACCTGTGACTTTGACGCGATTTCCTCTGACCAGGACTTCGATTTCTGGGAACTGGTGCTCGATAGCACGCAACAGCTCATCATCTGCGCCGAAAACAAGCAGCGGATCAATGCCCTCTAAATCGATGCTTTTGGACGAATTAGGCAAACTATCCCCGTTCGCCCTTAGCCGTTATGTGGCCGTGGGCGTGAAAAACGGTCTGGCCCGCACCAACACCGGTGTTGAAGGTAAACCTAAATGAGCCGTCGGTGAGGTTTGCGGCCACCTCACTTCCGAGCTTGAGAACTTCGACAGCCAAATTTTCGTCAGCCGCAACTAATTCAGCAATATTTTCGTAGTGGATCTTGGGTATTACTAAAACGTGCACCGGCTGGCGAGGGCTGATGTCCCAAAAGGCAACGGCATGTTGATTTTCTAAAACTTTTTTGGCCGGGATCTCTCCGGAACCAATCTTGCAAAAAATACAATCGCTCAGCTAAACCACCTCTTCCGCTTAAGTCTAGAGCGCTAACCCCAATGTTGAGCTCGAGCCTGCAATACTGAAACACCTGATATTGAAGCTGTAGATGTTCTCAGCACTGAACTTCCCAGCCGCACTCGAGCTGCGCCAGCTGACTCGAAAAGAACGAGCTCGGCATCACTGATCCCGCCTTCGGGGCCAACCACCAACGCAATATTTTCACCCTGAAGATTCGCTGGAATGGATTCTGCCAGCGGTACCGCTGAGGTTGGATCAAGAACAAGAACATTCGAAAACCCAGTAAACGACTCGGCCAACTGTTTTGAATTCAACATTGGTTCTACGCTCGGGCGCCAAGATTGGAGAGACTGCTTAATGGCCTCGTCGACAATCTGTTGCCAACGCTGTTGGTTTCGCTCACGTTTTTGTTCGTCCCATTTAGCAACAGATCGATCGGCTGCCCACGGAATTATGCCACTGACACCAATTTCAGTTGCCGCCTGAACTGCTAGCTCATCACGGTCACCCTTTGCGATTGCCTGCACCAAGGTGAGACGCATGGCTGCTGGGTTCTCAGCAAAGTTGCTGCTGACTTCTATCTCGAGTTCACGTTTACCGACCGAACTAATAGTTCCAGTTAGACGCCGACCCAGCCCGTTGCTGATTTGTATTTGCTCACCAACCCGCATTCGGCGAACTGCAATTGCATGGTGAGCCTCGTCACCCAGAAGTGTGAAGGTATCTCCGGGCTGATAATCCGCGTTGATCTCAGCGAGAAAAAGTGGGTTTACCAATTACTTGCGCTTCCCAAAAAAGCCAGTTGTGTGGCGCACCAGGCTGGGCCGTTCATCTTTTCTCAATTTAGCCAAGTTACGGAAAAGATCCTTTTGCTTTCCGTCCAACTTGCTGGGGATTTTTACCTCAAGTACAACTCTCAAGTCGCCGCGGCTGCTACCGCGAAGTTGCTTGACACCTTTGCCCTTGATGACAACGGTGTGCCCGCTTTGACTGCCTGGCTCGATTTCAACGGTTTGCTCACCATCGAAGGTTTCTATTTGAACGCTGGTACCCAAGACGGCGTCGACTAAAGGCACCGAAAGTTGGCAAATTAGGTCATCGCCGTTTCTGGAAAAGGTGTCGTCAGACTTGACTGCGATGTCAACGTAGAGATCTCCGTTAGGTCCGCCGGCAAAGCCGACTTCTCCTTGCCCGTTGAGCTGAATGCGAACACCATCTTCGACACCTGCAGGTATGTTCAATTCGAGATCTCGACGAGCTCTCACTCGACCTTGGCCTCGACATTCGACACAGGGAACCGGAATTACCTGCCCGTAGCCTCGGCAAGTACCGCAGGGGCTCGAGGTCACGACGTTACCCAGCATCGACCGAACCGTTCTTGAAATGGAACCAGAACCACGACAGATGTCACAAACAGCCGGACTGGTTCCGGGTTGGGCACAAGATCCCTGACAACCGCCGCATAGCACAGCCGTGTCTATTTCGATTGTTTTTGTGGTACCAAACACCACTTCAGCCAAGGTCAAATCAACCCTGATCAGAGCATCCTGACCTCGCTCTGCACGGGAGCGTGGACCTCGGGATTGGGTGCCAAAAAATGAGTCAAAAATGTCGCTGAAGCCGAAGCCACCTTGGAACCCAGCGTTCGGGCCCATGTCGTACTGCTGACGAGACTGCGGATCGCTCAAGACCTCATAGGCGTGAGTAACGAGCTTGAAGCGCTCTTGTGCATCCTCTGATGGGTTTACGTCTGGGTGGAGCTCACGGGCAAGTTTTCGGTAAGCCTTCTTGATCGCATCTTCTGAGGCGTCTCGCGCTACACCTAGAACCTCGTAATGGTCTGACATGTATTCCTTTGGTTAGTTACCTAGAGCTTTGGTTAGATAGCGAGCAACTGCGCTAACAGCCGCTATGTTTTGTGCGTAATCCATGCGGGTTGGCCCGATGACACCGATTTTGGCAATCTCAGCACCCTGATTTTCGTAACCGGAGAAAACCGCAGAGGTTGAAGCAAAGGAGTCAAAGCCGGTTTCTTTGCCGATCAGCAAACTCAGCCCGTTTGCGTCGGTATTCATCTCACTAATCAATTTGAGCAGAATTACCTGCTCTTCGATGGCGTCGAGTACAGGTGAAAGGTTTCCTTCGAAGTCTCGCCCGCTACGAACCAGATTTGCGGTTCCGGCCAGCAATAGTTTTTCTTGGGTGTTCGAATCGACTAGCGACATAAGTGCATCGAAAAGTGGTTCCAGCGAGTCTGCAACCGGGGTAGGAAATTCAGCCTTAAGTACTTCTAGTCGACTTGCAACCAGACTCAACTGGAACCCTGACAAATTTGAGTTCATGCGATTTTGCAACTCGCTTACAAAGCCAACTGCAAATGGTTCGCTGAACTCGACCACATGCTGCTGAATTCTGCCCGAATCAGTAATCAGAATCAGTAACAAACGAACGTCGCTAATTTCTACCAATTCAATGTGTTTGACCGAGGCTTTTCCCAGCGTCGGGTATTGAACTACCGCGACTTGATTAGTCAAAGTAGACAGTAACCGAACTGTTTTATTGAGCAATTCATCTAGGTCTACGCTGCCAAGCATGAATGCCTCAATAGCCTGGCGCTCTGCTCCCGAAAGCGGCTTTACCTCGTTCAAACGATCAACGAATAGCCGATAGCCCTTGTCAGTTGGGACACGCCCGGCGGATGTATGAGGCGCGTGAATTAGCTCTTCCTCTTCGAGAAGAGCCATGTCGTTACGGATGGTTGCTGCCGACACCCCGAATTGGTGTCGCTCAACCAGTGATTTAGAGCCCACCGGCTCACGCAGAGAAACATAATCTTGAACAATCGCTCGCAATACTTCGAGGCTTCGATTTGGAATCATCTCAACACCACCTAGCACTCAAGTCGCTCGAGTGCCAATATTATCCCCTCGTCAAGGATCTTCAGGGCTATAAACAACACAACTACTCAATAACTAGTGATGAAACTACCCTGTCGGCAAGTAAACGACCCCGAAGGGTAAGGACGATACGACCGCCTATCGCAGACCTGCCATCGATCAGCCCGTCTGCGATAAGTTCACTGACTACCCTGGCGTGATTTCTATTTACCGATGCAACTAGTTCTAAAGGAATCCCCTCTGTAACCCTTAGACCGAGCAAAATGGCCTCTTCATTTTGAGTGGCTTTACTGAGCTCTTCGCGGGCAAAACCGGGAGAAGTGTTTTTAGATAGTCTCTGCGCGTAGGCACTCGGGTGCTTTACATTCCACCATCTGGTGCCGTTCACGTGTGAGTGAGCTCCGGGTCCATAGCCCCACCAATTGTTGGCGCTCCAATACGCACGATTGTGCACTGATTCAAACTTTTTGTCTTTAGCGAAATTACTGAGTTCGTACCAGTGGTATGCGGCAGATTTTAGTTGGCTGTCTAGGTACTCATACATGTCGGCCTGTAGATCAGGGTCAGGAGCTGGCAATTCACCGCGCGAAATTTTTCGATGCATTTTTGTGCCTGGTTCGACAATGAGCGAATAGGCAGACACATGGCTTGGGTCTAGCGAGACGACGGCATCGAGAGTGCGTTTAAAGTCTTCAATGGTTTCGCCGGGCGAACCGTAGATTATGTCGACAGATGTTGCGAGACCTGCATTTTTCGCCATCTGTATTGCCGGAGCCACCGCACTTGGATTGTGAGTTCTGTCTAAGACTTCTAGAACCTTTGGAACCGCAGATTGCATGCCTAGAGAAATCCGAGTGAAACCGCTTTTAGCTAGCTGGAGCAAATAATTTTCTGAAAGGTCGTCTGGGTTAGCCTCGGTGGTTACTTCTGCATTTTCGGCTAATCCGAATACCTCATCCAGCTTCAGCAGAAGATTGCCTAGGTCGCCTGCTGGCAGCTGTGTTGGGGTTCCTCCCCCAAAGAAAACCGATGAAACTGGTGGCATCGATAACCCGCTGATTTCGAGGGCTAGTTTTGAAAATTCAATCTCGCTCGCCAGCACAGAGGAGAAGCCGGCTTGAGACACGTCCTGGAGCTCACTGCTGATGTAGGTGTTGAAATCACAGTAACCGCAGCGAACTTTGCAAAAAGGAACGTGCAGATACGCATGAAAAGAGGAATCTATGCCCGATTCACGAACTCGGGCAGAATCAGGCAGGCTGCCGTCAGCAGGTACAGGATCGCCCTCAAGGGGTGCTCCGGCCATTACTTTTTCTTTTCGCCCTTTTTATCGGGGTCGGTGGAAAGCGCAGCGATGAATGCTTCTTGCGGCACCTCGACTCGACCGACCATTTTCATACGTTTTTTACCCTCTTTTTGCTTCTCAAGAAGTTTGCGCTTTCGAGAAATGTCACCGCCGTAGCATTTTGCCAACACGTCTTTACGAATCGCGCGAATCGACTCGCGGGCAATAATTCGGCTACCAACGGCCGCCTGGATGGGCACCTCAAACTGCTGTCTCGGAATTAGCTCGCGCAGCTTACCGGTAATCATGACGCCATAGGCATAGGCCTTATCGCGATGGACGATCGCACTGAACGCATCTACTTGTTCACCCTGCAGCAAAAGGTCAACCTTGACTAAATCACCCTCGGCAAGCCCCGCCTCTTCGTAGTCGAGAGAGCCGTAACCCTGGGTTTTACTCTTCAACTGGTCGAAGAAATCAAAGACAATCTCTGCCAGCGGCAGACTGTAACGCAATTGAACACGATCTTCACCGAGATACTGCATGTCGATCATGCTGCCACGCCGAGACTGGCAAAGCTCCATGATTACACCCACATAATCTTTGGGGCTAAGAATTGTTGCCTTGACCATTGGCTCCAGCACTTTCCTAACCTTGCCGGTTGGGAACTCACTTGGGTTAGTGACAGTTACTTCTTTGCCATCTTCCATGGTTACCTCGTAGATAACCGAGGGGGCAGTTGCGATGAGGTCAAGACCAAATTCACGCTCAAGGCGCTCGGTCACGATTTCGAGGTGAAGCAGACCCAAGAAACCACAGCGGAAACCGAATCCAAGCGCCACTGAGGTTTCAGGCTCGTATGCAAGTGCCGCATCACTGAGTTTCAGCTTGTCTAGAGCCTCTCGAAGCGCAGGATAATCGCTTCCATCAATTGGATAAATGCCAGAAAACACCATCGGCAGCGGGTCTTTGTAGCCCTTCAACGCCTCGCTAGCAGGTTTAGCTTGATTGGTGATTGTGTCGCCAACCTTTGACTGTCGAACATCTTTTACACCGGTGATTAGGTAACCAACTTCGCCAACGGAGAGACCTTTGGTTGGCTCAGGTTCAGGAGACGAAACCCCGATTTCAAGCAGCTCATGTACCGCTTTTGTTGACATCATTTGAATGCGCTCGCGTGGAGTTAATTTTCCATCGATCATTCGAACGTAAGTGACGACACCTCGATATGAGTCGTAAACAGAGTCGAAAATCATCGCTCTCGCGGGAGCGTCTGGGTTCCCAACCGGGGCCGGCACTCTATCAACGATGCGATCAAGCAGGGCGTCTACCCCAACTCCGGTTTTGCCTGACACCCTTAGGCAGTCTTCAGGATTACCCCCGATGAGGTTTGCTAGTTCTTCCGCATATTTTTCAGGCTGAGCCGCCGGAAGGTCGATTTTATTCAGCACCGGAATGATTTCAAGGTCATTCTCGAGTGCCAGGTAGAGGTTAGCTAGAGTCTGAGCTTCGATGCCCTGTGCCGCATCAACTAGAAGCACGGCACCTTCACATGCCGCAAGCGACCGTGAAACCTCATATGTGAAGTCAACGTGACCTGGAGTGTCAATCATGTTAAGGGCAAATGTTTTGCCCCCAACCTCCCAGGGCATGCGCACAGCTTGCGACTTAATGGTGATTCCACGCTCACGCTCGATATCCATTCGGTCAAGGTATTGAGCGCGCATTGACCGGTCATCGACAATGCCAGTTAGCTGGAGCATTCGGTCTGCCAAGGTTGATTTACCGTGGTCGATGTGTGCGATGATGCAGAAGTTTCTGATGGCCGCCGGGTCCGTTTTTGCAGGCTCTAGCCGAGTAGTTGCTCGTGGCGACACAGATTGTCCTTAGAAGATTGTTGAACGCGAAATAGGCAGCCACAATTCTCTCACATCAATTAGGCTTGACTCAGTTGTTTCTGAGGCCTATCCCTGATAGGCTTTCAGACTGATAGCGGTGAGTGTCTCCACCTAAATCCCAACCAAAACTTCTCAGTTGAAGCGCGTGCTTCAACTACCTAAGAAAGTGAAACATGGCAAACATCAAGTCACAGATCAAGCGCATTGCGACTAACCGCAAGGCAAATGAGCGTAACAAGGCTGTCAAGAGCGAGCTAAAGACCGCTATTCGCGCAGCACGCGAAGCAATCGCCGCCGGAGACAAAGTTCAGGCTGCAGCAGCTGTATCTCTAGCCGGAAAGAAGCTAGACAAGGCTGTATCAAAGGGCGTAATTCACCAGAACCAAGCAGCTAACCGCAAGTCTTCGATTGCAAAAAAGGCTGCAAGCCTCTAAAACAATCCTTTATAAAAAACCCCCGAATTGCATCGGGGGTTTTTTATTTAAACAGCGGCAGTTCCCTTTTCCGCTATTAGGCGTATCAAGTTTTCTAAAACATATTCGGGATCACGGCTGGAACCCTTGGCTGCCGCATCAGCCAGAACCAGATGGCTAATTACCTTTACCAGGCCGGATTCATCCCAGCCAGCTAGATCTTTTCTGGCGCGGTCTAGTTGCCAGGGCGCCATACCTAGTGATTGAGGTGAAGCAGAGCGATTACCGTAAAGTTTGGCCAGCTGGCGAATCTTCATGCTGAACGCCGCGACAAGAGGAACCGGATCTACTCCGGTTGCCAAGGCGTGCCTCAGTAGGCCCAGAGCCTCACCTGCTTTACCTGCCAATGCAGCATCGATCACCTTGAAGGCGTTCGTCTCAACTCTGCCACCAAAGTAGCTGTCGACCAGCTCTTCTGTTATGTTCTCAGCGGCATCTTGGGCCAATTGTTCACAGGCTGCTGCAAGCTCGGCAAGATCATCGCTGAATGCGTCTTGTAGTGCACGAACTGCTCCTTGGCTTATCTGTTTTTCCATTCGTTTGAATTCGGCAATAACGAACTGTGCTCGATCTGAGTCTTTGGTTATTGGCTGAGCTAGAACTTCATGCCCTAACTGTCGAAGTTCATCTAATAACTTTTTACCTCTGACTGAAGAGCCGTTGTGTCGAATTATTAGATAAACCCCGTCTTCAGGGTTGGCCAAATACTCGAGGCAATCAACGATGAACTCATCGGTGCAACGCTCAGCAGCTCTGATCAGAATGAGCCTAGGTTCGGCAAATAACGACGGGCTGGCCAAGGAATTGAGTAGGCCCGATGAATACTCGTTGGCTTCAACTTCATGGATTTCGTAGTTTTCGACTTGGCTTGCAAGTAAATGCTTAAAGTCTCGAAAATAACGGTTTGCTAGAAATTCTTCTGAACCGAACACCAGCGTGATTGGGCTTAGATTCTCTGCCCATAAAGTGCTTTTCGAGTTCATTTGAATAGCCTAATCGTTCAAAATTCATGACCACTAAAAACTGGAAGAGCTTATAGATATCGAGCCAATTTCATCAGTTCTAATAACTTTTGAACCTACCAACGCTAGGTTTCGGATGGTTCGAACAGTCGGGTGCCCGTAAGAATTATTTGCTCCGACAGAGATTAAAGCGATTTCTGGCTTCAGCATCTCGTAGAGTTCAAAAAATTGATCTGACGAACCATGATGAGCCACTTTCACGACGAGCGGCTTACCACTGAGTGAAGCAACCAAATTGCCGCTTTCAAACAGAGCCATCTGAGCTCGTTCTCCGGTATCTGCCAGGGCCAAAAAATGGAAGTCGTCATAGTTGACATGGAGCACAATTGAAGCGTCATTCGAGTCTTCGCCATAATCTTGAGCCGGCGCGAGCACTCTCAACTCAAAGCCTGCAGAGTCAAATTCGAAACCCCGCCTGACGATTTGAATTGGAATGTTCTCGCTCAAAATTCTTTTTCTGAGTTTGGTTGCAGCCCAACGTGAGTCTTGGAAATCGTTGGTGTAGACAACGCCAATTTTCAATTCTTCAAGCAGCATCGGCAGGGCACCAACGTGATCTTGATCGAAATGTGTTAGGACCAGGTGATCAATTCTCGAGACATTTGCCTTGGCCAGGCAAGACTTCAACTTTCCAAAGTCATTTCCTGTATCAATGAGCATCACTTGAGAATCAAGTCGCAATAGCGTGGCGTCTCCTTGTCCAACGTCACAGCCGACCAATTTCCAGTCTCTTGCAAATGGTTTTAGATCAGCAATCTGGCGGCCGGCAAGTGAGGAAAGCGTGAAACTCAAAATAATTAGAAAAATTACACTCAGCGTTCTGAACTGATTTTTCGTTCTAATGATTGCCCAAGCACTGAATGAAAATGCAATCAGGGCAGCGATGCCGATTGCGAGAGCACTTCGATCAACACTGATTGATGGAAATCTTTGCCCAAATGTGACTGCCACGTGCAGTAGCAGTTCGCTGATATAGCTAGCAATTGACAGCGGAGGGATTGCCAAGACTGGAGAGAGATTTGACAGCAGAAATGCTGCCAAGCCCAAAATCGTAACCGGGTAAATCAGCGGCTCTACCAGCATGTTTGCCAGCACTGAACCTAGGTTAATTTCGGCCTGAAGATAGATGATCACCGGCAGCGTCGCCACCTGCGCAGAAAGCGCAACGGCTAAAGCCCCCGCTAATGGCTTTGGCATTCGATTCTCAAGTTTTTCTGCCAACGCCGGTGCCAAGACCAGTAAGCCAAAAGTTGCTAGCACCGAGAGTAAAAAACCCAAATCAAAGGCAAGCTGCGGTTCGAAAACCAAAAGCACGAAAACCGCGAGGGCAATAGGCGTTAGGCGACCCGGATTTCGCCCGAAAAAACCTGACAAAGTGACCAGCAGAGCCATAAAAGAGGCACGCAAAATGCTTGGCTGGGGGCCGACTAACATCAGGTACGAAACAACCGCTCCCATGATTATTAGAACTTGCATTCTTCTACCGACCAGCAGGCCCGCCACCATATATTTGACCAACGCGATAACGATCACACAGTTCATTCCAGAAACCGCAGTTAGATGGGCGAGGCCTGCTTTTCGCATGTTCTGTTGCGCAAACTTTGAGAGCTGTTCATCGAATCCATCGGTGATGCCGAAGACTAGCGCGCGAGAATCAGGGCTTACCCCAAAAGGTATTGTGTGGAAACTCTCACGGGCATCCCCAAACAACGTTGAAGCCGACACTAAAAATTTGGAAATGCTCTCGCTCGATCCCTCCCCCTCGGCCGATATCGCCAAGAAAACACCTAGGCAGAAGAGTGCGAATCGCGCTATTTGGACCCGATTATTTCTCTTCGAAAAATAAGGATCAGCCACAGGCATAGCGCAAGCGGCCATGACACTAAAGCCCCACTTGAGTTTTTAGCTGATCAAAAAGCTTTTGGCCTATTCCAGACACTTTCCGCAATTGATTTATTGACGTAAAGGCTCCGTTTGCCGTGCGGAAATCAATTATTCGCTGCGCTAAGGTGGGCCCGATGCCCGGCAATCTATCTAAATCGGCAGCGTCGGCAGAATTTATGTTGATGGTTGAAGACTCGACCTCAATCGTAGACAGGGCTTCTGAAACGTTTAGCACTCGCAATTGCTCACCATCTCGAAGCTCTCGGGCAAGGTTGATGGATGCTGTGTTTGCACCCTCGGTAAAGCCCCCAGCTTGAAAAATCAAATCAAAAATTCTCGAATTTGGCTCAAGCTGATAGATGCCTGGACGCTTAATTTCTCCGATTACATGAACGAATATTTTTGCGTCGTTGACCAACGGCTCTTCGATTTCACCTGAAATTTCGCCTGCTATGGCCTCTGTAGAAAAATCAACTTGAGCTTCTGAATCTTTCGGAGCCATCAAATTCATGACAGCAACAAGTAAAACCACCGACATTGCACCAAATGCTAAATAAAGCTTTTGCTGCAGCGGGTTTGCTGGGCGAAGCGAACTTAATAAATCAGTAATTGATTTCATAAGCCGAGGCTAAGGCCAAGACTTTAACCGCCAATGTTTTAGGCGCAAAATTGTGGATAACTAAGCCGACTTGGTGGCTATGTTGACAAGCTTTGGAGCCCGAATAATTACATTCGCAATTTCACGCCCGGACAGTGCTCTGGTTACATTTTCTGAAGCAAAAGCGGCAGCTCTAAGCTCAGACTCTGAAATATCAATCGATACTTCAAACTTGTCTCTGAGTTTTCCGTCTACTTGAACCACAGCCGTCAAGGTGTTTTCAACCAGCAATGATTCATCCGCAGCGGGAAGCCCACTCAATGAAACCGAAGGTTCATGCCCAAGAAGCTGCCACATGTCTTCCGCGGTGTAGGGGGCAAAGAGCGATAGTGCTTTCGCTACTACTTCTGCAGCCTCGCGAACGGCAGGATCTTTTGGACCTGCATTGCCATCGATCGATTTTCGGAGAGAGTTAACCAACTCCATTATTTTTGCAACACCAACATTGAATTTGAACTGTTCAATTAGAGGACCAAAATCTCGGAGGAAAGAGTGGGTCGCCTTTCGTAATTCTGAGTCCCCGGCAGAAAAATCTACGCCCGGTTCGGAATCACAGTCATTTGCAGTTCTCCAGGCACGCGCCAGGAACTTTGCTGCTCCAGCAGGTGAAACATCGGCCCAGTCGATGTCATCTTCTGGCGGACCGGCAAATGCCATAGTCAAGCGAATTGCATCGACGCCGTGGGCATCCAGCTGGTCTGAAAGCCTAACTAAATTGCCTCGCGACTTTGACATCGCAGAGCCGTTCATTAGAACCATGCCCTGGTTTAGCAATCGAGTAAATGGTTCATCGAAGTCAATCATGCCGAGATCGTTTAGCACCTTGGTGAAGAAACGAGCGTAGAGCAGGTGCAAAATTGCGTGGGTTACGCCGCCAACATACTGGTCAACCGGTGCCCACTCTTTCGCAGCCTCGATTGGAAAAGCTTCGGTGGTCGAATTTGGCGAAAGATATCGCAAGAAATACCAGGATGAATCAACAAAAGTATCCATGGTGTCTGAATCTCTTTTTGCCGGTATTCCACACTCTGGGCAATCGACATTAACCCAAGCCTCAGCCCCACCAAGTGGAGAAGTTCCTTTTGGAGCAAGGTCAAGACCATCTGCGCTGGGGAGCTCAATTGGCAACTGGTTTTCCGGCACGGGAACCTCACCGCATGAATCACAGTGAATGATTGGAATTGGGGTGCCCCAGTAGCGTTGACGAGAGATTAGCCAGTCACGAAGCCGATAATTTTTGGCAAACTTGCCCTTGCCTGAATCGGCGAGAATTTCAACCGCTTTCGAAATTGCAGCTTTTTTGTCTAGACCATTTAGCGGTCCAGAATTTATCGCCAGACCGTCTGAAGTGGTTGGAGCGCCTAGCTCTACCGGGTCTCCTTCTTCGGTTTGTACCACGGTGCGAATTGGAAGATTGAACTTTTTGGCGAATGCAAAATCGCGTTCGTCGTGCGCAGGAACAGCCATGATTGCGCCATGTCCGTAATCGGCGAGAACATAATCTGACGCCCAAATTGGGAGTCGCTCTCCGTTGATCGGGTTAATCGCAAAACGACCCAGCGGAACACCGGTTTTCTCACGGTCGGTAGCCAAACGCTCGATGTCATTACTCTGTTTGACTTTTTCTAAGTAAGCCTCAAAGTTAGCCTTGGTTTCGGAGTCAGCGTTTTCAGCTAGTTCGGAGGCTAAGGCGCTGTCTGCGGCAACCACCATGAAAGTTGCACCGAATAGTGTGTCTGCGCGAGTGGTAAAGACCGTGATTGGTTCTCTTCGACCTTCAATTTCAAAAACCACATCTGCTCCGCTGGAACGACCTATCCAGTTTCGCTGCATTTGAAGAACCTTGGAAGGCCAATTACCCTCGAGGCTGTTTAGGTCATCAAGCAGTCGATCTGCATAATCGGTCACCTTGAAGTACCACTGGGTCAGTGCTTTTTTAGTTACCTGGTTGTCGCAACGTTCACATAACCCCTGAACAACTTGCTCATTTGCTAGCACTGTCTGACAACTCGGGCACCAGTTGACGTTTGAGTTCTTGCGATAAGCAAGACCCTTTTTGTAAAACTGAAGGAAAAGCCACTGATTCCATCGGTAGTAAATCGGGTCAGAGGTGACCAGCACCCGGTTCCAGTCGAACGAGCAAGCATAACGACGCATTGAAGCACGCTGCTGGGCTATGTTGTCGTAAGTCCATCCTTTTGGATCTAGGCCTCGCTTGATGGCAGCATTTTCAGCCGGCAGACCAAATGAGTCCCAACCAATCGGATGCATAACGTTGTAACCCTTGAGCGCCCAATATCTAGCAATTACATCGCCTAGCGCGTAAGCCTCGGCGTGACCCATGTGCAAATCACCCGAAGGGTAAGGGAACATGTCTAGGACATATTTTTTCTCGCGAGTGTCGTCTGGTCGACCAGAATTAAACGGCTGCAGTTCATCCCAAATGGGTAACCATTTCTCTTGAATGGCGCGGATTTCGTACCCGTCTTGCTGCTCTTTAGAGTTCTGCTCGGACATTTCTCACTTCGAAGGTTTCGTGGCTCAAATGTCTAGGTTACCAAGGCTCTGGCGCTCTTAGCACGTTCAACAGCGCCTTAGCCTTTAGCCTGGTTTCTTCAAACTCTGCGGCAGGATCTGAGTCAATGGTTATTCCGCCACCAACCCCCACAGTAGCTTTTCCAGAGCTGAAAATAATCGAGCGTATGGTCATAGCAAACTCTGCCTCTGAGAAATTTGAAACCCAGCCAAATGCACCAGAATAGACACCTCGTGCTCCCTCTTCGAGCTGGCGAATGATTTCAATTGCCTTCAGTTTCGGTGCCCCGGTCATTGATCCGCCTGGAAAAAGTGCCTCCAGGGCTTCAAACACAGTTGCATCACTTCGAATCTCTGAAACTACGGTGCTCACTAACTGGTGAACAGTTGCGTAGCTTTCTACGTCAAAAAGTTTTTCGACAGCTACCGATTCAGCCTGACTGACTCGAGCAAGATCATTTCTCATCAAATCAACAATCATCAAATTTTCGGCTCGCTCTTTTTCATTGCTGCGGAGTTCATCGGCAATTTTTAGATCTATGTCATGATTTGAGCTTCGAGGTCGGGTTCCTTTGATTGGTTTGGTGGTTAGTTTGTTGCTTTCGGAAAGCTGAAGAAACAACTCAGGAGATGAACTCACGAGAGCAGTGTCCCCCAATTTCAAATAGGCCGAATAGGGCGCTGAGTTTTGCTGCCGGAGTTCTAAGAAAACAGCCAGCGGATGAGCTTCGGTATCAATTTCCAATTCGTTGGTGAGGCAAAGTTGATATACATCTCCCGCCGCAATATGAGCAAGCGCTGTATGAATGCGTTCGATGTACTCGGTCTTACTGTGCCGAAGAGAAACCGCTTTAGGCGCCGGGATTGGGTTTTCGAGTTTAAAGCGAACCTGTTCACCGCCGACCAAAGCCAGACGCAGATAAGCAGCGTGCTGCCAGGCGAAAAAATCTCTCTCGCTTTCAACATCTGCGACAAAAATTAGTTTTCGACGAAGGTGATCAAAGTAAATTGCCCGATCTACGCGGATCCAACTGCCGCTGCCTTCGAAGGTCATGAAGCCGACGGTTCCACCCAGGAAAGGCAAATCTAGATCATCTAAATCAGCCGGTAGCGATCTTGTTTCACTGACCGGATAATTTGCCTCCGAAGAGATCTGTTCACCCGATCCCATAAAGGTTAAGGGCCGAGTTGGTGAATTCTCACGATCAAACCAAAAGCTGTTTTTTGACTTTTCAAAAAACTGAATAAAGGCATCGGCAGGATCCACCCATCCATTTAATTCAGCAGTGAAGATAGTCAATTTGTCTTTCCGTTTTCGGTGCGATTCGCATCTGGTTATCAACCTCATCTAGATTAGAGCCACCGAGAGTGAGGGATTCGAAGTGGAGTTCGGAAAGTTCTTTAGGTTTGAAGACGGGGGTCTAGCGCCGATCGCCAATCCTGAACTTGAAATCCCTTTTATTGCAGTTGATTCGTGGTTGGTCGAAGACGGTTTTAGCAGATCTCTCGATGCACATTTTGAAAGATTTTCAGACTGGGCAAAATCTGTTTGCTCAGAGCCTGAAATGAAAACTTTCTTAGATTTGGTTCGTGCAGCAATTCCTCGATCAGGTCGCTGGTTTCCGAGGGTAGAAGCTCACGCAAACACTGACACTCCCCTGCACTTTCGACTTCGCGAGGCACCAGCGCAACTGGGTGAAGCCAGACTCTGGACCTACGAATTGCCAGACCCAAGGTCATCTCCACTGGTTAAGGGACCTGACCTACAGCTCTGCATGCAACTTAGAAGAAGAGCTCAGCTCAACGGCGCTGACGAAGCGGTGATCCTCGATTCAAACGGATTCATCTGTGAGGGAGCGCTCAGCGCAATTGTCTGGTGGCGTGGCGATATGCTCTGCGCCCCCGATAATCAAACCCCGTGGCTAGACAGCATTACCCGTCGTGAGGTTTTTTCAATTGCAGATTCAATGGGATTCAAAACCAGGTTAGAACACGTAAAGCCAGCAGATTTAGTCGATTGCGAAACATGGATCTTAAGCTCTCTGCAGGGAATTCGCCCGGTCACAGACTGGCCGGCACTTGAAGCTCCTCTGGGGCCAATCGCCAAATATCCAAGTTTTGAGAAGCGTTTGCGTTTGCTGCGAAATAGCCTTGACTAAAGCCTTCTTTTTACCCTGATTAGCGCGCGTCGTGCGAAGATTTACGGGTGAATGAAATTCTCGACTGGCTGTTAGGCACGGTTCAAAGTGTTGACCCGGTCTTGAGAAATTTTCTCGCCGGGTTGGCGATTTTTATAGAAACCTCACTATTCGTCGGGCTTGTTATGCCGGGAGATTCGGTGGTCTTGGTTGCATCAACCGGAGTCTCAGAGTTCGCTGATTTTCTATTTCTATTGCTTGCAGTGCTGGTTGGTTCGGCAGCTGGAGAAAGCGTTGGTTTCGCTATTGGGCGGCTTTTTGGCAAACGCATTCGAGCCAGTCGTCTTGGGCAGAAAATTGGCGAGAAAAATTGGGAACTTGCTGACAGTTTTGTTCAGACCAGGGGTGGCATTGCCGTAGCTCTATCCCGTTTTATACCGGTTCTGCACTCGCTGGTGCCGGTAACCGCTGGCATGACAGCGATGCGCTACAGGACATTCTTTCGCTGGACTTTTGCAGCCTGTTTGGTGTGGACCTGCCTATACGTTGGCATCGGTTACGCCGCAAAAGGCGCCTACCAGTCGCTTTCGGATAATTTGAAGTTTGGCAGCCTGATTTTTATCGGAATAATCGTGCTCTTTTTGATTTTTGCTCAGTTTGCCAAAAAGAAGCTTTCAAAAACTGCCTTACGTCTGGCTGAAGAAGGTGAGGCTGCAAGAGCTGCCGTTGCCGGCGGTGAATTGATCACCGATGAAGGGTCGAAATAGTGTGCGGTCGTTTTGTGGTAGCCAAGACGATTGGTGAAATTCTCACTATTTTTGAGGCGGATGAAATTGTCGGCGATCATCCGAAGCCCAGCTTTAATGTGGCCCCAACTCAAACAATTTCAATTTTGGTTGATCGCTCTTTTGAAAAAGATGAGGCGGGGGTGCCAATTGGTGAGTTATCGCGAGAGTTGCATGTAGCCCGTTGGGGTTTGGTCCCGCGCTGGTCGAGGGGGCCGAATGAAGGCGCCCCACTTATTAATGGCCGAATTGAATCGATTTTGGAAAAGCCTTCTTTCAAGGATGCTGCGGTGCGCAGGCGCTGCGTAATTCCAGCCTCTGGCTACTACGAGTGGCACATCAACGATGATGGCACCAAGCAGCCTTTTTACATAAATGCTGGATCTGATGGGATGTTTGCTTTCGCCGGGCTCTATGAATGGTGGCTGAATCCAGATAAACCAAACGATAGTCCCGACCGCTGGCTGCTTTCTGCGACCACTTTGACTAAAGATTCGGCTCCAGAGCTTAGCCATAT
This sequence comes from uncultured Rhodoluna sp., assembly GCA_964530255.1. Lineage (GTDB taxonomy): Bacteria > Actinomycetota > Actinomycetes > Actinomycetales > Microbacteriaceae > Rhodoluna. The sequence goes on from CAZGZW010000018.1 coordinate 30,019, forward strand.
TCATGACCGCAACCCGGTGCTACTAACCCCAGATACCTTCGAGGCCTGGCTTGACCCATTGCTTGAAGGCGATCTTGAGTTGATGCGCGAGGTTGCCCAAGGTTCTGATTTGGTTGCCGGCGAAGCTGAGTTTTACAAGGTTAACCAAGCTGTCGGTAAGGTCAGCAACAACTCGGCCGAGCTAATTCGCCCGATTTAGTTCCTTAGCTCGAGGCTAATTCAACTTCTCAATTTGCTTTGTCAGAGCAAAGTCATACACTCTTAACATTCGAACAAATGTTCGAATAAAGATTTGTTTTGACTGAGGGGTCGAAATGCTGCAGATCAGCAATAATGTGGTGGTTTCGCTAAACCGCAACGGTGAACCAATCGGTTTCGTCTGCCAAAATCAGCGCTATCAGGTGAAGCAAAAACCGAGACGTTGGTTTGGTCGCAAAGAGTGGTGGCAAGAACTAACCGGCGCAGCCAAAGGAATTGGCGCCAGCGCAATTGAGCTAACCATTTGGCAGGTGGTCGCACAATCATCCACTGGTGAAATCGAAAAATTTGAGTTAATTCACGATGAATGGGCTGGCCGCTGGCTCGGAGTAAGCCTTAACCAATGAAATGGTCGACTTTACTCATCTAAACGTAAGCTCGGCATACTCTGGTCACTACGGGGTCAATCGTCCTGAATTATTGGCTGAAGCTGCCAGTTCACTTGGCTACCAAGCTTTAGCCGTCACCGATCGTGACGGGCTGTATGGTGCCGTAAAACACATTTCAGCTTGCCTTCACTTCGGAATCGCTCCGATTGTTGGGGTCAATTTGGAGGTGCTTGATGAGGCAGGCGTTTCAATTGGCCGAGTAACTCTGCTCTGCCACGGCAATAACCGAGGCCTGGGCTGGAAAAAACTTTGTCAAGCCATCTCGATTGCGCACAGTAATCGCAAAAAGACACGCTCTGCGGCCATTACTCGAAGTCAAATAGCAGAAATTATCGGAGAAGATGGCGGCCTGACAGTTTTACTCGGCGGCGACAGCAACATTGGCGAGCTCAGTCTCAACAGCCGTGAACTAACGGTGCGTGAGTTACTCAAGTGGCTCAAGCCGTTTAGAGCGAAAAGTAGCTTGGCTATTGAAATAGTTAGCCAACTGACCAAACCAGGTACCAAATATTCAACCGATCAGGCCAGACGCCTGCTTAATCTAGCTGATCAATTAGGGTTGCCCGCAGTGCTAACCAACGCGGTCAGGTACATCGAGCCCGATGATGCCCTAACCGCAGATGTCTTAGATTCAGCACGGCATCTTGAACCGCTAGGTGCCTTCGAGCCGCAACCGAACGCACAGGCCTGGCTCAAACCTCAGGCAGCTATGGAACAAATTGCTGAAGAGATAGCTGAAGATCGCTCTAGAGCGAGCGAATTATTAGCCAGTACCGCCAAATTGGCTAGACGGTGCTCCTTAGATCCGCCTTCAGATTGCGGTTGGGGTAAGCCAAAAACACCAGAAAAAGAGCTACTGGGCATTAGCGGAAACCCTTTTGAAGTGCTCTGGCAAAAAGCACACTCAGCTTTGAACTGGCGCTATCCGGGGGCAACTGAGAAAACTCTCCTGAATGCGAAGCATCGACTGGGTCAAGAGCTAATCACAATCAACCAGCTAAATTTTGCAACCTATTTCCTTACCGTTGCTGACGTTGCACAAATGATTAGAGACATGAACATTCGCTTAGCAGCCCGAGGTTCTGGCGCAGGTTCACTGGTCAATTTTTTACTTGGCATAAGTAGCGTTGACCCAATTGAGCACAATCTACTGTTTGAGCGCTTTCTAAGCACTGAGCGATCTTCGCTGCCCGATATCGATATCGATGTTGAATCTGCCCGAAGGCATGATATTTATCGATCAATTTTTAGAAGGTATGGCTCGGACCGAGTGACCCTGCTGTCTATGCAAAGCACTTACCGAGGCCGAGGCGCAATGAGAGACTCGGCTGCGGCTCTTGGACTATCCGATGAGGAGATAGACCAAATTGCAAAAAACATGTGGAGATTCAGCGCTAGAAGTTTTCGAAGCGCATTAGGGAGCAAGCCTGAATTAGCCGAGTTTGCAGAACAGGTAAGCCTGGATCGCAAAAAGAATTTGCTAGTAGACATGACCGAACGGCTAGATCGAATTCCTCGCCACATTTCCATGCATCCTTGCGGAGTTATTCTCGGCGACACCAGCTTATTAAGCCTCACTCCGGTAGAGCCGAGCGGAATCGGGTTACCTATGAGTCAATTTGATAAAGACGACATGGACCCGATGGGCATGCTGAAACTCGATGTGCTTGGGGTTCGCATGCAAAGCGCAATGGCATATGCGGTTGCTGAAATCGAAAGAATTCATGGGACAAAAATTGATTTAGATGCGATTCCTAAAGATGATCCGGCAACCTTCAAACAAATAAGAACCACAAATACCCTCGGCATCTTTCAAATTGAAAGCCCTGGGCAACGTGAACTTACCGGAAAGCACCAACCCACTGAATTCAATGACCTGACCATTCAAATTTCGCTATTCAGACCCGGGCCAATGAAGGGCAACATGATTGCACCGTATCTTGACGGTAGGCACGGCTTCAAAAAACCAGAATATTTACATCCAGATCTAGAGCCCATTCTTAAAGAAACCTACGGCATCGTAATTTTTCACGAACACGTATTAAGAATTTTGAACAAAATGATCGGATGTTCACTCGCTAGAGCAGATGAACTACGTCGATCATTAGAAAAACCCAGGTTGAGAGATCAGATTGAGCAGCTATTTAGAACTGAATCAGCAGCCCGCGGCTATTCACCAGAGGTAATTGAAAGGGTCTGGCAAATACTTTCAGGCTTCAGCAGCTTTGGCTTTTGCAAAGCGCACGGAGCTGCATTTGCCTTACCCACCTATCAGAGCGCCTGGCTCAAGACTCACTTCCCCACCGAATTTATGGCGGGGCTGTTCACCCATGATCCCGGAATGTACCCCCGTAGGCTACTGCTGGCTGAAGCCCGCCGATTAGGCATCAAAATTTTGCCGATTGACATCAACGAAAGCGGTCGTGAATACAGGGTGGTTATGGCAGAAAGAAAAACCACTTCCCCTAGTGAGCCCAATGTTGGAATTCGACTCGCACTCAATGAGATACGTTCGGTGAGCGAAGCTGAGCTAGAGAGAATATTTAAGAACCAGCCTTTTGAAAACCTCACCGACTTTTACCTTCGGGCAAAACCGAATCGACGCACTTTTGAGCACTTAGCACTGATCGGAGCTTTTGATTCAATTTCTCCGGGCAGCAACAGGGGTGAAATTTTAGCCAGGGTAAAACAGCTAAATGCCGTGAAGAGTAAGCCGCTCAATGAAACAAACCTGGCACTTGATTTTGAGCTAATTGAACAATATCCAGACGACACTGAAGAGCTGTCTCGAGGAGAACAGCTGGAATCTGAGTTGAAAATCACCAAATTAGATTTGAGCGAGCACCTGATTGAACAATTCAGACCGATGCTAGACGAGCTTGGCGTCGTACGCTCAGACGAATTGGTTCAACTTAGAAACAAAACGGAAGTGTTGGTTGCTGGAGTGCGAGTGGCAACTCAAACTCCGCCGATGCGATCAGGCAAAAGAGTTGTCTTCATAACCCTCGATGATGGCTTTGGCTGTAGCGATGCGACATTTTTTGACGAAGCTCAACAAAGAGCTAGCTCAATCATGTTTAATCAACGGTTGCTATTGATAGCTGGAAAAACCAGAAGAACCGGAGTCAAGGGCGTCTCGATCATGGCCGAAAATGCATGGGATCTACAGCAACTATGGAGAAATTTTAAGAACAAAAAGAGCCCCCTGGCCTAGACCAAGGGGCTCTCTTTCAACACAGGTCGAGCAGTAGGAGGCTTTTAGTCCTGGTTGAAAATGGCTAGCAGTCGAATAATCTCGACGTATAGCCAAATCAAAGATGCAGTTAATCCGAAAGCCGCACGCCACTCGTTTTCGACCGGCAAACCCTCACGAGAGCCAACCACAACTGCTTCAAAATCAAGGTTCAACGTGAACGCTGCAAGACCAACACCCACCAGTGCTACTAGCCAACCAAAACCGGTTGAATAAATTCCCGAACCCGCAATGAGCGAAAAGCCAAGGTTAACCAGAGCAAAAACACCATATCCGATAAGGGCGAAAGTCATGACTCGGGTAAACCGAGCGTTGACCTTGATCCAGCCAAAACGATATGCGGCAAACATAGATCCCGCAGTGGCAAAAGTTGCTAAAACTGCACTCTGCACGATTCCCGGGTAGGCAGCCTCAAGTACTGAGCTGATGCCGCCTAGAAAAACACCTTGGGCAGCGGCATAGGCAACTATCACTCCGGGTCTGACCTTTTTACCAAACGATGCCCATAGGCCAAGACCTAGGCCGACGAACATGGCTGGCATCAGTAAGGCAGTTAGTCCCAAAAACCAGGTGGTACCAGCAGCCGCCAGCACAACCAAAAACAAACCAAAAACCTTGCCGGCTGTTCCCTCGACCGTCATTTTTGCGGTGGATGTGATACGGCTAAATTCAGCGTCAATGCGCTCTTGAGGAATTTGCTCAACTCCGGTCTGAAGCGCTCGGTTAAACACAGGGTTATGTGAAATAGCCATTGATTGCCTTTCTAATTCAACTGAATTTTGCGTCAGTCTATGTAAGTTGTCTGTTAATTTCCTGAACATGCGCATTAGCGATAATGTGCCCACCGGCGTGCTCGAAATACTTGACCTTTGCACCCAGTGCGGTGAACTCTTCGATCATTTCTTGCGTAGCGGCCGCCGGCGAATAGGAATCGCGTGCCCCGTTGGCAATCCATATGCGCTTCCCAGTTAGATCAGGAGAGAATCGCCTGGTGCGAAAGGTTTTGGTTGTACCGAATGCGATAACTCCAGCCAAAAGTTCTGGAAAGGCTAACAACAACCCGCCTGCCGCGTTGGCCCCGTTAGAAAAGCCAACCGCGTATGCCTTAGCGAGATTGAATGAATACTCGTTCGATGCCCAAGCTATGAAAGCCGCGAGCTTGTTTATTTGAGCAATTACATGATCTTCGTCTGTTTTACCATCGGGTTCAAAAACGAAATGTCTGACCATTCCGTCCCTAATAACGTTGCCGCGAATCGACAGTAAATTTGCCCGCGGATCTAGTTCGCTACCTAGCTCAATCAAATCGAATTCATCCGCACCAGTGCCGTGCAAAAGGATCAGAGTATTTGCCTCTGCAGAATTCTTGACCGGGCGCCAAATGTGAGCTCGAGGGTGAATAAAGTGTGACAAACCCTAGTTAGCCTTGGCCTCAAACTCATCCATAATGGCTTCAGTCGCTGAAGAGCCCGATCGTGATACACCTGCGTCAATGAAATCAATCAGTTGGTCTAGAGATCTAACTCCACCCGAAGACTTGACCTTGAGGCGATCACCAACAGTCCTTTTCATTAACTTTATGTGTTCCAAAGTCGCTCCTGCAGAGGCAAACCCAGTAGACGTTTTGACGTAATCAGCTCCCGCATTTTCAGCAATTTGGCAAGACTGCTCAATCTGAGCGAGGTCAAGATATGCGGTCTCGAAAATCACTTTTAGAGAAACTGATTTTGAATGCGCAGCTTCTGCAACCGACCTAATATCGGATTCAACCAAGGAGTAATCCCCAGACAACATCGCAGATACGTTCATCACCATGTCAACTTCTTGAGCTCCGTTTTGAATTGCGTCTAAGGTCTCAAACACCTTGACCGACGTGGTTGAACTGCCATGAGGGAATCCGATAACCGTGCAAACGGCGACTCCCGAACCCGCAAGGAGTTTGGAGGCGCGGACAACATCAATGGGCCGAATGCAAAGTGAAGCGGTCTGAAATTGGAGAGCAACCCTAGCGCCCTGATCAACATCCCCGTATTTGTGATCGGGCTTGAGAATTGAATGATCAATTACGCCAGCGATTTGTTCTTGGGTATAACCACGGTATGTTTTAGCCATATTTTCAGTCTATGTTTTATTTATGCGCTTTATGGTCAAGGTCAAGCCGGGTTCAAGAAAGGGCCCGTTGGTTGAGGCAAGTGGCGAAGGCCAATTCACCGTTTTTCTTCGCGAACGACCAGTCGATGGCGCCGCAAATGAGGCTCTGATCGAGCTTTTAGCCAAACATTTCTCTGTAAAAAGAAACCAGGTGAGAATCGAATCTGGCTTCACCAGCAGAACGAAGCGCGTAGCAATCGATTAAAGAAAAAACTCACCGAAGTGAGTTTTTGTGGACCTGAGGGGACTTGAACCCCTGACCCCCTGCATGCCATGCAGGTGCGCT
>CAZGZW010000019.1:0-35172 GCA_964530255.1 uncultured Rhodoluna sp.
CTAAGGCTCTTGTTGACGGTGCACCTGCAACCGTTCTAGAGGGCGCAAACAAGGATGCCGCTGAGAAGGCAAAGGCTGCTCTAGAGGCTGCCGGCGCAAAGGTAACCCTAAAGTAAGTTTTCTTACAAAAACTAAATCGCCTCCGCATGCGCGGGGGCGATTTTTTTATTCGGTTTAGCCGAACTTTTTAAGAATTCGTCAGAACCCTCTTTCTAGACTTGAAGGTTGCAACCAAGCTAATTTGCCGACCCCCAAGGAGGATAGATGACGCGGTTCAGACGCGCATTTGTGCTTGCCTTGGCTTGGGTTTTTGCGGTGGCTAGGGTTGGCCGCAGACGCTTCATGAAAATGACTCCAAAGCGCAGAAGCACAGCCCAGTTGGCAATTTTTGGCTTCGCCGCAACGCTGGCTTTGGTATCTGTAGTTTCAGCCCCGGTAGTACCTCAGGCCGCTGCGGCGACAATTCGCTCAAGTAGCGGCAACGATGCTTGTACCGCCGAGGTAGGCGATGCCTCAAAGGCAACTATCTCAAAAAATGCAAACTACTGCATCGTCACAATCACCGCTTCTACATCAGTAACTTTCCCAAGCTACGTTTCGACCATCGGCGTAATCGCAGTTGGTGGCGGTGCAGGTGGGTTTGCCGACGGTGGTTCAGGTGGTTCCGGTGGTGAGGTTAGACACAGTCAAGCCCAGTCAGTGAATGGTGGCCAAGCCGCATCTATAACTATCGGTTCGGGTGGAGCCCCTCAAACCGTAGGTGGTGCAACAACAATCGCGGGGGCAGGTCTTTCATACAGGGCAAACGGCGGCAACATTGGAAGTGGTTGGGGAAACAGCGTCGGGCCTAGCGGTGGTTCGGGCGGCTCCGGTGGCACCGGCTACCAGGGTGGTGCAGCAGGTGGTGGGCCCGCGGGTCAATGCAACCCAATCGGCTGGGGTGGCGTTGGTCAAGCCGGCCCAAGAGTTGAGATTTTTGGTTATGGCTTTGGTCAATTCTCTGGTGGTGGCGGTGGTGGTTCTGGCTTCCAGACCTATAACAGCGCATCAGGCGCAGGCCTGGGCCCTTTGGGTGGTGCCGGTGGTGGTGGTCGCGGAGCCAACTACCGCTATGCACTTGACGATGTAACCTGGATTGACGGTGCCTCTGCGGGCCACAACGGTACCTATTACGGAGCTGGTGGTGGTGGTGGTGCAGCTTGTAACGCCCGTGGAGACATGTACCTCGGATACGACGGCGTTTCTCAACGCACGGCCGGTGGTTCGGGATACCAGGGCGTTGTCATTATGTCTTGGGAAGAACACAAACTAGCTGTTTCTCAATCACCTGATGGCTGTGTCACAAACGTTGCTGAGGCGTGTTTGGTGCCGGCCAAGGTGCAACTGCAGAATTTCAATGGAAATAACCTGACCACTTCCGGCGTGAGCGTTGCTGTGACATCAAGTGCCGGAACTCCAGCTGGTATCACTTCGGTGACGACTGATAGTTCAGGTGTCGCCACTTTTGACAATTTGTATTTCTCATCTGCGACCGCCGGTTCAACAGCCACACTTACTTTTGAAGCAGTTGGATATCGAACTGTTCAGGTGACCATAACTCTGTATCGATATGCTTCAAGACTCTCGGTGGTGGCGGGTTCTACCGATTCGAACGGCGCATTTATTGGCACTTCGGGTATTTGGTTGGCAACGGCAGCTAATTCAAATCTCTCGGTGACGACACTCAATGCGCAATTGAATTCAAGAAACGTCGTATTGCGCGCCCACGACACTGTTGCCTCAAGTACCACAGGTTTAGTTGAGGTGCTTAGTGGCGCCACAGTAAGTTCTCCAGCGAGCACCACGCGCACGCTTACTTTGCGCGGCACCCAAAACGTCGAAATTCTGTCCGGCGCCAAAATTACTTCTAACTCACAACCATTAAACCTGATCCTGAACCCTAACTACGATGTGAGCTCGGGTGGCGCATCCTATGTTTCAAGTAACGGATCGGATTACGCAATTGACACGAAAGGAGGCCACCTTGCGATCGGAGGTGGCGCAATTGCCTACGCCTGGCCGGGCAAGAACCTCACAATACCCAATAGTTTCAATGGCGGCCCGGTAAGCAACCAAGGTCGCTGGTGGGGAATCGAATTTGTCACTGGAGTAGCAAACGGAAAACTCATTCGTACCGAAGGTGGTTCGGTACGAATGATTGGTTCTGTGCAGGCCCAGAACTCAGCGGATTACAACACGGCCAGAGGAGTGAGTATTTACAACTCAACCTTCGACTTGGGTTCGGGCAACCTAGAAGTCACCGGTTCAGTCACAGGAACCCTGAATAACAGTTCTTATCAAAGTTCTGGAATCGCCCTGCACGATTCAACCATCAACGCCTCTGGTGGAATTTCGCTCTGGGCAACAAACTCATCTACGGGTGGTACCACTCAGGCTATTGGAACCGTCGGGAATAACACTCTCAACGCCGGCGCTGGCGGGGCAGTGAGCCTGACTGCAGGTTCATCGAGTGCACCCAAAGTTCAGTCTCCACTTAACGTGACCGGCAACCTCACAATAACTTCGGCCTACGCCGGTTCTCCCCGAACTTACATCTCAGGTGCGGTTAGCGCTACAGGCCTAATTAGCGTCAACGTTCAGTCTTTTGAATCCTCAGCAGACATCAACGCCACTGAGACGATTTCCATCATTTCCAACTCAGGTGACGCAGTGGTGGGTGGCCCACTAACCAGCACCGGGTCGTCAAAATCGATCACCGTCAAAGCGACCGGAAACGCTGCCTTCAATTCTGGTGCAGACCTAACTACCTCCGGCGGTGCCGTGAATGTTTACTCAGACACCGACGCCACATCAGGTGGAAACATTCAGCTGGGTGCATCTGCGACAACTCCACCTAACATCACAACTTCAGGTGGCTCCTTAACACTAGCTGGCGGCTCGGCCACCGGCACGGGCTATGCACGTGGCACCTCAACTGCAACTTTGAACGGTAACGCGGGTGTTGTGATTTACGGTGATATTTCCACATCTGGGGGATCAGTCACGATTCGAGGCCAGGTTGGCTCAGCAGCTGCCGACTCAGCTGGTGTGTATGTGCAAACCGGAAGTTCAATCGATACTCTAGGCACGACATCAAGCGGCAACGTGTCGATAACTGGCTTAGTCGGTGACGATCAAACGCAGACAACGCATTCAATCCGAGCGGTTCGAATTGGTGCAGGTTCAGCTGCCAATCAGGCATCAATAACTGTTGGTCATTCGGCGACAATTTCACTAACCGCCGATTCCTCGGCAAGTGCGTCAACCATGCATGACGGTATTTTGTTAGAAGGCGCCGACATAAGTAGCGTAAACGGGAACCTAACGCTCACAGCCAAAATGGCAAGCGGCGACAATGTTCCGATTTACACAGCCACCGGCCAGTCTTCAATCACCACAACAGGCACTGGCAAAATTTATCTCAAAGATGACGCTGCCAATGCCTCTACAGTGGCCTCATCAATTGGTTTGCTCACCGTTGACGGCTCATCAGACGTTTATTTCCAGCTCAACAGAGTCAGTTTTGGATCTTCCACCACGCTAAAGTCTGGCGCAACTCTTTATGTGGAGCCGGTAGCTGCAAGTTTTGGCGCCACGTTAACCTTCCCGAATTCAGCGACCGTAAATACAGCGACCAAGGGCCTTGTTCTTGGTAAGAGTGGCAACACGTCCGATATAACCCTCTCAGGTGGAAATCTAAACATCGCCGGAAACGTCTCTGTTTACGGTGCTGCCATCACCCAAACTTCTTCGATGACAACTTCCGCGGGCGGCAACGTCGAATATGTGGCTTCAGGATTATGGTCAAGCACTGCAACTACAGGAACTATTTCTGCAGCAGGAACCCTCAGCATCACGGGCTCTACGGTTTATCCGAAAGCTTCAATCGCCACCTCTGGAACCGCAAAAGCCTTGACCATAAAGTCGGTTGGGTCTATCAATCTGATTACTGCCCCAGTAACTACGCAGGGCGGTGCCATCCTGTTGCAGGCTCGCTACACAGACGCGGTTGCTGGTGGCATCCACGTTGAAGCAGGATCGGCAATCACGAGCAACAACGGTTCTGTCACACTTTCGGGTTCATCAAACCCCTCCACCGGATATGCAATCGGAGACAATACGGCGAACCCAGGTACCGACTTCATTGGCGTAAACCTGAAATCAAATATCTCATCTGGCTCAGGTGCAATTGTCATTCGGGGCCAACAGGCTGCTCAGAATGACAACAACGATAGCGCCGGCATCTATGTGACTGGCGGGGTCACAGTTTCCTCGACAGATGGAGCAATTCAGCTAGCTGGTGTGCTTCAAAACCACACGACCGTTGATGGAAACGCCGAACACGCTGGCGTTCTACTTTCTAACGATGGTGCAACTCTCGCCAATATTCAAAGCACAGCCGGAGCCATAACAATCACCGGCGATGGCTCAGCTCCGACAACTGCAGTTGATAAACGTGGAATCCTTGGCTGGCCAGCCTCGATCACTAGCTCGAGTGGCAACATTTCACTTTCCGGAATTTCAAATACTTCCGGCGGCGACAGCTACGACGTTCAGTTCACAAATAATTCGGTAATAAGGTCTACCTCTGGTTCGGTAACTCTCACCGGCACAGGTTCAAACTCGATAACTCTTGGTGCAGTGTCTGTTGGTTCAGGTTCGGGGCTAAACATCATTGAAAATGCACCAGTGATTTCATCGGCCACCCTTGAGGGTCCTGGTCCTATCGTCATCGAACCTTATGGCGGTTCGTTCTCATCTGCCTTCACTCTTGGGACTTCAGGCACCATCACAGGTTCACCAACTGGGCTAAGAATTGGTAAAACAGGAAACACCGCTGACGTAGGCATTTCTCGGGCCGCAACAATTGCAGGTCCTGTTGAGTTAGTCGGTGGCGCAGGAACTGTGAGTGGTGCAATGACCACAACCGGTGCAAATGGAGATGTCACCTACACGGTTGCGTCTCTTGATGCATCTTCTGCGCACACGGTTTCTGGCAGCCTAACGGCTATTGCCTCAAACGGCAGTGCATCCTTTACAGGATCGGCCACACTGTCGACCGCAGGCAAATCATTCAGGCTCAAAGCCACAAATAACGTAATTTTCGGCAGCTCTAAGACTTATCAAACCAATGGTGGCGACATCCTCGCTTGGTCAGATAGCGACAAAGTGCTCAACACCACTTCCAACGGTGGAGCCATTTACGTTGGCACCTCAGACACTTTCTTAACCAACGGCGGAAAACTCTGGCTGGCTGGCGGTCTCGATGATGGTGGTGCCGACGCCGGCATAACAGCAGCCAATGGTGCTTGGTCTAGCTTGGCGGAAAATGATGGATACCCAGACGGCCACGCAGTTGGCAATGCAACATATTCAACCGGTCTTACTTTAGGAATTAGCCACCGAATCTATACAAAGGGTGGCGACGTCTTCATCACGGCTATGGGTAGCACCTCACTTAGAAGCACCACCATCCAATCTTTGCTTGTTGAGGGTGGAAGCATCGACTCGGGTGATGGCCGCATCGCTTTCTGGGTCAAAGCCCCAGCCACATCTGATCCCAATCACGGCGCGAGATTCAAGTCGTATGAAGGCAGCGGAAAATTAACGATCACCTCTGCGAATAGAACTGCGGAGGCAATTTCAATATTTAGTGACGCACGACCTTCGACAAACATCGATAGTGACGGCATCAAGATCATGTATCCGGAATATGATGCCGCAACTAGATACCAAGGCGTAAGAATTCTTGCGACAGGCACTAAAGGCGCTGGTTTAAGCGGTGGAGGTATCCGTCTTACTGGCTACGGAACGGGCAATACTGCAGTTTCTGGTGGTTTTGGAGTGCAGCTCAATTTTGTTGACCTACTCGCTAAAGATGGCCCTATTGTGGTCACCGGTTACGATTCTGGCCCTGTCAACGACTACAACGGCAAGGGTATCTGGCTGGGCGGCTGGAACGGCGAAGATTGCGTAAGGTTTGGTGCCTGGACTGATTATTCAACACACACCGGAGGAAGAACTTTTACCAATGAGGCTGGATTTGTCACCGATTTCACTTCCAGCAGCTCTGACATCACAATTGCTGCGGATAAGCAGGTTTTCTATGAATCTGATAACTCGCTATTCCCAAGTCTGGGATACCGCATCACCACCGGCGGCAATATCAAAATCGAGCCGACGTCTACGAGCTTCAAGATCAGTCATATCTATTCTCACTACTACTGGGCGCGCACCACAATATCAGGTAACCCGGCATCTTTTACCTTGGGTAAAGACGGAAATACTGCAAACGTAACTTGGTGGTATGGGGTTACTGCAAATGGACCTATCAAAATTTACGGTGGCGACATTCACCACTACAAGCACACCAACACAATATCGGGACAAGATTTTTCGACCTCTATGGGTGCAAGCTCAACGGCAGATCGAAACATTGGAATTCTGTACAAGGCAACAAACAAGCTTTACATTCAAGACCAGATTGATCTGACCACGCAGGGTGCAGACATAGTCCTATGGTCAGACTGGGATAGCAACGGCACTGGTGCCATCGTTTTGGAAGGTGAGAACCGGATCAAGTCAGCCGGTGGGCGCATTACTCTAGCCGGTGGTGGTGATGACGGTGCCACAAACAATTCTGAAATTACAGGTAGAACTGCAGGCGATGGGCACCCTGACAACTATGCCAACGGTATTGCTAATTGGTATGACGATACCGGTGTGAGGCTCGACCCAGATGTTGTGTTGTCAAGCGATGTAGCTGGCGGCGGTGGCGATATCTTTTTGGCCGGTCGCTCGTCTACTGCGGCTGCAACCTACAAGTTTGGAATTCTGACCTATTACGGCCTGATTTACTCAGGCACGGGAAAGATTGGCATGTATGGAAAAATTGCCGCTGCAAACACTGATTGGCACAAGGGAATCGAACTTGGACGAGCTGACTACGCTAGGGCCTTCAGCATCATCTCAGATTCAACCTCAGAAGATGCCATAAAAATCTATGGAGACGCCTCTTCGGCCACAGGTGGTTCTGCTACTGGTGCAACCGGAGTGCAGAGTTATTACAACAACCGAAACAACATTATTGCCACTGGCACTGGAGGTGGCATTTCGATTATCGGTAAAAATGGCAATGCCACGGCCGGCGTTGCTGCGGTCGAGCTCAACTACCTGAATATTCTTGCAAAATCAGGGCCTATTTCCATTTCAGGCAACAGTGCCGTAAACCATGGCGCGGTTGTCGTAGGAAGCCGCGGTACAGGCCAAAACAACGTAATTGGTTCGAACCCGAGTGCAATTTCAACCGGTTACACCGAGCTACCTACGGTGAGTGTCACCTCGAGCACGTCACCAATCTCTATCACAGGCACTGGTGCCAAGGGCCTTGTCAAAGTTGATGCTGCAATCAGAACTGGATACAGCACAGCATCCGTAGATGGTGTTCTCATCAAGAGCACCGAAAACATTCAAATGGTTGATTCGTCGTCAGTTTCCACGGGTGGCTCTCGAATCACATTCTGGTCACGGTCCGGTTCCGCAGACAGCTCTACGGATGAGGGCGAAATACAACTTGGCAACGCAACGTCTCTGACAAGTAACGGCGGCCAAATCACGATGGCCGGTTCAAGCAGTTCAACTTCGGGAATTCCAACTGGTTACGCGTACTCGACCGACTCACTCGCTGTGGCCCTTGGCGCCTCAAGCTCAGGAACTGCATCGACGATCTCCTCCGGTGGCGGCAACATTGTCATCGAGGGTAAAACTGGATCAGGCGGATCACATGGTTTTGGAATCCGCTCGACAACCCAGTCAACTATTGATGCCGGCTCAGGAAGAATAACTTTCGACTTAGTCGCGGCAGGAACTGATAACGCCTTCGAAGCCTGGAATGGTGGCGCAAAGATTCTCTCCAGTGCGCCAGCAGGCGACACTCCAGCAATTTCCATCACCGCGCTACAAACCAACTCGACTACGGGTATCGAGGCGCTTCAGCTGCCTCCAACACTTGAAATTAATGCTTCGGGTGGCGGAGATCTTTATCTAAAGGCTGTCGCATCCGACGCAGATGTCTATTCTTTTAGGCCGGCATCGACTCAGTTTCTTGCGTCTGGTGGAACAATCACCCTGGACGCTGGAGCTCAGGGAATCTCATTTGCAGATGCTAACGTCACCTGGATAGGCGCGAACAGCACTGGGTCTTCTACAGCGAATATCAAAATTTACGCCGGCCGAATTGAGGATAGTGCCACTGATAATCGCATTAACTTCAAAACTTCTGGCGATGTCTCGATCGAACCTGTCAATGGCAGCAGCAGTTTTAGCGCGGCATCAACTTTCGACAACTCTTACGTATTTACCGGTGTTGATGACCTAACAATTGGCAATGCAGTGAATAACTCGACCGTTACGGCATCAGGCAACTTCACTGTCTCAGGAGACATCTCAATTCTCGCCGGTAACGTTACCAGCTCAGGAAACCTAACCTCAACAGGTTTGGACAAGCGAATTCTTCTGAAAGCAAAGACCACTGTGCAAACTACAGCGGCAAAAACTCTGAGAACAAACTCAGGAAAAATTGTGATTTGGGCTGATTCTGATGCCTCAGGCGGCGGCGCTGCGATCATCAAGGGAACTTTATGTTCGGCGCCAACCGCGACCACCTGTGATTCTTCAGCTGTCAGCGGTGGTGATGAGGTGGTTATCGGTGGAGGCGCTGCATCTGCGACAGACTCCTCCCTTCCAGGTGGCTATGCGACCGGTTACGGAGTTGCTACTAACGTCGAAACGACGGGTGTGCAATTCGGCACTATGGGAACCGCTAACACAGGTCCAAAAATTTATTCCTCGGGCGGAAACATTTCGGTAAAAGGTAGAAGCTACGTAACTTCAGGAAACGTGACTCCAGGTGCATTCGGGGCCATGCTGATGAGCGGTACCGAGGTTTATGCCGGCGTCGGAAAAATTCTTTTCGAAGGAAACGTCGCCACAGCTTCGTCAGGAGGATTCCGCTACCCGATTGAGTGGAACGCTTGGGGTGGCACTTCAGTATTCTCATCTACCAACGCTGACGCAGACTCGATAACCGTGCGAGCAGTTGAGACTTACGCTAGCAACGGTTTGCACATAAACAACGCCGGTGGCGAATTTAGAAATCCGAATGGTGGCCTCCTGATTCAGGCCAACACTTTCATGGTCTCAAACATGATGACGATTAACGTTGCCGGGCCATATGTTTACGAGCCTGTCGATACGAGTTTTAGCGCAACTCTCACTCTTGACAGTGATTTCGTTTTCAACGCGACTACGAAACCAAGTTCAATACGAGTTGGCAAAAACGGCAACCTCGCCGACATCACGGTCAACATTCCACTTATTGCCAATGGTGCAATTGAGGTGATTGGTAAAACAATCACCACCAACTCCGACCTGACTGTTAATACATCCCAGGTGGGCGGTGTGACCCTGAAGGGTACTCAAGATGTCGACATAGCGGCGGGTACCTCGGCCGATAGAACTGTGCTTCAGACAAATGGCGGACCAATCACGCTCTGGTCGAATTCTGACGCAAGTGGTTCGGGAGCTATTCGAGTTGGGAACTTCACTCGTTTTGCTTCCAATGGAGGCGCAATCACTTTTGCAGGATCGACGACTAATACTGATACATCGCCTACCGGTGCAGCCAAAAACAACGGCACCAGCACTTTCGGAAACGGCGTTGAGCTCGGTAGTTCCGGCAATACCAACAACGTCGAAATTGTTTCGGCGAATGGCGATGTGACAATTCGTGGTTATTCAAATGCCAACACCACAAACATGTTCGGTATCAGGCCTGCGCACGGTCTAAACATCAATGCTGGCAATGGTTCAATCGTGATGGAAGGCACCACCGACGGATGCACCTTAAGCAACAACTGTCACGGTGTTGAGTTTGGTCACACCCTGGGTACGGTAGCCACGAACATCATTTCAACCAAAGCTACTGGCACGGCAATCAGCATTTTAGGGTCGACAATTAACTCAACCAGTTCAGACAGCGTAGGTCTTTCAGCTTGGAACCAGACAAGTTCAAACCCGCTCAACATCAAGGCCACCGGTGGTGGGAAGATTGTTCTAACTGGAAATACCACTTCTCAAAACACCGTTTGCGCCACGCGACTAAATGGAACAAACGTTATCGGCGCTGGTGAAATAGAGATCACCTCGACAAATAAGTGTCTAACCTTGGCGCCATATGCTGGTGACACTAAAAATGTGGTTATCGGGGCTGAAACAAATGCTTCGGCGGCGCCTGGTAACGTCATTTTGAAAGCTGATGACATTCAGTTCAACAACCATTTGACCACGATTCGCAATTCCGGAAACCTGGTACTCGAATCAAATTCGGCTTCATTCTCTGCAGCGCAAGTTATCAACTCTGGCCGAATAGCGATCGATGGAACAAACCAGTTCCGTTGGGGTAAAACCGGCAACTCAGCTGACCTCACTCTCTCTCAAACAACCACATTTGGTGGCGTCGTAACAATCAATGCAGGGGTGTTTACCAACAATGCTGCTCTGACCACCTCAAACGACGACATTTCGATTACTGCCGATCAGGTTTCTATTGCTGCTTCACTGTCCACGACTTCGACCTCCGGTGGAATAGTGTCAATCGTTCCACGCTCGAGTGCCAAAAACATCGAGTTGGGTGCCGCAGATTCATCAAGTCTGCTCGGCCTCACCGCAACCGAGCTTGGCAACGTAACTGCTAAGACTCTGCGTATCGGTGAATCAACTCGAACCGGCAACATCGCAGTGTCTAGCGACATTTCTCTGGCCTCTAACAAGGTGACCGACTTGGCGCTGCGAACATCCGGAAACATCACCGGAGCCGGTGTGATCACAGTCACCAACCTAGGTGTCGCCGCTGGCGGAACGATTAACCTCCCGGGTAACAACCTGGTCAGCGGTTTAGTCGCACTAACTGCCGCCGGGGCATCAGGAGGAACAGGCCTTAGTTTCTCAGCGGGTGCAAACTTCACCCCGGGCACTGTTGATTCAATCTCTGGTGTCTACGGTGTTGCACACGAACTTCGAGTTACCGCGATTCCAGCAATCAACGGTCAGGCACAAGATGCCTTTATGGCGGTTGCCTTCAACCCACCACCGGTCGCGACAATTTATGACCAGTATGGTTATGCCCTCTCAGCGCGTAACCTAACCGCAGGCGCCTACACAGTTGCTGCGGCAATCGCATCCGGATCTGGTTCAATCGCCGGAACCACTTCATTGGCTACCACCAGCGGAAACGCTACATTCTCAAACCTAAAAATTGCTTCCGCAACTGGAAGCCACACTCTTACCTTCACCGCGACAAAGACCAGTGATTCAACTGCACTTGCTGGCACCTCTGCGGTAACCACCGGTACCTACAACGTGTTAGCGGGCGAACCGGCGAGCATCGCACTCACAGTTGGATCAACCTCAGCCCCTGCCGGCAAGACCGGATTCGGCATTTCAGCCACCCTCAAAGATTCGGCCGGCAACACCATCGTTAGCGGCACTCACGCAAACGCCGCAATCACGCTCACCGTTGCTGATGCCGTAGATGACGGCATCTCAACTAACAACGCCGCAATTATCACCGGTGGTTCACCTTCAACAGTTGCCGGTGTGGCTGATTTCACTGGCCTCAAGCTAAGCGGAAAAACCGACAAAACTTATCGACTGACCTTTGAGGTCACCTACACCGACACCACCAACACCTCGGTTACCCGAAGGGTAACGCAAGATGTCTCATTGACTCCGGGTGATGCTACCAAGCTGTCGGTCAGCCGCCTCGCAGCCGGATTTGCAAACCGAACTAATTTCTCGGTGCAGCCTCAGGTTTCAGTGCTCGACGCCTATGACAACACTGTTACTTCATCAAACGCGACGATCACTGTTGAAATCTCCGGTGGCACTATCGCACTTACCGGTACCGCCTCGGCGACCGCATCTTCTGGTGTGGCTACCTTCGCCGGCCTCGGAAAGGAAGGAACAGTTGCTACCGCTAAGACCCTGACCTTCAAGTCAAGTGGGCTTACCGATGCGACCCAAACTTTCACCCTCACCCACGGTGTTGCAACTCAACTGGTGGCCACCAGCGCACCGACATCGGTTCGTGCAGGCCAAACTGCTGCCGCGACTACTCTGCAGCTTCGCGACCAGGATGGCAACGTCGTAACCACCGGTGATGCCGCGACCGCTGTGCTTGAAGTTTCCGTGGCTAGAACAGCGGGTGGCTCTGCCGCAACCTTCACCGATTCTGGATTCAGCGCGCCGATGGTTCAGTTCCGTCGTGCAGCGGTTGCTGGTGAAGTTACCTTCAGCGGCCTAAAGCTAGAGGGAACAAAGGGAATCCACACATTTACCTACGCGGTAATCTCGCCGGCAAGCTATTCGGCTATCAGCGAAGATGTCGAGGTTGAACTAACCCCAGGTGTGGCGGCAAGTCTGAACGTTGTTGAGCAGCCGACCAACATCGTGGCCAACGTGGCAATTTCGCCCGTGGTAAAGGTTGAGCTGCTCGACGCCTGGAACAACCGGGTTACCCAAGATGCAGCGAGTATCACTCCGGTTCTGGTCGACTCAACCACAACTTCGACGGTTCACGATTCAACCAAGGCCGCTGTCTCGGCCACTAACGGTTTGGTCACCTTCACCGGCCTCACCTTTACCAAGGCTGGCAGTGTAAAGATTCGTTTTGATTCAGGTGCTTTGACCTCGATCTACTCGAGTACCTTCACAATTACTCACGGTGAAGCCCATCACCTTGATTGGATGAGTGCCGAGCCAGCATCTGTTCGCAGCGGATTTGCCCTGAGCCCTTCCCCTCAATTTGATGTTGAAGATCAGTGGGGTAACAAGGTGACTTCCGGGCCTGCAACCGAGGTCACTGTTTCAATTTCGTCAGCCAACAGCGCCGACGTGCTTTCAATCACCGGAGGCACAGTAAGTACCGCATCAGGCTCCGCCCGAGTTGATTTCAACAACTTGGTTTTGGTCGCAAAGGCCGCAAATTACAAACTCAAATTCACCGCCAGCAACAGTGGCAAGGCAATTGATTCAACGTATGTCGAAACCACATCTACAGTCGCCGTTACTTACGGTGTTGCCCACTCTCTGGCTAAGACGGTTGAGGCTAGTGGCTCGGTTCGCGCCGGTTTCAACTTCGCAACCCAGCCGGTTTTGACTATCAAAGACTCAGCTGGAAACACGGTTGCCGACAGCGACTTCACTGTTACCGCGAGCCTGCCATCCGTTTCAAATAATGTGCAGAACCTAACCGGAACCACCAGCCGAATCGCCGCCTCGGGTGTGGCCAACTTTGACCTCAACACTTCAAAACTCGGGGCAAGCGGAGACATTGCAGATGACATCACGTTGCGTTTCACCGCAACCAACGGCACCACAACGCTCACGGCAGATCAGCTATTTGACCTAACTCCGGGAACAGCTGTTGCGCTGCAGGTTTCTGAAGAGCCGACCACCGTGAAGCGCCGAATTGCAATGTCGCCTGCGCCAGCAGTTGAATTGCTCGACGCATACGGCAACGTGGTTACCGGCGATTCGAACTCAACCGTAGCAGTCACCGTTTACGCAAATGCTGGCACAGCAACTCTGACCGACGACACAGTAGCGTTGGCCGAATCAACCGCAGTTACCGCAGCCTCTGGTGTGGTCTCATTCTCAAACCTTGTTTTAACCAACGCGCCAGCAGCTAATGGCTACTACCTGAAGTTCCGCTTCGTGGAGACTGGTGCAACAGCAACCTCGGTCGACTTCACACTCAACCCAGGTAACCTCAGCCGAATTGAATATGTCACTCAGCCTTCGACGGTCAACGCTCAAAACCAGCGCTCAATGACCGGTGAACTGCTGAAGGTTCAGCCGGTGCTCAAGTTGGTTGACCAAGATGGCTACACCGTAACGACTCAAAACAGCGGATCAGTAACCGCCGCAATCACCACAGGTGCAAACGGTGACTTGAGTGAAGGTTCAACCAGCGCAACAATTTCTGCCGGTGTTGCCACCTTCAGCGGAATGAAACTGGTTGGTACGCCTCAGGGTGTGAACCCGAAGGTTGATTACAAGTTGACCTTTAGCTTCAACTCGGTAGATTCTGCCGAGTCAGATCCGATGTATGTGACCAATAACGTTGCTCATCACCTGGCTTCGCTACGTTCGCCTGGTATCGGGCAGGCGGGTGTTGCACTATCTGGCACCGCTACACCGCAGGTCGAAGTGCTAGACCGCTACGGAAACCGCGTACTCAACGCTGCCGGCCAAATTCGTGTCTCGCTTTCTGCGGCAGCGCCTGTGGTTGGAACACCAACACTTACCGGTTCGACTCAGGTTTCGCTTGCCTCGGGTGTTGCTACGTTCAACATCGGCATCAACGGTAGAACTGAAAATAGCTACACCTTTAGCTACTCATACCTCGCCGACGCGAACGTCACTGGTGTCAGCCAAACTGGAATCACAATCACAGACGGAGACATCGACCGCCTGGTAATCACTCAGGCACCTTCAACCGTTGATGCCAACAGCGTTAGAAACAAGACCGGTGAGGTTCTGAAGGTTCAGCCGGTAGTTGAATTTAGAGATGCCCACGGCAACAAGGTAGAGGCTGCCAGCGAAGAGCTAATCGTCTCAATCGCAGGATCGGTATTTGATGCGCGCGACCGCCTTACCGGAACAATCAAGGCACCGGTCAACGGCGTTGTCACGTTTGATCAGCTGGCTCTGATTGGTCGCCCAGGTCATGCCTACGAGTTAACCTTCACCTCAAGGTCAGACGCGAACCTCAGCGTAACTACCGCCAACGCGGCCCTGGTGGTTACTCACGCTGACGCACACCACCTAACCATTACCCGTCAACCAAACAGCATTGTTTCCGGTCTGATCAAAATTGCAACCGGATCTGCACTACCAACCCAGCCGATCGTAGAAGTTCGAGACTTCGATGACAACGTGGTTACCTCGCTAAGCTCTGGCTCTTTGTCCGCAAACGTAACCTTTGGCGACGGCTCAACCCATTCGGTCGACGGTGGGGTTACCAACAATAACCAGGCTGAAATTATCAACGGTGTGGCAACCTGGTCTGGCCTAAAGGTAGTTGCTACCCCAAACACTGATCAGAAACTAACTTTCACCGGCCTTACCTTTACTTCAGCAGAATCGGATGCCTTCCAGGTTTCAAACGCGGTGGCCGCAAAACTTGCAATTTCGACCCAGCCATGTTCGGGCACGGTTTCGGGTTCAACCTGCAACCTCGGCCCAACCGCCGGTGTTCTAGGTCAGCAGCCGGTCATCCGTATTCTTGACCGCTTCAACAACCTGGTTCCTGATTCGACAGCCACGGTAACCGTCACCGTGAGTGGTGCCGGAGGTTCGCTAACCCCATCCTCGTCACTCACCACCAATGCCGTCGGCGGTGTTGCTACATTTAGCGGCCTTGCCTTGACCGGTACTCCGGGCGTCGACTACCAGCTGGTATTTGCCAGCTCGGGACTAACCGGTGTTACCAGTGGAAATGTTCGTGTAAAGCACTCATCGGCCGTGCGCTTGGTTATGGTGACTCATCCAATCGGCGCTGAAACCGGTGAGCTACTCGCTACGCAGCCGGTCGTAAAAGTAGTTGACACCTTCGGTAACCCAGTGATCGACGACTCGAGCACCGTGGTAACGGTCGCGCCATCGGCTCGCACCCTGTTCAAGGCAAACTCTGCACCGCTTACTGCAACCGCAAACAACGGTGTGGTTACATTCAACGGTCTGAAATTTACTGGAACACCCGGTGTGGACTACACCCTAACCTTCAGCAGTGGCAGCCTTGAGACAACGACCTCGAATAATTTCCGCGTCACTCACGCAGCCGCAGCCGAACTGGTTTGGCAGACTCAGCCGACGGTAAACCAAACCGGTGAGCCACTAACCACCCAGCCGGTTTTGAAGTTGCAAGACTTTGACCACAACCTGGTTGAGTCTGACAACAGCACCGTAGTTACTGCGACAATCAGCACCGGTGCCAACGGATCGTTGCAGAACGTGACAGCGACAGCTGAAAACGGTGTGGTCACCTTTACTAACCTGAAGCTGATTGGTATTCCAGGAACCACCTACAAGTTGACCTTCACTGCAACCATCGGTTCATCGTCGTTTGCAGCTCCAGAATCAAACTCTTTGGCGCCGGTCCACGCCCGACCACACCAGCTGGTGGTCACAACCGCTGCCTCAACAAGCGGTTTCCTGATCGGCGAAGTTCTGCCTCAGCAGCCGGTACTTCGAGTTGAAGACCGATTCGGCAACTGGGCGACCTCAGACAACAGCACAGTTGTTACCGCATCCATTGGCAGCGGCGCGGGCGGGTCCGTTTCGGGTTCTACGACCGCCACGGCCAACGACGGTATCGTTACTTTCTCGGGATTGCGCGCCAGCGGTGTGCCTGGCACCAGCTATGCCATCGGCTATGCGGCCAGCACCTCAGACAACCGAAGCTTTAGCGTTGTAGATTCAGCTACCTTCACCATGGATAAGGTTGCCAACCAATCCCTGAGCTATGTCGACCAGGCCTACGTGCCATTCGGTCAGGCCGGCAACCTGGTTTCACCTAGCTACACCGATGACTCACCTGGCACGGTCACATTCACCACCACTGCCGCCAGCACCATCTGTGAGGTTGACGCCACTACCGGTGTGATTACCATTCGCGGGGTTGGTTCATGTGCTGTCACTGCAACCGTTGCCGCAGCGCCTTACTATCGCACCCACTCGGTGACCGACACCTTCGTGATTTCGAAAGCTCAACAGGATCCGGTTGTGATCACCAGCGCCGACAACGTTGACTTCTGGTCACAGCTAACCCCAACCGCCAGTGGCGGAAGTTCTTCGGTCAGTGGCTACGTATTCTCGGTTGATGGCACCTGCCAGCTGGTTGGTGGCAAAGTTCTTCCGGGTAATGCTGGCAGCGACTGCACGCTCTTCGCCTTCAAGCGCGGAGATTCAAACTACCTAACCAGCGCCGTCACCGAAATGACCATCACGGTCAACAAGATTGCCCAGCAGACCTTGCGTATCGGTAACCTGCAGAGCGCAAACGTTGGCGATGTGGAACTGTTCACCTCGGGCGGATCTGGAGAGGGAGCGGTTAGCTACGCCGTCGATTCAATTGGAAACACCGCTGGTTGCTCGATTATCTCGGGCGCCAATGGAAATAACGTACTTCGGGCAACAAGCAACGGCCAGTGTGACGTTGCGGCAACCAAGGCTGCGTCGACCAACTTCAACCTAGCGCTAAGCCCGCTTCGCACCTTTACCTTTACCAAGCAGGATCAAACGGTTGCCTTCAGTTCAACCATCCCGATGAACCCGGTGGTGCGCGGTTTCTACCAGCCGGTTGCGGCTTCAACCTCAGGATTAGCGGTTACATTCAGCATCACCACCGGAAACGGAACAGTTTGTGAATTTGATGCCACCACTCCGACCAAGGTTAATTTCTTGGCAGTCGGTATTTGTGATGTGCGTGCAACTCAGGCAGGAAACTCAACATTCAATTCTGCATCTGCAACCCAGCGAATCACGGTTGGTGCGCTTAACCAGACCATCACTTTCCCAGAAATTACCAACAAGACCTTTGGCGAGCCAAAGTTTAGATTGGCTGCAACCAGTAACTCTGGTCTGGCGGTCAGTTACGCACTGGGCACCAACGTAAACTCTCAGGCATGTACCGTTTCTTCAACCGGTTTGGTCGAGCTGACCGCAGCCGGCAGCTGTGAAATTGTGGCCACCCAGCCCGGAAACAGCATTTACCTTGCTGCACCGCCAGTTACTCGAGTTTTTGAAATTGCTGCTGACCAGGCCGGAAAGCCGAGGGTCGTCTCTATTTCGGCTGGAAACCAGTGGTTTGCTGCCACATTTACTCGCCCAAGCTATCTTGGTGGCGCTGAAGTCTTGAGTTACCGACTGCAGCTAACAGACACCAACGGTGACCGTTACGCAAACAGCGCATGTTCGGCTACCGCCTCGGCGAACGGTGAAATCACCTGTACCGTCGTAGGTATTCCTAACGGAATTGCCTACACCGCTCAGGTAGCAGCGATTACTCGAGCTGGCCTCGGTCTTTACTCTGATGTGGTTGG
The DNA here is from genome assembly GCA_964530255.1 of uncultured Rhodoluna sp. Lineage (GTDB taxonomy): Bacteria > Actinomycetota > Actinomycetes > Actinomycetales > Microbacteriaceae > Rhodoluna. The sequence goes on from CAZGZW010000019.1 coordinate 18,204, forward strand.
CCCGCTTACCCCAGCAGCCCAAACTCAGGGTGTGACCAACCTTGCAGCGGTTGCCTCTAGCGGAACTCTGACCATTAGTTACGATGCCCCGCTGGTAACCGACTCACCAGTGGTTGGCTACGAAATTTATGTCGCACCTACCGGCGGCACCTTCGGAACTCCGACCACCACAACCAGTCTCACCGCGGATATTTCGATTGCTTCGATTCAGGCATCGTCGCTTCGTGCAGCGAGACTGCAAGCCGCGAACAGTAGCCAAGCCACCGGCGGATGGTTCCATCGCGCCTCGGTTGCATCACCAAGTGCATCAGCAACACCGAGCCCAACAAGTGCGGCTTCTGCCGGCTATATGGTCAAGGTGGTTACGATCACTCAAACTCCAGACCCGAACATTGTTGATCCGGATGCTTACACCACAGAGGGTATTCACATTGGAACCACCGTTCCAGCCGAGCCAAGGGCTTTGGTTTCAAGCCTGGTTGATGGAGTCAACGGAAGTAAGTCAATTTTCATTGCTTGGTCTGCACCAATTGCCGACGGTGGATCTGCCATCACTGGCTACAACGTTGAGGTAAACGGAACCCCAATCTGTGCAGCTACCGCACTGTTGAGTTGCGAACTTACCGAGACTCGCGCCGGCACCACCTACGTAATTTCGGTTGCCGCAGTTAACTCGGTAGGTTCGAGTGCCATTACCTCAACCACCCACATCATTCCGGCTCCACCTGCTGCGCCTGCACCGGTGGTTACCCCAACCCCAACCCCATCACCGACGGTAACCCCAACGCCTACCGTTACACCAACTCCAACGGTTACCCCTAGACCAACTTCGACACCGCGCCCAACCACCAGGCCAACTACGAGGCCGTCTTCGAGCCCATCGCCAAGTGCGTCTGCGTCAAGTGCGGTGAAGCCATCAACTTCACCATCAGCGTCAGCTTCCGCTACTGCTTCACCTAAACCTTCGCAGTCGCCTTCACCTTCAGACACCAGCGACATCGCCCTGCCAACCCCGCAGCCAACCGATTTGCCGCCGGCAATCATCCCTGGTTTCAACCTGCCAAACTTTGACCCGGGTGCGCCGGTTGCTAACCCTGCGATCGGCGCTACCGGTGATGACGACGCGCCACCACAGCCGTTTGATCCGCTGGCCAACCCTGAAAGTGTCGTGGCGCTGACCGACACCACCGCCGAAATCGCCGCGATTGCCGGAAGCCTTGCCGCAGCCGCGGGTGCAGCCGCAGCCGCTGCGGCCGCAGCTGGTTCAGCTGCCGGTGCCGCAGGTGCAGCGGGCGGTTCTGGCTCAGGCGGATCTGGCGATGCCGGAAGCGTTGCGACCATCGATGCCGGCCACGAGCGTTACGAGAACCGTCGTCGCGGCCGCGGTGACCGCTGGAGAATCTGGCGTCGACGCTTCATGACCTGGCTAGATAAACCAACGATTACGCTGGGCATCAAGTCGGCCAAATTCTCGCCGCTGTTCTCACGAATCGTGATCGACGCCGCGTACTTGCGCGCATCAATCGGATCATTCTCTGGCCTATTCACCATCGCTAACGTGGCGTTGGCAATCGGTGCCCTGGTGCACAACCAGGGTTCAATCGAGCCACCGCACTGGCAGCTGTTTATCGCAATCTCGGTGATTGGTATTTTCGACACCTTCGCCGGCGCTGCCGCAACCGTGGTGTTTGTGGTCGGCGCAATCTCAACGCATTTGCTCAGCGGGGGAGAGCTCGCGCTAAACGACATCCGAATGCTTTTGGGTGTGGTGATTGTCGGGTTTGGTCCTGCCCTGATCGCCAACGCGTTCCGCAACTTCCGTAAGGTTCCGCAGGCTGGCGACGTCTACTGGTGGGAGCGCATCATCGACCTAGGCGTCTTGCCATTTATTGGTGGATGGACCACCGCAAGCATGATCAGCACTCTGCCGGCACTCGCTGGGGTTACCCTCGCTGCCGCAAACCACGTCAACGACTTCTCGGTCGCGGTTGCGGTTGCGATTATGTTGCGCGTAATTATTGAAGAGGTTGTGGCACGCTACTTCCCGGTTCGCCTCGATTACCTGCACCCGACCGATGTCGATGACCCAGCCCCTTATCAACGCTGGGCGGCACTGGCGGTGCGCCTCGGCGTCTTCATCTTTGTTACCGCTGCCCTGATGGGCAACGACTGGAGAGTCTGGCTCGGTTCGGCGCTATTTGTGCTACCTACCGTGCTCGCTTGGTATGCCGACCGCTGGCCAAACTATCCAGTGATCTGGCGAATCATGCCGATTGGCATTCCAGGTTTGGCGCTCACCCTGTTGGTTGCCTCACTTACCACAGAGCTGGTCAACGGCTGGTTCGGCCCAAATCCTGATCTCGCACTCTGGTCGTTTGCCCTACTACCAATTCCGATGTTGGCCATCAGTCTTTTGATGATGTTTGGTCGCGAGGGTAACGAGGGTGAAGTTCGCTGGATTCAGCAGCCTCGCTTTGTCTGGTTGTTCCGCGTCGGTGGCATTGTGATGTTCTTCGTGACCCTGAAGCTAGCCGGAATTATCTAGGTCGCCATCATGAAGCACTGGTACAACTCGAGACTCATCCGTATTTTCGCTGCGATTGCGTTGTCGCTAGTGATTGTTTCGGCGGCGGCCGTGCAGGCCATGGCGGCAGATGATGACCCAGTGGCCAGCTACGAGGTTGATTCCGACGGCGATGGAATTATCAACAACGAAGACCCAGATATCGACGGCGACGGGATCGTCAACGGAGAAGACCCAGATATTGACGGGGATGGTCTCGAAAATTTCGATGATGGCGACCCAACCGAAACCACCGGATTAGATGATGGTGGCACGCCACCAATTAAGGGCGAACGCACGCTGCTCGACCAAAACGTGCAATTGCGCGATGGATTATCGGCGCTGGGTGCTGTGCTGTTGGTCACAATCTCTGGTCTTGCTGCCTGGTGGTGGCGTCGGCGCAGCTCGGGTAAGAATCTGTAACCCGCTCGGGTGCAGGCAACGAGCGCTTAGGCTTACTGTATGAAGTTCGTCAATAACGTCACCGAGCTAATCGGAAATACCCCACTGGTCAAGCTAAATAAAGTGACCGAGGGCGTTAAGTGCACGGTTTTGGCGAAGGTTGAATATTTCAATCCCGGTGGTTCAATCAAAGACCGCATCGCGGCCAAAATGGTCGACGATGCTGAAGCTCGAGGCCTGCTAAAACCGGGCGGAACCATCGTTGAGCCCACCTCTGGCAACACCGGAATCGGCCTGGCTCTGGTTGCGCAACAGCGTGGCTACCGTTGCATTTTTGTGTTGCCCGACAAAGTTGCCGAAGATAAGCGCAACACCCTGGTTGCCTACGGGGCCGAAATTGTCGTTTGCCCTACCGCGGTTGCCCACGAAGATCCTGAGTCTTACTACTCGGTGAGTGATCGGTTGGCCCGCGAAATTCCGGGGGCGTGGAAGCCTGACCAGTATTCAAACCCCAACGGTCCGCTTTCGCACTATGAAGCCACCGGCCCAGAGATTTGGAATGACACTGACCACAAAGTAACCCATGTGGTTATTGGTGTTGGAACCGGCGGCACCATTTCAGGTACCGGTCGTTACCTAAAAGAGGTATCAAATGGTGCGGTAAAGGTTATCGGTTGTGACCCTGCCGGTTCGATTTATTCAAACCCTGCCGGCGTTGGTCGCCCTTACCTGGTTGAGGGCGTCGGTCGCGGTGACGACTTTTTGCCTGAGGCCTATAACCCAACGGTGGTCGACACCGTAATTCCAGTTACCGACCGCGACTCGTTTGAAATGACCCGACGCCTTGCCAGCGAAGAGGGGTTGCTGGTTGGCCCATCCTGCGGCATGGCCGTGGTTGCGGCCATTGAAGTTGCTCGAGAGCTGCCTGAAGACTCGGTTGTTGTGGTGATTTTGCCCGACGGTGGTAGAGGTTATCTGGCCAAGGTTTACAACGATAAATGGATGCGCTCCTACGGATTCCTAGAGGCCAGCGAGGGTGAGAAAGTTGACCTGCTGCTGCACCGAAAAGACGGGGAGCTGCCAGAGTTGATTCACGTGCACCCCGATAACACCGTCAAAGATGCCATCGACATTTGCAAAGAGTTCGAGGTTTCGCTGTTACCGGTGCTGCTTGCTGAACCACCGGTTCGAATTGGTCAGGTTACCGGTTCGATTACCGAAAAAGAATTGGTCGACAAAGTATTCACCGGCGAAGCCCAGTTGAGCGATCCAATCGCGAAATTTATCGGCCCTAAACCCGGTGTCATTGGAATCGGTGAGACCATCGAGTCGGCTCGTCACCTGCTTGAAAGTGATGAGGCGCTGTTGGTGCTTCAAGACGGTGAACCGGTGGGTGTAATCACCCGATTCGACGTACTGAACTACATGAGTAAATAACAAAAGAGGATGCTGTGAAAAAGTTTGAAACCAAAGCGATTCACGTCGCGCAAGAGCCTGATCGCAACAATGGAGCGGTAATTCCTCCAATCTATATGACCTCAACTCACCGTCAAAACGGTGTCGGCGATCTACCTGACGGCTACGAGTACAACCGCGGCGGAAACCCAACTCGAGATGCCCTGCAAGAGGCGCTCGCTGCCCTTGAGGGCGGACGTTTCGGTTTCTCGTTTTCATCTGGATTGGCTGCAGAAGACGCCATTATTCGGGCGCTACTGAAATCTGGTGACCACGCAATTTTGGCTAATGACCTTTACGGGGGTAGCTACCGTTTGTTCAACCGCATTCACAAGCCGAACGGAATCGATTTCGACATTATCGATCTAAACGATGAGGCCGCTCTTCGTGCCGCTTTCAAGGCTGATCGAACCAAACTGGTCTGGATCGAGACTCCGAGCAACCCGATGATGACCATTTTCGACATCGCCAAGATTTCTCGAATCGCTCATGAATACGGCGCAATTACTGTGGTCGACAACACCTTTGCGACACCGTATTTACAGCGTCCGATTGAGCTGGGTGCAGACATTGTGGTTCACTCGACCACCAAATACATTGGCGGCCACAGTGACCTGCTTGGTGGCGCGGTTATTTTGAACGATGGCGAATTGGCTGACAAGATTCGCTTCATCCAATTTGCCGTTGGTGCAGTTTCGGGCGCATTTGACGCCTGGCTAACCCACCGTTCACTCAAGACCTTGCCGGTGCGCATGCGCGCTCACTCATCTAACGCGCAAGCAATCGCCGAGTTTTTGCATGGCCACGCAAAGGTTGAACAGGTTTACTACCCTGGTCTGCCGTCTCATAAGGGTCACGAGCTCGCCAAGCAGCAGATGCATGGCTTTGGCGGAATCGTAAGCGTGCGATTCAAAGACACCTCGGCGGCCAAGCGATTCTGCGAATCAACCCACCTGTTCACCCTCGCCGAGAGTCTCGGTGGCGTTGAGTCACTGGTTAACCATCCGGCAGAAATGACCCACGCTTCCGCTGCTGGCTCGCCAATTGAGGTTGGTGGCGAAATTGTTCGCCTATCGGTCGGCATCGAGCACCTCGATGACCTAATTGAAGATATAGAGAACGCTTTGGCAATCGTTTAGTTCTACATAAAGTAGAATAAAAGGGACGAAAGGTCCCCGTGAAAATGATGAAAAAAACTGTCCTCGCATTCGCCGGAGCTATCGCTCTAGTTGCTGCTCTATCTGGCTGCACCAATGTGGCTTCTACCGGCACTGATGCGCATCCTGAAGAAATGCATGTCGACAACGCTTGGGTGCGAGTTTCAGAATTCAGCGACCACGCTGGCGGCATGACTGGTGTTTTCGCTGAAATTGAGAACCACACCAACGGCGATGTCACCCTGGTCGGCGGATCAGCTGAAATTGCCGGAATGGTTGAGGTGCACGAGGTCGTAATGGCTGATGGCGCTATGACTATGCAAAAAAAGGATGGCGGCATCGTCATCAAACCCGGTGAGATTGTCGCCCTTGAGCCCGGTGGCTTACACGTGATGCTCATGGGTTTGAAGCAGCCAATTCTTGAGGGCGACGAAATTACCCTCACCCTTGATTTTGACGGTGCCGAAGATATGACGCTGACCGTTCCAGCCAAGGCCTCTTTTGCCGGCGACGAAACCTACGTACCTGAGGAAAATTAGCGATTGTCAAAGGTTAGTCGTCGAGGTTTTCTCTTCGGAGGCGCGGCTGCAACCGGCGCAATCGTGGCCAGCCCACTTTCAGCCGCTGCAGGTTTTGCAGCAGGGTCATCAGATGTGGCCACTAAAGCTCAGCTAGCCGGTGAAACTGCGGTGCTAGACAGGAGAGCAGAATTTTACGGAGAGCACCAAAACGGCGTCGAACTTGAGCTGCAAGCCTGCACCAGTTTTGTCGGGCTGACTTTGCTTCCCGAAACCGATCTGGCCGCAGCTAAGCGCTGGTTTACACTGCTTACCGACGACATCTCTCGACTAACTAGGGGCGAGCCAATTTTGGCTGACGCGACCCCTCAGTTGGCAATTGGCCCGGCGCGATTGACCGTGACCGTAGGCATTTCACCAGAGTTTTTGAATAAGTTGGGCTTGAGCCGAAAAGCTCCACCCAACTTCCGGCAACTACCCAGCTTCAGTATCGACAAACTGCGCGAAGAATTCAGCGGCGGAGACGTATTGTTGCATGTTTCGGCAGATGACCCGGTGGTGCTCAGTCATGCTGTGCGGTCTTTGACTCGCGATAGTGCAGCCTTTGCCACAGTCAAATACACCCAGCAGGGTTTTGCGAATGCGCAAGGAGTAGTCCCGAAAGGCGTTCGCCAAAGAAACCTGATGGGCCAGGTTGACGGAACAGCAAACCCCGAATTCGGCACCGAAGATTTCAGCCAAACAGTCTGGATCGAATCGGGGCCTGATTGGCTTGTCGGCGGAACCATGATGGTATTTCGCCGAATCGCGATGAAGCTAAACACCTGGGACGCACTTGGTCGGGTTGAAAAAGAACAGGTAATCGGCAGAGATCTAAAGGTCGGTGCACCGCTTGGCCAAGTAAACGAATTGGACCGTCCAGATTTTGAGGCCACCGATGCCAACGGTCTGCTGGTGATTCCGGAGTTTGCTCACATTCGTCGTGCCCATGTTCCGGCGGCTGGCGAGCGGATTTTCCGTAGACCTTTCAACTACGACCAAGGCGTAACTAGCGAGGGTGATCCCGACGTTGGATTGCTCTGGGCGGCTTATCAGCGCGACATCGAATCACAATTTTTGCCAATTCAGCGACGTCTCGAGCAATTTGATTTGCTCAACGTTTGGACCTCACCGATCGGCTCTGCAGTGTTTGCCATTTTGCCTGGTGTTACCGAAGGGCAAATTCTCGGTGAGAAGCTCTTTGCCTAGGCAAACTGCTCGGCTAAATCATTTAGTCTTGACCGGTGAGTAAAACCAAAACCCAAAGTAAATCGCAAAATTCGGTCTGGAAATTTGTGATTGTGGTTGGCATTCTGCAGATGATGCAGCCGCTCACGGTCGATCCATATTTGGCTTCTGGCCCGCAAATCTCGAGTGACCTCAACGTTGACTCGGCACTAATTCAGCTCAGCCTTAGCGCACTCACCATTGGCTTTGCCCTCGGACAATTTATCGCCGGCCCGATCAGCGACTCGATTGGTCGTCGGCGTCCGCTGCTGGCATCCGGAATTCTGTATGTTGCAGTTACTCTGATGAACATTTTTGCTTGGAACATCGAAGTGTTCATGACCACTCGTTTTCTACAGGGGCTGGCTGGTTCGGCGGTTGCAGTAATTGGAAACGCAATTATTCGCGACCGCTACTCGGGCCAAGAGTTGATGCTGGTTTTTGGAAAACTATTTCTAATTCAAGGCGCTGCCTGGTTCATCGGTCCATTTTTTGGATCACAAATTCTCGCGGTAACCAACTGGCGAGGAATTAGTGGAATCATCTCGATTTTTGCCGTTGCCGGTGTGCTGATGGCGTTCAAATTTTTGGGCGAAACTCTTGCACACGAAGACCGCCGTGAGGATATTTTCAAAGGGATGGGCGCCCGCTTCCTACATGTTTTCAGCGACCGCATCTATGTCGGCCTCATGCTAGTTTCGATGACCTCGGCGATCGCGGTTTGGACCTTCTTGAGCTGTGCTCCGTTTGTCTACGGTGAGCAATTTGGGCTAGAGCCGATGCAGTTCGGTCTGTTCATGACCGCACATTCGTTTTCTGGTTACGTCGGTGCACAGCTGGTTTCTTATCTAGCCCGAAAATACCAGGCGAAATGGCTGCTCACTGCAGCTTTTGCGGGCCTTATTGTTTTCGGTTTCGCAGTGTATTTCGCTTCACTGGCCTCTGCACCACTGGCGTTGGTCGCAATTTTGATCTGTGGGTTCTTCTTGGCCTTCGGTATGACCCTGCCTACCATCGGTGCTCTATCGCTTGCCGGTCACGGTGAAGAGGCCGGCACCGCTGCGTCAGTTTTGGCCGTGGTTACTTCGGCCAGCACCGCGTTTGCCGGCCCGGTATTTACCTCGCTAGACAAGTCAAACTTCGTTCCGGCCGCGACCATGGCAACCACCGTGGCTATCATCGGCCTCATCTTTATGCTGACCGTGGTCAGGCCAAAATCAGCTCCAAACCTGACCTAAACTGCAGCTATGAGCTCGCCAAAACGCATCCTTATTCTTCACGGTTGGACAAACCGGCGACAGGCCGGCGTTTGGCATCGCATCTTGGCGTCAAATTTGCGTCGTGCTGGGCACCAAGTTATTTATCCGCAGTTTCCAAACACCGACAACCCGGTGCTAGCCGAGTGGCAAGAGCTACTTGAGGCCGAACTTGGTCACCTGGCAGAGGCTGGCGATGGCGAAACAGTAGTCATCGCTCACTCGCTGGGCTGCATTAACTGGATGCAGGCGGCGGTGACCAATTTGGTCTCCGAACCAGTTGACCGGTTGCTGTTGGTTGCGCCGGCAGATCCAAAGTTGCTGGGTGATGTGCCCGGGGTCGAGCTTGATCTTCGCAAAAAGCGCGTGGTTGAGGCAGTAAAGGCTTCCGCGCGCAGCTTAACGCTGGTGGCCAGCGATGCTGACCCGTGGATTCCCGACGGCATTGTCGAAACTTTTGGTCGCCACCTAGAAATTGACCCGATTGTTATGCCGGGCGCTGCACACATTTCGCTGAAAGACGGATGGGGTCACTGGCAGGGTGTAATCGATTGGGTAAACGATCCGAGTGCTGACATAACCGTCAGGTAGGCTGTTCACACACTCCTGATTTGCCCCAGGGAGTCCCACGAAAATTAGGAAAATCGATGAGGATTTTGCTTGTTGGCGCAGGTGGCGTTGGCGATGCGATTGCCAAGATAGCGGCCACCCGAGACTTCTTTGAAGTGATGATCGTCTCTGACTACGACTTTTCACGAGCAGAGCGCACCATCGCCTGGATTCGAAACCGTCACGGCGATCAAATCGCGAGCAGATTTGTGCCCGCCAAAATAGATGCTGCATCGGCCGCAAACGTTGCCGAATTAGCGAAGAATCACCGAATCACACACGTGATTAACGCGGTCGAGCCGAAGTTTTTGCCCACGGTCTTCTCTGGCACCTTTACTGCAGGCGCAAACTATGTAGACATGGCACTCAGCCTGAGTGAGGCGCACGAAACCGATCCCTATCGCCTTCCAGGGATCAAGTTGGGCGATGCACAATATGCGGTTTCTGAGCAGTGGGAACGCGCCGGCAAGTTAGCGCTAATCGGCATGGGGGTTGAGCCAGGTCTTTCAAACGTGTTCGCACGTTACGCAGCGGAGCATCTATTCAGCGAAATCAACGAGCTCGGAACCCGCGACGGCGGAAATCTTTCGGTGGTCGATGAAAACGGCAAAGAGATTTTTGCTCCGTCGTTTTCGATCTGGACAACTATTGAAGAGTGCCTAAACCCACCGATGATTTACGAACGCAACCGCGGCTGGTTTACCACGGCTCCGTTTAGTGAACCCGAGATTTTTGAGTTTCCAGAAGGAATCGGCTCGGTTGAGTGTGTAAACGTTGAGCACGAAGAGGTCACCATGTTGCCCCGAACCATCAATGCCAATCGAGTTACCTTCAAATATGGATTGGGCACTGAATTCATCGATGTTCTGAAAACCCTAAACAAGTTGGGTCTTGACCGAACCAAACCGGTGCGTGTTCGTTCGGCACAGGGGCCGGTTGAGGTTGCTCCGCGCGACATGGTCGCCGCTGTGTTGCCCGATCCGGCGACAATTGGTTCGCGAATGACCGGTAAGACCTGTGCCGGAATGCTGGTTACCGGAAAAGACAAAGACGGAAAAGATCGCGCCACCTTCTTGTATCACGTGGCCGATAACGCTGAAACCATGGCTGAATACGATGCTCAGTGTGTGGTTTTGCAAACGGCTTTCAACCCGCTAATCGCTCTAGAGCTTATGGCCAACGGAGTTTGGCAAGGCGCAGGTGTAGTCGGCCCAGAGGTCTTTGACGCCAAGCCTTTCCTTGACCTGATGTCTTCGAGCACCGGATATCGTCAACGCTGGGTGCAGCAAGAGCGTCTTCCAGCTAGCCCGCTGCGCCACCCATAATCGCAAGTTGAGCCTGAAGCGCTGAATCATGAATCACTATGACGTTGTGGTTGTGGGTTCAGGTTTTGGTGGTTCGGTTGCAGCGCTTCGACTCACAGAGAAGGGCTATCGAGTGCTGGTGCTTGAAGCCGGGGCTCGATTCGAAGATCACGAATTTGCTAAAAACTCGTTTGACCTCAAACGGTTTCTCTTTTTTCCAAAACTTGGAATGCTGGGCATTCAGCGAATCGATCTGCTCAAAAACGTGCTGGTCATGTCGGGTGCCGGCGTAGGTGGCGGTTCTCTGGTCTACGCCAACACCCTGTATCGGCCACCAAAAAGCTTTTACGAATCGGGCAGCTGGGTAGGCCTCGAAGACTGGGAGAAAGTATTAGCACCACACTTCGATACGGCTGAAAAGATGCTGGGGGTCACTGAAAATCGGTTCCACAGTGACGCCGACAAAGTCCTGCTGCAGATCGCGAAAAAACGCGATCTCGAGAATAGTTTTCGGTACACCCCGGTTGGCGTTTACTTCGGAGATTCTGGCGTTGAGCCAGGTACCGAGGTCGCAGATCCTTATTTTTCTGGTCTTGGGCCAAAAAGAAGAACCTGCATCAACTGCGGCGAATGCATGACCGGTTGTCGACACGGCGCTAAAAATACCCTGGTAAAAAATTACCTTTATTTAGCCGAGCGAGCTGGCGCTGAAATTTGGGATCTAACCACGGTCAAATCAATTTCTAACCGCGCTTGGGGTGTGCCATTCGAATTGCAGCTTTCAAAGACCCACAGGCGCGGCGCTAGTCGCCCAAACCTGATAACCGCAGACCAGGTGATTGTCGCCGCAGGGGCACTGGGCACAGCAAAACTATTGCAAAAATCGGTTGCCGTCGGCAAACTAAGCGGCATCAGCAACCGGCTTGGCCATCTAAGTCGAACCAACTCTGAATCATTGCTTGGGGTGGTTGCTGATAACGACCGTAATGACTTCAGCAAGGGTGTCGCGATAACCTCATCCATTTTTCCAAGCGCCGATACGCACATTGAATCGGTGCGCTACGGAAGAGGTAGTGGGTTTATGGGCCTGCTGCAGAGTGTTTTGGCCAGCGGTAAGCGACTCCAAGCACCGAATCCGGTTCGGTTGGTAGGCGCAACACTTAGAAAACTTCACCGCCTACCGAGTTTTTACAACCTTCGCACCTGGCCCGAGCGCACCCTCATCCTTTTGGTTATGCAGTCGCTCGACAATTCACTGGTTACCTATGTAAAAAGGACCATTTTTGGCGGCAAAAAACTAACCTCTAGACAAGGCCATGGCCAACCCAACCCGAGTTGGGTTCCTCTTGGTCACTCGGTGGCGCGTGACATTGCTGAAGAAATTGGCGGCACTGCCGGCGCGGTAATTGGTGAACCCTTCGGCATTCCGCTAACCGCACATTTCATCGGCGGAGCCGTAATCGGCGACTCGGCCGAAACCTCAGTGGTTGATCGACACCTCAGGGTTCATGGGGTGCCCGGGTTGCATATTTGGGATGGCAGCACGCTTTCAGCCAACCCTGGGGTCAACCCATCGCTATCGATTACCGCTCAGGCAGAGTGGGCAGCCTCGCACTGGCCGCACAAGAAAAGTTAGCCTCGCCGGCGCTGAGCGACGTAAGCACCAGCAATAACAATTAGTGCACCTACCGGTTCATGCCAGGTCAGCGTTTCGCCAAGCAGCAAAATACCTAGTGCCACACCAATCACCGGAGTTATGTAGGTCACAGCGCTGGCAATTGGTGAACCAACAGTGGCGAGTAGGCGGTAGTAAAGAATGTAGGCAAAGCCGGTGCCGAGGGCTCCAAGTGCCAAAATACTGCCGAGTGCAGCAGCGGTTGGGGTGGAGTGTGCCACTCCTCCGGCTAGGTAGAGCGGTGCCAATACCAGTGCGCTGGTTGAAACCTGGCCAAAAACTGCTACCTCGCGACTTAGGCCAAGCGGTTCGACAAACCTTCGAATAAACGGTGAACCAAAGCCGTAGCAGCCAACCGCGGCAACCAGTGCCAAAATAGCCAGCGGGTCATTTTCGCCAAATCCAGACCAGACCCCGAGAACCACACCGACCCCAACCAGGCCGATGAGCAGCCCAAGAATCACCTGAGGCTTTGGTTTTTCCGCAGGAAACGCAATCAGAATTGCCAGCACGGTGAAAATCGGTGTACTCGCATTCATGATGCTGGCAAGTGAACTGCTCACCTGTTGCTGTGCGAAACCAAAAAGAGTCGCCGGAATTGCACTCATGAATAGTCCGCCAACCAGCATCAACAGCCAGGGGCGCAGGGTTTTTGGCAACTCGAGCCGTCGAACCGCAATTACCGCAATCAGCACGACTGCACCGAGAAATGTGCGCCAAAATGCCACACCGGCTGGGCTTAAGAAGGTCAGGCTCTGCTCAATGAAGAGAAACGAGGAACCCCAAATTACACCGGCGATTAGAAAGGTTGGAACCCATTTCTGTTTTTCTCCGGCTTGCATCTTTGAAGCCTATCGCGAAACATTTCGTAATTCTGTCGGCGAAAGAGGAGGCCTTTTCTATAGTCAAAACATGATCGAAACTGACATGCAAATCAAGGCAATTTATGACGAATTTGCCGAAACCTATGATGACTTTTACTCATCGGGAGAGTTCGTTGCTGAAGATCGCCAGTTATTTGCGTTGTTCTCAGATTCAATTAAGAAACCTGTTTTAGATCTTGGTGCAGGTACCGGATTGGCGCTCAAGTATTTAGAGCTGGAGCCAAAGGAGTATCTTTGCCGTTGAACCCAGCTCTGGCATGTTGCAGAAATTGCATCAGGCTCACCCTGGCTACTCGTCGGTAGAAACCACATTCGAGAACTTTGCTGAGCAAGCGGTCTCTGCCAAGCAAGAATACGGATCGATTCTGGCTCTGTACGGAGCCGCCACTTACTTTGACGTCGAGAGCTACAAAAACGTCGAGCAACTTTTGGCGCCGGGCGGAAACTACTTTCTGATGTTTTACCGCCCCGGCTATTACCCAGCGCACATCTACGGTGAAAGCGAAATTGCGGCGCTACGTTCGAGGCAAAATTTTGAAGCTATTTATGCAGCATTTGACAACAAATATCTATTCTCAAAATATTTAGTGGCGACTAACCTCGAATTGCCGCTCGAGAAATTTCAACCAGTAGGCGCGTCCTAAATTTTCAAAAGGTAAAGCGATGCGGCCATAACCGCCATTCCGGCGATTAGACCGTAAACGGTGAGATGACCGCGCGCCGAGTTGCGTGCAGTTGGCAAAATTGTGTCGATGCTCAAGAACACCATGACGCCTCCGACCATGGCGAAGATTGCCCCTAGCAAGTAGTCGCTCAAGAACTGGCTCAGAACCAGGTAACCAACCACGGCCCCGATTGGCTCGGCAAGCCCCGATAGAAAACTCAACCGAAACGCCTTTAGGCGAGAACCGGTTGCATGGTAAATCGGCACCGATACGGCAATGCCCTCGGGAATGTTGTGCATGGCAACCGCTATAGCTAGGGCAATGCCGACCTTAGGGTCGTCAAGCACCAGCATGAAGGTGGCTAGACCTTCGGGCAGGTTGTGAATTGCAATTGCCAAAGCCATAAAGAGACCCATGCGAAGCATTTTTTTGTTTTGGCGGGGTGAGCGGTCTTCGCCGATCAGCTCGACATCGGTGTTTTCGTGGGGGTTGGTTGAACTCGGTACCAGATTGTCAATTATCGCCATCAAAATTAGGCCGGATACGAAAAATAGTGCCGCTAGGCCAGAGGGGGCCGCCGCCGCAGGATCTTGCCCCATTTCTTCGGCGAGGTACTTCGTAGCTTTGGGAAGTATTTCCACAAATGAGAGATAAATCATTACTCCGGCGCTGAAACCCATCGACACCGCAAAAAAAGCTCGATTGGTGTGGTGGGTAAAAAATGCGATGGTGCTGCCAATGCCGGTGGCCAAGCCAGCGCCCAGCGTGACAAAAAATGCTGTCAGCAGTGCGCCATCCATCTGATTTCTCTCTTCTTCTTGAATTTAGGGGCAAAAAATGCCGGGCAACAGATCGCTACCCGGCATTTTCCGGTTGAACTTAGAAGTCCCAGTCGTCGTCTGTGGTCGCTTCGTGCTTACCGATTACGTAAGACGAACCCGAGCCAGAGAAGAAGTCGTGGTTCTCGTCAGCGTTTGGTGACAGGGCGGCCAAGATTGCTGGGTTTACGTCGCACTCATCCTTAGGGAATAGCGGGTCGTAACCCAGGTTCATCAGCGCTTTGTTGGCGTTGTAGTGCAAGAACTTCTTGACGTCAGCCGTTAGGCCCATCTCGTCGTAAAGGTCGGCGGTGTACTTGATTTCGTTTTCGTACAGCTCAAGCAAGAGGTCGTAGGTGTAAGCCTTCAACTCTTCCTGACGGGCAGTTGACTGCTCGGCAAGTGCCTGCTGGTACTTGTAACCGATGTAGTAACCGTGAATTGCCTCGTCGCGAATAATCAAACGGATCAGGTCAGCGGTGTTGGTGAGCTTTGCTCGTGATGACCAGTACATCGGTAGGTAGAAACCTGAGTAGAACAGGAAGCTTTCCAGCAGGGTCGAGGCAACCTTGCGCTTTAGCGGGTCGTCACCGTTGTAATAGCTGAGGATGATTTCAGCCTTTTTCTGCAGGTGTGGGTTGTCTTCGCTCCAGCGGAAGGCCTCGTCAATGTCTGCGGTGAGGCAGAGGGTTGAGAAAACTGAGCTGTAGCTCTTTGCGTGCACCGATTCCATGAAGGCAATGTTGGTGATTACCGCTTCTTCGTGCTGGGTGCGAGCATCTGCAATCAGGCTGGTAGCGCCGACAGTTCCCTGAATGGTGTCGAGCATGGTTAGTCCGGTAAACACATGCATGGTCAAAGTTTTCTCGTGCGGGCGCAGAGTTTCCCATGACTGAATATCGTTTGATAGTGGCACCTTCTCAGGCAGCCAGAAGTTTTGGGTCAGACGGTTCCAGACATCTAGGTCTACTGGGTCTTCGATGCGGTTCCAGTTGATTGGGCGGCTGATTAGCTTCACAGTCATTTCTTTTCCCTCTGTCTTCTAAAGCATGCAGCTAACGCAGGTTTCAACCTCGGTACCGGTTAGAGCCTGCTGGCGGATGCGAATGTAGTAAATGGTCTTGATACCCTTGCGCCACGCGTAAATCTGCGCGCGGTTGATGTCGCGGGTGGTGGCGGTGTCTTTGAAGAACAGGGTTAGTGACAGGCCCTGGTCAACGTGCTGGGTTGCTACCGCGTAGGTGTCGATGATGGCGTCTGGGCCAACCTCGTAGGCATCTTCGTAGTATGGCCAGGTCTCTTCTGACAAGAATGGAGCTGGGTAGTAGACACGTCCAAGCTTGCCCTCTTTGCGAATCTCGATGCGAGAAGCAATTGGGTGAATCGAGCTGGTCGAGTTGTTGATGTACGAGATTGATCCGGTTGGCGGCACAGCCTGAAGGTTCTGGTTGTAAATTCCGTACTTCATAACGGAGGCCTTTAGCTCTGCCCAGTCTTCTTGAGTCGGAATTGCGATGTTTGATTGCTCAAACAGCTCTTTAACCTTTGGTGTTGCCGGAGCCCAAACAGCATCGGTGTACTTGTCAAAATATTCACCGGTCGCATACTTCGAGTTTTCGAAGTTGTGGAATGCAGACTTGCGCTCAATGGCCAATTTGTTTGAGGCCTTGATTGCGTGATAAACCACGGTGTAGAAGTACATGTTGGTGAAGTCAAGTGCTTCTTCACTGCCGTAGTGCATCTTTTCGCGAGCCAGGTAGCCGTGCAGGTTCATCTGGCCCAAGCCGATTGCGTGCGACTTGTGGTTTCCATCTGAAATTGAACGAACCGACTCGATGTTTGACTGATCTGAAACGGCGGTCAGGGCACGAATTGAAGTCTCGATGGTCTTGCCGAAGTCTGGGCCATCCATGACCATTGCAATGTTGAGCGAACCCAGGTTGCAGCTGATGTCTTTACCTATGTGGTTGTAGCTGAGGTCTTCGTTGTAGGTGGTTGGGGTGTTTACCTGAAGAATCTCTGAGCAAAGGTTCGACATGTTAATGCGGCCCTCGATTGGGTTGGCCTTGTTAACAGTGTCTTCATACATTACATATGGGTAGCCCGACTCGAACTGCAGTTCAGCAATTCGCTCGAACAGGGTGCGAGCCTTGATTTTTGACTTACGGATGCGTGGGTCGTCAACCATCTCTTGGTACTTCTCGGTGATAGAGATGTCGCCGAATGGAATTCCGTAAACCTTTTCTACGTCGTAAGGCGAGAAGAGGTACATGTCTTCGTTGTCTTTGGCTAGGTGCATGGTGATGTCTGGAATTACCACACCGATTGAAAGGGTCTTGATGCGAATCTTCTCGTCAGCGTTTTCGCGCTTGGTGTCTAGGAATCGCATGATGTCTG
>CAZGZW010000020.1:0-34799 GCA_964530255.1 uncultured Rhodoluna sp.
GGCCCCCTGGACCACAACCAGGTGCTCTACCAGCTGAGCTATACCCACCATGTGTCATTGAGACAACTGTGTAATTGTAGCAGGCTACTTGAGTGACTGCACTCGGTTGGCTGCAGCTTTCGCCTCTTCAGAGCTGGGTCCCGGTGCCGGGACCAAGACGCTTTCGCGGTAGTAACGCAGCTCTGTGATTGATTCGAGTATGTCGGCGAGAGCCCGATGCCCTCCGGCCTTTTTTGGAAGCTGAAAGTAGACCCTTGGGTACCAACGACGTGCAAGTTCTTTGATAGATGAAACATCGACATTTCGATAGTGCAAATGCGCATCGACCTCTGGCATGTACTTCTGAATGAACATCCGATCGGTTCCGATGCTGTTCCCAGCTAGGGGTGCCTCTTTGGCGTTTGGGACGAACTGTTTTATGTACTCGAGAACTATCTGCTGGGCAGCCTCAAGCGATACTCCATTGTCAAGTTCATCGATTAGCCCAGAGTCGGTATGCATCTGCCTGACAAAATCGCTCATGTTTTCGAGTGACTGATCAGCCGGTTTGATAACCACGTCGATGCCCTCATCCATGATTTCTAACTCAGAGTTGGTGATCACGACGGCCACCTCAACCAGGGTGTCTTTCTCGAGGTTGAGCCCGGTCATCTCGCAGTCGATCCAGACCAGGTTGTCAGAAGAGGGCAGCATTGTTAAGAACTTACTTTTAGGTAATTTGCCGAGTTGGCTCACCCAACAGTTTAGCCCTTAGCAATCTTTAACTTACGGCGCTGCTTGGCTGGCTTCGCCTTTTTGAGCTCTCTACGTTCCTTGCGACCTTCAACCAGCCAGTAGAGCACCGGCACAATAACCAGTGTTAGGACCGTTGAAGAGAACAATCCTCCGATTACAACAATTGCAAGCGGCTGCGAAATAAAACCGCCTCCACCGGTGAGCCCCATGGCCATCGGGGTGAGCGCAAAAATAGTGGCCAGGGCGGTCATCAGAATCGGGCGTAGTCGTTGTCGCGCGCCGTCCATAATTGACTCTCGAAGCGGTTTTCCATTTTTGCGGTATTGATTTATCAGATCAATCAAAACGATGGCGTTGGTTACCACGATGCCCACCAGCAGTAGCATTCCAATAAGTGCTGGCACACCCAGTGGGGTGTCGGTAATCAGCAGTAGCCCCAAGGCGCCGGTCGCTGCAAAAGGTATTGAAATCAGCAGGATGAGTGGCTGAATAATGCTTGAGAAAGTTGCCACCATAACCACAAACACAATCGCGATGGCAGCTAGAAGAGCTGTTCCAAGCTGGGAGAAAGAATCTGCTTGAGATGCTGAAATTCCTCCAATCTCGGCCGAGGTTCCAGCTGGTAGTTCAACATCGGCCAGCCTCTGCGTAACCTCAGCGGTGATAGCGCCAAGGTTGTCTCCGGTTGGAGTTAGCGAAACAGTTGCTGTTCGCTCACCCTTCTCTGTTGTTATCGAAACCGGTACGGTTGCCTCTGAGATTTTCGCAATTGAAGAGAGTCTTATCGGTCCGGTTGAGGTTGGAATTGAAATTGCCTTTACCTCTGCGACAGTGTCTGGAATGTCAGTTTTGACAACATAAACGTCGGTATCTACCCCTTCGATGTTGACCTTTCCGATTGAACTAGGGCGCATTGCATTTGCAACGATGCCACCAACCGCGATTTCGGTAAGGCCCTTCCTTGCCGCCGCCATACGATCTACTTCGACCTTGAGGGTGCGCTGACGTTCCGCCAGTGAGTTTGTTATTTCAGAAATGTCTTTGGTGCCGGCCATCGCGGCCTCTAGTTGAGTCAGCGCATTTTCGAGGTTTTTCTCATTTACGGCAGTCACTTTGATGTCGATGGTGTTTGAAGATCCAAAGTTAGGCCCGCCGCCGCTCGCAAACTTGACCGTTCCAAGCGAGCTGTCTGCTGAGAATGCTTCTTCGAGTCGAGCTTTCAATGCCTCTTGGTCTGTACCTTCCGAGGCAGTCACCTGTAGTTGTATTCCACCCGCTGCTCCACCAAAGGCGACGCGACCATCGCCACTTGATCCAATTGTGGTTTGCACAACCTCAATTGAATCTTCGGCAAGAATGATGGCCTCAACTTTTGCAGCGGCCTCCGACTCTTGCTCCAGAGTCGCCCCAGGTGCAAGCTCCTGATTGATAACGAATGAGTTTGAACCTGATGAACCGATAAAGTCGGTTTTCAACTGCGGAACCAGGCCGAAGGTAAACACCAAAACAACCAGCGACGCAATTACCGTTAGCCCGGGCTTGCGTTGGGTCCAGCTGAGAATTGGCAGATAGCCCCGCTGCAGCCACGACCTTTGTTCACGCGCTTCTTCAGCGTCACGAATCTCGGTGATTCGTTTTGCCTTGGCTGCCTCGGTCTCGCCTGCTAATTGAGCCGGCGACTTCAAGAACCAATAGGCGAGCACCGGCACAATTGTCAATGAGACGAACAGTGAGGCAATCAAAGCGATTGCAAATGTGAATGAAAACGGTCTAAATAATTCGCCCACCAGGCCCTCAACCAGGGCAATCGGAAGAAATACTGCAACAGTTGTGATGGTTGCGGCTGTAATTGCACCAGCGACCTCTTTAACCGCGGTCAAGATCGCGTGCACCTTTTCTTCGCCATAGGCTAGGTGTCGATTGATGTTTTCAATAACCACAATTGAGTCATCAACCACTCGTCCAATTGCAATCGTCAGCGCACTCAAAGTGAATAGATTCAGCGAGTAGTCAAAGAACGACAACCCGATGAACGTAATTAGAACTGATGTCGGAATTGAAATTGCGGTGACCAAAGTTGACCGCACCGACAAAAGAAACACCAGAATGACCAGGATTGCGAATCCGAGACCTAGAAGTCCTTCGGTCGTGAGGTTTTCGAGAGATTTCTCTACGAACGGTGCTTGGTCAAAAATGGTGACAATTTCAACGTCGCCAAGTTTCTCTTTTAGCTCGTCAAGCTTTAGTTCGACCGCGTGTGAAACTGCTACCGTGTTGGCGTCTTGAGTCTTAGTGATCGAAATTGCCAGAGAATCTTTGCCATTCACGCGAGAAATGCTGGTCTGGGGTGAGTTTTCAAATCTAACGTTCGCAACGTCAGAGACCTTTAGGGCAACCGTCGAAGTGGTGATTGTCGGGGCCGCAGTTTGTGAAAGCCCAGCAAACGAACTGGGGATGCTGCCGGACGATGCGCCAGGTACTGCACCCAAACCGCCGCTTAGCGAACCTAGCCCGCCTGGAATTGATGAAAGTTGTGGTGTGCTCGGTTGTGTCACCGTGGTCTTGGTGCCAATTAGAGGAAGGTTTTTAAAGTCGGCAAGCGAATCAACTGCTGTGCCTACCTGAACTGAAATTGTTCCCTTTTTGTCCTCGAGGGTACCCGCCGGAACAATAAATCCGTTGGCTTGAAGAGCAGAGGTAATTGATTGTTGAGAGAGCCCGTTAGCCGATAGCACCGACTGCTTCAGTTCCAGGTTGATTCTTTTCTCGAGAATTCCAGATACCGTTACATCGCGTACTCCCGGAATTTCGCTTAGCAAGGGCGCAGCAACATCTTTGAGTAACTGCCCGAGCTCTTCTTGCTCGCCGTTCTGGGCTGAAATACCCAATGCGATGATTGGTACAGAATCGAAAGAACCTGAAAGTAGCTGAGCATTAGCTTCTTCTGGTAGGCGAGCCTCTGCTGCAGCAATTGCCGCGTTGAGGCGCTCCGATACCTTTTCCGTTGCAGTTCCGTAGTCAAATTCGACCCGAATGATAGAAATGTTGCTCTGTGAAGTAGATGACGTCGAGACGATGCCGTCAAGCTGCCTGATTTCTTGCTCAAGAACCTGGCTAACCTGAGAATCTATAACCTCGGGCGATGCACCCGGCAGGCTGGTCACAACTGCTGCCTGTGGTGTTTCGAAACTAGGGATTAGTTCTTGCTTTAGCCCGCCCAGCGAAATAAAGCCAAAAACGGCAACTATTGCAGTTGCTAAAGCAACGACAGAACGATTGGCTAGCGAAAGTTTCGCAAAGAGGTGCATGTTGCTCCGATCAGTTACTTGGAATAACCAAATTTGCTAAGCACCGATTCCTCGAGCAATGCAACCAGGTTGTAAATCAAAATTGAAACCAGCGTGATTACGACCACGTACGACCAAACCTCGCCGGTTTTGGCTCGACCTATCGCCGAAACAATAGCGTAACCAATCCCTTGACCGGTGGCCAACCACTCAACCAGGAGGGCTCCGGTCATCGCTCCCGGAACTGAAATCTTTAGTGCCGCAAAGAAAGATGGTAGTGATGATGGGAATGCCACAGAACGCAGCGTGTCAATCCGATTTCCGCCGTAGACCTTAACCAAATCAAACATCGCTGGAGGAGCAGACCTCAAGCCAAACACGATGTTCACCAGCGCCGGAAAGAGCACCACAATTGCGCCCATAACGGCAACGCTCAGCTGCTCACGCCCAAAAATTAGGATGATGATTGGAGCCATGGCGATTAGAGGAACGCTTCGCAGCAGCATAGCGATTGGCATCATGGCTTGTTCTACACCTTTGGAGAGACTGAACAAAACTGAGACCAAAGTGGCCAGAAAAATGCCCATCGTGAAACCGATTGCTGCATCTAAAAGCGTGTGAAATAGTGCCCCAAAAACTAGATCTCTATTTTCTGTCGCCGAAGGTGCTGTAAACAAAAAGTTGAATACGTCGATTGGGTTTTTACCGATGTATGGGGTTACTTGGAAAATCCAAAGCGAAGCCATCCAGAGTGCAAACACAACAACTATAGAAATGCCGGTGTTCAAAATAACCCGTAGCAATCGTTTAGCCAGACTCATGCCGTCGCCTGCAATCCTTTTGACCAGGGAGTCACCAGTCGACTGACGAGACCAATACCGGCGTAGCCTGCGCCTGCAATTGCGCCTGAAGCTAGAGCCAGGGCCCAAACCCTTGCAACCTCTAAACTCTGCTGGGCGTTTACCATTGCGGGCCCAAACCCTAGGTCGGGGCCACCTACGTACTCACCGAGGATCGCCCCCAAAAATGCTGCTGGAGCAGCGATTCTCAAGGCGGCAAGGATCGACGGTAGAGCGGAGAGTAGTTGCACTTTTATCAATCGGTGCCAAGCATTTCCGCCATAGACCGTGACAACATCTAGCGTTGCTCGATCTGCAGACTTAACACCGGTTAGTGCGCCGACCATGGTGGTGAAAAAGACCGCAAGTGCTGCCAGCGCAATGGCGGCTTCGGCAGGTTCACCACTTTTCGGGGCACCCACAACAAGCCTGATAATGGGGCCAATTGCCACTATCGGGATGCAATACGTGATTACGGCAATCTGTAACGCAAGGTTTTCCAGCTTCGGAAGCACTAGGGCCAGCGCTGCCAGTGCAAGAGCAGCGAGGTTGCCCCAGAGAAAGCCATAACTCGCTTCAATTAGAGTCAACATCGCGTTTTTGAAGTAAAACTCGAATCCATCGACGAAAAATTGTTCAATAACTTGAACCGGGGTTGGAATCGCACCCGTGGTCGATTTTCCGGTTGGTGCAAAAACTGTGGCTGCACTTAGCCACCAGATTGAGATTATGGCGGTGGTCCCTAAAAGCCCGCCTAGCCAATTACTCTTCGACCGCATTTTCGCCGTGTGCGCCAAATAGTAGCTCAGACGCCTGATCATGCAAATGATGAAATTCGGGGGTGCGCATCATCTCGATGGTTCGGGGTCTGGGTAGATCGATTTCGATAATTTCCTTGATTCGACCAGGTCTCGCGCTCATTACAGCTACCTGATCTGATAGAAAAATTGCCTCCGAGATGCCGTGGGTAACCATAAGTGTGGTGGCTGGTTTCTCGGTCCAAATTCTGAGTAGCTCCAGGTTGAGTCGCTGTCTTGTCATGTCATCAAGGGCGCCGAAGGGTTCATCTAGCAGCAGAACTGAAGGTTGGACCACAAGTGCTCGCGCGATCGAAACTCGCTGTCTCATGCCGCCAGAGAGTTGAGCTGGCTTGGCATTTTCAAACCCCTCGAGGCCCACAAGCTTAATCAGGGCGGCAATTTGGTTGGCCTCTGGCTTGATTCCAGCCAATTCAAGAGGAAGTTTTATATTTGCCAAGACCGAACGCCAGGGCATTAGAGCTGAGTCTTGAAAGGCGATACCAAGTTCGTGATTTTTGCGAAGTTCTGATGGGGTTTTTCCGTCTACGGTCACAAATCCTTCCGTTGGCGATTCGAGACCGGCCAAAATTCTAAGGATGGTTGACTTACCGCAACCAGAGGGTCCCAAAAGAGACAGAAAGCTGCCCCGATCACTGTGCAGATTCGCATTGTCTAGGGCGGTGAGTGTTTCGCGCCCAATTTTGAATTTCTTGGTAAGGCCAGAAATGGTGATGCCGCTGCCCAGTTCGGTTGACTGGGCAGCGGCATCGTTCAAAGACATACGCCTAGATTACTCCAAGAGTTCTGGGTGCTCATCGTAAACCTCTGCGAGCAGGCTCATGTCGAATAGCTGTTCCGCAGTGATCTCGTAGCCGGCTGCCTTTAGGGTAGCTAGGTTCTGAGCAATCATGGCTTCGCTGATTGTGAAGAGACCGTTTGCACGAGTCTCATCAGTCTGAACCAAAATGTCGTTCTGAGTCTTTGACTGGTACTTCTCTTTTGCCTCAAGTAGGCCTAGGTCAGCTCCGTAGACCTCAAGGGCAAGACGAGCTCCTTCGTCTGGGTTTGCAATTGCGTCTTTCCAGCCCTTAATGGTGGCGTACAAGAATGCCTTTAGCTCTTCACGACGGTTGTCGATCGAGTCCTGGGTTACAACAAAGCTTTCGGTAACAAACGGTAGGCCGTTGTCTGCGAACAATAGGTTGGTGACTTCGTAACCCTGAGACTCAACAATGAAAGATTCGTTAGTTACGTAAGCCAAAAAGCCATCAACTTCGCCGTTTACCAACGGGGCTGGGTCGTACTGAACCGGAACCTTCGTCACCTTTGAAGCCGCAATCCCGTTGGCTTTCAATAGTGCATCGAACAGGGTCTCGTTTGGTCCCGCCTGAACACCAATCTTCTTTCCGATTAGGTCCTGAGCGGTTTGAATGTTTGCACCATCTTTCAGGGAGACGATGGTGAAAGGGTTTTTCTGGTAAGTCGTGCCGATAATTTTCAGCGGGGCACCCTCAGAAAGAATGATTGGTGCGACAGAGATCGGGTTAGCAATACCGACCAGGGCGTTACCCGCAAGTACCTCAGCTTCGGTAGCTGCAGGGCCTGCAATTAGATTTACCGACTCAAATCCAGCTTCGGTGTAGTAGCCGTTTTGGTCAGCGAAGAACTCACCGGCAAACTCTGAGTTCTTGATCCAAGAGAGTTGAACATTTAGTTCGCCGTATGAAGCTGCTTCTTCTGCAGGTTCGCTCGCTGCGCAACCGGTGAGGGTAAGTGCTGCGGCAGCAATTGCTGCAACTGCAACCTTACGAATTGACTTGAACATATTGGTTTGAGCCTTCCATTTTTGGTTGGGTGGGAATTTGCCTCGTCGCAAGAAAATCACAGCACATCAATGTTTCGAGAAAATTTCAGATGTTTGCGATGGCTCTAATGATGGCAGAAATGTGTGCCTATGTTCGACTAAAGCGCCGATTCGCCCAGCTCAGCTTTTAGATAGGCAGAAAGAACTTCAACTACCAGTTGATGATCCTCCCTTTGAGGAAGTCCAGAAACAGTGATGGCGCCTATCAAGCCGACTCCGTTAACTCGAACCGGGAAGCTTCCGCCAGCCGCGACGTAATCTCTCGGATTCAGCCCCATGGTTGTAACCACGTCCCATCCGAGCATTCCCAGCAGCGACATTCGATAAGACGACATGCCTGTGAGTCTCACCAAATTTTGTTTTCGTCTCGCCCAGTCTGAATTAGCTGGAGCCGTACCTCTCATCGCTTCGAGGTACACCATAGCCTCGCCGATTCTTGCTTCAACAGTCACTGCCTGGCCCCTAGATGAGGCCAATTTGACTATTTTTTCTGAAATCTCTTTCGCGATATTTTCATCAAAGTCGCTGAATACAAGCAGATCCTCTTGCCGAATTAATTTTTCTAAATCAGCTCTGATCTCGATTTCTGAAGGTTTTTCCATTCCCAAAGCTTAGCCACGATAAACTTTCAAGGTTGCTATCAGCAGCACGCCCTCGTAGCTCAGTGGATAGAGCAAAGGCCTTCTAATCCTTTGGTCGTAGGTTCGATTCCTACCGGGGGCGCTAGCTCAACAAACTTTTCATCTGTTTGTAAATGATATTTGCGGCCATCACCGGGTTCAGTCTTGATAGAAAATCCATCATCTTCGCATCCTGTCCGATGCAGATGCGTGGTTGATTTTTTTCTATTGCTCTAAGCATCGCCTGTGCAGCGATATTGGCCGGGGTGGTCTTGAACTTCGAGGAGCCTGCGTCATCAGCCGACATGGTCATTCCTGAGTTTGCTGCAATGTTGGTTGCGATAGCCCCTGGGAAAACCAAGGTTACCCCTACGTTTGAATCTAAGAGTTCAGATCGCAAACCCTCGGTTAGCAACTTGATCGCAGCCTTGCTAGCACCATAGACACTTTGGCCGGGGACGGGGGCATAGGCGCCCATTGATGCCACGTTTAGGATGTGGGCTTCTGGTCGTTTTAGGAAATCTGGCAAAAATGCCTTGATTAGGTGTAGCGGACCGTCAAAATTTACCTTCATAACGCGCTCTGCGTCGTTGAAGCTCAATTCAGCAATTTTCACAAAAGGCTGGATGATACCTGCGTTATTGATTAGGGCGTCAGCAGGGCCCAATGTTGAGGTCACATCAGCCGGAAGCTTTGCAACAGCTCCGGCATCAGTAACGTCTAACTTAAAGGCCTCAATAGTGCCGCCTGCATTTCTACACAGATTCACAGTCTCGTTAAGAGTGTCTTCCCGAAAATCAATGGCAGCAACCTTGCTTCCCAGCTTTGCCGCCTGTAAGGCAAGCTCGCGCCCCATTCCGCTTCCGGCGCCGGTAATTACGACCACTTTGTTTGATAGTTCCATGACTCTCCTTGATGGTAAAAAAAATGCCCGACCTGTGGCCGGGCATTTAATCAGGTCAGTTCAAACTGAGGTCCGTCAATTTGACCTTGGTTTCTGTAAAGATCAAGTTTTTCGCGGGTGTCTTGAATGTCTAGATTTCTCATAGTGAGTTGACCAATTCGATCACCGGGGCCAAAGGCTGCATCTTCAGTGCGTTCCATCGACAGCTTCTCGGGGTGGTAGCTGAAGCCTTCACCACGGGTGTCAAGAATTGTGTAGTCATCGCCTCTGCGCAGCCTAAGGGTGACTGAACCGGTAACTGCTGAAGCAACCCAGTTCATTAGGGCCTCGCGCTGCATCAAGGTCTGAGGGTCTAGCCAACGACCTTCGTAAAGCAGGCGACCCATCGCCCGACCTTGGTTGTGGTAGTTCGCAATCGTGCCTTCGTTATGAATTGCAGTCAACAAACGCTCGTAGGCGATAAACAGCAGTGCCATGCCGGGAGCCTCATAGATTCCGCGGCTCTTTGCTTCGATGATGCGATTCTCAATCTGGTCTGACATACCCAAACCGTGGCGACCACCGATTTCGTTTGCCTTGAAGAACAGGTCAACCGGTTTGCTTGAGTAGTCAACGGAGTTGATAGCCACTGGACGGCCCTGCTTGAAGGTTACGGTCACATCTTCGGTTTCGATCGAGACAGAAGGGTCCCAGAACTTGACACCCATGATCGGCTCAACGATTTCCATCGGAGTATCAAGGAACTCTAAGCTCTTAGCCTCGTGTGTAGCGCCCAACATGTTTGCGTCAGTTGAATACGCCTTTTCTACCGATGATCGATATGGAAGATCGCGTTCGAGAAGCCATTCAGACATTTCTTGACGTCCGCCAAGCTCAGAGACGAAGTCTGCATCTAGCCATGGCTTGTAAACACGTAGGTTCGGGTTAGCAAGCAGCCCGTAGCGATAAAAACGCTCAATGTCGTTTCCTTTATAGGTAGAGCCATCGCCCCAAATTTCTACGCCGTCATCCTTCATAGCTCGCACCAGGAGGGTGCCCGTGACCACTCGACCAAGTGGAGTGGTGTTGAAGTAGGTCTTACCGCCGGTTCTTAGGTGAAATGCCCCACAAGCGATAGCTGCAAATGCCTCTTCGACCAGTGACGCGCGGCAGTCGACTAGGCGACCTGCCTCAGCACCGTATAGCTTTGCGCGATCTGGAATTGAGTCAATGTCATCTTCGTCGTATTGGCCAAGGTCAGCGGTGTACGCGAACGGGATTGCACCCTTTTCACGCATCCATGCGACTGCTACAGAGGTGTCGAGACCACCTGAGAAGGCAATTCCGACTTTTTCACCGATTGGAAGAGATGCAAGTACTTTAGACACGCTCTCTAGCCTACCCCGTCTGCTATTTACTGCTTTCCTTTTTACGTGCCTTGAGCACGCTGGCAACCGCCGCAACAGTGATTGAGAGCACAATAACCACCAGCGAGGTGTTGGTGTCAATCTCCGGTGCCCATTCAATGTGCTGGCCGTTGTTGATAAAAGGAAGTTCATTTTCGTGCATTGCATGTGCTGTCAGTTTGAAACCGATGAAAGCCAGGATGAAGGCGATTCCGTACTTCAGGTACTCGAGTTTCTCTATCAAGCTACCGAGCAAGAAGTAGAGCTGGCGAAGCCCCATTAGAGCAAATACGTTTGCGGTGAACACGATGAAGGGGTTAGTCGTGATCCCGAAAATTGCCGGGATCGAATCAAACGCGAAAAGCACGTCGGTTGCCGCGATAGCGATAAAGACCACCAGCATTGGCGTAAACATTTTCTTGCCGTCGACTTTGGTTCGAATCTTGGCACCATCAAAGTCACGTGAGAATTCGATGTGGCGGCGAAGCCACGAAATTAGTTTGCTTTCTTTTTCTTCGTCTTCCTCGTGGCTGCTGAAGGCTTGGCCCCAGGCTGTGTATATAAGGAAGGCGCCGAAAATGTAGAAAATCCAGCTGAAGTTTTCGATGAGCGCTGCGCCAATCAAGATGAAGATGCCTCGGAGGATCAGTGCTAGCACGATTCCCACCATGAGTACTTCCTGCTGGTATTTTTTCGGCACGCTAAAGCGATTCATGATGATCACGAACACGAAAAGATTGTCGAGGCTCAAACTGTATTCAGTTAGCCAGCCGGCATAAAACTGCCCTGCAGATTCAGCGTCACCGAGCGTCCAGAGCATTACCCCGAACAGAACTGCGAGAAGAGCGTAAAACCCAATCCATAGTGCAGATTCTCGATTGCTGGGAATGTGTGGTCTGCGTGAAATGACAAGTACGTCAAAAATCAGAATGGCAGTCAGGACGACGAGTGAGGTTATCTCGAGCCAAGCAGGCAAAAGTGAGGGCATAGCCCTTAAGTTTAGAGGGTGGGCGCTTTCGAAAAATGCTCAAAAACCATGTTCGTTCGTGTTGATGCGACCGTTGGATTATTCGACAAATTTTCCAAGACGAAGTCTCGAACCTGATCGCTTGATTTTGCTCCGAGATGTACCAAGAAATCTTCTTGACCACCCAGAAAAAAGACTTGAATTACATCCGGATGCTTAGACATTGACTCCATAAATTCGGCCAAATGTGAACGTGCGCCGGCTCTTAGGGTTACGGATATGAGCACTTGGTTTTCTAGCCCGATCAGTTTTCGATTCAGTTTTGCCGTGAAACCTGTTATGACACCGGCCTGAACCAGATTTTTGACGCGGGCTAGGCAAGTCGATGCAGCTATGTTGCAGGCAGTAGCTAACTCAGAGTTGGTCATTCGAGCATTTTCACCAAGCAGATTCAAAATCTTGCGGTCGATTGGATCGAACTCCATCAGAATTTCCTTCGTTTTTCGGCTGTCGGCTTGGCTGATTGTGAGCAGTTGTTTCTAAAATGACGTACTTATCGAATTTTATTCGGTTAATGAGAAAAATAAATGAAAATAATCCAAAATTTTTACATCTTGCAAAACCAAGGAGAAAAGATGCGCGTCGGTATCCCTACTGAAATTAAGAACAACGAAAACCGTGTGGCAATCACTCCGGCCGGCGTTCACGAATTGGTTCGTCATGGCCACGAAGTCTTCATTCAGAAGGGTGCCGGTCTGGGCTCGGGTTTCAACGATGAAGAATTTGCCGCTGAGGGGGCGCAAATCTTGGAGAGTGCAGCCGAGGTCTGGGCTCACGGCGATTTGCTGCTCAAGGTTAAAGAGCCGATTGCAGCCGAGTACTCACTCATGCGCAAAGACCAGGTTATCTTCACCTACCTGCACCTGGCTGCTTCTGCTCCCTGCACCGAGGCGCTATTGGCTTCGGGCGCCACCTCGATCGCATACGAAACAGTCCAGCTTGAAAATAGATCCTTACCACTGCTACAGCCGATGTCTGAGGTTGCTGGTCGGCTATCAGCACAAATCGGTGCTTACCAGCTGATGAAGAATGAGGGCGGCTCAGGGGTGCTGATGGGCGGCGTTCCGGGCGCACCAAAGGCCAAGGTCGTTGTAATCGGCGGGGGCGTTGCAGGTGAACACGCCGCGACTGTCGCCCTGGGTATGCAGGCGGACGTAACCATCATCGACATCTCCCTACCAAAACTTCGTGAATTAGATGCCCGATTTGGCGGTGCCGTGAAGACACGTGTGTCCACAGCTTACGAAATTGCCAACGAGCTAAAGACCGCAGATCTTGTGATTGGATCGGTACTGATTCCGGGCGCCAAGGCACCGAAACTCGTCACCGACGCAATGGTAAAAACTATGAAGCCCGGTTCGGTTCTTGTTGACATCGCGATCGACCAGGGCGGCTGCTTTGAAAACTCAAGACCAACTACTCACGATCAACCGACCTTCAAGGTCCACAACAGCATCTACTACTGTGTTGCGAACATGCCAGGCGCGGTGCCTGCGACTTCAACTAGAGCTCTAACCAACGCCACCCTGCCATACGCAATTGCGCTTGCTAACAAAGGATGGAAACAAGCTGTCAAAGATGATGCTGCGCTGGCTAAGGGCCTGAGCACACATGCCGGTAACCTGACCAATAGTTTGGTGGCTGACGCGTTAGGCTTGAGCTCAATAAGTATTGAAGCGGCTTTAGCGATTTAGAGCCAGCAAATGCCGGCGGGGAGGCAATTATTTATTCGGACAATCTCCCAAAGCTTTTGTTGGGAACTCTAACTGTCACGATGGTCGCCCTTATCGGTATTGGGCACACCACAGGATCGAAAATTTTTGGTCTGCCGTTTGTCGGGGCAAATGTAACGCTGCTGATTCCCGGACCAATTGGCGAAACTGGCCCGGTAGGTCCGGCTGGCCCTCAGGGCGAGCCTGGGCCAATGGGTCCGCAGGGGCCGGTTGGTGAACCTGGATCAGTGGGGCCGCAGGGGCCGGCCGGAAAGCCAGGTGCACCTGGAACAGCCGGCCAAGATGGTGCTACCGGCGCAACCGGACCTCAAGGTCCTGCTGGCGAAACCGGACCGATGGGTCCAACCGGACCGCAGGGTGAAACTGGTCCGCAGGGAATGCAGGGTCCCCAAGGCATCCAAGGGATTCAAGGTCCACAGGGCGACACTGGCCCGATGGGTCCAACCGGCATAGTTTCCGCTAATTCACCGTTGGTTTATAACGCCGACAGCAGAACAGTCTCGCTCGATCTAGACGCATTTGAGCGCCTCGGTAGTCTGAATTACCTTCAATTTAATACCGCCTCAACTGCTGAACTCGAACCAGGTCGTTTGAGCTGGAATGAAGCGGACGGAACATTGAACATCCGACTCAAGGGGAACCTCGCGACATTGCAGGTTGGTCAAGAAAGCGTTCAGTTGGTGCTAAACAACACTGCATCCACTTTGCTTAACGGTCGCGCTGTTAGAGTAACCGGCTCATCTGGTGGTCGCATGACAGTTACCCACGCAGACAACAACACAGTTTTGGGTTCAACAGGTGTGATCGGAATATTAACTCAAGACATTCCGAATGGTCAGGCTGGCTATGTGACTACTTACGGGCTAGTCAGAGATGTCAATACAGGAGGGATGACTCCCGGAGCTCCGCTTTTTGTTGATGGGGATGGCATCCTCACTGAAACTCGCCCGGTAAACGGTCGTGTTCTGCAGATGGGTTACGTGGCACACTCAGACTCAACAGCAGGGGTTATTTATGTCAATCCGATGCGAAACTTTGAGCCTCCGATTGGTGGCGCATGTCAGGTACCTGGGCAAACGGGCTTGGGCGTATATGCTTGGCACAACTTAACCGGACAGCGATGGATCGTAGTCTGCGATTACTGATAAGGGAAAAATGATTAACAACGACAGTGGATTCAGGTTTACTTCAACCACAACCAGAATTGTGATGGTTACCTTTGGTGTCTTCACTTCGGCTCTGTTTTGGTTAGTTGTCGCAACCTATCCGAGTTTCTTTTTGTTCAACCCGTTTGTTGCCGACAATCCAGTGCGAGCTGTAATTCTTACCATTACGACATTGGGCTGGCTCATGCTGGCGATTGGCCCAGGACTGCTGTTTTTTCTCTACGGAGCTGGAATTGGGAAAGCTCTGCGATTTTTGCCAGTGATTGCCCTGGTGTGGCCAGTCTCACTCATAATCAATCACCTGAGCCTACTAATTCAAGACGGAAAACTATACACCGGTTATCTGCTTGACTATCCGATTTTTATCGCCACCGACATCCTGCTGCCGATTCTTCTAATGGCTGTTTGGTTCGAACTGAGACACCCAAAGCACCCACTTCACAAACACATCGCCAGCTAATTGTCTTAGGCCGGTTGCTGCTGAGTGATGCAGTGAATTCCGCCTCCGCGAGCAAACAGTTCTATTGCTTCAATTAGTACAATCTCGCGACCTGGATATGCCTCCTGCATTATTTCTTTGGCACGGGCATCATTTCGATCGTTGAAGCTGCAGAGAAGCACAGCATTATTCAAAATGTAGTGATTGATGTAGCTGTAGTCGACCCAACCCCATTGGTCCCGAAGTTCTTCAGGTGCCGGTACCGGGATCAAATTGAAATTTGTTTGAAGGCGAAGTGACTGTTCGACCTCCAAGGAAATTTCAAAATCGGGATGCTCTCTGTTCTCTTGCTTGTGGAAAAGAACAGTATTCGAGTTGGCGAAACAGGCAACTATGTCTATGTGCCCTCTGGTGCCGAATTCGTCGTAGTCACGAGTTAGGCCGCGTTTGAGCCAAACCGCTTTAGAAGTGCCCAGCCTGGCATGAATTTCCTGTTCTACCTCAGATCTAGAAAGGTGTGAGTTTCTTCCATCGCCTAGTTGCACAGTTTCGGTGAGCAAGACCGTGTCAATTCCGTTCACGTGAATTCCACCGCCTTCGTTTATGAGACTACTTTTGATGACCTGCTTCTGCTCCTGCTGGGCAACAAATGAGGCGATTTTCGAGTCATAATTCCAGCTCGCCCAATCCTGTGCACCCCATCCGTTGAATACCCAATCAACTGCTGCGATTTCAGCTGAATCAGAAGCTCGCACAAATGTTGGTCCAATGTCGCGCATCCAGGCGTCATTGAGGGGAGCAATGTGCAGCTCGATCGAAGAACTCAGGTGTTTTCTGGCAATCGCCTCATCGCCTGGATTGCAAACCACTGCGACTGGTTCGAATTCTGAAGCGCTGTTTGCTACCTTTGCCCAGGTTTGCCGTGCGGCCTGATGTTCAGTCTCGTAGTTTCCGAGAGTGTAGCCACTGGTCGGCCAGGCCAACCAAGTTTTGGAATGTGGCTCCCACTCTGCCGGCATTTTCCAACCCACTAAGACCACTCTCCGGCGATGCCGCCGCTGCTAGCTGATCCGTTTGCCGTTCTGGGATTGGTCACTGGCAAAACTAGCGCATCGTAGGTGTCTGGTCTTCGGGTTGCTAAAAATGGGAAGAGGTCTAGCCAGTCTTTTCTCTGGGCAAGATCAAGATCGACCACCAAGACTTCGTCGCCTGAGCGCTCTGCTCTGGCCAAAATTCTCCCGTATGGGTCACTAACGAAACTCGAGCCGTAGAACTCAATTTTCCCCTCGTTGCCCCAACGGTTTGGAACGACCATAAAGGTTCCATTTGCTATACCGTTGCCGATAATCACCTGTCTCCAAAGCGGTTCCGTGTCAAAGTCTGGATGATCTGGTTCGGAGCCAATCGCCGTTGGATAGGCCAAAATTTCGGCTCCGCGCAGGCTGTAATTTCGAGCAACTTCAGGGAACCACTCATCCCAGCAGGTAGGCAGGCCAATTTTGGCACTGGTTTCAGAAAAATCGACTTCATAAACCGGGTACGGATCTGGCTGATTCGGCCCGGGAGCAAAATATTGGTCTTCGTAGTAGCCAGCAGTCACCGGGATGTGAAGCTTAGGTGTGCGAGCAACTATTTCGCCGGATGCATCAACCAGGATCGCAACGTTGAGCCCACGCTCACCAGGTTGCGGTGTTCTCTCAAAGAGTGATGCGTGGACCAAGATATTGTGTTTTTTAGCCTGGGCAGCAGCAAAATGATGAGTAGGTCCACCCTGCAGAGGTTCCGCCAGTGGAAGTACCTCACTCTCAGGTTTGACGTCTGCTGGGTAACGCGAAAGTGATAGTTCCGGTAGAAATACGATTTCGGCCCCGGCATTTGCCGCTAGTTCGATAGCGGATGCAAGATTGGCCTCGTGTACCTTTTCTGATTCATCCCAGTGCATCTGGACGACGCCGATTCGCAAATGTTTCCTGGTTGATTCGTTAACCCGACTTAGTGATTTTGCAGCGGGAACTTGGGTTAGCTTGAACATCTCTTACTCCATGCTGTCGAGTATTTTGCTAAGTAATGATTCGGTTGTCAGTGGGTTGACAATTGCAAATCTCGCATTGGGTCTTCCCTCGTGAGAACTTGGAACGACGAAGGCATGGCCGGCATTTAGTAGGGAGTCTGACCAGCGTTCGTAATCAGCGAGTGACCAGCCATGTCGTTCGAAGACCACAACCGATAATTCAGGATCACGAACCAATTGGAGATAATCACGTCGGTTTATTTCATCTGCTGCCCAGCGAGCAAGCTTGATGTTTTGACTAATTGCCTTTCGATATGCGGCTGCTCCATGGGTTGCCAGGCTGAACCAGAGAGGTAAGCCTCGGGGGCGTCGAGTTAGATTGATTGCGTAGTCGGATGGATTGAAATCACCGCTGTCGGTAATTGCATCGAGGTACTCACCGTGTTGGGTGTGTACAGCTTTCGCTAGATTCGGTCGTCGATAAACCAGGGCACAGGCGTCGAATGGGGCAAACAACCACTTGTGCGGGTCAACGATGAATGAATCGGCTTCACTCAAACCTTCAAAAAGATGTCTAGTTTCCGGTGCCAGCATCGCAGCAAGGCCATAAGCTCCATCGACGTGGAACCATAAATTATTGGCTTTCGCAAAGGCTGCTACCTCATCAAGTTTGTCAACAATTCCAAAATTGGTCGTGCCACCGGTGGCAACCACAGCGAATAGGCGGTCACGGTCGTGTCCGGAAATCTCCTCGAGTTGGTTTCTTCCGATTTTCCCCTTGGAATCGACCTTGACCGTAATGAGATCCACATCCATAACCATCGCGGCGGTTTTGAGTGATGAGTGGGCTTCGCTACTGCAGGCAATTGCCATACGGGTTTCATATCTCCGCTTCGACTTTGCGACTTCGCGTGCGGTTACCAGTGCACTTAAATTTCCTAGGGTGCCACCTTGTACAAATACGCCGCCTGCCGTTTCAGGCAGCCCAGCTTCGGCAGCCAAAAAACTAAGAACCTGATTTTCCGCGTAAACAGCACCAGACCCCTCAAGCCATGAGCCTCCGTACATGGCTGATGCGGACACCACAAGATCAAAGAGTTTTGAGGCCTCGGTTGGCGCACACGGAATAAATGAAAGATAACCTGGGTGATCTGTCGACAGAGTCGCCGGGGCTAGATGCTCGGCAAATATATTCAGTGCCTGGATCGGGCCAAGGCCCTGTTCTGAAATCGTTTGGCCAACCTGGTCTCGAAGTTCGGCATTTGTTTTTGTTCCGTCTAGCGGCGCAGGTTCGTAATTGAGTCGATTTCTGGTGTAGCTAAAGATAGCTTCGCGTAGCTCTACAGTGGCGTCATTGACCTTGTGCACATGGTGAGCCTATCTACGCTTTTTACGTCTTGCAAAAGAAACACCAAAACCTAAAGCGCTAGCCCCCAAAAGTAGCCAACTACCTAGGTTCCGTTGCTCAGCAATCGACTCACAAGATGCCCAACCCTCGGCTTGATTTTCAATGCAGGTTTCAGGATCGAAAAACCCGATGAAGGAAGCCAAAATTCCAACCAAACTCACGGTCGCAAGCATGGCCATCGAATTGTTTTTTACCGGCATGTTTGACTACTGGTTTTCTTTGGCAATTTCGGCGCGAATTTCATCCATGTCTAATTTCTCTACAGCATCAATAAGCTCATCAAATGCATTTGCTGGCAAAGCACCTGCTCGGTTGTAGAGCAAAATTCCGTCACGGAAAACCATCAGAGTCGGAATTGAGCTGATTCCCGCTTGGGCAGCCAATTGATGTTCTGCTTCGGTGTCTACTTTGCCGAAAGTAATTTCAGGATGTTTTTCAGAAGCCTCTTCAAAGATTGGGGAAAACATTCTGCACGGGCCGCACCACTCTGCCCAGAAATCAACAATTGTGATTCCTGTTTCTTTGACATGCTCTCCGAAAGTTGCCTCGGTAAGTGCAATTGAGGCCATGTTTATTCTCGATTCCGCAGCGAGATTCGCTGCTTAGTTTGGGCTAGGACAATGCCAAGTATTACCAACAGACCGCCGATAAGTTGTAATCCCGAAATCGTTTCTGAGAGCCAGAGCCAGCCAAACAGGAACGCGAAAACCGGCTCAGCAGTTGAAACAATTCCAACGACGGTTGCCGTGCTGTATTTCAGCGCGATAAAACTGAACACCATTGGTGCGAACGACCCCATGATGCCAAGCCAGGTAAAAGCAATCAGTTTGGGTATTTCTATGCCGGTCAAATTTGCACTGAGATCGATGCTGCCCTCGAACAAGGATGGCGATAACTTACCCCAGTCGGTAAAGAGCAGCCAGAACATGGTGGCAATAAGCATCGTGTAGAACATGGTTGAAATCGGATCGCGTTTGAGCCCCGCTCGTTCGCCCATTATGAAGTAGGTGCTCAGCAAAACGGCGGCCAGCAGCGCGAAACCAATGCCGGATGCGTTCAGCCCACCCTGCCAAATCTGGCTAACCACGGCTAATCCGCCTAGTACCAATACGACACCCAGCCAAAGGTTCGAGTTGGTTTTTTGCTTGAAGAGCAAATAGCTAGCAATCGGAACCATGACTATAGCGGTGTACTCAAAAAGTAATGCAATACCCACTGGCAAAAGCGAGACCGCGTTTGAGTATGCCCACTGCATGAGTGCAACACCAAATACGCCAAATAAAACTAGAAATGGTATTTCTCTGAGCTTCACCTTGAACGCCGAACGGTTTTTGAAAATTAGCACTATTCCCGCGATTGCAGCGGCTGCGAAAGAGCGAAATAGAACTACCAGGTCAGGGCTGATGCCGGTTGACATTATTACTTTTGAGGTCGAGGCGTTTAATCCAAATAAGAATGCGGCAGCGAGCGCCAGAAGCACCCCTATTGCAGTTCGATTTAACATTTCTACACTGATGTGCCGTGAACGGCGAATTGTTCGATTGCAGTCAGCTCGGCAACAGAGAAGGAAGTTTTTTTGATAGCCTTGACGTTTTCTTCTAGTTGCCCGACGCTGCTCGCACCGATCAAGGTCGAGGTTACTACTGGGCTTCGAAGCGTCCAGCTAAGGGCTAACTGAGAAAGGCTTTGGCCTCGTTCTGCTGCAATCTGGTTCAGGCCTCTGGCTCGCTGCAGGTAGGTCTCGCTGATCGCCTCGGGCTTTAAGAAGTGAGCTTTTGCCGCACGTGAATTTTTCGGTATGGCGCCGTCTAGGTATTTGTTTGTGAGCAGACCTTGGGCCAGTGGAGAAAACACAATGCAGCCAATGGCATCGAGCGCAAGCGTGTCGATTAGCGAATTTTCGATAGTGCGATCAAACATCGAGTATCGGGGTTGATGTATCAGCAGAGGCACCCCCATGTCTTTGAGGATGGATTTGGCCTGCCGGGTCTGCTCTGAGTTATAACTTGACACACCGGCATATAGAGCTCGACCTGAGTGTACCGCTGTGGCAAGAGCGCCCATGGTCTCTTCTAACGGGGTATTTGGGTCAAATCTATGCGAGTAGAAAATGTCTACGTAATCGAGCTTCATTCGTTTCAAACTCGCGTCGAGCGACGAGAGTAGGTATTTTCTAGAACCCCATTCGCCGTATGGGCCAGGCCACATGTCGTATCCGGCCTTGGTTGAAATGATCAGCTCATCTCGGTATCGCCGAAGGTCTTGTTCGAGGTGTCGCCCAAAATTTTCTTCCGCACTTCCTGCAACCGGACCATAGTTATTAGCCAGATCGAAATGGGTAATTCCAAGGTCGAACGCTCGGCGGAGAATCTTCTTTTGATTACTGAACGAGTCAGCTGAACCGAAGTTGTGCCATAGACCGAGTGAGATTTCTGGCAGCAGAAGACCACTTTTGCCTGTGCGTCGATATTTCATAGCATCGTAGCGGCCGTCATGGGCTTCATAAGTCATGCCACAAGTTTAGGCTTTAGCTATGAAAACCTTTTTTCTTGGCGGGGGCTGTTTTTGGTGCCTTGACAGTGCGTATCGACAACTGAGGGGCGTAACAGATGTTGTGGTGGGCTACCAAGGGGGCACGGCTGAGACCGCTAACTACGAAACCGTCTGTTCCGGAACGACCGGTCATGCAGAAGTTGCGAAAGTAGTTTTTGACGAGACTCAAATTTCTGAGTCAGTTATTCTCGACGCTTTTTTCACCATGCACGACCCAACCCAACTGAATCGCCAGGGGCACGATGTTGGCACCCAGTATCGGTCGGTCATGTTTTTTCAAGACGAAGACCAGCACACTGTTTTCGACGCAGCAATTGAACGCGCATCACAAATCTGGGGTCCGAATATCGTTACATCGGTTGAGCCAGCGCCCCAATTTTTCGAGGCTGAGCAATATCATCAAAACTTCTTTGAAAAAAATCCGTTCCAGGGTTATTGCAATGCAGTTGTCTTACCGAAAGTAATCAAGGTGAGGGAACGTTTCGCAAACTTTCTGAAGTAATTCACAACCATCGATTGATTCAAGGTTTTCCACACCTTGAGGCGTTCGCGTATTCGGGCTCGACGCATGAGTTCAAACTCAAAGTGTCAATCGACAGAAAGTGAGTTTAAAAAATGAGCGAACAAATAACTGCAGTTGGTTTAGTAGCAACGTCACCCCGGCATTTGATCACCCAAGACGGTCTACCAATTACTTCTTACCGAATGGCCTGCTCTGCGCGCAGGTATGACCGAAAACAAAATAAGTGGATTGACGGAGAAACAAACTGGTTCACAGTCACCGCATTCAGGCAACTTGCCATAAACAGTTCGACATCAATTGCGAAAGGTGATCGCGTAATTGTGCAGGGCAAAATGAGGGTTCGCGATTGGGATAACGGTGAGCGCAGCGGTACCGCTGTTGAAATTGAGGCTGACTCAATTGGCCACGATCTCAGCTGGGGAACAGCAAACTTCAATCGAACAGTCATGTCGAAAGACCCGAGCACGTTGACCGCTGAAACTGATGCAGAACTTGAAGACGATACTGCGGTAGCTGGAGCCTAGGTTTCGCAATTCCGCCCCTCGGTTGCGAAAACTGCCCGGTCGGTGCTTCGGCTAAACTCTATGCAGAGCCGACACCGGCAGGGCAGTAGCCCAATTCTCAACGAAAGTGAAACCTAAATAAATGGCTGAATTCATCTATCAGATGATCAAAGCGCGTAAAGCGCACGGCGACAAGGTAATTCTTGATGACGTAACACTTGCTTTTTATCCTGGGGCAAAAATCGGTGTGGTTGGGCCCAACGGTGCAGGTAAATCTTCGGTTTTGAAAATTATGGCCGGCCTCGACACCCCTAGCAATGGAGAAGCCAGGTTGAGCCCAGAGGCCACAGTTGGAATCTTGCTTCAAGAGCCGCCTCTAGATGAAAACCTCACAGTCTTGGGAAACGTCGAGCTTGCGGTGAAAGATACCAAAGCTAAGCTCGATCGCTTCAACGAAATCTCAGCGCTCATGGCAGAGCCAGATGCAGATTTCGATGCCCTGCTCGAAGAAATGGGAAAGCTACAAGACGAAATCGACCATCTTGACGCCTGGGACCTAGATAGCCAGCTGGAGCAGGCAATGGACGCGCTTCGCTGCCCTCCCGGAGACACTGCGGTGACTCACCTTTCAGGAGGTGAGCGTCGTCGTGTCGCGCTGTGCAAACTTTTGCTCGAGAAACCTGATTTGCTTTTGCTCGATGAGCCGACCAACCACCTAGATGCTGAATCAGTTTTGTGGCTCGAGCAGCACCTGGCTAAATACCCGGGTGCTGTTTTGGCGGTCACCCACGACCGATATTTCCTAGATAACGTCGCCGAGTGGATACTTGAACTAGACCGAGGCCGGGCCTATCCATACGAAGGAAACTACTCAACTTATCTAGATAAGAAGCGTGAGCGTCTTGCTGTTCAGGGCAAGAAAGATGCCAAGTTGGCTAAGCGTCTTGAAGAAGAACTCGAGTGGGTTCGTTCTAGTCCGAAGGCTAGACAGACCAAATCCAAGGCGCGTCTCGCAAAATATGAAGAGATGGCCGCTGAAGCGGAACGCACCAGAAAACTTGATTTTGAAGAAATTCAAATTCCAGCCGGACCTCGTCTGGGTAACGTCGTAATCGAAGCGAAAAACCTCAAGAAAGGTTTTGACGGTCGCTCGCTTATCGACGGGCTTTCATTTAGCCTTCCTCGGAACGGAATCGTCGGAGTTATCGGCCCAAACGGTGTAGGTAAATCGACCCTGTTCAAGACCATCGTCGGTTTAGAGAAACTCGACGGGGGAGAACTTCAAATTGGTGAAACTGTAAAAATCTCGTATGTAGACCAGTCTCGTGCTGGTATCGACCCAAACAGGACACTCTTTGAAGTGGTTTCAGATGGCCTCGACTACATGCAGGTTGGTAACCAAGAAATGCCTTCACGGGCCTACGTTGCAGCCTTTGGTTTCAAAGGACCAGATCAGCAAAAACCAGCCGGAGTCTTATCAGGTGGTGAACGTAACCGACTAAACCTCGCTTTGACCCTGAAGCAAGGCGGAAACCTACTGCTGCTTGACGAACCCACCAACGACCTAGATGTCGAAACTCTTGGTTCGCTAGAAAATGCGCTGCTTGAATTTCCTGGATGTGCGGTAGTTATCACCCACGACCGTTGGTTCCTAGACCGAGTTGCTACTCACATCCTGGCCTATGAGGGCAGTGACGATAACCCCGACCAGTGGTACTGGTTCGAAGGAAACTTTCAAGCCTACGAAGAGAACAAAATTGCCCGCCTCGGGCCTGAGGCGGCCAAGCCTCATCGCTCAACCTACCGTCGTCTCACTAGAGACTAGGCATCTAACAATTCTCTGATTACATCCTCGAACACCTCGTGGTGTCGATCGATGTCACCCTTGGTTGTGGTGGGGCACATCAAGGCCATGTTGTGAAATGGAGTTAGCAGCACGCCACGATTAGCCAGGTAAAGGTGAATGAAGTCTTCCAATTCAGCATCGGCAACCGCATTAGCCTCGGTTCCATTTTTGGGGTAGGGCTTAGCAAATCGATATTCTGCGCGAGCACCAAGTTGATTAATTGACCAGGGGAGTTCGTATTTTTCGAACAGCGCATTGACTCCAGCCGTGAAGTAGTCGGCTAGTGCGATCATCTTTTCGAAATTCTCTTCGGTCAGTTCATGCTCTAAAGCAGCCCTCATGGCAATCACCGATAGCGCGTTACCAGCCAGTGTTCCACCTACTCCGCCCATGTCAATAAGGTCTAAATCAGTGCGTGACAGAATTCGATCGGCTAGTTCGGCGCTGAGCCCGTAGGCTCCGGTCGGTATTCCTCCTGCTATTGCTTTACCGATCACAAACAGGTCGGGCTCTAAACGGTCACGGCGGGTCATGCCGCCCCATCCAGCGGAGAAAGTATGAGTTTCGTCAATTATCAGCAGTGCATCATATTTACGGGTAAGTTCTCGAACTCCCTCTAGGTAGCCCGGTTCAGGCAGCACAATGCCGATATTCGTCATGGCCGGCTCCATCAGTACTGCGGCAACATCTCCGTGACGAAGTTGCTCTTCAAGGCCTTCGAGGTCGTTGAACTCGGCCACTCTTGACGTCTCGGCAATCGGAACGGGCGCGCCAACATTGCCTGGTCGGTCGACACCTTCTCCGTTGGGGCCGACCACGATCAAAGACTCGTCAACTGATCCGTGGTAGCAGTAACTGTTGAACAGAATCTTTGATTTACCTGTTATGGCGCGCACTAGTCGAATTGCCCACCGATTCGCGTCAGTCGCTGTAAGTGAGAAACTCCACTTGGCCATACCAAAACGATCGCTTAGATTTTTAGCGACCCATTGTGCGTCTTCGGTAGGCATCATGGTAGTCACTCCACCGAGGGTTTTGACCCGTTTTTCGACCGCGGCCACGACACTGGGGGCGCTGTGTCCAGCCATAGCTCCGGTGTCACCGAGAGCAAAGTCAATGTACTCGTTGCCATCAATATCCCAAATCCGATTCCCTACGGCGCGATCAAAATAAATTGGAAAGCTGGCGGATTTTTTATTCATCCAAGTCATCGGAACGCGTCCAAAAAGATTGTCTGCTGCTGCATATGCAGCTTTAGATTTTGGATGGGTTCGCTCGAACTCGGTCTGTTCGCGTCGGTTTAGCTCGGCTAGGCGGGTGCGGTTAATCATTTGAGTAACTCAAATCTGGGTCCCCCGTCGAGTCTTCAATGACTCGACTACTGCCCGAACATCGGAGGATATGTTTCTAGTTTGCCATCTCAGGTATGCGTACCATGCCCTCTTGGGCAACTGTGGCTAGCAAATTACCATCGCGACTAAAGATTTTCCCAATCGATAAACCCCGCCCGCCCTGGGCACTTGGCGACTCCTGAACGTAAAGCATCCATTCGTCAACCTTTGCCGGCCGGTGGAACCACATCGCATGGTCGAGACTCGCAGACTTTAAACCCGGATGTGACCAAGGTACTGAATGCCTTCTGATGATTGGTTCCAGAATGGAGTAATCGCTTCCGTAGGCGAGTGCCGCTGTGTGTAAGTTTTGATTTTTAGGCAGTTCTTCCAGGGTTTTGATCCAAACCGCCTGGTGTGCAGTTGGCGATGATTTCACATTGAAGTAAATGGCATCGGGTACATGTCTCATATCGAAAGGGCGTGCTTTAGCCCAGTATTGGGCTACTGGATGAGGGTTATCGCCCATTAACTGGGCGGCCGAGGGTAAGCTCTCTGGATCTGGTATGTCAATCGGAAAAGATTCTTGATGTTCTAAACCTGAATCCAGGGTCTGAAACGAAGCGATCATCGAGAAAATTGGCAATCCCTTCTGAAATGCCTGAACTCGCCTGGTACTAAACGATCTTCCATCTCGAAGACGATCAACCGAGAAAGTGATTTCTTCTGCGATGTCACCGGCCCTCAAAAAATAACCGTGCATTGAGTGAACGGGGCGTTCTTCGATGGTTCTTGAGGCCGCAACGAGGCTCTGCGCTAAAACTTGACCGCCGAAAACACGGCCGTGCGGCATCCACTGGCTTGGACCAACGAATACATCTTCGCCTGCGTCACTGTTCTTGACCCGACGCAAATCCAGAGTGTGCAACATTTCACTAACTGGATTTTCAGGAATAGGAACTATTTGTGTCATCCTTGACCCCATCAATTGGCTGTTTAG
This sequence comes from uncultured Rhodoluna sp., assembly GCA_964530255.1. Taxonomy (GTDB): domain Bacteria; phylum Actinomycetota; class Actinomycetes; order Actinomycetales; family Microbacteriaceae; genus Rhodoluna. The sequence continues at coordinate 25,975 of CAZGZW010000020.1, forward strand.
GTTAGTTTAGACACGATATGTCTAGCCAAATCTCGCTCCCTGACCAGCAAACCGCAGTTGATATGCAGTCATATCTTTCAAGGGCCAAGCGGCTTGACGCTGACGGGATGGTTAGATTCAGGGCATTCGGTGAAATTTTGGCTGCGTATGTCGCTCCAATTTTTGCCGGCGGGCTAATGGATTCAGGGCCGACAATATTGGGGCTTCGCACTCTCGAATTGGCCGAGCCTGCCGAATTGGATGTAATCGTGCCGATTGCGCAGGTTTTGGATCGCTTGGCCAAGGTTGTTGGTCGGACCGAGGGGCAAATAAGAATCGATTTACCTCCCTCGCAACGAGCTATTTGGGCTGGAGTCTCACCTCCGCGAGCAGGTTGGCAAGAAATCGGTGTGATTTCTGAGCAGCGCCTGACTCAGATTGCCAGGGATGGTATTGCTGAAGTGGCAGCCTCGTTGCCTGAGTCAGTCGGGGGGCCGATCGCAGCACGTGTACGCGGTGAAATTTGGGGGAGAGGCATTGACCTCGAGACTAAATTGCCGACCGGGGCAGCTTTCGCCGCAGCGGGTCTTGGCTTTCTTACCGAAGGTGAAAGTGTAGGTGTTTATCAGTCCGACGGGTGGGTTCGAATAAGTGCGATGCACGGGCACGTTATCGCAAAGGCGGCTGTGAAATTTGCAGGTCTTTAGCGCTAGCTATCGAAACTATTTAACATCGCTGTCGCTGCTCGGTCTAGGTATGCCCAGAGTTCAGCCTCAAGCAGCGGGGCAAGTTCTAGCTCAGTTACAGCAACCCGCATACACCTAAGCCATCGTTCTCTGGCATCGGGGTTAATGACGAACGGGGCGTGTCTCATGCGGAGTCGTGGGTGCCCGCGAAGCTCTTGATAGGTGCTTGGCCCTCCCCAGTACTGTTCAAGGAACATTCGAAGTCGTTCTTTTGCAGGCCCCAGATCTTCTTCCGGGTACATGTCGACCAGTACTTCATCTTTGGCGACTTCTCGGTAGAACCCGGTGGCTAGCTTCTCAAAAGTTTTACTTCCACCCACCAGTTCAAAGAAATTGCCGCCAACTGGCTGTCCATCTGGTTTTCTCAGCCTGACGGTCTCAACCCTTGCTGCGTCTTCAAATCCGTTAGCCATTCTTGGCCTTCTGGCCGCTCGAAACTAAGCCATTGATTGGGCTAGATAGCTCTATTTTTGCCTCATCGAGAGCAAGCTTGATTTCGACACGAAGTGCCCTCGCCAGATTGTCGGCATTTGATGCGGATGTGGGGGCGACAATTCTGAAAACTGATTCGTTGCCAGAGATTGCCTCGAGCCCCCAGACCTCGGCAGTCCCAACTACTAATTTGGTCGTATCTTTTGCGATGAAGTCAGAGACAGTTTTTTCGAGAACAGCCTTCGTTTGAACCACAGATGAATTCGCAGTCACCGAAACATCGATTACCGCCCTTGAAAGGCCCTGAGATTGATTTCCAACTCTGAGAATTTCACCATTCCTCACGTACCAGAGTGTTCCGGAAACATCACGAACCTGGGTGACCCTCAATCCAACGGATTCAACTACTCCGCTGGCAGCGCCAAGATCGACCGAGTCTCCCACACCATATTGGTCTTCGAAAACGATAAACAGGCCAGAAATTAGGTCTTTCACTAGGCTTTGGGCACCGAAGCCAACTGCTGCTCCAATAATGCCGGCTCCGGCCACCAGTGCTCCAACCGCAATACCGAGTTCACTAAGCACCAAAGCCAATGCAATCAAGCTCAAGCCCCAGGTGATGAAATTGCTCAGCACTGAACCGAGGGTTTTTGCTCGTTGAACCACACGTGCTTTAGTTACTGGCGAGGTAGCAAGTTCGCCCCCTGATCGTTGAGCATTTGTGCTGATTCCAGCAACTATCTTCTTCACAGAACCGAGCAACACTTGGCGCATGATGACGGCTAGCAGAATGATGATGCCAACCCTGATCAGGCTTCCCCACTGAAGCCAAAACTGAATTAGCTGGTCAGTTAGCTGTTGGGTCATGTCAGCTCCTCGCGTCTAGGGCGGAAGTCTTTAGTGCCCTCTCTACATTGGCTAAATTTTCTACCAAAATTCGTTTCAGGGCGGGAATGGCAGCAATCTCAGGTTGAGCAATTTTCTCTGCAGTTCTCTGTGCCAAGGCTGAACTTGCAAGTTCAATTGGGTAAAGATTTTCGAGCAGGTATTCGGCAATTTTGAAGGTATTTGATTGCCAAATTGGCAGCACCGCTTCGAAATACTTGTCGATAAAGGGCTCTAACAAAGTTTGGTCGTTTGCGCGCACGAACCCCAAGCTTCCAGCGTTAACCATCACGTTTGACAAAGACTTATCTGTGGTGAGTTTTGTCCACATCGCCGCCTTTGCGTCCGCGGTAGGTATTGCAGCTTCTGCAGCAATTGCAGCTCGCTGACCATTAGAAGTGTTGTCTTTTTCTAAAGCTGCCGAGATGTGCCGCTGGTCATATCTTCCGGCTGCAACTAACCCGGTGATGAATTCCCAACGCAGATCGGTATCGACAACCAACTTCTCCAAGGTCAGTTCTCCGCCTAGCAACGATTCCAATTTGTCGAGTTGTGATTTGGTCGAGGCAAAGTTTGCGAAGAACTTTATGAACTGAAACTGTGTGTCTGAACCAGGCTCTGCTGCAGTAGCCAAATTGAATAGTGCGTCAGCGGTTTGCTCGATGTATCTGGTGCGATTTTTCTCAGCAGAGAAGGTGCGAGTTGCAGTTACGAGCTGACGCAGCAAGGTCAAAACAGTTGTCGATTCGGTTTCACTTGAAATATTTTTCAAAACCAGGCTGATGAAATCGACCACTGGCGTTTCGGCATCGCGAGTTGAGTCCCAAACGGCTCCAAGAACCAAACTTCTTGCCAATGAATCATCAAATTTCGAGAGGTGGTTGATGGCTGTCTGCAGAGAGCGGTCATCGAGCCTAATTTTGGCGTAGGCCAGATCGTCATCGTTCAGAAGTATCAAATCAGGCAGATTGGTGCCGGCAAGCTCTCTAACCTCAGTAACTGGGCCTGCCACGTCAATCTCGAATCTTGAGGTTCTAACCATCCGGTTTGCAACCAGGTTGTAGCAGCCAATGGCCATTCTGTGTGGCCGAAGAGTTGGATATTCTGTTGGTGCCGACTGCAAAATCTCAAACTTTTCAATCACACCGTCCGAATCGGTAATTTTCGATCTGAGAGTGTTAACTCCCGCAGTTTCTAGCCAGAGTTTCGACCATTCGGTCAAGTCTCTGGCCGAAGTCTTTTCTAGTTCGACCATGAGGTCGCTGAGTTCGGTGTTTTTCCAGGCATGCTTTTTGAAGTAATTTGCAACGCCGGCTAAAAATGCATCCTGCCCCACCCAGGCAACCAACTGCTTTAGAACCGATGCGCCTTTTGCATAGGTAATCCCATCGAAGTTAACCAACACATCTTCTAGATCCCTGATCTCGGCAACAATCGGATGGGTTGAGGGCAGTTGGTCTTGTCGGTAAGCCCAAGATTTTTCCAGAGCGGCAAAGGTGGTCCAAGCTCCGTGCCATTCAGTCGCCTCAGCGGTTGCCAGGGTCGATGCGTATTCAGCGAAAGACTCGTTGAGCCAGAGGTCGTTCCACCAGTTCATTGTTACGAGGTCGCCAAACCACATGTGAGCTAGCTCGTGCAAAACAGTCACCACACGTCTTTCCCGAACCGCATCCGAGACCTTAGACCTAAACACATAGGTTTCAGTAAACGTAACCGCCCCAGCGTTTTCCATGGCCCCCGCATTGAACTCTGGAACAAACAGCTGGTCGTATTTTTCGAACGGGTATGGGAACTGAAATGCATTTTCGAAGAATTTGAAACCCTGCTTGGTCTTTTCGAAAACATAGTCGGCATCCATGTATTCGGCTAGCGATGCTCTGCAGAAAACTCCCAGTGGAATTTCTCGGCCATCTGAAGAGGTAAGAGTGTCTCTTGTTTCGACATAAGGCCCTGCTATGAGAGCCGTAATGTAGCTAGAAATTCTCGGGGTTGCTTTGAACCTAAATTCGGCTCGTTCGTCTCCAATTTCAACTTTTTTTTCAAGAGGCTGATTCGAAACAACTTTCCAAGAACTGGGCGCCTTTACCGAGAAAGTAAATTCGGCCTTGAGATTTGGTTGTTCAAAAACCGCAAACATTCGACGAGAATCAGGAACCTCAAATTGGGTGTAAAGATATGCTTCCCCGTCTACCGGGTCAACAAATTTGTGCAAACCCTCCCCGGTGTTCATGAAGAAGTAGTCGGCGTCGACGACAAGCTCGTTTTCGAGCTCTAAATTTGGTAGCGAAATACGGCTACCATCTGCTAGCGAATTGTTCAGTGCGACGCCGTTTAGCTCGATGGAATGAACTTTTGCGGTGATTGCGTCAATGAAACTGGCGGCTCCGGGGGTTTTGCAGGAGAACCGAACTGTGGTTTTAGATCTGAAGTGATCGGCTTTTGGATCTAGGTCAAGTTCAATCAAATAGCTTTTCGTCGAGATGGTTTGGGCTCGAGTTTCGGCTTCAATTCTGGTTAGGTTTTGACCTGGCACGGCTAATTCTCCATCGGTTTCAGTAATACAAGCCTAACTCGGCAAGTCCTCTGAAATAATCAAGAGATGAACCTCATAACTGCTTCCAGTGCCTCTGTGGAGCAGAACGCGATGCTCGCAGAAATAGGTGGTTTACTTCTGGTTCTTGGGGTAGCAGCCTTTGTCGCCACTAGGTTCAGATTTTCAGTTGTGCCGGTCTACCTAATATTTGGCCTAGCCCTTGGCAAGGGGGGCTTATTCCCCGTTGATCTCAGTGAAGAATTCTTGAATACCGGAGCTCAAATCGGGGCGATTCTTCTTCTGCTCTTGCTTGGGCTCGAATACTCGGGACCAGAGCTGGTAGCCGCGATTAGAAACAAACGCTCAGCCGGACTGATCGATTTCTTGGTAAACGCCCTGCCAGGTGCCCTAATTGCACTCATCATTGGGTGGGGTCCGATCGGTGCGATGGTGCTGGGAGGAATCACCTACGTTTCTTCATCTGGAATTGCGGCCCAGATGCTCAAAGAAACCGGATGGCAGCGTTCCGAGCTTTCCCGAAGAATCACTTCGGTGCTGGTTATTGAAGATTTATTTCTTGCACCATATCTTCCACTGCTCACCGCTATTGTGTTTGGGCTCGGTGCCGCAACCGGATTTGTCTCAGTTGCGGTGGCCATCCTGATGACCAGCCTCGCACTGCTGCTGAGTTTCAGAGGAAGTAAGACTTGGTCGAGCATTCTTGACACCCAATCGCCAGGTGGGCTTTTGCTCACGGTATTCGGTGGTGCACTAATGGCTGCGGGCTTTGCTGCGATGGTCGGATTCTCATCATCTGTCGCAGCGTTCTTGGTTGGCCTCATGCTTACCGGTGAGGTTGCAAACGCGGTGCGTGCGCGCCTTTCGCCACTTCGAGATTTATTCGCTGCGATTTTCTTCCTGTTTTTCGGCCTCAATGTATCGGTCAGCGAGATTCCAGCTGTGCTTCCGTTGGCTCTGTTGCTCGCTGCAGTTGGCATTGCCGGAAAAATGTTCACCGGCTGGTGGATAGCCCGCGACATGGCTGACGGTCTCAGCTGGTATCGGGCCGGTGCGTTCCTGATCCCCAGGGGTGAGTTTTCGATCTTGATCGCATCATTGGCGGTTGGTTCAGCCTTCGGGGTTCAAATTGAAGCCCTTACACTTACATACGTAATTTTGACAACAATTGCATCGTCAATTGCTTTGAGGCTTTTTAGAAGCAAACTCGAGTCATAAATATTTGGAGGAATCTTTGCGCGTTCACATCGCCACCGATCACGCTGGTCTCGAGTTGAGTCATTTTTTGATTCGCGAACTAACTAAATCTGGGCACGAGGTTTTTGATCACGGGCCGAGTAGCTATGACCCACTCGACGACTATCCGAGTTTTTGCATTAATGCAGCTTTGGCGGTGGTTGCTGATCAACAGGCAGGTGTTGCTGCTCTGGGCGTAGTACTTGGCGGTTCTGGAAACGGCGAGCAAATTGCGGCCAACAAAGTAAAAGGTATTCGTGCCGCACTCGCCTGGAATGAAGCTACGGCTAAGTTGGCGAGAGAACACAATGATGCAAACGTGATTGCGCTTGGAGCGCGCCAACACACTCAAGAAGAAGTTCTCCACTTGATCGAACTGTTCTTGGCTGAGCCCTTCAGCAACGACGAGCGCCACGTTCGCCGAATTGGCAAGATTGCAACCTACGAGCAAACCGGAGAGATCCTGTAATTGCCCGAGGGTCACACAGTTCATCGAACTGCAATGGCATTCGAGAAAAAATTTCTCAACCAGCCGTTGACAGTGATTTCCCCACAGGGAAGATTCTCCGCCGGAGCGCAACTTATTTCAGGCACGAGACTTAGATCTTCTAATGCGATTGGCAAACAGCTATTTCTCAGCTTTGAGAATTCGAGAGTTTTGCGCATCCACCTGGGAATCTACGGAAAGTGGAATTGGCACTCAAACGTTGCAGTCGGGCTTGCCGAACCAATTGGTCAGGTTCGGGCCCGGTTCATTGGTGCCACAGACGCTGCAGATCTGAGAGGCCCGACAGTTTGTGAGGTCATTACACCCGAAGAGGCTCAGGCTGTTGCCCTGAGACTTGGTCCAGACCCGCTAAATCCAGACCCGGTCGGTTCCGAGAAAAATAGGTTCATTGAGCGTGTTAGAAAAAGCAAAAGCCCAATTGGCCAATTACTGATGGATCAATCCGTCATTTCAGGAATCGGCAATGTTTATCGAGCCGAGCTTTTATTCCGCGCAGGCATAGACCCATACCGTCCCGGCGGCAGTGTCACCGATGATGAACTAACCGAACTTTGGAATGACAGTGTCAAATTACTTCGGGTGGGGGTAAAAACCGGTTTTATGATCACCCGCGATGAACTCTTTACTAAGCGCCCGAATAAAGCAGAGCGTAACTACATTTACAAACGAGAGGGTTTGCCTTGTCGCAGCTGCGGAACAAACATCGCCATAGCTCTTATGGCCACTCGAAAGCTGTATTTTTGCCCGGTTTGCCAAGCATAAAAAAGTGCCCACCGCAAAGGGTAGGCACCGTTGAATTAGCTGTTTTAGCCTCCGGCAACCGCTGCCAAGATTGAAATTTGCGTTCCATCTGGGGTTGCTGTAGCAAGCCCTTGTTCAAATCGAACGTCTTCTTCATTTACGTAAATATTTACAAATCGACGAATTTTGCCGGAATCATCAAGAATTCGAGTCAAGATTCCAGGGTTGCGAGTTTCTAAATCGTGAAGTACTGCTTCCAGTTTTTCGCCGTTAGCCTCAACTTCGGCTTCTCCACCGGTGTAACTGCGAAGGATGGTTGGAACTCTGACGATGACTGACATTTATTCTCTATTCGGGTACGGCGGCTCTGAAAGCCTCAAGGGTAGGAGGAATTGTTACTGTAAAACCGACTCGCGATTCGATGGCATCTAGGGTCTTTAGGCCGTCGCCGGTGTTGAGCACCACAGTTTCAAGGTTAGGGTCAAGTTGGCCATTTTCGATGAACTTCACCAAATTCCCAACTGTCACACCGCCAGCTGTTTCGGCGAAAATTCCCTCTGTTTCAGCAAGCAATCTAATTCCGGCGACAATCTCGTCATCGCTGATGTGGCCGATGGCGCCACCGGTTTGATTTGCAACGTCGATCGCATACGGCCCGTCGGCAGGGTTGCCAATTGCCAGCGATTTCGCAATAGTCGCCGGCTTTTGGGGTCGAACAACGTCCCAACCATTTTCAAAGGCTTCGGCCACTGGGTTGCATCCGGTTGCCTGGGCGCCGAAAATCTTGTAAGGCTTTTCATCAACTAAACCCAGCTTCATGAGTTCGCGGAAGGCCTTGTCAATTTTGGTCATCAGCGAACCTGAAGCAATCGGCACAACAACCTGATCTGGTAGGCGCCAACCTAGTTGTTCAGCAATTTCGTAACCGAGTGTTTTCGAACCTTCTGCGTAATACGGCCTCAAATTTACATTCACAAAACCGTAACCACGATCGTCAGCAATTTCAGAACATAGCCGGTTGACATCGTCGTAGTTGCCGTGAATTCCGACCAGTGTGGTTCCGTACACCGCTGAGGTTAATACCTTGCCTAGCTCGAGGTTGTCTGGAATTAGCACTACGGATGGCATGCCTGCCCTGGCTGCTGCAGCCGCAACCGCATTGGCTAGATTCCCGGTTGAGGCACAGCTGATGGTTTTGAAATTTAGAGTTTTAGCCGCGGTCATCGCGACCGCTACCACTCGGTCTTTGAATGAGTGGGTGGGGTTGTCCCGGTCATCTTTGATCCAAAGCTTCTTCATCCCCAATTTCGCGGCCAAGTTGACAGATGGCTGCAGTTTGGTGAAGCCAGCACCTAGATCGGTTGGACGATCAGCTTCGTCTGCCGGAACAGGCAGGAGCGGGGCATACCGCCAGATGTTTTGTGGGCCCGATTCAATTTGTTCTCGCGTGACCTGACCAAATTCATACTTAACCTCGAGCGGGCCAAAGCATTCGGCACATACGTGACGCGGACTGAGCTCGACATCAGTACCACACTCGCGACAAACTAAGCCTCGTGCGGGCCCGAAATTCAAAGTGCTCATGGGGTTACTCCTGTGGGAGAGCCTATGCCGATTGGCTCGGTGCTAGATGGAAATTACCTTCTATTACAAAAAGCCGCCAGGCTTTGCCTGGCAGCTGTTCAGAGCGGATGACGGGAATCGAACCCGCACCATCAGTTTGGAAGACTGAGGCTCTACCATTGAG
>CAZGZW010000021.1:0-33067 GCA_964530255.1 uncultured Rhodoluna sp.
TATGGAAGAGGGTCTACGTTTCGCTATCCGTGAGGGTGGCCGTACCGTAGGTGCCGGAACCGTTACCAAGATCACCAAGTAATTTCGGTTACTGAAAAAACCCTCGGCTTCGGCCGAGGGTTTTTTGCTTTAATGGGGCAATCGCTTGAAAGGGCAAAGCATGTCACCGTCGCCAATTTTTGCCAACGCACCATTCACTTTCGAAGAAATGAGCGCTTCTCGATCCGCCGAAGAACAAATGACCATGTCTCGCTACCAGGTTTCAGCCGATGTTTCAGTTGAGGAGCAATCGGTAGCTTCATTCGATGGTTACCAGGTGCCGATCCGAATTTATCGGCAAGAATCTGTGTCTGCTGAAAGCCCACTTCTGATTTGGATGCACGGCGGTGCTTTTATGGGTGGCGGCCTTGACATGCCTGAAGCTCAAGTTACCGCATTTGAAATTGCCCACCGTGCGCGAGCAACTGTGGTTTCAATCGATTACCGACTTTGCACTGATGAAATCAAATTCCCCACACCACAGCGAGATGCCTTGGCGGTTGCGCTTTGGGCACTATCTGCAGAAAGCGGTCTAACCTACGACCCCGATCAAATCTTTTTGGGTGGTGGCAGTGCCGGTGCTTGTTTAGCTGGGTCGCTGGTGCTGATGCTGCGCGATCGTGGAGTTTCAGTTGCCGGAGTGTTGCCAATTTATGCAGTCGGTCACTTCGAAGAATTGCCGCCATCAGCAGAATTGGCTGCGCACTGTGAAGCTCACTTCGGTAAACCGCAAACCCTATTGATTGGGCACAACGCCTGGCTGATGCCAGATGCTAATGTTTGTGAAGGTTTCCACCCTTGGCCTGGCGAGGCTGACGATTACTCTGCGTTGCCACCCCATTTGTTCATTCACGCCGACTTCGACATTTTGCGTTCAACGGGGGAACCATGGGCTGCAACGCTGCGTGAAGCCGGTGTTTCCGTCGATGAGATTGTTGAAACTGGAAGCCGCCACGGTTTCCTAAATGACCTTCCCGAAGAGAATCCGATGCAAAACCTTGCGCTCGATCGTATGGCTGCATTTTTAGGGGCGAAATAGACGATGTCTAGTTTTATTCGCGCCCTAGAAAACCCGAACGAGAGTGCCAAACCACGGGTCTGGTGGCACTGGATGAACGGCAATATCGACAGTGCCGGTATTTCAAAAGATCTTAATTGGATGCAGCGAATCGGCATCGGCGGGGTTCAAATTTTTGAAGGCGGAATGGGTGCACCTCAGGTCGTAGAGCAGCGGGTTGTCTACCGCAGTGAAGAGTGGTACGAACTATTCAGCCAGGCACTTCGCCAAGCCAAGTCCAAAAACATTGAGGTATCAATTGCGTCATCTGCGGGCTGGAGCGTTATGGGCGCTGAGTGGGTTCGCCCCGAAGACGCGATGAAAAAACTGGTATGGTCGGAGACAGTCATTTCGGGCTCGGGGGCAACCCAGCTCACTGAACTGCCCAGCTGCGAGGGCCCTTTTCAGGATGCACCGGTTTGGGGAAGACCTCAAAAACACAACTGGGCTCGAGATTTCAAGATTTTAGCCGTCGAAGAAAGTCCCAAATTTCACCCTCTTAAACCAACTCAGATTACATTTAGCCGCGAGGCCACCGGAGACTTAAATTGCCTGTTTGATGGCAGTTTTGCCTCGTGGGTGTCTTTAGAAAAAGACGTGGAAATCAGTGATTCGGTGTGGTGTGCCTATGAGTTTGCAGAACCCGTATTTGTTGGCAGTGCCACAGTCGGAGTCTCAGGACCCAACGGCTTTGGTGCACCTGAGCTACCAGACGCATTTTTAGAATTTAGTTTCGACGGCATCAACTTTGAGTCTCTTGCAACCTTTCCCATGATGAAGAGCATGGGGCAGCTGGGTGAAATCGCAGCCAAAACAATTTCGTTTGAGCCGGTAACCGCACGTTATTTTCGGCTTCGTTTGGCAACCATTCCGATGGCAGACGCACTTCCGCCTTTTATGCAGGGTGTGTCGCCGCTTCCTTTCAAACCCAAAGACTTTGACAAATTTCTCATTTCTGAATTTGCTCTCTTCACCGGCGGTAGGGTTCATGCATTTGAATTCAAGGCAGGGTTCTCTATCGCTCAAAATTACTTTGAGCTAGAGGCGCCAATACCAGGAGAGGCCGCTATTGAGCCAACCTCGATCATCGATCTAACCAAGAATTTCGACTCAAGCACCGGTGCACTAAATTTCGATTGCGCGGGCAAAACCTATCGGGTATTCAGAATTGGCTATTCACTCACCGGTCATGAAAACGGCCCAGCACCGGCTGAAGCCACCGGTCTTGAAATCGACAAACTCGACAAAAAGCGTATTGCCGAATACCTAGAAAACTTTTATCAACCGCTCCTGGAATCGCTTGAAGCCCGCGGTTTTGATAGCAGCTTTATCGGAGGAATTCTCAGTGACAGCATTGAGTCGCGTGCTCAAAATTTCAGCGAGAGTTTGCCCGAAGAATTTGAAAGTCGCCGCGGCTATTCGATGTTGCCTTGGCTACTGGCGATGACCGGCTGGGTTGTCGATTCGGTTCAATCTTCCGATCGTTTTCTGTACGACCTAAGGCTCACCATTTCAGAATTGGTTGCCGAATGCATGTATCGTTTGATTTCCGAGTTTGCGCATGGCAAATCCGCGCGCTACTACTCAGAGGCGCTGGAGTCTCATCGCCCTCAACTGGGGGATGACCTGCAAATGCGCTCGTATGCGGATGTTCCGATGGGTGCAATGTGGACTTGGCCTGATTGCGGTGCGCCCATGCAGACTTACATCGCAGATTTGAAAGGCGCCTCATCGGTTGCCCATGTCTACGGCAAAACTCACACCGGCTGCGAATCTTTCAGCACATTCGCTAGGCCTTTTGTCTACTCACCAAGCACACTGAAGCCGGTGGCTGATCTTGAGTTGGCACTTGGAGTCACTGTTTTCAACATCCATTCTTCGCCTCATCAGCCAGATGAAGTTGCTGGCCCCGGTGTGACCCTGGCGCCAACCCTCGGCCAAGTTTTCACCAGAAATGAAACCTGGTCTGAGAGCGCAAAACCTTGGGTTGACTATCTAACCCGGTCGTGCGCTGCACTCAACATCGGTAGCCCAGTGGCCCAACTTCTGTATTTCATCGGGGAAGAGGCTCCGGTCACCGCAATTTGGGGTGACCGTGAATTCGAAGTTCCTTCTGGTTATGACTTTGATTTAGTTTCGAAACCCGGTCTTCTCACTCAAATTTCGGCGACTGACGGCAAGCTCGTGAGTGCTCAGGGAAGTTATGATCTTCTATACCTCGGCGGCAATTCAGAGAAATTGACGCTTGAGACTGTTCGAAAACTGCTCGAGCTAGCCGCATCAGGCATCCCGATTTTTGGACCAATACCCAACAGTTCACCGAGCCTGTGTGACGACCAAGACGAGTTTCGGAGCTTGGTTGAAGAGCTCGCAGCTAGTAACAATTTTTATTCGGTAACTACAGAGGCCGCTGCCCTTGAGCTGGCTGAACAGCTAGGCATCACCCGATTTGACTGGCGCTTCAGGGTTGGCGATAAAGAACTCGATGCTTCGTACACTCCAAGAGCTGACATTAGATGCATCCATCGAGCTGATTCTGATGCAGACCTCTATTTTGTTTCAAATACTGCAATGGAAAACCTCGAGCTATCGGCAACTTTTTCTGCCCAACGCAACCATGCATACCTAATTGATGCGGCCTCGCCTGAAAAAATCTTCGAGCTCGAAGAGTCAAATGACGAATTCCAAATCAAACTCGGGCCCTACGCTTCAGTCTTTGTGCTGCTTTCTGATTCACCGGTCGAGCATGCATCAACCATGCCAGTGAACCGGTCGGAAGATGTGATCAGCAGCTGGGTTGCAAAATTCGATAATTTGGAGATCGAATCTGGTGCGACGTTCGACTGGTCAACTTCATCCGTTGAATCCATTCGCTACCACTCGGGCAGCGCGAAATTCAAAACTTCGATCCAGCTCGAGCAGGCGCATGAAGCAAAGTATGCATTGGGTTTCGATGACTTTTCCGCAGTAATTGACGTCTTTGTGAATAACAACTTCGCTGGCACAGTCTGGGCTTTCGGCCAGGAAATCGACATCAGCGATTACGTGCGCCCAGGTCAAAATTACGTTGAGTTGGTTGTGAAGAACAACTGGCGTAACCGGCTCATTGGAGACCAATACGGCAAAACAAGACTCGCAAGCTCGGTGCCTACCTATTTGGGCTACCCAATATTTGAGCCTGATGCCGAATTGATGCCGGCTGGCCTCTTGGCGCCGGTCAAAATAGTCGTTCGTTAACTCTTACTACTCTGGAAAACGCAGGATCGAAACTCGGGCGCACGAGATTTTTCGCAGGGGAAGAAAGTTGAGCCGCTCATCTCCGTTGAGGTTGCGAGCTGAAATCCATTCATTATTTTTGAATGCCCCTTCTTCGACGATATCGATTTCCACTCGAAACCCTGGAATTTCAAAATCTACGTTTATGCCTTTTCCGATTAGTAGAAACCTGTCTACGGCTTCTCGAATTATCAATGCGAATGGCCGCTGATCTGTATTTGAGGGGATGAAAACCGGTGAATCGTCCAGCTCTGATTGTTCGGCCCAATCCTGAATTGCAAGATCTACACCAGCTACCTCAACGAACCTTTTCATCCCAGCAAGGCTATTTTTCGCCTTTACAGTTACCTCGTCGAACTCGACGAGGGCACTGGGCTCATCCATTTCAAGTACGACAGCACGGATTGTGTTTGTTGACTGTGCATTTGAGATTATTCCAGTCGCTTCGCGCAGAACACCGAATGATTCCGACATGAGATTACCGATGCGTCCCTCTTCAGCCCCGAACATTGAATAGCCAATGGCCCCGTAGTTACCCAGGGCTGCAAAAAGATTTCCGGCAATGTGACGGCTCTCGGGTATGAATAGGGCATTATCGGCTCTTGAGTAGGTTTCCATTACCGGCAACGCATCCCTAATGTAAATATCGGGAGAGACAAAATCTAGCGCTGGTGCGATCAGGCGCCAAACGTCAATAACGTTCTCACTTGGCCCACCGCTTGGCCAATGCCCAGCTTCCGTCTGGCCTTCCTGCGGACCCAGCCACGCGTTCGCGTACATCGGGATGTCTTTTATTTGTTTCCCGGCTCGGGCTATTTCATTCAAGAAGCTGGCAAAACCCCAGGCCATAAAAACTTCGTGCCCTTGCCACTGGTCGCCAACTACTTCGGCCCAAGTTCCGGATTTGCCAAAGTGCTTCTCTATCTCGATTGGCACCTGAGTTGACCAAGCCTCGTTTGCCCCCAAGCTATAGTCGCGGCTGGCGCCAAGGATGCCGACCTCGTTTTCGACCTGAACCATTACTACGGTGTTTTGCCTGTCGTGCTCAGCAAGGTGAGCCATCAGTACCTGAAAAGCTGACTTATCTGCTTCAAGTAGGTTTTTGCTAAAAACAGACAATGTAGGTGTTCCGGTCGGTTTCGAATCGGGATTCTTGAGCGCGCGTGGAAACTTTTTTGTGTCGCTTCTCACCCAAGTTGGAGTGTAGGTTGAAGCTGCATTTTTGAAGCTGCCGAACCAAATCAGCACCAGACGCAAATGGTGAGCTCTAGCTACTTCAAGCTGGTGGTCAAGCAGAGAAAAATCGAAATTACCTTCCTCCGGCTCAAACTGCTGCCAACTAACGGGGGAAATTAGAAAGTTGTAATTAAGCGCAGCAGCTTTTGAAAATGTCTTTTCAATGTATTTTTTGTCGGAAGAGGATGAATTATGAATCTGCCCTCCGAGGAGTATTTGCTGCACGCCATCGATCTCGAGGACAAACCCATGTCCTGTTTTTGAAAGTTTTGGGTTGGTCATCGAAATTCATCTTTCTTTGAAAGGGTTTATTTAGCGTGCCATGTCTGGACCCAGAATTCGAGCCCAGACATGGTGTGGTTGTCGGCTAACGGAATGTCTCCTCGAATTTCTCGTAGGGCTTAGGCGGCATCGGTGAAAGCTGCTGACTATCGGTGTTGGTGTATGGCCAGTGTTCGTTGACCACTGGCTGGTCAGGTTGAGGCATGAAGTAAACCTGGCCGCCTTCACCGAAGTATTTGATGTCGAGCGCAAATGCCTCGGCATTCTTCGAAGCGAATGAAACCCAGTTCTCTTCAAATGGCGCTCGTGCAATTTCATAGCAACGGAAAGTCAAAATTTTCCACTCGCCGTCTTGAAATAAAAAGTCGAGGGCATATTTGCACCAGACCCAGTGTGCCCAGACTTTCTTGCCGTTGACCACCTGAGGGGAAAACATGTAATCAGGCATCTTCTCAGCGTGCTCTGGATCAGTCAAGCCAGATTCGGTGCCGGCCATTATCCACACACCCTTGGCAGTTTTTCCGTCGGCTGCAACCTCGATAACCGGCGTGGTCGACATGTGCAAAATCAACTTGCCTTTTGGTGCGGGTCGGTTTTCGTGGTACTCCATCACGCTGTCGTAATTGGTGTACTCGCCGGTATTGGTGTAAACCGCGCGAATGCCTTCGGTGCCTCGCTTGACCCAAAGGTCTTTGATTAGGTCATCGCGAAACGCATTGTGATAGAAGTGATAGCGGTTGAAAATATTTTCAACTTCGCCACGAGCCTTTAGGCGGAAATTTTCGGCCTCAAGAGACGCGATTTTTGTTTCAATTGCTGTGATTTTTTCTTCGAGATTCAATGTCTTCATTGACTTTCTCTAGGTGGGATGGCTCTCCCGTGATTTGCCAAATGCCTAAACGGCATAAGTAGATATTTACCTTACTTTTGCAGAAAATCACTAAAAGTGTCTAAAATGATACCGATCGAGGGATCAACCGTTTTGGCAGGTTGCCGTATCAGTAAGGTGAAGCAATGGTTGCTTACTCCGCAAACATCGACCTACTTTTCAAAGAATTTGAAACCACCGAGCAGCGAATCGAAGCTGCTGCCAAGACAGGTTTTCACCACGTAGAGATGTGGATGACCTCACACCTCGATCTCGCTAGCGTCAAAGCTGTTGCCGATGCTAACGGCGTCCAGATCACCTCAATTCTTGCCGAACCTCGTTTCAGCTTTACTATGCCAGGGGTCGACATGAACGTGTTCTTCGATGGCCTGCGTGAATCAATCAAGCGCGCCAAAGCTTTGGGAGCACCGAGAATCGTGCTCGGCTCAGGGATGGGTTTCCCGGGTAAAAAGCGCCAGCAAAACCTCGACGAGCTAGTGGTCGTCTTCAAAGAGGCAGCCAAGATTGCTGAGGCTGAAAACATTCAGCTAGTGCTTGAGCCGGTGAATACTCGCGTTGACCACCCAGGTGCCTTGCTTGACCGCACCGCAGAGGCAATTTACATCGCTGATCAAGTTGCATCACCAAACTTCAAGATTCTTTACGACATCTATCACTCAGTTGTCGAGGGCGAGAACCCGCTTGAGATTTTGGCAAACAACATCTCATCAATCGGCTACCTTCAGCTAGCTGACACCCCGGGCCGTGGTGAGCCAGGCTCAGGCAAAATCGACTGGAAGCCGATTTTGGCGGCTGTCGAAGCTAGTGGATACCGAGACCAAATTGGCCTTGAGTATTACCCAACCAAAGAGACCGTGGCCTCTTTGGAATACCTACGCAGTTTGTAACACCCCAAAAGTCAGTTGGCGCAGTGTTGCGTCGAGAGGAATCATCAATGTCAAACCCACACATCGTAATCGTTGGCAGCGGACCAATCGGCGCAACCTATGCTCGCGAAATTCTTGAGGGCCACCCAACTGCAACCGTGACCATGCTTGAGCTTGGCCCACAGCTAACTGATAAACCTGGCGCTTCGGTAAAGAACATCGTTGATGAAGAGGCGCGCGCCAAAGCTCGTGCAATGTCTCAAGGGCCACAGGCTGATGAAGCCTCCAGAGCAAAATTGGGATTGCCATATTTGCAAGAAGGCACCCTCACCGCACGTCAGGGAACCCACCTCATTGATTACCAAGGTCCAGGTTCTGGCCACGCATCTTCTTTTCCGATGGCCTCTGTTTCAACCAATGTTGGTGGCCAAGGTGCCCACTGGACGTGTGCGGTGCCTCGCCCAATGTTCAGCGAAAAAATCGACTTCATCCCCGAGAACGAATGGGAAGAAGTAATCAGTCGCGCCGAAGTATTGATTAGGGCTAACAAGGAGCCATTTACTAAATCTCGAATTGGCAAGGCTATCCAGGCTGTTTTACAGGATGAATTTGCCGACATCTCACGCGGCGACATCAAGCCATACGCTTTACCGATCGCCGCCGAAGAGCAGCCAGATGGCCGCATGATTTGGGCCGGAACTGATTTTGTATTCGGCCCACTAATCGAAAAGGGCAACCCGCTAGCTGAACGCTTTACGCTTCGTTCCCTAACCATGGCTCGCAAGATTCTTATGGATGACAACCGTGCCGTCGGAGTTCTGATTGAAGATGCGGTTACCGGTGAACAAAGCGAGCTGCACGCTGATCGAGTAATTGTTGCTGCCGACGCCGTTCGCACGCCACAGCTACTTTGGGCATCGGGCATTCGCCCGAAGGCACTCGGGCACTACCTAACCGAACACCCAGTTTCGTTTAGCGTCATCGCTATTGACGGCGACAAAATTGGCAAATATGCCACCGAAGCAGACCTTGAGAACGAGCGCGCGCTTGCTGCCCTGAGCCCGCACGACCCAATCAGCGCGGTGACTCGAGTTCCGTTTATCGAGCCAGAGCACCCATTCTCAGCGCAGATCATGTTTGTTCAGTCGACGCCATTCCCAATGCCAGATGACAGCCCATTCAAAAACAATAAGTGGGGATACGCCATGGCTGGTTGGGGTGGTTGCAAATACCCTCGCTACGAAGATGCGATCACATTTGACGACAACGAACTTGACTACCGTGGTTTCCCAAATATCACCATTAACTACGAGCTAACTCAGCGTGAAAAAGATGAGATGGCCGTGGCTCAGCAATACCAGCGTCGAGCTGCCGAAGCTTTGGGCCAATTCATTCCGGGGGTTGGCGAACCAAAGCTAATGGCGCCAGGAACCAGCTTGCACTACATGGGTACCCATCGAATTGGAACGACCGACGACGGCACCAGCGTTTGCGACACCTATTCACGAGTTTGGGGTACTGAAAACCTATACACCGGCGGAAACGGAACCATCCCCACCGCAAACGCAGTGAACCCTACGCTCACCAGTATGGCGATTGCAGTTCGAGGTGCTCGCAAGCTGATTGAAGAGCTGTCATAGGCGTGGATAAATCACTACTGCCGCCAAACTTCAATCGGCTCTATTACTCTCTTTTTCTGCTTGTTTTTCTTGGAGCACTCGACACCTCAATAATTGCAACCGCATTACCAACGATCGTTGGTGATTTCGATGTAACCGAAAATATTTCGTGGGTTATCGTCGGCTATAACTTGGCTGCCGGCCTGGCTCTGCCGGTATTCGGAAAGTTAGTTGATAAATACGGGTCGTCCCGTCTAATCGGCTGGACTTTGGGCTTCTTTTTGTTTGCCTCTATTTTGTGCGGGCTGGCCCCAACAATCGAATTCCTCACCTTTGCGAGAGCTCTTCAAGGCTTAGGTGGAGCTGGAATAGGCGTTCTACCGCTAACGATTTTGACATCGATTTTGCCCGAGAGATATCGACCAAGGTACATGGCTCCGATCAGTATTGTCTGGGCTGTGGCTGCAATCGGTGGCCCAGTGCTGGGCGGATTACTCACCGACGCATTAGGTTGGCGCTGGAATTTCTGGATAAACGTTCCAATCGGGCTCGTCACTTTTATTCTGATTCGCAAGGTGCTGCCGAAGAATGAAAATCTAAAGCCCGGAAAACTATTTGACGTCTCCACCTACATTCTCTTCATTGCAGCCAGCGTGCTTTTAGTTTTGTCTTTGAATGGTTTGACAGAAGCCATGACAACCGAAATCAGTGGCGCTTTCCCGCTGCTATGGCTCGCAGGTGCTGCTTTGGTTTTATTCTTTTGGAGATCTTTCAAGGCTAGCAATCCGGTGATTCCCGTGCGCAGTTTTACCAGCAGGGGAGCGATTACTGCGCTGGCTATCGCGACCATCAGCGGAGCTAATCTCTTCCCAATTGCTGCATACGTCCCTTCGTTGTTGCAGATGTCATTTGATTTTCCTGGTTGGTTAGCAGGAATGGCAATTGGGCCAATGGTGCTGACGATGCTGGGAGTATCCATTCTTATTACGAGACGAGTTGGGCGCACCGGTAGGTTTACAAAGTATCCCGTAATTGGCAGTGCAATCGCTGGCTTAGCCATGTTGTCTGCTTATCTATTTGGCGAGACTCTCGGAGCTTGGTGGATTGTGGTGGCTCTCGGAATCGCAGGGGCGGGCCTAGGTTTCTACGTTCAGCTGAATCTAACTTTGGTTCAGGCATTTACCGCGGCCAAGTTCTTAGGCTCCATCACCTCGACGGTTTCAGTTTTGCGAGATCTATCTAGTTCGGTTGTCTCAACGATTGCCGGTGGTATTTTCGGGTTCGGAGTTGTCAACCTGCTCAGCAAACTCACACTTCCAGCCGGTTTGACCCCTTCATCGGTCTCGCCAACCGACCTCGCCACAATGGAGCCGGTTCTTAAGCAAAATATTCAGGATGCATATTTCGCAGCCTACGAGCCGGTGTTTCTGAATTCCGCTTTCGCATACGTGTTCGTATTTGCTCTAGCGCTAACTCTGCCGAAGATAGATTTGAAAACTGATCGCGCGCACTGACGAGTTTTTGCTAACAGCAACATAACGATTGCAAAAAAATACAAGACTTATGTTTTTTTTAGGAAAAAGTCTGTAATGTAATACCAAAGAGCTGCATAGCGGTTCTTCGTTTCTGGCGAACCCACCAGAGATCTGACAAAGAAGTCATGAAAGGTATTCCATGATTAAGTTCAATGGCAAGAGAGCAATCTCAGCCGCTGCCGCTGCCGCTCTGGCAGCCAGCTCAATCGTGGCCTTGGGCACCCCCGCTCAGGCTGCAGAAACCATCACCTTCTGGGGTGCAACCGCAGCCCAGGGTGGAAAGAACCAGTTCCAGAACGTTGCAGATGCCTTCAACGCGTCTCAAACCAAGTACAAGGTTGAATTCCAGGCTAAAGGCGCAGCTGGCGACTACGGTACTGCTCTAAGTGCAGCTGCTCAGGCAAACGCACTTCCAGACGTATTCATGGTTCAGCCAGGAATCGGCTCGACCCTATCGCTACTTCCATTTGCACGCGCAGGTCAGCTAGCTACCATCACAGGCAGTGCAGCAGCAAAGGCAAACCCAGCATCTGAGAAATTGCTCCTCAGCGTTGGCAAGAACTACTACGGCACCGTTTTCGACATGTCGCCAGGTGGAGCAGTAGTTAACACCTCGTTGCTTAAGAAAGATGGCCTAGCTTGGCCGACCACCTACAGCGGCTTGCTATCACTTTGCTCTGCAGCTAAGGCAAAAGGTAAGAGCGTATTCACCATCGCAGGTTCAAACTCATCGAACAACGGTTTGATGGCCTTGAACATGATTGCAACCAACGTATATGGTGCTGACCCATCATGGAACCTGAAGCGTGAGCAGGGTAAGGTCAAGTTTGCAACCTCAGCAAGCTGGAAGCGCACCTTGAACCAGGTTGTCGAAATGAACAAGGCCGGCTGCTTCCAAGATGCACCACAGGCCGGATCATTCGGAACTATCAACGGCAACATTTCATCAGGTAAGTCATACGCTGCCTTCGTTCCTGGTGGTATTGCTCTGACCTGGAGCAAGCAGTACAACTCGACTTTCCACGTTTACCCAATGCCAGTCGCCGACAAGGCCTCTAGCCAGCGCGTAATGTACGGATCAAGCTACGCTGCAGTAATCAACAAGAAGACCAAGCAGCTTGCTGGTGCTCGCGCATTCCTGAACTTTATTGCTTCAAGCAAGGGTCAGAACGCTTACCAGAGCATCACCGGTGGTCTACCAAACAACGGTGACTTCGACGCTGCCAAGACCCCTCACTTCTCAAAGGTCGCTGAGTTCTTGGTTGGCAAGAAGACCACTCCTCCTGCTAACAACTCATTCCCACAGGCTCAGACCTATGTGAAGATGGGCGAAGGAATCCAGGCGCTATTCACCGGTCAGGCAACTGTTGACCAGGTTCTTGCATCAATGGATTCAACCTGGCGCTAAGTCAGATTCAGACAACTGAACAAATAGCACCAAAACAAAGGAAGTAAGAAGTGGCCCCTAGAGCGCGCGCAGATGCAAATCACAGCGAATCTAGGGGCCCACTTTCTTCCGTGAAGTCGAATGGTAAGAAAAAGTGAGCAAGAACACTGGTAAGAAGTTAGTGCAGTTTGGTAGCTGGTGGTGGGCGCTTCCTGGTTTGGCAGTGGTTCTGGCCGTGCACTACATTGCCACCGGCTACGGCGCAGCTTACGCCTTCACCAACTTCACCGGCCTAGGCGATTTCCAATGGATCGGCTTTGACAACTTCGTCAGACTGACCCAAGACCCAGAAGTCCTTGGCTCGATTTCAAATACTTTTGTGTTGGGAATCCTGTACTTCCTGGTGGTAAACATCCTGGGGCTTGGGTTCGCACTCGCTCTTAACAGAACTTTGAAGACACGCTATCTTTTGCGCGTTGTTTTGTTTCTTCCGGTGGTCCTCAGCTCTCTTGCTGTTTCCTACATCTGGAAGTTCATTTTTGAACCTACCGGACCGCTGAATAATATTTTGGCTTCACTCGGTCTGCCCGGGGATACCTTGTGGTTAGCAGACAGCAAGACTGCTCTCTGGACAGTCCTTACCGTAATGATTTGGCAGCACATCGGTATCCCAATGGTGATTTTCTTGGCTGGCTTGGCCTTGGTTCCTCAGGAACTAGAAGAAGCCGCGGCCATCGATGGCGCATCAGCATTCTCTCGATTCAGGCTGATTACACTGCCCTTAATCCAACCGGCAATAGCGATTTCTACCACGCTTTCACTAGTTAGCGGCCTCAGAGTCTTCGACCAGGTAAGAGCCCTGACCGGCGGAGGCCCTTACGGCGCCTCTGAAACGCTCTCATCCGTCGTTTATAAATACACATTTGAATACTCTGACTATGGCTATGGAGCATCATTGGCAACCGTCTTTGCCATCGTGCTTGCTGCTGCTGCTGCTATCCAGCTGTTCATCACACGAGACAGGTCGGCTAAATAATGTTTAGATACACCAAACTTTCATTTTTGCGAGAAATCGCAGTCTGGATTGTTGCTCTTGCGCTACTCTCACCTTTTTATCTCCTGGTAGCTAACGCGTTCAAAACCTTTGAGCAAGTTTCGATGAACCCAATTTCCCCACCGACTGAGTACAAGTTTGACAACTTCGTTGCAGTACTTACTTCTCAAGATGTGGCGCCAGTATTTCTCGGTCTACTAAACAGCGCAATTTCGACCACAATCGGCGTGCTGATTCTAATTTTCCTTGGATCGACAACAGCCTACGTTTTGTCGCGAAAAGCTAGCAGACTAAGTAATTTTGCCTACTACGGAATTCTGGTTGGAATTATTGTGCCCGCCCAGCTTGCAATCGTTCCAATTTTCGTGGGTGCACGAGCCCTCGGCCTACTTGGCAACATTTGGGGGCTAGGAGTGATTTTCGGTCTAACTTTGCTCCCACTCGCAGTGTTCTTGTATGGCGGATTCGTGCGGAACCTGCCGACTGATTATGAAGAAGCAGCTTTTATTGATGGATCTTCGCGCTGGAAGACATTCATAAAGATTGTTTTCCCTTTGCTAAGCCCGGCTACCGGAACCGTAGCAATTATGGGCGGCCTAATTATGTGGAATGACTTCTTCACACCTTTGATCTTCTTGAACGGTTCGCAGTCTCCAACCATCAACTTGGTCATTAGCTACTGGGCAAGCCAAGGAGTCGTAACAGAGTGGAACAAGGTGTTCGCTCTGCTAATTCTGGCGATGATTCCGATTACCTTCCTATATCTTGTATTCCAGAAGAAGTTCATCCAGGGCTTCTCTGGCGGAATCAAGAGCTAAGCTCTCCAGAGAAAGAAGGGGTGCCGAGATTCGGCACCCCTTCTTTTCTTGGCAAATTTCTAAACTAAAGCTCTTGGAGTGCTCTCGGTCACCCATTTGTTCATGTGTGATCTGTTGAAGATCTGGGTTTGAGCCAAAGCTGCGCCGCCGATCAATCCTTCTTCGTGGTTTGGGTTTGCAGCAATAATTCGAAGGTCTCTAGTTGCCAGCGGAAGCGAACGACGATAGACAGTCTGGCGAACGGCGGCCAAAAATAGATCGCCGGTAGCTGCAATTGTGCCGCCGACAACAACAATGCCCGGGTTGAAGAAGTTGACCAGGGTGGCAAGGGTTTCACCAACGATGCGGCCAGAGCGAGCTATAGCTTCAACACAAAATGCGTCTGCTGAGTTCGCTCCCTCCGAAATGTCAACGGGCGCCAAATAACCTTTTTTACCCAGTCGCTCAGCTAGAAAATCAGACTTGCCAGCCTTAGCAGCTGCCTCACCGTCACGAGCTAACGCCCAGCCGCCGGCTACCGCCTCAAGGCATCCGATTTGACCACAGCGACAAACAATCTTTGATTCATCGGCCACGCCCACGTGACCAATGTCTCCCGCGGAACCATTAGCGCCGCGATGTACGTTGCCGCTTGAAATCACTCCAGCACCAATGCCTGAGCCAACCTTGATGAACAGCAGGTTGTCAACGGCGTTACCGTAAAGGTTTTCGCTTCGCAGCACTGCCTCTTCGCCCAAGGCCATCAAGTTGACATCGTTGTCGACCCAGCAGGGAGCACCAAAGGCTTTGGTCATGTAGTCAGGAATGTCGAAGGCATTCCAGCCCGGCATAATCGGCGGGGCGACCGGCTTTCCGGTTTCAAATTCAACCGGACCTGGAACTCCAACAATCGAGGCCCACACCTGCTCAAACTTATTGTCAGCCTGAATCTTTTTGGCCACTTCGATAATTCGGCCCAGTGATTTTTCTGGACCAACCGAAATGTCCCAGTTTTCGTGATGGCTGGCTAAGACTTTTCCGGCGAGATCGGTGATTGCTACACCGAAGTTTCTTGCCCCGAACACGGCGACCACAAAGGTACCGATTTCATATTTGAAGCGTAAGTTTCGCGGAACTCGACCGCCGGTAGATACTCCGAAGTCTGCATCTTCAAGGAGACCAAGTGCGATTGCCTCATCTACGCGTTGCGAGACGATGCTTCTCCCCAGCCCTGATAGGCGGCCGAGGTCTGAACGTGTCACGGCCTTGCCGGTTCGAACCAGTTCGGTCAGCACAAACAGGGCATCATGCTGCTCAATCGACATCTCGCCGACCGTTACGACAGTCTCTGGTGATGACACTTTTGCTCCCCACGCCAAAGATAACAATTGCATAAGCCAAATTGACTTTTGCTGAAAATCTGCAATAAACTCAACATAACCATCAAAAGATGGCTAAGTTGTTCTCAAGTTTAGTGGGCAGCAGGCGAAAGCATCGACGTAGATGCTTGAACTTATGTTCAATAGGAGCAGATTCAAAGATGAAAGCTGCAATCATCGGCACCGGCTTCATGGGCCATGTACATGCTCAGGCGATTCAGGCAAACGGTATTGAACTGATTGGCTTCGCCGGCAGCTCAAAGGCCAAGGCCGATGCAATCGCCGACGAATTTCCTGGAACAAAGGGTTTCGCAGCCATCTCAGATTTGCTAGATCAGAACCCCGACGTGGTTCACGTTTGCACCCCAAATGCGGAGCACCTAAATCACGCTAGAGCTGCCATTGAGCGAGGCATTAGCGTTATCGTCGAGAAGCCACTTGCTACCAATCTCGAAGATTCACAAACCCTGGCCGAACTGGGCAACAGCGTAAAGGTTGCTGCGGTTCCGTTTGTCTACCGCTACCACGCGATTGTTCTCGAGCTCAAGCGTCGAATCTCTGAGAACCCAACTAACAAGCTTTGGCTCCTGCACGGCTCGTACCTACAAGACTGGCTGGCTGGCAGCATGACCACCAACTGGCGAAGCAACTCAAAGTTGGGTGGGCCAACCCGTGCGTTTGGTGACATCGGAGTTCACTGGTTTGACCTCATGGAGTTCACCACCGGCCACCGCGTGACCAAATTGACGGCACAGTTTGCACGTGTGCACGAGAGTGACACCGAAGATGGTGCTCTAGTTCAATTTGAAACCGACAAGGGTGCAGTTGGATCAGCTGTGATCAGCCAGTGCAGTGCCGGTCGTTCAAACCGTCTATGGTTCTCATTTGACGGCACCGAAGAGTCATATTCGTTTGACCAAGAGCACCCTGAAACCGGATGGGTCGGCACCTTGGCCGACAACCGCATCGTTCGCCGCGATCCTAATGTTCAAACCGGTCTTGCGAAGCGAGCTAATTCATTGCCAGCGGGCCACCCTCAGGGTTATCAGACCTGCTTCAACGACATGGTCGCAGATGTTTACGCCGAGCTTCAGGGAGGTAAGCGTTCAGAAGTTCTAGCTCGTTTTGAAGATGGTCTTCGTGCTGCACAGTTGATCGATGCCGTACTTCAGTCGGTTGAAGTTGGCGGTTGGGTTGACGTTCGCGAGCTGGCCCGCGTCTAATGAAAAAGATCGTCGTAGTCGGGTCTGGCCCAATCGGTTCTGCCTTTGCGAAAAAGGTTCACGAGCTAGACACTAACGCCCAGATCACCATGTTTGAGGTCGGCCCTGCGGCAACTAACCCACCTGGGCGACACGTTAGAAGTGTTGACTCAGAGGCAGAGATGCTAGAGGCTCAGCAAGCGAGCCAGGGCCCCAGGGCAAACACCCCTCAAGATGCCGGCAAGATGCACACCGGTGTGGTCACCGCCCGGCCTGGAACATTTCTAGTTGAAGACGGTAAGGCTGATTCACAAATGCCTGCTGCAGCAATGTCGGCCAACGTTGGTGGCATGGGTGCCCACTGGACCTGTGCCTGTCCAAGATTTGGCAAAGGTGAAATTCCAGAATTTATTGATCAGGCTGAGTACCAGCGCGACCTCGATGAAGCCTGGAAAATACTCAAGGTCAACCAAACCGCCTTTGAGCGTTACCCGCTGGGCAAACAGCTGCGTGATCGGCTTGGAGCCAAGTACAACGCAGGCCGCACCGAAGATCGACATGTTCAGCCAATGCCGCTTGCTGTCGAGATCAAAGACAACAAAGTCTGGTGGACGGGCACTGATGTGATCATTGCCGACCTCCTCACGTCAGATCGATTCGAGTTGGTAACCGAGACACTTGTCACCGAACTGATTCACGACGGCAAGAAAATCTCAGGCGTATTTACCAGAAACACCAAAACCGGTGAAGTTGAGCAGCACGATGCCGACTACGTTTTCGTTGCCGGTGACTCAATTCGCACCCCTCAGCTACTGTTCAAATCGCAAATTCGACCAAAAGCCCTCGGCCACTATCTCAACGACCACGGCCAGGTTTTGGGTTTGGCAGAGCTTGCCCCAGAGGTGCAGCCAGACTCGACCGACCACGAAAAGTATGGTTCGCTAACTAGCTACAGCGGAGTCAGCTGGATTCCATACGACCGCGAAAGTTTTCCGGTTCACGCCCAAATCATGCAGATGGACGCTTCACCAATCCCACTACATGAGGTAAAGGAACCTAGACCTGGCGCCTACGTTGGAGTTGGGCTATTCGTTCCCAAGCAAATTACCTTCGAAGACCGCGTTGAGTTTTCTGAAAACGAAACTGACTGGTTCGGCATGCCTAAACCGACTCTTTATTACCAATGGAATAACGAAGACAACCGTCGTTTCGAAGTAGCTAAAGAGCTTCTCGCCGGCGTGCTTGAGACCATTGGCACCCCGCTTGGTAACGGTGCAATTGTGATGCCTCCGGGCAGTTCCCTGCACTATCTGGGAACAGTTCGGATGGGCACGGTCGACGACGGCACCTCAGTCTGCGACGAAAATTCCAAGGTTTGGGGTTTTGAAAATCTTTACGTCGGCGGTAACGGAGTAATTCCAACCGAAACCGCTGGCAACCCGACACCAACTTCGGTGGCATTCGCTATTAAGGCTGCGCGAGCAGTCAGCAAAGGGGAGTAATCCAAAATGATGCGCGACTTGATTATCGAGAAGGGCTCGCTCCGTCTCGATGGCAACACACTTTCAATTGGTGTGCGCATGCCTTGGTATCGTGCTTTACCACTGAGTTCGGTTTGCGACTTGGTGCTAGACATCGACGGCATGGCAATCGATAAGGCCAGCACTCACTGGCTAATCAACGGCACCAACTACCGTGAAGATGAGTTGCCACCGCTATACACCGAATGGTGGTTTGTCACTGACACTGCAATTCTTTCGGGCACGCTCACCGATGAGCAGGTTGCTTCACTAGATCTAGATGCCGAACACGCCATCCACGTTGGTCTCGGAATTTACATCCCTTATATCGATGCCGGAGCCGGAACCCTATTGGTTCACGAAGGCAACCGCACCACCATGAAAATTGAAAAGGCGGCCGCATAATGAGCGCACTAAAGCAAGGTCACCTACAGGGCACCACACTTTACTCTTACACCCGCATGTTCCACCAGCGTCAGATGACCATGGAAGAGCTGCTGCGCGAGGTTGCTCGCCGTGGCCAGGGCCCAGGTATTGAGGTTATTGGTTTCCAAAGCATCAGAAACTTCCCGAACCCAGGCGATGAGTTCATCGGCAAGTTCAAAGACCTGGTTGCCGAACTGGGTCTGATCCCGACCTCATTAGCGGTGAACGCCGACCTCGGTTTGCGTCGCGATCGGTTGCTCACCCACGACGAAATGATCGACTACATGGCAGCTCAGATCAAGCTGGCCTCGGTGCTTGGCTTCCCGGTTGCTCGAGTGCAGATTTCGATGACTCCAGACGTTATGGAAGCGCTGCTGCCAACTGCTGAAAAGTACAACGTGAAATTGGGTCTTGAGGTTCACTCGCACCACTCGCCACGTCACGAAGAGATGCAGGCTCACCTAGAGCGTTACGAAAAACTCAACTCTGGTTACCTGGGCTTCGTTCCAGACTTTGGTGCGACTACAGTCGGTATGCCACCTAGTCTTTTGGCTAAGTACCGCCGCAGCGGAGTGCCAGAAGAAATGATCACCGAGTTGCTAGATCTTTGGCAGGTGCACCACGCTGAGGGTGCACCGAAGGATGGTCGCACCCAGGGTATGCGCATGGGTCAGGTTGCAGGCATCGCTGCCAAGTATGGCTTCGGCGAAACTGCAATCGACTATGCAATCAACCACTGCGGTTTGTTCGGCCACGCCGACCCGAGTGAGTGGTCAGACATTCTTCACCTGGTCTGGCATACGCACGGCAAGTTCTTCGGCATGCAAGATGGCGATGAGCCAACCACACCGCTGGTTGACATATTGAAGTGCTATGCCGACGCCGGCTACACCGGTTCAATCTCAAGTGAGTACGAAGGTTTCCACTGGGATGAAATCAGCAATCCATTTGACCAGGTAGATGGTCACCAAAAGCGCATCCGTGAAATCATGGCTGGCTACGGCTACGAAGTAAGGACAAAGGCATAATGGCAACTCACGACACAGTACTCAGTAAGCAGAGTCTTACTGCTACAGCCAACGGTTTGTCGCTTGCGATGACTGTGCCTTGGTACCGAAGCCTCTGGGTTTCATCGGTGACCAGCATCAACGTTCACGTAGATGGCGTTGAGGTTCCGCAAGACAAGCTCTCATTTCGCCTGAACGGTCAGTCATGGCCAATGAGCGAGGTTCCAAACCAGTGGGAAACGCTTTGGTTCATGCAAGACCGCGCATACCTAGACATGGATCTAGGCAAGGCGGGTGTAGTTGGTGAGGAACACGAAATTACCTTCCACATCGAGCTACGTTTGCCATACATGCAGATCAAACCGGGTCTATACCTACCAAACATCGTTCACCAAGTTGTCAACCTGAAAGTGCAGGCCTAGACCATGTCTGAGACTCTAACCAAAGCCAAATTCAAACTAGGCGTCACCCTTTACTCGTTTGCTTCTGAGTGGGCTGCTGGTGAATACACTCTCGACTCGATGCTCAAGCGTGTGGTCGACATGGGCCTCGGCCCGGGTGTTGAAATCATGGCTTCGCAAACCGTGCGAACCTACCCAGAGACCCCTGACTCGTTCATCAATGAGTGGAGGGGCTACGTCGACAAGTACGGTTTCACCCCTTCGATGTACGGCACCAACCTTGACATGGGTCGTAACCGAGCAGCCGACATGACTCTTGATGAAGAGTACGAGTTTGTGCTCAAGCAGATTGAGGCCGGCGCCAAGATGGGCTTCCCGACCATCAAGATTCAGAGCGCTTCGGGTGAATTGCTAACCAAGCTTCTTCCACACGCAGAGCGTTTGAACGTGAAGCTTGGCTACGAGATTCACGCTCCAGAGGGACCAAACAGCGAAAAAATTATGAAGATTCGTGACACCTACGAAAAACTGAACAGCCCGCTGCTCGGTTTCGTACCTGACTTTTCTTCAACCATGCACACCATGGGTCGCTCAATGCTCCAGACCTTCCGCGATCGCGGTCTCGACGAGGCAGCTATCGAGAAGGCTCTTGAGTTCTGGGCTTCAGATATGCCTCACCCTCAGCG
Organism: uncultured Rhodoluna sp.; assembly: GCA_964530255.1. Classification (GTDB taxonomy): domain Bacteria; phylum Actinomycetota; class Actinomycetes; order Actinomycetales; family Microbacteriaceae; genus Rhodoluna. The sequence continues at coordinate 20,659 of CAZGZW010000021.1, forward strand.
AATTGCCGAATTCGTTTCATACCTTGAGAGCCGCGGCATCAACCCAAACAGCCTTGGCCCATTCGGTCGCATGGCTTTTAACATGAACGGTCACGTTGCTCCAGAAGAGTGGAAAGACATCATGCATCAGGTTGTGCACATCCACGCCAAGTTCTTCGACATGAACGACGACGGATCAGTCGAAGCTATCGACTACGAGAAGCACACCAAGATTTTTGCCGAAGGCGGATTTGATGGCTACATCTCATCCGAGTGGGAAGGTCACGCGTTTGCCGATATCGGACAGGTCGATCCATTCGTCGTGGTCAAGCAGCAGCAAGACTTCATGAAGAAATTCATGTAATTATCTGAGGAAAGAAAGCGATACAAAGATGTCAAAGTCAACTCACCCAGTAACACTGTTCACCGGTCAATGGGCTGACCTGCCGTTCGAAGAGGTAGCTAGACTCGCTGCTTCTTGGGGGTACGACGGGCTTGAAATCTGCACCTGGGGAGATCACCTTGATCTCAAGCGTGCCGAAGAAGACCCGGGCTACCTACAGACCCGCAAAGACATCCTCGCTAAATACAACCTCAACGTCTACGCCATCTCAACACATTTGAGTGGCCAGGCGGTTTGCGATAACCCAATCGACTTCCGTCACCAAGCCATCCTTCGCGACTACATGTGGGGCGATGGCGATGGTGAGGGTGTTCGTCAGCGTGCGGCAGAAGAGCAAAAACGTGCGGCTCGCGTGGCACGCAAGCTCGGTGTCGACACCGTGGTCGGCTTCACCGGATCGAGCATTTGGCAGTACGTGGCCATGTTCCCACCGGTGCCAGAGTCGGTAATCGATGCTGGCTACGAAGATTTTGCGAACCGCTGGAACCCGATTCTCGACGTGTTCGATGCCGAAGGTGTTCGCTTCGCTCACGAGGTTCACCCGAGCGAAATTGCCTACGACTACTACACGACAATCAAAACCCTAGAGGCTATCGACCACCGACCAGCGTTTGGTTTGAACTGGGATCCATCGCACATGATGTGGCAAAACCTTGACCCGGTTGCATTCATCCTTGATTTTGCTGATCGCATTTACCACGTTGACTGCAAAGACACTCGTATGCGGCTTGGCAACGGTCGTCGCGGAGTAATGGGTTCCCACCTTCCTTGGTCGCACATGCAACGAGGTTGGGACTTCGTATCTACCGGTCACGGCGACGTTCCTTGGGAAGACAGTTTCCGCGCACTCGAATTTATCGGCTACAAAGGCCCAATCTCAGTTGAGTGGGAAGACGCCGGAATGGATCGCCTACGCGGTGCGGAAGAAGCCGTTGGCTTCGTGCGTTCGCTGCTTTGGGAAAAACCTGCCGGAGCCTTTGACGCAGCATTCTCGAAAGAGTAAGTTAGGTGGCCACCGAGCAAAATCGGGTCATCATGACTGATTTCGCTGAAATCTTTTACCACCAGCGAAATGTGCGTCTAGCTTTTGAAACCTATGTTTCTGCAGAGCAGTACATCCAGCACAATCCAACTATCGCTGATGGTCGCGAGTCGGCCGTAGCTGCGCTCCATGACAAATTTGCTCATCCAGATGCTCGCTTTGAAATCAAGAAAATCTTGGTTGATGGCGACCTCGCCGTGGTTCATGTAAGGGCATTTCCAAACGGTGGGAAAGAAGCAGCAGTTGCCGATTTCTACCGGTTAGAAAACGGCAAAGTTGTGGAACATTGGGATGTGCTCCAGGTGGTTCCTGACACCGCTGCTAACAGCAACACAATGTTCTAGGGAGACAGATGTCTAAACCGAAGTATCCGAGTGCTCTTGAAATTTCTCGGCCGATAATTCCGGGCTTTTTTCCAGACCCCTCGGTGGTTCGCGTTGAATCCGAATATGTTTTGGTCAATTCTTCGTTTGAATATGCACCCGGTGCTCCGGTGCACACCTCGACTGACTTGGTCAACTGGCATCAGGTCGGTTACGCACTGCCTACTCGCTCGCAACTAAACGTCGATGGGCAAGGCAATTCGATGGGTATTTTTGCCCCGACAATTCGCCACCATGACGGCAAGTTCTACATGATCACCACCAGCATGGATGGAAAGTGGCAGGTGCTGGTCACGGCCGAAGCTGCCGCTGGCCCCTGGAGTGAACCGGTTCGAATCGATGTCTTCGGCATCGACCCCGACTTGGCTTGGGATGACCAGGGCAACTGCATCATGACCTACGCCAGTCTCCCTTTGAATGGCATTGGCCAGGCGATTATCAGCACTGAAACCGGTGAGTTGCTCACCGAACCCAAGTTGGTTTGGCAGGGTACCGGCGGTAAATTTCCGGAGGGTCCGCACCTCTACAAGAAAGATGGCTATTGGTACATTCTGATTGCCGAGGGTGGCACCGAGCGAGGCCATGCGGTTGCCGTCGGAAGGTCGGTTAACTTCGACGGCCCATTCGAGGCTGCGCCCAATTCGCCTCTGCTATCAAACCGCGGCACCGACATCACCATTCAAAACACCGGGCATGCTGACTTGGTTGAAAAAAAGGATGGCAGCTGGGCGATGGTCTTCCACGGAACACGACCCAGAGGTGCCAGCCCCGAGTGGCACATTCTCGGCCGCGAAACCTGCGCTGTCGAAATTGATTGGGTTGAAGGCTGGCCAACATTGGGCCGGCCGATTGAGCCAGCCGATGAGCTGCCAAATCCAGAGAGTTTGGTTGAAAAATCTGACCTTCCGCTCGATTGGATTGCACCGGCAAGCTGGCCTAACGAGCTCGTAAAAAGCACCGATGCCGGTCTTGAATTTTCTGGTTTTGTCGCAAGGCGTCAGCTCGCGCATAATTTCTCACTGATTGCCGACCTCGTGCCGGCAGAGTCTGGCAAGGGCGAAGTTGGTATTGCGGTGCGCATCGACAATCGCCACTGGTTGCGACTGAGCTACAAAGGTAAAACCGTCGAAGCGCAGTGGGCAATCGGTGACCATGTGTTCACCATCGGTTCGGTCTCGGTCAAACTGCCCTTCAGCTTCTCGCTCGAAAGCGTTACCCGTGATGGTGGCTTTCACGCTCCGGTTGGCCCAGATGAACTGGTCGCCGCAGTTATTCTCAGCACCGGCGAGAAGGTAGAACTAGGTCGTATCGATGGCCGTTATGTAAGCACCGAAGTTGCCGGTGGTATGACTGGACGTGTAATTGGAATTCACGCCGAAGGTACCAAGGCACTGCTGAAAACCTGGCAGCTTAACTGGCACTGAGGTTCTACTCACAGAACGGATGAGCAATGTCGCCATCACCAGCATTCGATAAACCACCTACCGTCGATTTCGCCGACATGGCTGAACAAGAACGAATCAATTTGGGGCTACACAGTTTCGAAGACCTAGAAATTGAAAACTTTTTCATTGAGGGTAGTCAGCGCGATATTCCGGTGAGGGGTTACCGTTCAAAAACGCTTGAAACGCCCAGTCGAATCATGCTCTGGTTTCACGGGGGAGCTTTCGTGTTTGGCGGTCTCGACATGCCCGAGGGTCATGTTGTCTCTGGTGAGCTAGCCGGCAATACACCTGCACTGGTTTACTCGGTTGACTACAAACTCGTTGACGATGAAACACGATTCCCTTGCGCACAGGTAGACGCACTGGACGTCCTCGATTGGGCAATTGCAAAAGCCACCGAATTGGGTCTTGGCGCCGAGCAGATTTTCATCGGTGGCGCCAGCGCTGGCGCCTGCCTCGCCGGATCACTCTCGCTACTCGCGCGAGACCGAGACATTTCACTCGGCGGCGTCATCCCGATTTATCCGGTCGCGCATAAGTTGCTGCCGCCATTCAGTGATGAACTCAAGAGTCAACTCGAGGGCATTTTCTACTTCGACGAAGAGTTCTCGGCCAAACACAACCCATGGCTGGTTGAGGGTCTCAGCGATGCCGAACAGGCAAGCTGGCACTGTTTTCCAGGGGACACCAACGATAAGTCTGGCCAGGCAAAGATGTTGGTCCTTCAAGCACAGCGTGACTCTCTGCGTTCAAGCGGTGACCTCTGGGTTGAGCAGCTTCGAAGTTCAGGTGTCTCTGTTGAAGAATTCACCTATACCAAAGCGGAACACGGTTTTCTCAACCGAAGTCCAAAGAGAGATGCTGACATGGCCGATGCTCTGTCAAGAATGGCTGAGTTCATCAGAAGTTAGCAACCTGTTCAAGTTCTATAACTTTTTCAAATGGCGCCATTTGGCACTGATGCTTGAAACGTTATAAACCGATATTAGTGTTTGTTTCAATCCATGGATGACATGGAGTACCCAATATCCAAATTGCGCAATGGCGCTCAAAAGGAGATCAGATGATCCGTCCAATCCTCCGCCGAGTTGCAGCAATCGCTGCAGCGGCTTTGGTTTTGACCGGTGGCATTTCAGGTGCAGCCAACGCTGCAACCCGAACCCTGACCATCGGCGATATTTCAGACCCAGCACCTGCAAAATACGACCCAGTATCGTATTCAGACGCTCAGGCACCATTCTTCGAGTCGCTTTACGACCAGCTTTTCCTGCGCACTGCACCAGCTGCGGCTAAGGGCGTAAAGGGCGGATTGGTTACTGCCCACACCCTGTCAGACGACAAGACCACTTTGACCATGACCATTCGCTCAGGCGTTAAGTTCACCGACGGTTCTACTCTTGACGCAGACGTAGTCAAGGCAAACCTTGACCGCCGCAGCGACACCACCATCCCTTCGTACTCAAAGTTCGACAAGGGTGGCACTCAAGAAATCACCTCGGTTACCGTTGACGGCAACAAGGTAGTTGTGAAGTTCAAGTCGGCTCAGCCAAACGCTGCTTACGAACTTTCAGGCCCTGCGGGCTTCATCGTTTCTGAGAAGGCTGCGAAAGACAAGAACCTATTGCTTTCAGCCCCATACGGTTCTGGCCCATACAAGCTAGACGCAGCTAAGACCATCAAGGCCAACAGCTACCGTTTGGTCAAGCAGGCCAGCCACTGGAACAAGGCTAACTACCCATACGACGTCATCGTCTACAAGGTATACGCCACCACCCAGGCTCAGGCAAACGCAGCAGCAGCCGGTCAGATTGACGTAGTGCTTCAGCCAGCGACCACCTCGGTGCCGCTGCTAAAGGCTCGTAATGTCGGTCTAGTTGCCAAGCCTGGCGTGGTTTACTTCATGCAGTGGTGGGACAAGCTAGGTAAGAACTACAAGTTCACCGAAGACAAAAACGTTCGTCTAGCCTTCTCATACGCAACTGACCGTAACGCTCTGGTCAAGGGTATCTTTGCCGGCGACCGCGCTACCGCGTCATTGGTTGGCAAGACTGCTCTTGGTTACTCAGAGCTACTTGACGAGAAGTACACCTACAACCTGGCTAAGGCAAAGCAGTTGCTTGCTGCTTCGAAGTACCCAAACCCAGAGTTCACCATCGTGATCTCAGCTAACGACGCTTCGGTTCACGAAATGCTCAAAACCCAGTGGGCTAAGGCTGGCATCACCATGAACATCAAGATCGCTGCCAACGGTGGCGAGCTGTTCGGCGCAGTTCGCACCGGTGCCATGGGTATCTTCAGCTTCGACACCTCAAACCTGACCGCTTGGACAGGCTTGATGTTGAACTCATTCCCTAACTACCAGGGTGCAACCAACGCAAAGATCGGTGCGGCACTTGGTGCCCTTGCAGCCGACAACAAGAACGCTGCCAAGGCTGAAGCCTTGAACAAGGCGATTGTTGAGGAAGCCTGGTCACTGCCACTGCGTGAGTCTTACTCATACCTTGGTTACAACAAGAAGACCGTAAAGACCATGAAAATTGGTGCAAACGGAAACACCTGGCCTCTCCTAACCGAGATCAAGCCAGCCAAGTAACACCCTCCAGTGACAAGTGGGAGCACTTACCTATCGGTGCTCCCACTTGTCATTACCAAGCAAGTTTTTAGCAGCAGAATAAGAGCATGATCCGATTTGTTTTAAACCGAGTGGCAATGGGGCTACTCACCCTGTTCGTTGCGGCGGTGCTGAGCTTCATCATTGTGCACCTAATGCCCGGAACCCCTGGTGAAATTGCCCTGGGCACTTCAGGTACACCAGAGACCATTCGCGAGTTCAATGAAAACATCGGCTGGTACGACCCGCTGGTGGTTCAATTCATCGATTGGGTGCGCATGCTGCTGGGTGGCAGTCTCGGAATCTCTTACGTTGACAATCGTGATCTCAGCGTAGAAATTTTGACTCGAATCCAGGTCACCGCCTACCTATCTCTGGCTGCCATCGTTTTGACCGCGATCCTTGGTGTTGTTGTCGGAGTAACCGCTGCGGTTCGCGGCGGCATTATTGACCGAGTTTTGAACTCAATCACCGCCTTCTTCATCGCGGTGCCACCATTTTGGTTTGCAATTTTCCTGATTCTAGTTTTCGCGGTATTCAACCCACTGCTTCCGGCCAGCGGTTACATCGACATTGTCGATGACCCAATCGGCTGGGCATCAAGCCTTGTTCTGCCGGTGATCGCCCTTGCGGTACACGGCGGTGCAGCCATCGCACGTATCACCAGGTCTGCAATGCTTGAGGCAGTCTCTCAAGAGCACATTCGTACGCTTCGAGCCATGGGTGTGCCTCGCACTCGAATCGTTTATCTGCACGCGCTTCGTTTTGCCAGCGTGCAAATTGTTTCAGTCATTGGCCTTCAGTTCGTGCTCACCTTTGGTGGCACGGTTACTGTGGAGCAGTTGTTCCAGCTGCCCGGCCTAGGCACTGGTGTTCAACGCGCAATCGGTATGCACGACGTTCCTCAAATTCAAGCGACCGTTATCGTCACCACCGTGGTTGTTGTCATCGCAATGTTCCTGACCGAAATTGCTACTCGTTTCTTAGATCCAAAGGTTAGAACCCGATGAGCGCCGCAACCAAGAAGAAATCTGCACCAAGCTTTTTGAAGCGTCCAGGTGCTCTAATCAGCCTCGCCTGGTTGGCTTTTATTTTCATCGGATCGCTCACTGCGCCGCTGTGGGTGCCATTCGATTTCGCTCAGCAGAACACCGGTTTCGAGCTGCTAACCCCAAACGCCCAGTTCATTCTCGGAACCGACGATCTTGGGCGCGATATCTTCAGCCGCATCATGGTTGCCGGTGCCGGCACCATGGTTGGCGCTGTAATCACCGTGTTGGTGGCATTTGCGATTGGTTTGCCAGTTGCGTTTATTGCAGCCCAATACGGTGGCAAAGTCGAGTCATTCTTCAGCCGATTCGCCGAGATCATCTTTGCGCTTCCCGGCATGGTGATGATTTTGGCTCTGGTCGGTGCCATCGGCCAAGAAAAAATGGAACCGCTGATGGTTTTCTTCGGTTTCCTAATTTCTCCAGCCGTCTATCGAGTGCTGCTCGGGCAAATTATTTCAATCCGTCAGCGACTTTATGTTGACGCCGCGAGGTTGAACGGCCTCGGTTCGGTTCGCGTGAACCTCCGACACATTTTGCCGGGTATCTGGCGCACCGTGTTGGTTCAGATGGCTCTGATATTTGTCGCCGGTATCTCAATTCAGGCAGGTCTATCGTTCTTGGGAATTGGCCCGCAAGAGCCAAACCCAAGCTGGGGTGCAATGATTCTTCAGGCCACCAACCTGATTTATTTCTCTCCGTGGATGATGGTTCCACCTGGGCTAGTTTTGGTCTTTACGGTCTTTGCAATCAATGAGCTTGCAGACGTGTTCGGTGAAGGTGAAGCTCAGGCTTCGGGTGTAAAACCTTTCTCTTTCAAAGATCTCAAGGGTCGCCGCCGCGCTAATCTTCCGGTGGTCGAGGCTGCTCCTAAAGCTGCGCACCTACTCGAGCTAAAGAACCTGGTCGTTGGAGTCGAGGGTAAGCACGAGCTCGTCACAGACGTTTCTCTCTCGCTCAAGCAGGGCGAAGTTCTCGGCGTCGTTGGTGAATCTGGTTGTGGTAAAACCATGACGGCTCTTTCGGTAATCGGCTTGCTGCCGCCGGGGGTTAAGGTTCGCTCAGGATCGATCTTGCTAAACGGAATCGACATTGCTGATTGGAATGAGCAAGAGCTAAACACCGTGCGCGGAAGTGAAATGGCGTACATTTCGCAAGAGCCAATGGTCGCACTTGACCCAATGTTCACGGTTTCACACCAGTTGGTTTACCCACTGCAGCGCATCCGTGGTTTGTCCAAGGCCGCCGCAAAAACTGAAGCGCTTGAGCTATTGCAGCAGGTCGGCATCGTAAACCCACAGCGTGTCATGAAGTCTTACCCACACCAGCTTTCTGGTGGTATGGCCCAGCGCGTCGCTATAGCACTGGCCCTTACCGGAAACCCTCGATTGCTGATTGCCGACGAGCCAACCACGGCTCTGGATGTGACCATTCAGGCTGAAATTCTTGACCTCTTGCGTGCATTGGTTCAGCAGCGCGGAATGGGTCTGGTTATTGTTACCCACAACCTCGGAGTTGTAGCCGACATCGCCGATCAGGTTGCCGTCATGTACGCCGGTCAGGTTATCGAGGCCGGGCCAGTTGCCGATGTGCTATTGCACCCCGCTCATCCTTACACCTCAGCTCTATTGGGTGCTGACCCACACTTTGGCACCGACGGGGTAATGCCAGATCGCCTGGCATCGATCCCTGGGGCAGTGCCACCGGCGTGGGAATGGACCAGCTCTTGCCGATTCGCGGCACGATGCTACTTCGCCACCGAAATTTGCAAGCAGCCACTGCAAGAAAAAGAAGCGCACCAGGGCGGCGCAGTGAAGTGCATGCGTTTTGGTGAATTAACTCTGACCACGACCAATCACGGCAAGAACTAGGTGATGGCCATGACAAATACAACTCCGCTACTTGAGGTAACCGACCTATCGGTTCAATACGGCAAAGGCAAGACCGCTTTTTCTGCTGTCAGCGACATCAACTTTGTGATTCAGCCGGGTCAGGTGTTAGGCCTGGTTGGTGAGTCTGGTTCAGGTAAGTCGACAATCGGTAAGGCAATCCTGGGGCTTGAAAAGGTTAAGACCGGCAGCATCAAGTTTTTAGGCACTGACATCACTCACGATTCTCTGAAGCGCCGAAAGAAAACGGCCGCCGGAATTCGCGTGGTTTTCCAAGATCCTTACTCATCGCTAAACCCGGCTCTAACTGTCGGTGAAACCCTCATCGAGCCTTTGGTTGTTGATGGGGTAAAGCGTGAAGACGCACTGGCGCTGGCGCGAGAGGTGCTGGTCAAGGTTGGTCTTTCGCCAGAAGCGGCAGACCGCTACCCTCGCAACTTTTCGGGCGGTCAACGTCAACGAATCGCGATCGCTCGTGCACTAATTGTGCGGCCGAAGCTAATCGTGCTCGACGAGCCAGTATCAGCTCTAGACCTATCAACCCAGGCGCAGGTGCTCAACCTGCTGGCTGATCTTTCGCAGAGCGAAGACGTCGGATTCCTTTTTATCGCCCACGACCTCGATGTGGTGCGTTTTCTATCTGATGATGTAGTGGTGCTTTATAAAGGCCGCGTCATGGAACACGGCGATGTCAACCGAGTGGTCACGGCACCTAAGCATCCCTACACCCAGACGCTCACCGCAGCAGCTCCAGCTCCGAACCCTCACGTTCAAAAAGTTCGTCGGGAGGCTTGGCAGCAACTTCAGGTTTCGAAGAAGCAGCATGTTGCTGATATCGGTCAGGGTTGCCCATTCGTTGCCCGTTGCCCGATAGCCCAAGAGAACTGCGCAACTGAAATTCCAGCTCTGCGAGAGGTGACCGGGGTTAAAGTTTCGTGCCACTATGCCTAATTTGGCAGGTTCTGCAAACTGGATTCGCCCAGCAGAAGATGAAATAGCTCGGCCTGGCCATAGGCCGGTTTACTGGCTGCGCAGAGAGTTTGACCTCTCTGAAGCGCAGGCGAGCGGTGCCTTGCAACTCGAAATTTCAGCTCAGGGTCTTTATCAGGCGTTCATTAATGGCCAGCGGGTTGGTGATCAAGAGCTAACCCCCGGTTACACGCAGTATCGCGAACGCATCCAGTTTCAGACTTTTGATGTCTCAGAGCTGCTTCGGCCCGGCATCAACTCGATTGCCGTTTTGCTAGCTGATGGATGGTTTCGCGGCGCCTGCGACGTGATGCGCAGCGTAAATCAATTCGGCGACCGGACATCCCTGATTGCTCAGATTAGTCCGGCGGGGAAAACCGCTAGCCCAATTCTGACCACCGATAACCAGTGGCGATCGGCCACATCTCATGTACTCGGTGCCGATATTTTTCTAGGTCAGATCGAAGACCGCCGGCTTTGGCAGGCAGACATCACTCATCCGTATTTTGACGATTCAAACTGGTCGGCGGTAGTGGTGACCCAGGTGTCTTCTCAGCTGGTCGAACCAATCAGCCCGCCGGTTAGAAAAACGGCAAGTTTTGCACCCAAAAAGATCTGGAAAAACTCAGCCGGCGATTTCGTGGTCGATTTCGGTCAAAACATTTCCGGATGGGTGCGACTAAGCAATCTAGGCGATGCTGGCAACCAAATCACACTGACCCACGGTGAATTCGTAAACGCTTCGGGCGAGCTCGACACCTCACACCTTGATGCATTTTTCCCATTTATGCCAGAACCGATTAGAGACCATCAGGTTGACTCGGTAATCTCAGCCGGAAGACCCGGCGATGTTTTTGAGCCGCAATTCACCACCCACGGTTTTCAATATGTTGTAGTCAGGGGTTTTCAAGGTGAGCTAACCGAAGCTGATCTAAGCGCGATTGCGGTGCACACTGATTTCGAACAGTTTTCAGTTTTCAAAAGCAGTGACCAGCGACTCAGCTGGCTTGACCAGGCCAGCGAGTGGTCATTCCGCGGCAACGCCGTAGATGTGCCAACTGACTGCCCTCAGCGTGAGCGTTCAGGATGGACCGGCGACTGGCAGATTTTTGTTGACACCGCTGCGTTCAAGTTTGACGTTGATGGCTTCTCAAGAAAATTTCTAGCCGATGTGCGTTTGGATCAAAACGCCGATGGGCGAGTAGCCAACATCAGCCCGATGACCGAACCCGAGGGTTGGCAATCGCGCATGGCATTTATGCACGCATCTTCCGGATGGGGAGACGTTGTGGTTCACGCTCCATACGCCACCTACTGGGCATACGGCAAAACCGAGGCGCTCGCCGAAAATTTCGAAGCCGCCAAAATGTGGATTGACTTTGGATTGACCACCGCAGCTTCCGGGCGGCATGCGGGCCGCACCGGCGCAGCTGCCCCTCACGAAGAATTTCTATGGGATACCGGCTACCACTGGGGTGAGTGGCTCGAACCGGGCGTGCCCATAATCAATCCATTTGAAAAATCGGCGTACGACTGCTCTGATGTCGCCAATGCATATTTGTACCGATCTATTTGCGAGTTTGTCGAAATGGCTGAGGTGCTTGATAAGCCTGCCGAATTGATTGACCAGTACCGTGAACTATCTGCAAAAGTGCTGGGTGCGTGGCGTACCGAACACCTCAGTGCCGACGGCTTGGTGAAGCTGAAAACCCAAGCGGCATTCACCAGGGCGCTGGCTTTTGGTTTGATTCCAGAAGAAATGGTGTCGGCAAATGCACAAGCCCTGTCTGAAATGATTCGAGCTAATGGCACTCGGCTCAGCACCGGGTTTCTGTCGACCGCTTACCTGTTGCCGGTCTTGGCTGACCACGGCTACTTAGAACTGGCGTACGAATTACTACTTCAGCGTGAACGCCCCAGCTGGCTTTACATGCGAGACCAGGGCGCAACCACGGTGTGGGAAAGCTGGGATGGCATAGTCGAAGGCAAGCCGAGCATGTCACTCAACCACTATTCAAAGGGTGCAGTCGCAAACTTCTTATATCGCTACGTAGTCGGCCTTCAACCAACTGCACCCGGATACCGCAGCTACCGGGTCGCTCCGAAACCGGGTTTAGACATAGCGGATGTTTCGATGACCCAGAAGACCGCACACGGGTCACTGGCTATTAGCTGGAGTATCGCCGATCATCAATTCAAATTACGAGTGGACGCAACCGAGTCAAGCGCGATTGGCGAAGTGGTTTTACCCACCGGAGACAGATTTGATTTGATTCCAGGTACAACTCATGAATTTGCCTGTGCGGTAGAGAGATTTAACTTGCACTGATGCCCAACACTGTGGCAGTATTGACAAGTTCGTGAGTCGTCGCGCATTCTGTGCGACCCACTGCAGGCGAAGTGAACTATCAGTTTTGGTAGGTCCGGCCGCAGCTGAACAAAAATTTATCTGACCCAAACTTAGGGTCTGCGAGTCTCAGATTCGCGACACGCCCGAGCGCGTGGGTCGGAGCATTTGATAACAAAACAGTGGTGCAACATTCGTAGTGCTACTAAGCCTTTCGCGGGGCCCTCCCGCGAAAACAACGAGAGCGAGTCAAGATGGCCGGACAGAAAATCCGCATTCGACTTAAGTCATA
>CAZGZW010000022.1:0-26398 GCA_964530255.1 uncultured Rhodoluna sp.
AACGACTGAAAATCGTTAGGTCACCGGATCGATGCCGGTCGGAGCCACGAAATCCCCCTAAGGTTCTCACGACTGACGGGGGATTTCACTTTTAAGCGGGTATTAGCATTGTGAAATGACCTCAACCACAGCCCTAATTGTCAACGCTTCTGGCCATCCTCTTGAAAAGGGAGTAATCACTCGCCGAGCCGTTCGACCCAAAGATGTGCGACTTGAAATTGAGTACTCGGGTATCTGCCATTCAGACGTTCACCAGGCTCGGTCAGAGTGGGGCGAAGCTCAATTTCCGATGGTGCCGGGCCACGAAATAATCGGCCGAGTTGTTGAGGTCGGGTCTGCCGTAACTAAGTTCAAAATCGGTCAACGAGTTGGCGTTGGTGTTTTTGTAGATAGTTGCCGCGAGTGTAACAACTGTCGCAATAACCTCGAGAGTTACTGCGAGCGTGGACCAGTTGGTTCTTATAACGCAACCGGTTACGACGGCGAAGTGCAGTACGGCGGTTACGCCAAAGAGATCGTGACCGACGAGCACTTTGTACTTTCGGTACCTGAGACCCTTGACCCTGCCGCAGCTGCGCCACTGCTGTGTGCCGGCATTACGGTGTACTCGCCGCTGCGTTACTGGGGCGCAAATCCAGGTAAGAAGGTAGCCATATTGGGCATGGGTGGCCTTGGTCACCTTGCGGTTAAGTTCGCTGTTGCAATGGGTGCCGAGGTTACCGTGCTTGGTCATTCAATGAGCAAGAAGGATGATGCGCTGAGTTTTGGTGCTGTCGACTACCGCAGCACTGCCGAGGCGCAAACCTTTAAGGATTTGGCGCGCAGTTTCGACTTTATCCTCAACACCACCAGCGCAAACGTGCCGGTTGACGCTTTGCTCGGGCTGATCAAATTCGGTGGCAGCTTGGTTTATGTTGGTCTGCCGGCAGATTCGCAAGAATTCAATGTTTTTGGGCTTACCGGGTCTCGTCGTTCAATCAGCGGTTCGCAGGTTGGCGGGCAAATTGAAGTTCAAGAGATGCTCGATTTTGCCGCCGAGAAAAATGTAGTTGCCGATATTGAACTTCTCGATGCAACTGACCCAGAGCTAATTAATAAAGCCTGGGATCGAGTGGTCGCAGCTGACGTGCGCTATCGGTTTGTAATCGACGCCAAAACCATATAGTGACCACAGCGATACTCGGTCTGCTGACCGCAATTTCTTATGGTGCCGCCGACTTTTTTGCGGCGATTGCGTCCCGCAAAATCAAGGTTGTCGTAGTCACCGCGGGCGCTTCACTGTCTGGGCTTGCACTTCTTATTCTGCTGGCACCGCTGATGGGTGCCGACTTTAGCCAAGCGGCAGTATTTTGGGGTTTACTCGGCGGCGTTTGCTCAGTGGTCGCGTTGTTGGCGCTTTATGCTTCGTTGGCAATTGGCCCGATCTCAATTATTTCTCCGCTCGGAGCTCTGGTTTCTGCAATAGTTCCTGCGCTTATTGGTGTCAGCGCACTCGGTGAGACTTTCAGCACGCTGGGGTGGGTTGCCATTGCGGTTGCGCTCGTAGCCGTCGTGCTGGTTGGTTTTGTACCTGGTGAAAACGTCACTCTGCCTCAGACCCGAGCGATCATTTTGGCCATCATCGCGGGTGCAGGAATCGGATTTGCTGTCTCAACTCTGGCTCAATCCCCGGTCGATTCCGGTATCGCACCGGTTATCGTAATGCGCGCCACCGCGGCGATTTTATTGGCAATAGTGAGCCTTGTCGTTTGGCTGCTAGCCAAGCGCAACGGCGAAAAGCTGGTTGCTGAAACCACTGGAAAAATTTGGCTCACAGTTGCGCTAGCCGGTTTTCTGGATGCCTCAGCAAACATCCTTTTCACACTTGCCTCGCGCACAGGTTCACTAACTGTGGTCGGTGTTTTGACCGCACTTTATCCGCTTGGAACAATCTTGCTGGCCCGCTTGGTTCTCAAAGAGCGTGTTGCCAAAATTCAGCAGCTGGGAATCGCACTGACACTAATTGCCAGCACAATTTTGGCTTTGGCCTAGCTCCCGCCCTAGGCCAGGGCTTCAATTAGCAGCCACACGGCGAGCGCCACGATCATGAATCCACCGACACGAACCACTAGGGCAATTCGCTCCGGTTTGTTCATTAGCCATTCGCGCACATAGGCCGCGGCAACCACATAGGTTGAATCGCCAATTACACCGAGCACCTCAAAGATGGCACCGAGCAGCAAAAACTGAATTATGAAGTCGCCCTCGGGATTAATAAATTGTGGCAGCACCGCCGTGAAAAATACCGCCACTTTGACGTTGCCCAGCCCGACCAAAAATCCCTCTTTGAAAAGAGTTTTCAAGGACTTGCCTTGATCGACACCCGATGAAATTTGAGCGTGACGTTTACTGCTTCCGCGGATGGTTTGCCAGCCAAGGTATGCCAGATAGGCGGCCCCGAGGATGCGAATAATGTCGATAAGTTCGGGAACCACCTGAAGCAACCCAGCCAGACCGAAAGCTGCAAAAACCACCCAAAGGCTAGTACCAACAGCATTGGCGATGACCGAAACCAATCCGGCTGCCCTGCCCAATGACAGCGTGCGCCCGATCGCGAAAACCACACTCGGCCCGGGAATCACAATCAGCACAATTGAAGTGAGCAAGAAAGTGATCAGGGCAGGTAGCGTTGGCACCTCTCTATTCTGCTAGTTTTGCAAACGTGCCCCTGACCTTTGTTCAACTAGCCCTGGTGTTTACCGGCGGCGCCTTGGGCAGCATGTTGCGATTTGCAGTGCCTTTTGATCAACTGGAAAGCCTTTGGCTAGTCAATATTTTGGGAACTGTTTTTTTGGCCTGGGTCAATAATTCGGCCCGGATTAGTTCACCTAAAGGCAAAGCTTTTTGGGCTACCGGATTTGCCGGCGGCTTCACAACCATGAGCGGTATTGCCGTGTTTATCAGCACTGCACCAGAAAGCCCGGGGTTTGCCGCTGTTCAAGCAGCGGCAATGTTCGCCGTCGGAATTGCGGTCTACCATTTGGCTGCAAAACGTTTTGGCGGTGTTACCCGATGAACTTGCAGTTGATTCTGCTGGTTGGCCTGGTTGGCGGCGGCGCATCAGTAATTCGGTTTTTGTTTAGCCTGATGCCTGGAAAATTTCCAATGGGAATCTTGATTGCCAACACCCTGGCCAGTTTTATCGGAGGTATAGCCTCTAGCGGTTTAGCAATCGACCCGGCCCTTGGTTTGATTCTGGTCTCAGGACTGGCTGGCGGTTTATCTACGTTTTCAACCTTTGCGGCGCAAACCTCGACGCTGATCTCGCAAAAACGCCCCAAATTAGCTTGGCTCAACGTCGCTTTGAATTTTGCGATCACCATCGCCGCCGCCACGCTGGGCACAAACTTGGGTCTAGCCCTGCTAAAATAGGCAAAGTTTTGGTTGCGAAAGCAACAATCCCGGTCTTTTCCCGCAGGTGAATGCGGCCGATCACGTAAGGGGGCTCGCCATGGGGCGTGGCCGTCAAAAAGCGAAGCACACCAAGGTAGCTCGCGAGCTGAAATACTTCAGCCCCGACACCGATCTAACCGCACTCGAGCGCGAACTTGGCCATGTTGAGCCAGCTGAAAATGATGAAAACGAGCTCGTCGACAAGTGGGCAGATCTCTATGCCGATGACGACGAAGAAGACGAAGAGTCGTCTAAATAGCAGTCATTGAAATTAACTATTGCTTTTTTTAGTTAGGTAACCCTAAGTTAATGAGCGAACTAAAAAGTTCGTATTACAGACGACTGGAATAACCATCCAGTTCGAAACTGAAGGAAACCAAATTGAATAAATCACTAAGTCGCGTCCTCAAGCTTGGCGCGGCAGCAATTGCAACCGTGGTCGCCGTTTCAGGCCTAACCGGATGCGCCAAAGAAACCACCCCCGCAACCGGAGAGCAAACCCTAACGATTTACTCGGGTCGCTCAGAAGAATTAGTTGCCCCTCTCTACGAGCAGTTCACCGAAGAAACCGGAATTGCGGTTGAGGTTCGCTACGCAGGATCTGCTGAACTCGCGGCTCAGATTTTGGAAGAGGGCGACAATGTGCAAGCTGACGTGTTCTTCTCTCAGGATGCCGGCGCCCTAGGTGCACTAACCGAAGCCGGAGCCTTCAAGACTCTGAATTCAGACATCACCGATATGGTTGAGGCCAAGT
The DNA here is from genome assembly GCA_964530255.1 of uncultured Rhodoluna sp. Taxonomy (GTDB): domain Bacteria; phylum Actinomycetota; class Actinomycetes; order Actinomycetales; family Microbacteriaceae; genus Rhodoluna. The sequence goes on from CAZGZW010000022.1 coordinate 4,187, forward strand.
ACCGCGCTACCGACAACAGCTGGGTTGGCGTTTCTGGCCGTAGCCGAGTTATCGCCTACAACCCAGAACTAATTTCAGAGGATGAGCTGCCAGCTTCGGTGCTTGACCTTGCCAACCCAGAGTGGAAGGGCAAGGTTGGAATTGCACCTAGCAATGCTTCCTTCCAGTCATTCGTAACTGCACTTCGCGTGCTAAAGGGTGAAAAAGTTGCAACCGAATGGCTAGCCGCCATGAAAGAAAACGCGGTTCTATACGAAAAGAATGACCAGATCATCGTTGCCATTAACGACGGCAAGTTAGCCACCGGCCTGCTCAACCACTACTACCTATACGAACTAGAGACCGAACTTGGCGCCACCACAGTGGTTGCCAAACTGCACTGGTTTGAATCTGGCGACGTTGGAAACCTAATCAACGTTGCCGGTGTTGGTGTGTTGAGCGACAAGCCTGAAGCCCAGACCTTTGCCAAGTGGCTGCTTGGCGAATCTGCCCAAAACTATTTCGTTGACAAAACCTCTGAGTACTCGCTCACTGGGCTCCCGGCTCGCGAGTGGTTGCCTTCAATTGAAGAAATCGGTTCACCAGAAATTGATCTCTCTGCGCTGGCACCGCTTGCCGCAACCCTTGAGCTAATTCGTCAGGCTGGCCTTACCGACTAGTCAGGAACTAGGCTGAAAAACGTGCTTAAACGACGACCGCCGGTAATCCTTTGGATGCTGGCGGTCGTTGGCGTTTTCGCCGCAATTGGCCCGCTCGCCTACCTGATTATTCGATTGGGTGAATATGGGGCTGAAAAAGTTATCGGTCAGATTTTTCGAGTTCGCAGCTTTGAGCTACTGACCAACTCGCTAGTGCTAACCCTCATGGTGGCGGCAACAGCAATCATCCTGGGTAGTTTTCAGGCTTGGCTGGCAACTCGCACGCGCATTCGCGGTCGCGCAATTTACGCGCTGCTTGCAGCTCTGCCGCTGGCCATGCCTAGCTATATCACTGCCTATGCGTTCACAGCGCTGCTTCCTGATTTCAAGGGTTTTTGGGCTGCCTGGATAGTGCTCAGCCTGGGCACCACACCATACGTTTATCTCGCGGTTTCTGCCGCACTGGTTCGTTCAGACTCTGCGACGGAAGATGTTGCCCGATCGCTAGGAATGAGCAGACTTCAGGTTTTCAAACGAGTGACCTGGCCATCAATTCGCCCTGCTGCCGTTGGCGGAATGATGCTCTCCGCACTCTACACTTTGAGCGATTTTGGTGCCGTCTCGATTTTGGGATTCGACACCTTTACCCGCGCAATCTACAACGCATATCGATCAAGTTTTGATCGCTCGGCGGCGGCAAGTCTGGCGTTGATTTTGGTCCTGCTTACCCTTTTGCTTTTGGTGATCGAGCCGATCTTGCGCGGCCCGTCGGTACCAACCGATTCACGCAGTAAAAAGACCTCGCACGTCCACCTGGGCGGATGGAGTTTCTTCGCGCACGCCGCCGTCATCGGCTGGGCCACGTTGGGGATTTTGATTCCTGTGGTATCTCTCATCCGCTGGAATTTGGCTGGTTTATCGTCGGTGAACTTCGATGAGGTGCTGCGAGCGTTGGTCAACTCAATTGGATACGCGCTAGGAGGAGGTGCCATAACAGCAATTTTCGGGCTGGCAATTTCGGTGCTGGCCGTTCGTCACGCTTCGAAGTTTTCTGCTGTGGCGATCCGGATGATTTGGCTTACCCATGCCGTACCCGGAATTGTGGTTGCCCTATCGCTGGTCTTTCTCAGCAATCAGCTGCTCCCGTCGATCTACCAAACCTCGATCCTGGTCTTGATTGCATATCTGATTCTGTTTCTTCCGAATGCCGTGGTTACCATGCAGACCCCAATTGGTCAGGCACCGAAGGCGCTCGACGAGGTCGCAGCCAGCCTTGGAGCAACAAAAACTCAGATTCTTCGTCGCGTGGTGCTGCCAATTGCCACCCCCGGAATTCTGGCCGGTGCAGCGCTGGTTGCACTTTCTGTGCTGAAAGAACTGCCGGCAACACTGCTGCTGCGCGAAACCGGAGTTGAGACCCTCGCCACCCGACTCTGGGGTCAAACGTCGGTAGCTGCCTTCGCCGGCGCAGCCCCCTATGCATTACTTTTGGTAGTGGTGGCTGGCATTCCGGCCTGGTGGTTAAACCGACAGGTTCGAGCCAATATCAACCAGCAGATTAATTTGGATGAGCGAATGGAGCGCGAATGACCCAGCCCGCGCTTCGGCTAACCCATGTTGGTAAACGATTTGCCAATACGCAGGTATTGAGCAATGTGAATCTTGAGGTTCACAAACATGAGCTGCTGGCAATTTTAGGTAGCTCGGGTTCGGGCAAAACCACACTGCTGCGACTCATTTCGGGTTTTGAAAGCCCCGACGAAGGCACCATAGAAATTGGTCAGAGAGTCGTCGCTGACAGTTCGGTATTTGTGCCGGCTGAGGCCCGCCGGGTTGGTTTTGTTCCCCAAGACGCCGCTCTTTTTCCGCACTTAAACATCGCCGAAAATATCGATTTTGGCCTAAGCGCTAGCTCAAAGTCAGAGCGAAAAGAGCGCGTCACCGAGCTGCTAAAGCTGGTTGATTTGGCCGGCTACGAAACACGCAAACCGCATGAGCTATCCGGCGGCCAGCGCCATCGCGTAGCCCTAGCCCGCGCCTTGGCCCCGAAACCCGAACTGATTTTACTTGACGAACCATTTTCTGCACTCGATGCCGAACTGCGCGCTCGGTTGCGCGACGATGTGCGTCAGGTACTTAAGACCACCGGCACCACGGCAATTTTGGTCACCCATGACCAGGAAGAGGCATTGTCGATTGCCGATCGCGTTGCTGTGCTGCGAGATGGTCAGTTTGCTCAGGTTGGCAGCCCGAAGTCGGTCTACGAAGCACCAGCCGACATTGAAATGGCGACCTTTTTAGGTGACTCGGTGATCATCGACGGCGTTGTCGAGCACGGCAAAATTGTGACCGCCCTTGGCTCGCTAACTCCGCTGAACTCGGTGAGCGATGGCGCCAGAGGTCGAGTGGCGATTCGGCCCGAAAATTTTTATCTACAGCCAAACCCAAACGGCACCGGCGAAGTGGTCGGCCGACAGTTCTTCGGTCACGACACCCTGATCGAAGTTCGGACGCCCGGGGCCGTCATTCAGGCACGCGCGAACGGACCCTTTGCGCCAGAAGTCGGTATGAAGGTTTCAGTTTGGGTGCGCGGGTCAGTCAACTTCTACGCCAACTAGTCGCCGCCACTAAACCAGAAGCGAAGCCTGTCGAGCGGCGCCCAAAGCCACGTACTCGGCTGGCGCCGGAACTGTAACCAGCTCGCCGAACATATCTTTAGCAACCGCACGTACACCCGGGTTTGCCGCTGCACCGCCGATTAGTTGGATACCCCTAATTTCGCTACCAGACTGTTCGATCAATTCTCGACCTACCGACAACCCGCGAAGCATGCCTTCAATACAAGCGCGGGCAAAGTTTTCGCGAGTTCCATTGGCCAGAGTTAGGCCGGTGATGCTAGCGGTGGCGTCTGGCAAATTTGGGGTACGCTCGCCCTCGAAATAAGGGATGAGAGTAACCCCGCCGGCACCGGGCTGGGCCTTCAATGCCAATTCGCCCAGTTCGTCAAGGCCAACACCAAGTACCTTAGCGCCCCACTCTAAGACTCTGGCTGCGTTTAGAGTGCAGACCAGCGGCAGTTGTTTACCGTCGGCACTTGCGAAACCGGCAATTGCGCCCGTTGCATCGCTAGACGACTCTTGGGTTACACCGAAGATGGTGCCGCTGGTGCCGATAGAAATCGCAATCTCTCCAGAAGCCAATTGCAGCCCCATAGCTGCACCAGCGTTGTCGCCCATTCCGGCACCGATTCTGCAACCGTCGCCGGCTGAAATGTCCGGGTCTACTTCGCCGACCGACTCATTCCACTCGGCAACCCTCGGCAGTTGAATTTCTTTGCCTATGCAAAACTTGATGATTTCGCCAACGTATTCGTTGGCAACCGAATCGAAGTAACCGGTTCCTGAGGCGTCAGATCGGTCAGTTACCAACTTAGAAATATCAGGGGCGTTACCTGCTAGTTTCCAGGTCAACCAATCGTGCGGCAGAGCAACCGCAGCGATGCGAGCCGCATTCTCAGGCTCATTTTCGCGAACCCAAAGCAACTTGGTGGCCGTAAATGAGGCCACTGGAACCGAACCGGTTTTTGCTGCTAGCCAGTCAGCACCGAAGCGGTCAATCAATTTTTGGGCCTGGGGTGCGCTTCGAGTGTCATTCCAGAGCAGAGCGTCGCGCACTACTTCACCGTTTGAATCAAGCGCCACCAGACCATGCTGCTGACCGGCAATCGAAATTGCCTTCACGTCGGCTAAGCCGCCCGCCGCCTTGATTGCCTCGAGCAGAGCATCCCACCAGAAATTAGGATTTACCGAAGTTCCATCGGGATGTTTGGCGCGACCCTCGCGAACAATTTGGCCGGTGGCTGGATCGACAATTACCACCTTGCAGCTTTGAGTTGAAGAATCGACTCCGGCAACGAAATTTCTAGCGCTCAATTTTTCTGTCTTTCATCAGGAAAGCTACGAATACTGAAATTATTGCGAAAACCGTGCCCACAATGAAGGCCCAGTGAGCTCCAGTCATTTGAGCCTCTCGTTCAACCGCACCACCGGTTGCTGCCGCAACTGAGGCGATGGTGAAGATGGCGACGTAAATTGCTGTTCCTGCAGCACCGGCGATTTGTTGAATGGCGCCGGTGAGTGCGGTTCCGTGTGGGTAGAGCTTCGGCTCTAGCGTGCTGACCGAATAGGTAAACAGTGGGGTAAACATGGTCGCCAAACCAACTGACATCACAAAGTTGGCCAAGAAAACCTCAAAGCCTGAAGTCTGGGTAGTAAAGCTGGTCATGTATACAAACGCGAGAGCCGCAATTATTGCTCCGGGTCGGATCAAAGTTACCGGCCCGTACTTATCTGAGAGTCGACCAACCACTGGTGCAATCAATCCCATGAATAAGCTTCCCGGCAGCAGAATAAGGCCGGTTTCAAGCGGGGTCAGCTGCAGCACATTTTGGGTGTAGATCGGGATCAGCAGACCCAACCCAAACAGTGACATACACAACACCACCAGCTGCACCGCCGATATAGCGAACTCGCGCGATCTAAAGGTGTTTAGGTCTAGCAGTGCTCGGTCGTTTTTCGACAGGCCATTCTGTCTACGCACAAACCAGTACATTGCGGCCGAAGCAATCACGATTGGTGCCCATGGTGAAATTAGCGCCACTCCGCGGGCCTCATCGCCAATCGAGCTGAGCCCGTAAACCAAACCACCGAATGCCACTGCAGCAATTGCCACTGACGGCCAGTCGATTTTGAGTTCGGTTTTCTCGTGCTCGCTTTTAACTTTTGATGCCCCAAAAACAGCCACCAAAATTGCGATTGGCAAGACAATCCAGAAGATTGTGCGCCAGGGTGCGAACGACATAATCAGACCCGAAAATGACGGGCCAACAGCTGGAGCAACAGCCATCACAATTGAGATGTTTGCCATGATTCGCCCACGAATCTGTGGCGGCACGAGCACCATGATGGTGTTAAAAAGCAGTGGAAACATCAGTGCCGTACCAAGAGCCTGAACCACACGACCAATCAACAGCGACAAGAAATCAAATGACACGGCACCCAACAGGGTGCCGACGCTGAAGGTAATCATCGCAACCAGAAACAGGCGACGTCGAGAAAACCGTGACTGTAAATATCCGGTGGTTGGAATGATGATCGCCATGGTGAGCATGAAGGCGGTGTTCAGCCACTGCACTGTGCTCTCGGCAATATTCAGCTCGACCATGATTTTTGGAAGGGCCACACCCAAAGCTGTTTCATTCAAAATCGCAACAAAGGTCGCAATTAAAAGAGTGCCGATAATCACGGCACTCTTTCGTTCTAGTTTGAGTTCAGTCAATTAGCGAGCACCCATCAGGTGCTCCATTGCCAGCTGGTTCAAGCGAACAAAGTTGAAGCCCTTGCCATTGAAGTAGGCGTCTGGGTTGAAGGTTGCGGCATCGCCTGCGATTAGCAGTTCGCTGTAGCCTTCACCTGGGTTTAGGGTCGGCTGAGCAAGCTCGTGCAAACGAGCGGCTTCTTTCGCGGCCTTGACCTCAGGGTCTGCCTCAAATGCAGCTGCGCGCTCTTTGAGCAGCAGGTACATCCGAATGTTGGCGCGGGCCGACTCCCAGACACCGTTGTAATCTTCGGTGCGACTTGGCTTGTAGTCGAAGTGGCGAGGGCCGTGGTAAGCGCGGCCACCGTTGTTGCTGAACTCGAGTAGGTGCACCAGCGAGAACGCATTTGAAAGATCGCCGTGACCAAAGACTAGGTCTTGGTCGTACTTGATTCCGCGCTGACCGTTTAGGTCGATGTGGAACAACTTGCCGGCATCGAGTGCTTGAGCAATTGCGGCGGTGAAGTTTAGGCCGGCCATCTGCTCGTGACCCACCTCAGGGTTAAGACCCACAAGTTCAGGGTGCTCAAGGGTCTCGATGAAGGCTAGAGCGTGACCTACGGTTGGCAGCAAGATGTCGCCACGTGGCTCGTTTGGCTTTGGCTCAATTGCAAACTTGATGTTGTAACCCTGGTCGAGCACATACTGGCCGAGCAGGTTTACAGCCTCGCGGTAGCGCGCAAGGGCATCCTGAATGTTTTTGGCCGAGTCGTATTCGGCACCTTCGCGGCCGCCCCACATTACATAGGTCTCAGCACCAAGTTCGTGCGCTAGGTCGATGTTGCGAAGCACCTTGCGAATTGCAAAACGTCGAACATCGCGGTCGTTCGAAGTGAAACCACCGTCTTTGAATACGGGATGTGAGAACAGGTTGGTGGTCACCATCGGCATCTTCAAACCGGTGGCGGCAAGGGCGCCCTTTAGTCGATCGATCTCGTGGCGACGTGCTGCATCGGTTGACCCGAAGTCAAACAGGTCATCGTCGTGCAGGGTCATGCCGTAGGCGCCGATTTCAGCGAGCTTCTCTACGGCCTCGACGGTGTCGAGTTTTGCGCGAGTGGCTGAACCGAAGGGGTCAGCTCCCAACCAGCCCACAGTCCATAGACCGAAGGTGAATTTGTCTTCAGGGCGTGGGGTTAGGTTGCTCATTGTGGCTCCTTTGGCGGTTGAGATTCTGTCGCAATCCTACGGGGCCTTTACAGAGGCCAACCATAAGTTCAAACGATTCGAACAATGCCGCCAGGCTGTTTTCCTCTAACTCTTTGAACTGCTCTCGCGCACGATGAGTTCTGGTTGAAACGTAATCTGGCGATGCTTGTGGGCCGGCCCGCGCTCGACTTCGTCAACCAGCAGTTCAACTGCGGTGGCGCCGAGCAAGCTGGCCGGCTGCCTAATTGAACTGAGCGGAACTACTGCGGTTTCGGCAAAATCAATATCGTCGTAGCCAATCAGTGCGATGTCTTCGGGTACTCGCACCTTTGACTGAAATGCAAACGCCTGAAGAATGCCGACGGCCAACAAATCGTTGGCGGCAAAAATTGCGTCTGGCCAGTGTTCGCGGCTCTCCGCTGCAATTTGCTGGCCTACTTCTCGACCAGCCAAAACCGTCAACTCAGCCGTCTTGATGTGCTTCAAATTGGCTCGACTCTTCGAAGCCTTGACCACCGATTTAGCCCCGGCCAAGCGCTCGGCAACCTGCTGAAAATCAGCCGGGCCGCCAACAAAAATAATCTCACTGTGCCCTTGCTCAAGTAGGTGCTCCATGGCTAATTTGCCGCCCGCGAAGTCATCCATTGAGACAGAACAACAGATGCTTGACTCAGCTTTGCGGTCTACAAGGACCGCATTGGTGCCGCGCTTGCGTAGCTGAACCACTTGCTCAGTGACATCTTCAGTAGGCGAAACTACGATGCCGCCAACGCGCTGCTGTTCGAAGAGGCTGAAATAGCCGCGCTCGCGCTCAGCATCGTGCCCCGTGTTGCCTATGAGCACCGAGTAGCCGTCAGACTCGCCAAGCTGCTCTGCGCCCCTAGCCAGCTCGGTAAAGAAGGGGTTGGAGATGTCGGGCACAATCAGACCGATGGTCTGACTCTTACCTGCTTTGAGCTGCCTTGCCGCATCGTTGCGCACGAAACCCAACTGCTCAATTGCCTGCAAAACACGATCAACGGTTGCCGGTTTCACTTTGTCGGGGGTATTCAAAACGTTCGAAACGGTACCAATTGACACCCCGGCAAGGCGGGCAACATCTGAGATGCTCGGGCGGCGTTTGGATCGATTCACGTCGATGCTCCATTTCGAAATACCTGCTAATCGTATTGGCAATTTGGCATTTTTGGATGTCTGCTACTAATGTTTTTGAAACGCTTCAATTTGGCGCAAACACTGGAGAAAAAATGACCGCAAAGGCGCAGCTATTTTCACTGCTAGACCAGCAGGCAATCGAACTTCCATCATGGGCATTCGGTAACTCTGGCACCCGATTCAGGGTCTTCCCTTCGGCCGGTGTGCCGCGCAATCCATTTGAAAAAATTGAAGATGCCGCCCAGGTTCACAAGTACAGCCGTATTGCGCCTTCTGTTGCACTGCACATTCCATGGGACAATGTCGACTCCTATTCAGAGCTTCGCGATCACGCTGAAGGCCTTGGCGTAAAACTTGGCACCATCAACTCGAACACCTTCCAAGAGGAAGACTACAAACTCGGGTCGATTACTCACTCTGATGACCGCATTCGACAGAAGGCAATTGATCACCACTTCGACTGCATCGACATCATGAACCAAACCGGTTCACGCGATCTCAAAATTTGGTTGGCCGATGGGACCAACTACCCCGGCCAAGATGACATTCGCGGCCGCCAAGATCGCTTGGCCGACTCGCTTCAGAAAATCTACGCACGCCTAAGCGGCGACCAGCGCCTGGTGCTTGAATACAAGTTCTTTGAGCCTGCTTTTTACCACACCGACGTTCCCGACTGGGGTACCGCTTACGCGCAGGTAGCCGCGCTGGGCGATCGAGCAGTCGTCTGCCTAGACACCGGCCACCACGCCCCAGGCACCAACATCGAATTCATCGTGATGCAGCTGCTGCGCCTGGGCAAGCTGGGTTCTTTCGACTTCAACTCTCGCTTCTACGCCGATGACGACCTAATAGTTGGTGCCGCAGATCCATTCCAGCTTTTCAGAATCATGTTTGAGGTAATCCGAGGCAACGGCTACGGCAACGATTCAGACGTGGCCTTCATGCTCGACCAGTGCCACAACATTGAAGACAAAATTCCTGGCCAGATACGCTCAGTGCTAAACGTGCAGACCATGACAGCCAAGGCACTACTTGTCGATCGTGAAGCTCTTGATGTTGCTCAGCGTGCCGGAGATGTTTTGAAGGCCAATGACATTTTGATGGATGCCTTCTACACCGACGTTCGACCAATGCTTGCCGAATGGCGTGAAGGTCACGGCTTAGCCGCAGACCCAATCAAAGCTTTCGAGCAGAGCGGTTACCTAAGCAAAATCGCGACCGACCGCGTCGGTGGTCAGCAAGCCGGATGGGGAGCCTAAGAATTATGAAAAACAACCAGAGCAAAACAGTTAGTGATCTACTAACACGTTCAAACCGCTTGGGTAGCAACCCTAAAAACACCAACTACGCCGGCGGAAACACCAGCGCCAAAGGCATCGGTATCGACCCCGTCTCGGGCAAGGCAATTGAGCTGATGTGGGTAAAGGGTTCGGGCGGAGACCTAGGCACCCTTACCGAATCGGGGCTAGCAGTTCTGCAGCTTGACCGAGTTCGCCACCTGGTTGATGTTTACCCCGGCCTCGAAAGAGAAGACGAAATGGTTGCGGCCTTTGACTTCTGCCTTCACGGACGAGGCGGAGCAGCACCGAGCATCGACACTGCGATGCACGCCCTGGTCGACGCCAACCACGTTGACCACCTGCACCCAGACAGCGGAATCGCTATTGCCACCGCAAAAGATGGAGAAAAACTAACCAAGAAAATTTTTGGCGACCGCGTGGTTTGGGTTCCTTGGCGTCGCCCCGGTTTTCAACTTGGCTTAGATATTGCCGAAATCAAGCGCATCAACCCACAGGCCATCGGTTGCATTTTGGGTGGCCACGGAATTACCGCCTGGGGTAAAACCTCTGCCGAATCTGAAAAGAATTCGCTAGAGATCATTCGCACCGCTGAGGCCTATATCAAACAGCACGGAGCAAAAGATCCGTTTGGCGCAAGGGTCAAAGGCTTTGAGGCGGCTAAACCAGCATTCCGTCGTCAGCGTGCGGCTGAGCTTGCACCGCTGCTTCGCGGCATCGCGTCAACCGACAAACCGATGGTTGGTCACTTCACCGATGACGCTGTGGTGCTCGAATTCATGTCACGCGCGAAGCTAAAGAAGCTAGCCGAACTGGGCACCAGCTGCCCTGACCACTTCTTGCGAACCAAAGTAAAGCCGATGGTTATTGACCTTCCGGCCGACACTCCGCTCGACAAGGTGAAGGCTCGAGTCGAAAAACTGCACGCCGAGTACCGCGCCGACTATGCCAGCTACTACCAAAAGCACGCCGACAAAAACTCACCAGCGATGCGTGGGGCTGACCCGGCGATTGTTTTGGTTCCGGGCATTGGCATGTTCTCATTCGGTGCCAACAAGCAAACTGCTCGTGTGGCTTCAGAGTTTTACATCAACGCCGTTAACGTGATGCGTGGTGCCGAGGCAATTTCCAAGTACAGCCCAATTTCTGACACCGAAAAGTTCAACATCGAGTACTGGTCGCTTGAAGAGGCAAAGCTTCAACGTATGCCAAAGCCAAAGCCACTGGCAACTCGAGTTGCTTTTATTACCGGTGCCGGCAGTGGCATTGGTAAGGCGATTGCCGAGCGAATTGTTGCTGAAGGCGGATGCGTGGTCATTGCTGATCTAAACCTGGAAGCCGCCAAGGCAGTCGCCGAATCACTTGGTCGAGACAACGCAATTGCGGTTGCCATCAACGTTAAAGAAGAGGCAACCATCAAGGCCGCGCTCAACGAGGCGGTTCTTGCTTTCGGCGGAGTCGACCTAATTGTGAACAACGCCGGCCTCTCGCTTTCAAAACCGCTTCTGGAAACCACTCAGGCCGACTGGGATCTGCAGCACGATGTAATGGCTCGAGGCTCATTCTTGGTATCTCGAGAAGCGGCACGAATTTTGATCGAGCAAAAAATGGGTGGCGACATTATTTATATCTCGTCAAAGAACTCAGTTTTCGCCGGACCAAACAACATCGCTTACTCGGCTACCAAAGCAGACCAGGCTCACCAGGTTCGCCTGCTTGCGGTCGAACTTGGCGAGCATGGCGTGCGTGTGAACGGCATTAACCCTGACGGAGTGGTTCGAGGCTCTGGCATTTTCGCCGGTGGCTGGGGCGCATCAAGAGCCAAAGTTTACGGTGTGAAAGAAGACGACCTAGGTAAGTACTACGCGCAGCGAACCATCTTGAAGCGTGAGGTATTGCCTGAAACCGTAGCCAATGCTGTTATTGCGCTGACCGCTGGTGAACTGACCCACACCACAGGTCTCCACATTCCAGTTGATGCTGGTGTTGCCGCCGCATTCTTACGCTAGGCAGCATCCTCAAAAATGAGCGACAACGTGAAAATTTTCGGAGCTATCGACCTGGGGGCATCTTCGGGTCGAGTAATTGCCGCGCTGGTTAGCGATGGCGCTTGCGAGCTGCGGGAAGTTGCGCGTTTCGGTAACGGCCCTAAGCCTCAAACCGATGGTTCGCTGCTTTGGGATTTCGATGGGCTGTTTTCGGCAATTACCGATGGGCTTGCGAAACTCGGCGAACTCGCAGAATCAATTGGCAGCGAGGTGGTCAGCGTTGGCGTCGATAGCTGGGCAGTTGACTACGGCCTAATTGATGCAAACGGAGAGCTGCTAAGCCAGCCGCATCACTATCGTGATGAGCGCAACCTGCTCGGTGTCGAATCGGTGAATGCTCAGATTTCTCCCGCTCAGCAATTTGCTAGCAACGGGTTGCAGTTTCAGCCGTTCAACACTATTTATCAGATCGCTGCAGAGCAATTGCAAAACCCGGATGGCCTGGCGGCAGCCAAGATGTTGCTGCTGATTCCGGACCTGGTTGCCTACCTACTGACCGGTAAAGCGGTGACCGAACGAACCAACGCCTCAACCACCGGCCTGCTCGATGCCACCACACGTGAGTGGAATTTTGAATTCATCGACACTCTCGGTTACCCGCGCGAATTGTTTACCGAACTGGTTGATCCCGGTGCGCAACTCGGCGAGTTGTTGCCACAGTTCAAAACCTGCAGCGCACTAGAAAAAACCGTGGTAACTGCAGTGGGTTCACACGACACTGCCTCGGCGGTTTTGAGTGTGCCAAAGCTAGACAGCTGGGGCGCCTATCTATCGAGCGGAACCTGGAGCCTGCTCGGGCTTGAACTTGACCAGCCGCTACTAACCCCAGAGGTCAAGGCAGCTAACTTCACCAACGAGCTCGGGGTAGGTAACCGCATCCGCTTCTTAAAGAACATCACCGGGCTGTGGCTACTTCAAGAGTCGGTGTCGATTTGGGAAAAACAGGGTCGCTTTAGTGGCTACGCGGAGCTGCTCGCCGACGCCGAAAAAATCGGACCACAGCCGCTGATTGACCCAAACGACCACGAGTTTTCAGCGCCCGGTGACATGCCGGCTCGAATCCAGTCGCAACTGGCTCGTAACGGGCAGAGCATCAGCGGTGAACCCGCGGCTATTACCCGCTGCATTCTTGATTCGCTGGCCAATTCGTATGCAACGCATTTGGCCGAACTTGAAAAAATCACCGGTCGCAACATCACCGCTCTCAACATCGTCGGCGGCGGCAGCCAAAACGAACTGCTCAATCAACTGGCAGCAAACGCCACTAACCGCAAGGTGGTTGCCGGCCCGGTTGAAGCCACCGCAATGGGTAACATCGCCAGCCAGATGGCTGCCCACGGGCTAATCGATGACAGCATTGAGGCTCAGCGAGAATTTGTCGCACGGTCAGTATCGACGAAGATCTACCAACCAAGAAACGAGAAATGATGACCACCAACCCTCAGGTTCGCGTTAGCGCACTCAACAGTCAATACCCAGTTGGCCAACTAGGCCTACCTGCCGGCGAGCTGAAGTTGAGTTGGCAGGTATCAGCGCCGGCCGGCACAACGCAGCTTGGTTATGAATTGCGTGCCGCTGAAAACGGAGCTTTCGATGAGGGCTATGCGCTGATTGAGCACCGCGGGCCTGAATCGCAGTGGGTTGAAGCCCCGGTAATGCCAAGCAAGTCTCGCGAGAGTTGGCACTTCCAGGTGCGCATCGAAACCGAAATTGGTTGGTCTGAGTGGTCTAAGCCACTGGTGCACGAGGTTGGTCTGACCAAGGGCACCGACTTCATCGGCGTAGCAATCGGCGATGCCTCGAAGGCTGCTGAACCTTCGACTCTGCTTCGTACCACCTTCAAACTTGAGACCATGCCGGTCAAGGCTCGCATGTATGCCACCGCACACGGCGTTTTCGACATCATGCTGAACGGTAAAAAAGTTGGTAACAGCATATTGGCCCCAGGTTGGACCGCCTATCACGAGAGACTTTTGGTTGAAACCTACGATGCACTGCCAAACCTGCAGCTTGGCGAAAATGCTCTCGGCGCCTTACTTAGCGACGGATGGTGGCGCGGCAAATTTGGTTTCCAAAACCTGTACAACAACTACGGTGAAGAGACCGCGTTTTTGGGTCAGCTCGAACTAACCTTTGCTGACGGCAGCACCCAAATTATCGCCACCGGGCCAGAGTGGAAAACTCACGAGAGCGGTGTTCGCCTCGCTTCCATTTACGACGGCACCACTATCGACTACACCAAGGCGCCGAAGGCGTGGTGCAAGCCTGGTTTCGACGACAGCGGCTGGGTGGGAGCTACCGCCAAGGCTTTCGACAAGTCGGTGCTCGAGCCAGCCAACCTGCCGCCGGTTCGCGTCAAGCTTGAACTACCGATGGGAGTGACCGAGCTCGACGGACGCACCCTGCTAAACGCAAACCAAAATATTTCAGGGTGGGTGCGACTAGAGGTCGAAGGCAAACGCGGCGATAAAGTGACTATTCGTCACGCCGAAGTGCTAGAACCAAACAATGTTCTGCACACTGCTGCTCTTCGCGGTGCAAAAGCAACCGACGAATACATTCTTGGTGAAGACGGTGTCTTTAAATTTGAACCGAAGCACACCTTCCACGGTTTTCAATATGCCGAGGTGGTCACCAACGCCAAGCTGATTTCGGCAACCGCAATCGCAATCACCAGCGACAACGCTGACCGCTCACACTTCACCAGCTCACACAACCAATTGAATAAGCTGCACAGCAATGTGCTCTGGTCTTTGCGCGACAACTTTGTTTCGATTCCAACCGACTGCCCACAGCGCGACGAACGTCTCGGCTGGACCGGCGATGCTCAAGCCTTCGTTTACGCCGCAACCACACTGGTTAACGCCGACGCGTTTTTCACCTCGTGGCTAAAAGACCTGGCCATCGAGCAGCAAAAAGTAGGTTTCGTACCAATGGTGGTGCCAGACCTACTGACCATGCAGGCCAAAATTGTTCCATCACCGTTCCCCGTTCAGGGCGAAGCCGGTTGGGGTGACGCCGCAATTGTCGTTCCTTGGTCGCTGTACCAAACCTACGGCGACGCTGAAATTTTGAAGCAGCAACTTTCATCGATGCGCGATTGGATGAGCTACCTCGATACTCAACGCTCGGGCGCACTGATTCCTCCACGCATGCAGCTCGGCGACTGGCTAGATCCAGACGCCCCAAATGACAAACCGTGGGCTGCAAAGGTTTCTGGCCAGTTCGTAGCGAACGCATACATCGTTTATGTGGCGCGGCTGCAGGCGCAGGTTGAAGCCCTGGTGGGTGACGAGGCTCACCGCGCCAAGTACTTAGCGCTTGCCGATGAAATCTCGGCAGCCCTTTGGGCCGAGCTTGGCGAGGCGGCAGTGACCACTCCTACCGGTGCGGCTATGTCGTTGATTTTTGACATCGCCCCATCCGCTGAAATTCAGCGTGTTGCTGACGGTCTTGCGGCCATGGTTCGTGAAACCGGTGGGCGCATTTCAACCGGCTTCCTGGGAACACCGATTATTCTCGACGCGCTCTCACAGTATGGCCACATTGAAGAGGCCTATCAGATGTTGCTGCGCACCGAAATGCCTTCGTGGCTTTACCCGATCAGCGTTGGCGCATCCACCATTTGGGAACGTTGGAACGCAATTTACCCAGACGGATCAATCAACGACGGCGGCTTGAAAGACAAGGCCGAAGGCTCGGGAGACGGAATGATTTCGTTCAACCACTATGCCTACGGCGCAGTGATTGACTGGGTGTACCGAAATGTTGCCGGTTTGAGTTCGCTCGAACCAGGTTATGCAAAGGTAAAGGTTGCGCCGAAACTAATCGATGCAATTGATCGCGCCAAAGCTCACATCAATACAGGTTTCGGCAAGGTCGAAGTCACCTACATTTACAACCCGACCGAACTATCGATGCAGCTCGAGGTTCCATTTGGCACCGTTGCGGTACTAGACCTTCCGGTAAGCCCAACCTCGGTCATCAGTATCAACGGCAACTCGGCTGCGAACGGCAGCGAGCTAAGCCATGGCCGCTACGAAATCAAGGTGGCCAACCCACACTTCATCGAGAGAAAGAAATAGCCATGGGCAACATTCAGCGCCGCTTTCCAAACCCTAAAGACCTCGCGCAGCTGATGCGTTTCAAGCCGCCGGTGCTCAACGGTAAGACCCGTCGACTAAATTCGGCTCTCACTATTTATGATCTTCGCGACATAGCAAAACGTCGCACTCCGCAGGCACCGTTTGACTACACCGATGGTTCTGCTGATGACGAACTCTCATTGGCTCGTGCTCGCCAGGCATTCGAAGACATCGAGTTTCAGCCCCGAGTGTTGCGCGACGTTTCAACTGCCGACCTGAGCATTGAGGTTTTGGGCAAGCGGGTTGCAATGCCATTCGGTATTGCACCAACCGGCTTCACTCGCATGATGCACACCGAGGGCGAAATTGCAGGTTCACAAGCGGCTGAGGCAGCCGGAATTCCGTTTTCACTTTCGACCATGGGCACTCGATCAATCGAAGAGGTTGCCGCTGCAGCCCCCAACGGTCGCAACTGGTTTCAGCTTTACATGTGGAAAGACCGCGAGCGCAGCATGGCACTGGTTGAGCGCGCTCAGGCCGCCGGCTTTGACACCCTAATGCTCACCGTTGACGTGCCCGTCGCGGGTGCTCGTCTGCGTGACAAGCGCAACGGCATGACCATTCCACCTGCGCTAACTTTGGGCACCGTAATCAACGCCCTACCTCGCCCCGAATGGTGGATCAATTTCTTGACCACCGATCCATTGAAATTTGCGTCGCTTGATTCGTGGAACGGCACAGTAGCTGAACTACTCGACAAAATGTTTGACCCAACCGTCACTTTCGATGACCTGAAGTGGATTCGTCAGCAGTGGAACGGCAAACTGGTGGTCAAAGGCATTCAGAATGTCGACGATGCCAAACTCGCCGTCAAGGCAGGGGCCGATGCGATTCTGCTTTCAAACCACGGTGGTCGCCAACTTGACCGAGCACCAATTCCGTTCCACCTGCTGCCAGACACCGTGAAGGCAGTTGGCAAAAACGCTGAGGTTTGGGTCGACACCGGCATCATGCATGGCGCCGACATCATTGCCTCAATTGCCAAGGGGGCAACTTTCACCCTGATCGGTCGCGCTTATCTATACGGATTGATGGCTGGCGGCCGTGAAGGTGTCGACAAGACCATCGAGATTTTGCAGGGCCAAATGACTCGAACCATGAAACTTCTTGGCGTAAACAGCCTCGAAGAGCTCGAGCCTGGCCACGTCAAAATTCTTGAGCGCCTGACCGAAAAGCGATAGTTGCTATTCAGCTTTATTTGAGCTGAGATTCCTCGTGCTGCCCTAGTTTGAGGTTATGACTGATTCACTTCCGCAGGGAAACATTCCGCGACGCATTGTTACTGGGCACGATGAAAATGGTGTGTCGATAGTTCTATCTGACGGCCAGGTACCGGTGCACCGCGTGATGCCTCAGGATGGCGTGGGCTTTTATGAAATCTGGAACACTGACGCCGCCCCAGCTCCGGTTGGGTCGGTTGAACCAAGCGAACCAACCCAGCGTTCACTGCGAGTGCCTCCTGAACCAAACGGCACAAAAATTCGAATCAATGAGTTCTTCCCCGGGCACATTAACGAACTGGGCAATCAATCGCCGATTCACCGAACCGAAACTGTCGACTACGGAATTGTGCTCGAGGGAGAGATCTACCTGGTACTTGATGACAGCGAAGTTTTGCTGAAGGCAGGCGATGTGGTTATTCAGCGCGGAACCAACCATGCCTGGGCTAACCGTAGCGACAAAGTAGCTCGAATGGCATTCATTTTGGTCGACGGAAAATTCACCGATGAACTGGTTGAGAAAGTGCCTGACATTCGTGCGGGCCTGATGAACCACGGGCCCCACGACTAGAACAGGGACGAGATTATGAAAGCTGCCATCGAACCAATGCCGGGCCTAGCCGGCAAAACCATTGTTATCACCGGCGCAAGCGGCGGCCAGGGTCTCGCCGAGGTTGAGCTGCTTTTGGCATCTGGAGCAACCGTTATCGCGAGCGATTTGGCCGATGAGCTGCCGGCCGCTCTTGAAGCTGCTGCCAAGGGAAAACCCGGCACTTTGCACTACCAAAAACTCGATGCTGCAAGCGAGGCCGATTGGCTGGCACTTGCCGAATTTGCCCGCTCGCTTGGAGTGGTTCACGGCTTGGTAAACAACGCTGGAATTCCGTTCCGAGCGCGAATTGGCGAAATGAAACTCGACGACTGGAACCGTGTTATCGGCATTAACCTGACCGGCCCGATGCTGGGCATTCAAACCCTGTCGCCGTTGATGACCGAAGGCGGGTCGATTGTTAACATCGGATCAGCTGCTGCACTGAATGCTCACTACACGGTTTCATACACGGCCAGCAAGTGGGGCCTTCGCGGCCTTACCCACGTTGCCGCAACCGAATTAGGGCCGAAGGGCATCCGGGTCAATATTGTGCACCCTGGCTACATTGAAACCGCGATGACCGCCAGCGCACCGGCAATCATGAAACAAACTCAACTCGAACTAACCCCGCTTGAGTGCGTCGGTCAGCCAGAGGATGTTGCTGCGGTGGTGGCGTTTTTACTTAGTGATCTGTCGGGCTACGTAAGCGGTGCCGAGCTACCGGTTGATGGTGCGTTTACGTCTTCGGCTGGCGTCAAATACATGTCTGACACCATTCGAAAGTTCAACGAAGCCAATCAGGCGTAGTTGCCGACCAGGCGCACTGCCCCGCCGTCGACACCCTTGGCACCCTGCACATAGCTGCTCAGATCAGCCGGGGCTGATTCAATTTCGCCGAGCTGCCAGGTGTGCACACCCTGCTGAATCAAGAAACTTGAAACCTCGTGTGCTTGATCTGCCGAAACCACAACCGCCTGGCCAAGGCCGAGGTTCCAGGTGCCTTCAACATCTTGCATCGAGAGGTCGGCCCAGTCGGCCAAAACCTGAAAGACATCGAGTGGGCGCCAGCTGGCACGGTGAACATCTAGCGCAACACCCTGAGGCAACACTCGAGCGATGTTCGCTGCAATTCCGCCGCCGGTGATGTGGCTCATTGCCCTCACCGAAGCACCAAGCTGCGATTCGAGAAGGTTATTGAGCACACCGGTGTAGAGCTTGGTTGGCTCGAGTAATTTTTCGCCGAGGCTCATCCCTGGAAATTCAGCAACGGTTTCTCGGTATTCGAAACCTTTATCGCGCACAATTTTACGAACCAATGAATAGCCGTTTGAGTGCAAACCGGATGCTTCCATGCCGAGCACTACATCGCCAACTTTTACGTTCTGAGGGCCAAGCAGTTTGGCTGCGTCAACCACGCCAACCGCGGCGCCGGCCACGTCGTAATCGTCGACCCCGAGCAGGCCGGGGTGTTCAGCGGTTTCGCCACCGACCAGTGCAACGCCAACTGCCGAGCAAGCCTCAGCGATTCCGCGCACAATGTCGGCAATGCGTTCAGGCACAACTTTTCCGCACGCAATGTAGTCGGTCATGAACAGGCTCTTCGCACCAACCACCACGATGTCGTCAACAACCATGCCGACCAGGTCTTGACCAATGGTGTCGTGCTTGTCGATAGCCTGAGCGATTGCAACCTTGGTGCCTACTCCATCGGTTGATGTTGCCAGCAGTGGGCGATCGTAGTTTTTCAAAAATGAGACGTCCATCATGCCGGCGAAGCCACCGAGACCACCGACCACTAGGTCGTTGTGGGTTGCGCCAACGGCGCGCTTCATAAGTTCGACGGCTAAGTCACCCGCGTCGGTGTCAACTCCAGATGAGGCATAGGCGTTAGTCATTCAAAGTCTCCTGTTGGCTGCGAACCAAGGCATCGGTTTCGTTGTCGGGGCCCGGGTTGCAGGCAGCCGGATCGGCAGCGCGCTCGAGCAGGTTTTTGCCGAGGCGGTCGGCGGTTGGAAGTTCAATTGGGTAGCTGCCGGTAAAGCAAGCGGTGCAGAGATTGCGCTCTTCTTGGCCGGTTGCGGCAATCATGCCCTCTTTGGTCAGGTAGCCGAGCGAGTCGGCGCCGATCGACTGGCGCACCTCGTCAACCCCGAGACCGGTGGCTATAAGTTCGGCACGGGTCGCAAAGTCGATGCCATAGAAACATGGCCAAGTTATTGGCGGGCTCGAGATGCGCACGTGAATTTCGGCTGCCCCGGCCTCGCGAAGCATCTGCACTAGCGCGCGCTGAGTGTTTCCACGCACGATTGAATCGTCGATAACGATGATGCGCTTGCCGCGAATTACCTCTTTGAGCGGGTTGAGCTTGAGGCGAATACCGCGCTGGCGAATGGTCTGCGATGGCTGAATAAAGGTGCGGCCAACATAAGCATTTTTGACCAGACCGTGCCCAAATGGGATGCCTGATTCTTGGCTGTAACCGATAGCGGCTGGGGTTCCCGATTCTGGGGTCGGAATTACCAGGTCAGCTTCAACTGCATATTCACGAGCCAGCTGGCGACCCATCTCAACGCGAGCGTCGTAAACCACCTTGCCGTTGATTGAGGTGTCGGGGCGAGCCAGGTAAACGTATTCAAATACGCAACCGGCACGTTTAGTCTCGGCGAAGCGAGTTGAGCGCAAACCGTTTTCATCAATGGCAATTAGCTCGCCCGGTTCAATTTCACGCACGAAGGATGCGCCAACGATATCGAGTGCGGCCGATTCTGAGGCGACCACCCATCCGCGTTCTAGACGACCCAGCACTAACGGGCGAACTCCCTGGGGGTCGCGTGCGGCATAAAGGGTGGTTTCATCCATGAAAACCAGGCAGAAGGCACCCTTTACTTTTGGCAGCAGTTCGAGGGCAGTGGCCTCAAGGGTGTGATCAAGGTCGCCAGCCATTAGGGCGGTCAAAACAGCGGTGTCGGTGGTGTTGCCACCGGTGATTTCGTTTGAGGTCTGGTCTGGGTAGCGCTCTTGCAACATACGCATTAGATCGGCGGTGTTGGTGAGGTTACCGTTGTGAGCCAGAGCCACAGTGCCAGAAGAGGTGCGACCTAGGGTTGGCTGTGCGTTGCGCCAGTGCGAGGCACCGGTGGTTGAGTAGCGGTTGTGGCCAACGGCAATGTGGCCGACCAGGCTTTCAAGCGCGCTCTCGGAAAAAACCTGTGAGACCAAACCCATGTCTTTGTAAACCAGAATTTTCTTGCCGTCAGAAGTGGCAATTCCGGCTGATTCTTGGCCGCGGTGTTGAAGTGCGTATAGGCCAAAAAATGAAAGCTTTGCTACTTCTTCACCCGGAGCCCAGACGCCGAAAACACCACACTGGTCTTGCGGGGCTTTGTCGCTATCGCTGACCGCAATATCGAGATTTAGATGTCCGTCGCCACGAAGCAAATGCGTTCCTTAGGTGGGTGAAGGCGGGCTATTCGTAGCGGTTGCCACTGCGGGCGCGGCTACCCCTCAAGTTTAGTGGCAACGGCGGCCTTGGCACGAGCGATAAATATGCGCTCAAGAATTAGCGCCGCAACTAGGCCGACGAAGAAACCGATGCCTCCCAAAAATGCCACCAGGTAGGTGACAATCGGCTGGGCGGTGCGCTGCTGCTCAGGTATGGCCAGGCTGATAAGCAAAGCAACCACGATGCCAAGCACTCCGCCGGTCAGCATGAAGGGCAAAAATTTTGCCGAACGACGAATTTTTACCTCGGTATTTTTTTCCGTTTTTGCCATGTGTCTATTGAACCTTAAATCAGCGGCAGGTGTTCCGAAATGTCAGCCCTGGTGCCCGATGCCGCAATTAGTGAATCGGCGAGCGCCGTAGACCAACTTATTTTTCCGGTGGCGAGGGCAACCCAGGTTTCCGGATCAAGCTCGATGGTGTTAGGCGGGGTGCCGCGAGTGTGCCGCGGACCCTCGATGCACTGAGTTGCACCGAATGGTGGCACCCGCACCTCAACCGAATTGCCGGGGGCCCGCTCGGCTAACTCTTCGAGTAGGTAACGGCAGGCGGTGGCCAGGTCGGCATCTTGCGCTTCGCCATCGATGACCCTGGTAAGGGCTGCGTGGCCGGCATCCGGTTTAATTTTTCGGCGGGGCATCGGCTACTCCGAGTCTCGTGAAGCATTGGGTGCCTCAAGACTAGCGAGGCATGCCCTGGCGCAGCGCAACTAAACTTGGGCAGGTGAAGATTCTGGTTTTGGGGCAGGGCGCCCGCGAGCACGCAATTATTAAGGCACTAATTCGCACCGGCACACCTGCCGGCAACATTATTGCCGCCCCTGGTAATGCCGGCATTTCGATGGATGTCGAAGTTGAAGCCGGGCTGAACCCGAATGATCCGCTGGCCGTTGCCAAGTTCGCCCTGGAACACCAAATTGATCTAGCCATTATTGGCCCCGAGGCGCCACTGGTTGCCGGTGTTTCTGACGCGCTTCGCGAGCAGGGCGTCCCTGTTTTTGGCCCCTCAAAAGAGGCCGCAGCACTCGAAGGTTCGAAGTCTTTCGCCAAAGAGGTAATGGCCGCCGCCGGCGTGCCAACCGGCATGGCCC
>CAZGZW010000023.1:0-13693 GCA_964530255.1 uncultured Rhodoluna sp.
CTCGCCGGGCTCATAACCCGGAGGTCGTAGGTTCAAATCCTGCCCCCGCAACCATTTGAAAAAACCCAGACATATGCTCTGGGTTTTTTCTTTTTAATCTAGTTAATCTACCTGTGGAAAACTCTGGCGAGGTTTGCGTTCCTAGCCCACACTTTCGCCATGTTTGAGTTTCAAAAAAGCTACGTAATGTCGCTGGCATTCGCGCTCAGCTGCTGTGCCATGCTCGTTCCTGCAGCACCAGCCGGAGCCTGCGGCAGCTCATCCTCAGGGTTTAGCCACTCCGCAAAATCATCGGGTTCACAGGTCACAATCTGCGCCCAAATCAAGTCGGTGCAGCCCGCGCGGGTTGCCGTGGTAAAGCCAAAGCCTGCCGTATCCGTTTCAAAGACCACATCTGCACCTTCAAAATCAGCCCCCACCAAAACACCAATTACAGCTCCTGTGAAACCTCCAACCGCGGTAAAGAAAATAACTGTTGAGCCTCCGGTCTTTCGCAGACCCCAGATTGTGCCGAAACCGAAACCGAATATTTTGCGGTTAGTGGTTGCCAAGCCTGCCGCTCCAATCAAATTGACCCCGCCAAAGAAAACCGTCCGGGTAGAAGCTGCCCCTCCAAAGCCAAAGCCATCGATTCAAGCCACTAAAATGACCATCGGGATAACTAAATCTGCTGCTCAAATATCCAGAAAACCAGCGGCCATCTCGATAGTTGGCGGTGAAATTTCTTTCAGTCCAGAGCCGATTTCAATCATGGTTAGTCCGTCGAGCCGGGTTCCCTTAGGTGCCGAATTAGCTCTGGCTTCAAGCTCGAAACCCCACACCCGCACCGGAACACTGCTCGGTAAGTCCGCGCTGGTTGAGTTTTCACCGGTCCGGGCAACCTGGAGTATTGAGGGCGAGACTATGGGCGGTTTTGAGCTTGGTTTCATGGCAGATACCGAGGGCCTCATCAACCTTTCGGTGATCGTGAGCTACCAGGTTCGCTATCAAATTGCCGACAACGGTATTTGGCTCTCTGCCGGGCTGGTTGAAAACGGGGCGCAGAAATCGATTCAGGTTTATCGTGAGGGCGAAGCCAACGAACCAGCCGAAGAAGTGGCTGAAGCGATGCCCAAACGAGTGCTTTTAGTAGGGGAAACCTGCGCAAGAAAACCAAACAGTTTTGGTTGTTGACTCACAGTTAGTTTTCAGAAACAATTCAGATTTGGTTGGCATGCTGCTACTGCAAATCAAATTTGAAAGGCCACAATTGTCTGATTTCAACCGTCAATTCATTTTTGATCCAGTGCCTGCCGAAGTGTCGGCAGCAAAAAAGCTTCCCTTCAGAAAACGACTCGCTAGGAAAACCAACATCTTCACCGGAACAGCACTTGTTGCAGTTGGTGCAATCGTTGGAGCACTCGTCGGAACCGGTGCTACCGTGTTGACATTCAGCTACTTGAGTCAGCCGGCACCTGTGGTCGTCAATAATGCCCAGAGTGTTAATTGGGTAACCGGCGCAGCATCAGCAGCATCACCGTCTACCGTGACTCTCTCAGTTGCCGGAGGTAACGGTGCAGGAAACGGTTCGGGTGTTTTTCTGACTAAAGATGGCTTTATCTTGACTAACTCGCATGTGGTCACCCTCGGTGGTGCCGCCGCAGCTGCCAAAATACAAGTCAAAACTTTTGACGGACACGTATACGATGCCGAAATAATTGGCACCGACCCAACCAACGACCTTGCAGTTATCAAAGTCACCGCAAATATTGCGTTTACACCAATCAGGTTCGCAGATTCAGACCGGTTGAATGTCGGAGATTCGGTGGTGGCAATCGGTGCTCCACTGGGTCTACAGAACACAGTGACTAACGGCATTATCTCAGCGCTCGATCGCACCATCCAGGTGGCCTCTTCAGAGGTCCCAGATGAATCTGAGTGGTTTGGTGGCCTTCAGTTGTTCAGTGGCTCCGGTGATGCGATCAACCTGCGGGTGATCCAGACAGACGCTGCCATTAATCCTGGCAATTCAGGTGGTGCACTGGTCAACGAGAATGGCGAATTGGTCGGCATCAACGTGGCAATCGCCAGCGCCGGAAGCGGTTCTCAATCCGGAAACATTGGCGTTGGCTTCGCGATCCCGAGTAACACGGCAAAACGCATCGCTGCCGAAATTATCAAAACCGGAACGGCGAGCCACGGGTTGCTCGGTGCTGCGGTCAGTGATGCAGCTAGCTCAGAGGGCGCTGCCGCTTTTACCGTTGGGGCAAAAATTGAAGAGTTGACCAGCGGCGGGGCAGCCGAAAAATATGGGCTTAGGGTTGGCGACGTTATCACGGCGGTGAACGGCAAAGAGGTTACCTCTGCCAGTGAACTGACCGCAGCTATAAGAAATGAGCCAGCTGGAGCTGAAGTCACCATTAGTCTTCTGAGAAACGGGACCGAGAGGTCAGTTACTGTAGTGCTAGGTAATGCAGAAGACCTGAACAGAAACTGAGATACCTTGCAGCAATTAGAAAATCTTGATCGCCCCTCGCTAGATGACGAGGTTGCCGGAAATACGCTCCTGAAAGAACAGGAACAGGTTCTTGAGCCAGGAGATCACGAGCGCTTCTCCCACTATGTTCGTAAAGAAAAGATTGTCGAATCTGCCGTTCTAGGAAATCCGGTCGTTGCACTATGCGGAAAAATTTGGGTTCCGGGGCGCGATCCTGAGAAATTTCCAGTCTGTCCAACCTGCAAAGAGATTTACCAAGGCTTACGCCCCGAAGACCCAAGCAGCAGCGGCGAAGACAAATAGACTGCTCTGGTGAACGACGCACCAATTGGAATTTTTGACTCGGGAGTCGGTGGGCTCACCGTGGCACGGTCGATAATCGATCAGCTACCGAATGAGTCAATTATTTACGTCGGTGACACCGCAAACACTCCATACGGGCCTAAAAGCATCCCCGAGGTCCGAGAGCTCGCCCTAAAAGTTATGGATCAGCTGGTCGACGAGGGGGTAAAGCTCTTAGTAATCGCTTGCAATTCTGCGTCGGCAGCGGTGCTGAGAGATGCCCGAGAGCGATACACCACTGGTCGAGGCATCCCCGTTGTTGAGGTAATCCAGCCGGCAGTTAGGCGAGCGGTTGCGGCCACGCGAAACCGCAAGGTAGGGGTCATCGGTACCAATGCAACCATCACTTCGAAGGCATACGATGATGCGTTCGCTGCGGCAGTTGATCTTGAGATTGAGTCAGCAGCCTGCCCTAAATTTGTCGAATTTGTTGAGTCGGGCATTACCTCTGGCCCTGAGTTGATGGCTGCGGCCGAACAGTATCTAGCCCCGATTAAGGCCTCAGGAGTAGACACCCTGGTTCTTGGTTGCACCCATTACCCATTGCTGACGGGAGCTATTTCGTACGTGATGGGTGACAATGTCACGCTGGTCTCGAGTGCAGAAGAAACCGCGAAAGATGTCTATCGAACCCTGGTGGCACACAACCTGTTGCGCACCACTAAGTCGAAGCCAACGCTCAGATTTCAAGCAACCGGGGATGCAGCCAGTTTTGAAAATTTAGCCAAAAGATTCCTAGGACCCGAGGTCTCAAAAGTCGAACAAATGAAAGGCCGGTAGATGACCCGGATTGATTCTCGCAATTCCAACCAACTTCGCTCCATCAAGATTGAACGTGGCTGGAGCGAACACGCTGAAGGCTCGGCACTAATTCACTTTGGTTCAACCCGAGTTTTGTGCACCGCGTCTTTCACTCAGGGTGTTCCCAGGTGGAAAGTTGGCAAAGGCGAAGGATGGGTAACCGCCGAATATGCAATGCTTCCTCGCGCCACACACGATCGCAGCGACCGTGAAGCGGTAAAAGGCAAAATTGGCGGCAGAACGCATGAAATTTCCCGTCTAATCGGCCGAAGCCTACGCGCTGTGGTCGACGTTAAAGAGCTGGGCGAAAACACAATCGTCATCGACTGTGATGTGCTTCAAGCTGACGGTGGCACCAGAACTGCTGCGATAACCGGCGCCTATGTGGCGCTCGCCGATGCAATCAACTGGGCCAGAGAGCAAAAGATAATTCCGGCGAAAGCGCAACCTTTGAAAGACAGCGTCTCAGCCATTTCGGTGGGAATTGTCGACGGTACTCCGATGATTGACTTGGCCTACACCGAAGATGTCAGGGCTGAGACCGACATGAATGTGGTGGTCACCGGCTCAGGAAAATTCGTCGAGGTTCAAGGCACTGCCGAAGGAGATCCGTTTGACCGAGACCAGTTGAATCAACTGCTTGATTTGGCCCTCGCTGGGTGCAGCGAATTGGCAGTAATACAGAAAACAGCACTGCTCAAGTGAAACTAGTTTTAGCAACCCACAACCAGCACAAAGTCGTTGAAGTTGGTCAAATTATTGACAGCTTTCTACCCGGAGTTGATTTAGTTGGCTACGACGGGCCTGAACCAGTAGAAGACGGAACTTCGTTTGTCGAAAACGCTTTGATCAAGGCCAGGGCTGCTTTCAAACACACAGGGCTGCCTTCCATCGCCGATGATTCTGGAATCGCCGTTGAAATTCTTGGGGGAGCACCGGGCATTTTTAGTGCTCGTTGGTCGGGCGGTAGAGATAACGTCGAGAATCGCAGGCTGTTGCTAGCCCAGCTGGCGGATGTCAAACTCGAGCATCGCTCTGCCGCATTCATATGCACAATTGCCCTGGTGTCTGACGATCAAGAGATCACCTTCACTGGATTCTGGCCAGGCCGCATCGCAACCGCAGAGTCTGGAGAGCACGGATTTGGGTACGATCCGATTTTTATCCCTGAGGGTTTTGACTGCACCGCCGCCGAGCTAGAACCAGAGGTTAAGAATGCTCTAAGCCATCGACTGCAGGCACTCGAACAGCTAGCTAGCTACCTGTCCGCGAATGAAATTTAGTCAGTAAGTTTTTCTAGCTGGCGCTCGCGACGTGCCTTGATGATTTCAACCGCAATTGGAATAGTCGAAACCAGGATGAATGCGATCGTAAAGTACTCGACGTGTTCTGCAACAAATGGAATTTTGCCTAAGAAGTAGCCCAGCAGTGTCACACCGGTGCCCCACGCGAGTACTCCGATGAAGTTGTACTTCAGAAAGTTTCGGTAAGGCATTTCGCCAACGCCTGCTGCAACCGGAACAAAGGTGCGCATCACCGGAACGAAATGGGCCAAAATTATGGCCTTGGCTCCGTAGCGTTCGAAGAATGAGTTGGTTCGAGAGACATTAGCTTGGCTGAAAAATTTGGATTCTGGCTTGTTGAACACCGCCGGCCCAACTTTTCTGCCGATCCAGTATCCGGTTTGATCTCCAAGCCAGGCCGAAATCGAAATGAGCGCGCAGGCGAGCCAAATCGGCACCACGAATTCACCGCCGGGGAGAGGAAAAACAATTGCCCCGGTTGAAACCATCAACCCGGTGACAAAAAGCAAAGAGTCGCCTGGCAAAAAGAAGCCCACCATCAGACCGGTCTCGATGAACACAATGAGGCAAACGCCAATCAGCGCGTAAACGCCGAACGAGGCAATCAGGGTTTCAGGCTCAAGCCAGTCGATTCCAAACACGCGCCCCCAGCAGGATTCGAACCTGCGCACCCGCCTCCGGAGAGCGGCGCTCTATCCCCTGAGCTATGGGGGCAAAGGGTCTTATCAACCCTAACAGGATGCCACCAGAAAGACAGAAATGCCCTTATGTTTGGCTGTCGACAAGGCGCAAAATAGCGCAGACACCCTCTAGGTCGAGCCTTATCGGTAAGATTTAGAGGGTGTTTTGCGTTGTGGCACTGCCACCGAGCGCTAAAAATCAGTAAGGCAATACTTTGACCCCAGCAGACCTATCTGCGGAAATCATCCGCATCCTTTCGCTCTTGCAAGCGGAGGGCAAAATTGGCGCTGGCGAGTTGCCTGAATCGGTCGTCATTGAGCGACCAAAAAATCGAGACCACGGTGATTGGGCCACCAATGTGGCAATGCAGTTCGCGGGCAAGTTTGGTTCGAACCCACGAGAGTTTGCTCAATTACTAGAGGCCGAGCTGTCGTCTGTCGTTGGTATCAGCAAGGTCGATGTAGCAGGCCCAGGTTTCATAAACATCACCCTCGACGCCTCGGCGGCAGGTGAACTAGCCCGAACCATTGTTTCGGCCGGCGCAAATTTCGGAAAGGGCAGCGACCTTCAAGGAGTGAAACTGAACCTTGAGTTCGTCTCTGCGAACCCAACTGGGCCAATTCACTTAGGCGGTACCCGGTGGGCAGCGGTCGGAGACAGCCTTGCAAGAATTTTCGAAGCCCAGGGCGCATCGGTCACTCGTGAGTACTATTTCAACGATCACGGCGCTCAGATCGACCGCTTCGCTCGTTCGTTGTTGGCGAGGGCCCGCGGCCTTGATGCCCCCGAAGATGGTTACGGCGGCGCCTACATCCAAGAAATCGCAGATCGAGTGCTAGCTGAAACTGCCGAAGACATTTTGGCGCTGCCCGACGACGAAGCCCAAGAAAAATTCAGAGCGGCCGGGGTTGACCTGATGTTTGCCGAGATTCGTGAATCTCTTCACGACTTCGGCGTAGATTTCGACGTCTACTTTCACGAAAACTCGCTCTACGAAAGCGATGCAGTCGGTCGAGCGATTGAGCGACTAACCGCCGCTGGTCACACTTTCGAGGCTGAGGGTGCACTCTGGTTACGCTCCACCGAGTTCGGGGATGACCGTGATCGGGTCATTCTGAAAAGCGACGGAAATGCGGCCTATATCGCTGGCGACATTGCCTACTATCTAGACAAGCGTGAACGTGGTTTTGATCGCTGCATCTACATGCTGGGCGCAGATCACCACGGCTATGTTCCGAGAATGATGGCGCTTTGTGCTGCATTCGGCGACCAGCCTGGTGAACACATGGAAATTTTGATTGGCCAAATGGTCAACCTGGTTCGCGATGGCGAACCAGTGCGCATGTCTAAACGAGCCGGCACCGTTGTGACCATGGAAGACTTGGTAGACGCCGTCGGTAAAGATGCGGCCCGCTATGCGCTCGCCAGATCATCAATTAACTCAAGCCTCGATGTTGATTTAGAGCAACTGACCAAAAAGACCAACGACAATCCGGTTTTTTACGTTCAATATGCCCATGCAAGAACCATCCAGGTCGCTCGTAACGCCGAGAGCCTGGGCGTGAAGCGCGAAACTTTCAAGCCTGAGTTGTTGACGCATGAAACTGAATCTGTGCTGTTGGCAAAGTTGATTGAATTTCCTCGAACCGTTTCGCAGGCTGCGCAGTTCCGCGAACCCCACCGGGTAGCAAGGTTCCTCGAAGATTTAGCTGCCAGTTATCACCGTTGGTACGACAACTGCCGGGTTACCCCACTTTCTGGGGCTGAGCCTGAAGATGTACATCACACCCGTCTCTGGCTAAACGATTCAACCACGGTTGTGCTGCGTAATGGGCTTGACCTTCTTGGCGTAAGCGCTCCGGAGCGGATGTAGATATGAGTAACCAGTTAGCCCCAAATTGGCTTGAGATTCCAAGCGATGTAAATGCCATTGATAGCAAGGTATGGCCGAAGCACGCTATTCGTCGCGCTACCGGCGAGCTGGAAATAGCTGGAGTGGGTGTTGGTGAACTTGCTGCGACTTACGGCACGCCCCTCTACGTGATCGATGAGGATGACTTTCGAGCACGTGCCACCAGTGCGAAAAATGCTCTAGACGGTGCAGCTAAACGACACGGTTCAGCCGCAAAGGTTTATTACGCGAGCAAGGCATTTTTGTCTACTGAAATTGTTCGTTGGGTTGACGAGTTGGGCTTAAACATTGACGTTGCAAGCGGCGGCGAACTGGCCGCGGCTCTTGCCGGTGGTATCGACCCAGCACGTATCGGTCTTCACGGGAACAATAAGTCACTTCGTGAAATCGGCCGAGCAGTGACCGCTGGCGTCGGTGCCATCGTGGTTGACAGCGAAATCGAAATTGAAAGAATTGCCTCGGCCGCGCTGGCCCAAGACAAAGTTCAGTCGGTGCGACTTCGGGTTAACACAGGCGTTCACGCAAACACCCACGATTTTCTGGCCACCGCCAGAGAAGACCAGAAATTTGGTATAGCGCTCGCTGATGTTCCAGAGCTGGTTGCAAAAATTAGAAGCCACAGCCATCTCAAATTTTTAGGTTTGCACCAGCACATTGGTTCACAAATTTTCAACGTCGAAGGTTTCATAGAGTCAACCAAACGATTGCTGGCCGTGCACGCAGAATTGTTGAACGGCGGCGAAATTCCTGAAATCAACCTCGGTGGGGGTTTCGGTGTTGCTTATAAACCTGGTGATAACGCACCAGGAATTCAATATTTTGCTGACGCTATTGTTGCCGTTGCAGCCGAAACCTGCGCCGAGTTGGGCATCAAGCTTCCTGTTTTGGCCTTTGAGCCTGGGCGTTATATCGTTGGTCCAGCCGGAATTACCCTCTACAACGTTGGAACTATAAAAGATGTCAAGGTAACCGAGGGCGATGAATTCGGGCTCCGAAAATACGTTTCGGTAGATGGCGGCATGAGCGACAATGCTCGACCCGCGCTCTATGAGGCTGAGTACCACGCTCGCATCGCATCCCGC
Organism: uncultured Rhodoluna sp.; assembly: GCA_964530255.1. GTDB lineage: Bacteria > Actinomycetota > Actinomycetes > Actinomycetales > Microbacteriaceae > Rhodoluna. The sequence continues at coordinate 8,599 of CAZGZW010000023.1, forward strand.
ACCACAACTGCGAAACCTCAATTGGCGCGCGTTGTTGGTAAGCACTGCGAGAGCGGCGACATAGTGGTTAGGCACGACTACTTACCGGCAGACATTCAGCCGAATGACCTGCTAGCGGTGGCGGTGACCGGCGCCTACTGTTACTCGCTGTCAAGCAACTACAACTTTTTGACCAGACCGCCGGTTGTCGCGGTACGTTCGGGTCAGGCAAAATTAATCATCCGCGGTGAAACCGAGGCAGATTTATTTGCCCGTGACGTTAGCTACCAAGAAATCGCAAAATCAAGCACGCAGAGTGAAAAGGGATAAACCTTGAGTGAGTATCGTCCATTAAAAATTGCTCTGCTGGGAGCCGGCTCAGTTGGCTCGCAGGTTGCCCGCCTGTTGCTTGAGAACCGAACCGAGCTTGCGGCCCGAGTCGGAGCCGAGCTTGATCTAATTGGCATCGCAGTTCGTGACCTGAACTCGTCACGCAACGCTGGTGTTCCTCGAGAACTGCTAACCACCGATGCCGAATCGCTAATTCTTGGTGCCGACATTGTGGTTGAAGTTATGGGTGGTTTAGAGCCTGCTCGAAGTTACATTCTTCAGGCGCTCAACTCAGGCTCTGATGTCATTACCGCGAACAAAGCACTGCTGGCAACGCACGGAACCGAATTATTTGACACGGCAGAACAGGTAGGGGCGCAGCTTTACTTTGAGGCAGCCGTTGCCGGAGCAATTCCAATTATTCGCCCCCTACGTGAATCGCTTGCCGGCGACAAAGTCACCCGGATCATGGGAATCGTGAATGGAACCACCAACTACATTCTCGATCGAATGGATTCGACCGGAGCCTCATTTAACGACGCTCTAGCAGAAGCGCAGGCGCTCGGATATGCCGAGGCAGATCCAACAGCAGACGTAGAGGCATATGACGCTGCTCAGAAGGCTGCGATTTTGGCATCGTTGGCTTTTCACACCGAGGTACCCCTCGAAAAGGTTTACCGCGAGGGTATTACCAAGGTCAGCGCCGAGCAGATCAAAGCAGCCCAGCGCGACGGCTATGTCATCAAGCTGCTCGCAATTTGTGAGCGCTTAGACGAGGCAACTGCTGGTCAAGACGGAATTTCCGTTCGTGTACATCCGGTGTTGATCGACCGCACCCACCCGCTCGGAGCGGTTCGTGGTGCATTCAACGCAGTGTTCGTCGAGGCTGAAGCTGCAGGCTCACTGATGTTTTATGGCGCAGGCGCAGGTGGTGTGCAGACCGCGTCGGCAGTGCTAGGTGACCTAGTTTCGGCTGCAAAGCGTCACGTCGCCGGTGGTCCTGGGCTTGCCGATTCGGTACACGCAAACCTGCCAGTGTTGCCTATCGATTTGGTCAATACCCGATACCAAATCACCCTTGAGGTTCGCGACGAACCTGGCGTCTTGGCAACAATTGCCAATGTTTTCTCGGGGCACGGAGTATCAATCGAAACCGTTGAACAAGCGGTGCGAATTGACGGGGGAGTGCGTAGCAAAACCGCTACCCTCGAAATTGGAACCCACGCCGCGTCAAACGCATCCCTCGATAGCGTGGTCAAGTTTTTGTCAGCCTCAGATGTTGTGGCCTCGGTCACCTCTGTTATTCGAGTAGAAGGTAACTAATGGCCCACCAGTGGCGCGGTGTAATCCGCGAATATTTTGATCGTCTAGACATCGAAGCCGGTAACCCGATTGTGACTTTGGGCGAAGGTGGTACGCCTCTGGTCGACGCGCCTGCGCTGGCCAAACTGGTTGGCGCAGAACGTGCCTGGCTAAAGGTTGAAGGCATGAACCCAACCGGATCTTTCAAAGACCGCGGTATGACCATGGCTGTTTCTAAGGCAGTTGGTCACGGGGCAAAGGCTGTTATTGCTGCATCCACCGGAAACACCTCGGCTTCGGCTGCGGCCTATGCAGCCGCTGCGGGTATCCAGTCTGTGGTGTTGGTGCCGCGCGGCAAAATTTCTCTCGGCAAACTTAGCCAGGCGGTTGCTCACAAGGCACAGATTCTTCAGGTCAAGGGTAACTTTGACGACTGCCTCAGAATCGCGCGGGAACTCAGCGACAACTACCCAGTCCACCTGGTGAACTCGGTAAACCCAGACCGCATTGAGGGTCAAAAGACGGGTGCGTTCGAGGTCGTAGATTCGCTAGGGTTTGCCCCTGACTTGCACGTGCTACCGGTCGGAAATGCCGGAAACTACTCGGCTTACTTCAAAGGATACAAAGAAGATCTGCAGGCTGGTCGCATCGCTAAGCTGCCAAAAATGTGGGGCTTCCAAGCTGCTGGTTCGGCACCGTTCACCACCGGAGCTCCAGTGCTTAAACCAGACACAATTGCAACTGCCATTCGAATCGGTAACCCTGCCTCCTGGGATCTCGCGCAGGCGGCAAAGACCGAATCGCAAGGGCAGTTCGGTGCGGTTACCGATAAAGAAATTTTGTGGATGCACCGCTTCCTCTCGAATGAAGTTGGCGTGTTTGTTGAGCCTTCCAGTGCCACCGGTGCCGCGGGGCTTTTCAAACACTCGAAGTTGGGTGAGGTTGCCGCCGGGTCCAGCATCGTTGTCACAGTTACCGGACACGGATTGAAAGATCCGATGTGGGCTCTAAAAGATGAGCGCGGTCGGGGCATCAAACCTCAGGCGGTTGCCAACCGAGTTGAGGCAGTGGCTGAGCGTTTGGGTTTGAGCAGAAATAAATGAGCATCATTGGCAGAAAAGTCACGGTAAAGGTTCCGGCCACGTCGGCAAACCTGGGCCCTGGTTTTGACACTCTCGGAATGGCGCTCTCTTTTTATGACGAGCTTGAAGTCGAGGCTGTTGCTGGAGAAGGCGCATTCGTTGAAGTAATCGGCGAAGGCTCTGGTGAGGTGCCAACCGATGCTTCAAACCTTGTGGTTCAGTCGATAATCTTTACCTTCAACCGACTTGGCCAAGAGGTCCCCGGCCTCAGGTTGAAAGCACACAACATCATCCCACACGGTCGAGGAATGGGTTCGTCAGGTGCCGCTGTAGTCTCGGGCATCGTTGCGGCCAAAGGTCTACTAGACGGCATTGTAGAGATATCAGATCAAGAGTTACTTGAGTTGGCGACCGAGCTTGAGGGGCACCCTGATAACGTTGCCCCTGCGCTTTTTGGAGGTCTCACCATCGCTTGGGTCGATGAGCAGGGACCGCGCCACAAGAAGCTCTTCGTCCACCGTGGGGTTTCACCACTTGAGCTGGTCCCAAACCACAAAATGTCGACCGCTCTGGCTAGGTCACTTCAACCAGAGTCGGTACCTCATGAAGACGCGGTCTTCAACGTCTCGCGATCGGCTCTGCTGATTGCTGCACTAACGCAGAGCCCTGACTTGCTGATGGCAGCAACCGAAGATCGGCTTCACCAGGATTACCGGGCTGCGGCAATGCCAGAGACGAACGCACTGGTTGAACTCATGCGTAGCAACGGTTTTGCGGCGGTGGTTTCGGGTGCAGGCCCTTCAGTTCTGGTTTTAGCCAACGGCCCGACCGAACGTCAGGCGGCTGCAAAATTGGCTGCTGAATATTATCCCGACTGGCGTGCTTTGATGTTGGCGGTTGACTTTAAAGGTGCTACTGTTGTTGTGCACCAAAAAGTTCAAGCCGACAACTAGTTCGGCAGGGTGCAATTTTTGCGAAAGCAATTTTCACGGTAAATCCGTAATCGGCAGCAATCAATCAAATTCAGCTGCAACTCCGAGAAAGAGCAATCAATCAAAATGGATGAAATCCAAGAAACTACTAAGCCTGAGCGTAAGAGCCGACGCGTAAGCGCCTCAAGCGCAGCTCCGTCAGCCGACGTCGCAGCTGAGGCACCAAAAAAGACCACCCGTACCCGCGCAAAAGCGGCTGAGGCAACCGAAGCTGCGCCTGCAGCCGAGGCACCAAAAGAGGCTCCGGTTCAAGATGGCAACGACTCTGACCGCGGCGAACGGGGAGAGCGCAATAACCGCAACCGCAACCGTAACCGCAACCGCGGCCGCAACAACGGCGAAGGTTCAAGCGAAAACGAGTCAAACAGCGAAGCTAGCTCGGAAGACAATTCAAACCGAGACAATGAAGTTCGCAACAACGACCGTAGCAACGAACGCGGCGAGCGTGACTTCAACGACGAGCGCGGCGGCCGCAACCGTAACCGCAACCGCAATCGTGACCGCTACGGTCGTGACCGTCGCAACCGCAGCAATGACCGCGATGAGGTCGAACCAGAAATCTCTCCTGACGACGTACTAATTCCAGTAGCCGGAATCCTCGACGTTCTCGACAACTACGCTTTCGTGCGCACCAGCGGCTACCTGCCTGGCCCAAACGATGTTTACGTGTCACTCGGTCAGGTCAAGAAGTACAACCTGCGCAAGGGTGACGCTGTGGTCGGTGCCATTCGTCAACCACGCGAGGGTGAAGGCCAGGGTCGCCAGAAGTTCAATGCCATTGTTCGCATTGACTCAATCAACGGTCTTACCGTTGAGCAGGCCGGAGCTCGAGTTGAGTTCTCGAAACTAACCCCGCTTTACCCGCAGAGTCGACTTCGTCTCGAAACCGAGCCAAACAAGCTGAGTACCAGAATTATCGATTTGGTTTCGCCAATCGGTAAGGGTCAGCGTGGCTTGATTGTTTCGCCTCCTAAAGCCGGTAAGACTCTGGTTCTGCAGGCAATTGCAAACGCAATCAGTGCGAACAATCCTGAGGTTCACCTCATGGTGGTTTTGGTTGATGAGCGCCCTGAAGAAGTTACCGACATGCAGCGCACAGTAAAGGGAGAGGTAATTGCCTCAACCTTCGATCGCCCAGCAGAAGACCACACCACTGTTGCCGAGCTCGCTATCGAGCGTGCAAAACGTTTGGTTGAGCTTGGTCACGATGTTGTAGTACTGCTTGATTCAATCACCCGACTGGGCCGTGCTTACAACCTGAGCGCACCGGCATCGGGCCGCATCCTTTCTGGTGGTGTTGATTCATCAGCACTTTACCCACCAAAGCGTTTCTTTGGCGCTGCCCGAAACATCGAAGACGGCGGATCGCTAACCATTCTTGCCACCGCTCTAGTCGAGACCGGTTCAAAG
>CAZGZW010000023.1:13703-21192 GCA_964530255.1 uncultured Rhodoluna sp.
AAAGATGGATGAGGTTATCTTCGAAGAGTTCAAGGGAACCGGAAACATGGAGCTGCGTCTATCTCGTCAGCTTGCTGACAAGCGCATCTTCCCAGCGGTTGATGTAAACGCTTCTGGTACCCGTCGTGAAGAGATGTTGATGGCGCCGGACGAAACCAAGATTGTTTGGAAGCTACGTCGAGTACTCGCCGGTGTTGAGCAGCAACAGGCTCTCGAAATGGTACTCAAGGGTCTCAAAGACACCAAGAGCAACGTCGAGTTCTTGATGCAGGTTCAGAAGTCAATGCCGGTTCCGACCGGCAACGATGCTGAATAATCAAATTCAAAAATGCTGGATTCCGTTCAACCACTGTTAGATGAGCACGCCAAGCTTCAAGAGCAACTTTCTGATGCTTCGGTGCACGCTAACCCTGCTTTGGCTAAAAAACTCAACCGCCGATATGCCGAGCTCAGTGCGATTGTTGCCGCTTACAATGCGGTAAACGCGACCACCGATGACCTCGCTGCTGCAAAAGAGCTTGCCAAAGAAGACGAGTTGTTTGCTGAAGAGGTGCCGGCGCTAGAAGAAAAGCTGGTTGCCGCGACCGAAAAGCTGCGTCGCTTGCTAATTCCTCGAGACCCAGACGATGGCCGTGACGTGATTATGGAGATCAAGGCCGGTGAGGGTGGTGCCGAATCCGCACTGTTCGCTGCTGACTTGCTTCGTATGTACATCCAGTACGCAAACTCAAAAGGTTGGAAAACCGAGGTCATTGAAAAGAACGAGTCTGACCTGGGCGGTATCAAAGATATCCAGATTGCAATCAAATCGAACGCCACTGATCCTGCCGAGGGTGTTTGGGCCCATCTGAAATACGAGGGTGGAGTTCACCGAGTTCAGCGAGTTCCAGTTACCGAGACCCAGGGTCGAATTCACACTTCAGCTGCTGGTGTTTTGGTGTTTCCAGAGGTTGACGAGCCTGAAGAGGTCGAGATCAGCCAAAATGATCTGCGAATCGACGTTTACCGGTCTTCTGGCCCGGGTGGCCAGTCGGTTAACACAACCGACTCCGCTGTTCGAATCACTCACCTTCCGACCGGAATTGTGGTCTCGATGCAGAACGAAAAATCCCAGCTGCAAAACCGTGAGGCGGCAATGCGCGTTTTGCGTGCCCGCATTTTGGCTGCCCAGCAGGAGGCTATCGAAGCCGAACAATCAGCGGCTCGTAAGTCACAGGTTCGAACCGTCGACCGCTCAGAGCGAATTCGCACCTATAACTTCCCAGAGAATCGCATCGCCGATCACCGCACCGGTTACAAGTCATACAACCTCGACCAGGTTATGGATGGCGCCCTCGAACCGGTGGTTCAATCTGCAATCGCCATGGATGAAGAAGCGCGTCTAGCCGCACTGGGCAATAAATAGCTCATGCTGCTGCGTGATCTGATCGCCCACGCTGAGAGTAAATTCAGCGCTGCCGGCATTGATACGCCGCTCAACGATGCTGAAATTTTGGCTGCCCATTTTCTGGGGATTAGCTGGGGAGAACTGCAGACCCGGCTAATTCTCGACGATGAAATAACTGAGGAACAGGCCTATCCGATCATCACGGCATACGCCCGCAGAATGCAGCGGGAGCCACTGCAGCACATCACCGCCATCGCCTATTTTCGCTCTCTTGAGTTGAGGGTCGGGCTTGGGGTTTTTGTTCCCCGGCCAGAAACCGAATTGGTGGCGGGCCTGGCGATTGCTGAGCTGAAAAGCATCAATGACGAAAATCCGATTGCGATTGACCTCGGCTCGGGCAGCGGCGCGATCGCACTCAGCATGCAACAGGAAGTTCCAAATAGTCGGGTTTACGCAGTCGAAAAATCTCCGGCCGCATTTGAATTCACCACTCAAAATTTCGAACGCTACGGTAATCCCGAAAATTTGGTGCTGGCAGACATGGCTGACGCGTTTCCTGAGCTAAACGGCAACGCGGCAGTCGTGGTGTCCAACCCGCCTTATATTCCAGTCGCTGCAGTGCCCAGAGATTTAGAGGTGGCCAAGTTTGATCCTGCACTTGCTCTGTATGGCGGAGAAGATGGGCTCGATGTAATTAGGGTCGTTTCAAAGACCGCAAATCGATTGCTGCGCAGCGGGGGTTTTCTCGTAATCGAACACTCAGACGAGCAAAGTGCCGCGGTTGTTGAATTACTATTGGCTGACGGTTGGAATGATGTGACCGCGCATCAAGACCTAACCCAGCGTGATCGCGCGGTTAGCGCGAGAAAGTAGTCGAGAGGTACTCATGGAAAGAATCTATGACTGCTCTGTAGACACTGACCTACTCACCGGAATGAGGCTAGCTAAAGCCTCGCTTGGTCGCCACGAGCTAGTAGTTTTACCCACCGATACGGTATACGGAATTGGCTGTAATGCTTTTTCGGCACAGGGAGTAGCCGCTCTTCTTGCAGCCAAGGGTAGGGGGCCGCAGTCGCCACCGCCGGTGCTGATTCCAAACATCAATAATTTGTATGCGCTCGCCGAAACTGTTCCAGACGTCGCCAAGCGGCTTGCTGAAACCTTCTGGCCCGGTGCCCTAACCATGATCCTCAGAGCTCAACCATCACTTCAATGGGATCTCGGCGAGACCAAGGGCACGGTGGCCTTGCGCATGCCAGACCACAAAATTGCCCTGGCTCTGCTCGAAGAAGTGGGTCCGATGGCGGTTTCAAGCGCAAACCTAACCGGCGAACCAGCCGCTACCACCTGTCAGCAGGCCGAGGCTTACTTGGGCTCAAACGTCAAGGTTTACCTCGATGGCGGCCCCAGCCCAAAGGGTGAGGCATCGACAATCCTCGATCTAACCTCAATCGAAGACAGCTACGACGAAAACGGAACGCTCAGCACGACGGGCAAAATCCGAATCGTTAGGCGAGGGGCGCTTCGAGAATCACAAATTAGGTCTGTTGCCGGTGACCTGCTTGAGAGCATCGAGTAACTCTTGCGCGCTTATTTGCTGCTGATCTTAGTTACCGCAGTGGTTACCTTTGCTGGAACCTGGGTGACCCTAAAAGTTAGCCATCGCTTTCGCCTATATCCGCAAATAAGAAGTCGCGATGCACACTCGCGGCCAACCCCTCGGCTCGGCGGAATCGCCATGTACATCGGATTTATGGTGGCGCTACCGGTTGCTGCGTCTCTGGGCTGGTTCCGGAGCGTTTTCGCTGACCCAACTCAAATTTTGGCCATCGCGGCTGCCGCGACCGTAATCACCGCAATCGGTTTTCTCGATGATCTTTACGATCTCGACTGGACCCTAAAGCTTGCGGGCCAGTTTGTGGTTGCCGGAATTTTGGCTTGGCAGGGTGTGCAAATCATCTCGTTGCCAATCAACGGCCTAACAATCGGCAGCTTTGGCGCCTCGTTTGTAGTGACTCTCTTCCTAACCGTGTTGGTTATGAATGCGGTCAATTTCATCGACGGGCTGGATGGTTTAGTTGCCGGCGTGGTACTAATCGGCACCTCAGTCTTTTTCGCCTACAGCTACCTGCTGTCGCAGCAAACCTCACCCAGCAATTACTTCAACGTGGCTTCGTTGCTCTCAGCGATTGTGATCGGCATGTGTTTGGGCTTTCTTCCTTTCAATTGGCGCCCAGCCAAAATTTTCATGGGCGACACCGGCGCATTGCTACTCGGCTTACTAATGGCTACCTCAGCACTGACCGTGACGGGTCAGATTGATCCAAAATTGGTCAGTCAGGATGAGCTACTGCCAGCATTCATCCCGCTAATTTTGCCGGTGGCCATTCTGATTCTTCCGATGCTTGATTTTGCAATGGCGGTGTTGCGAAGGCTGCGAGCGGGAAAATCTCCGTTCAGCGCAGATCGCCAGCACATTCACCACCGACTGCAAGATTTGGGTCACGGCCACCTTGGTGCGGTTTTGGTGTTTTACCTCTGGACTGCGGTTATATCAATCAGCTGCATTTTGGTTTTTTTCCTAGATTGGCAACTCGTGCTCTTGATCTTCGCCCTGGGCGTTATTTTGGCGCTTACCTACACCCTCAGACCCGTGCTCCAGAAACGAAAGATGGCTCTAAATGTCAAACGGTGACTCACTTGAAAAAGTTTTTAGCAAGGTTCTAAAACTTGGTTCAGCTCTGGTCGGGGCAGTGGCAGTTCTGGGCGCCGGCGCAGGCTTTATTTTTGCGGGTGTTGAAGGAGCATTGTCAGCGTTGATCGGCGCTGCACTAACCCTGCTGTTTGTTTCATTGACAGTGCTCAGCGTTTGGTTTGGTGCCAAACTTACGCTCGGCGGTTTCTTCGGGGTCGTGCTCGGCGGTTGGCTAGCAAAACTGCTGCTTTTTGTGCTCTTTATTTCGCTCTTGAAAGACGCTGAATTTATCAGCGGGCCAGTTTTGTTCTTTACCCTGGTGGTCTCTATTTTTGGAACTTTGGCCATCGATACCAAGATCGCACTCAGTGCCAGAATTCCTTTGGGAAATTAGGCTTCCACGGGATTTTTCTGGCTTTGATGCTGTTAGGATTATGCAAGCGCTGAACCAGTTTCAAGCGCTACAAGCACTGTAAATCGCCGCAAGGGTGACCTTTGCCCCGAAACAGGAGTTCGAGCTGTTATCTAACGCACTGAGCCTGCTCTACGTAGCAGCTAGCACCGAAGAGTCTGGTGGCGGTTTCCACGCTCCGTCGATCATGGAGTTTTACCCAGAAATCGTTGCTTTCGAGGGAACCCCATTTGCCCTTAACCGAATCATGCTGATTCGTTTGTTGGTGCTGAGCCTTCTGCTCGTGCTGTTCTTCCTCTGGACTCGTAAGTTCAAGCAGGCTCACAAAACCCAAAACTTCGTCCCAACCCGTTTTCAGCTCATGGGTGAAATCTCACTGAACTTCGTTCGTAAGAGCATCGCCCACGATCAGCTCGGAGAAAAAGACGGCGATCGCTTCTTACCGTTGTTGACCACAATCTTCTTCTTGACCTTGGGCATGAACATCACCGGTATCATTCCTGGTCTCAACATCGCAGCAACTTCTGTCATCGGACTGCCAATCGTTATGGCGGTTGCTGCCTACGTGACTTTTATCTACGCCGGCGTCAGAAAACACGGCGGGCATTTCTTTACCTCAGCTCTGTTCCCTGCTGGTGTACCGAAGCCGTTCTACGTAATGGTTACCCCGATCGAATTCTTGTCGACCTTCATTCTTCGCCCAGTAACTCTGGCTCTTCGTCTTACCATGAACATGGTTGCCGGTCACCTTTTGCTGGTGCTTTGTTTCTCAGCAACTCAGTTTTTCTTGTTCAACGCAGACGGTTTATTCAAACTGTTCGGCGCCGGAACTTTCCTGTTCGGATTCGCTTTCACCCTGTTTGAAATCTTGGTGGCATTCCTGCAGGCCTATGTATTTACTCTTCTGACTACTGTCTACATTCAGTTGGCACTGTCAGATGAGCACTAAGAGCTGACAACCGTCAGCTCAAACCACGGAAGGGAAAATCAAAGTGGACGTAACTAACATCGCTGAACTAACCGGCAACCTAGCAGTAGTCGGCTACGGTCTTGCAGCAGTAGGCCCAGGCATTGGTGTAGGTCTTGTAGTTTCAAAGACCATCGAGTCAATCGCTCGCCAGCCAGAACTAGCAGCAAAACTTCAGGTCACCATGTGGCTTGGCATCGCATTCACCGAGGCACTTGCGCTAATCGGTCTTGCAACCCCATTCATCTTCGCTTAGTCAGTCAGGATCTAGACCATGATTTCAAGGATTCTTGCGGCTGCCGCAGAGGGAGAGGCCGCGCCTAACCCACTGTTGCCAGCCGACTACGACATCCTGTGGTCTTCGGTTGTTTTCGTTGTTCTGCTGACGTTCTTCTGGTTCAAGGTTCTACCTAACTTCAAGAAGACTCTTGATGCTCGCACCGAGGCAATTGAAGGGCGCTTGGCTGCAGCCGAGAAGGCTCAGGCCGAAGCAGCAGCAAAAACTGCAAACATCGAAGCCGAGCAGGCTGAGGCTCGCGCCGAAGCAGCAAAAATTCGTGAAGAAGCACGCGCAGAAGGTGCCGCCATTTTGGCTGAACTGAAAGAGCAGGCTTCGAGCGAAGCAGCCAGACTGACCGCGACCGCAAAGGCCCAAATTGAGGCTGAGCGTCAGGCGGCTCTAATTTCACTTCGTGCAGAGGTCGGCTCATTGGCTATTGACCTTGCCTCGAGTGTTGTTGGTGCCAGCCTAAAGAACGACAAAGTCGCCACCGGAGTAATCGACCAGTTCCTTGCTGAGATTGAGGCCGGCGACAACGCTCCAAAGAGCAAAGCAGGCAAGAAGTAACAATGGCGAGTTCAACCAGACAGTCACTGCTAAGTGCAAAAGCGTCCATCGAGCCGCTACTTGGCAAGGCAGACATCAAGCTAGCTAGCGAGTTGTTCGCGGTTGGTGCGGCTATCGCATCTTCGGCACAACTGCGCAGCATCCTCTCGGACCCTTCCGCCGAGGCAAAGGCTAAATCGGGGGCACTTCAGGCCGTATTCGGCAAGACTGTCTCAAAGGTTGCCCTTGATTTCACCGACTCTCTGGTTGCTCTTCGCTGGTCTTCGGGAAGCGACCTGGTTGCAGCTTTTGAGCAACTCGGTGTCTACGTTGTAGCCGCCATCTCAGCCAAAGGCAAAAAACTCGATCAGGTTGAAACTGAGCTGCACAGCTTCCGTCAGGCCATCGAGTCAGACCAAGAACTGCAATTTGCTCTGGGCGCGAAGACCGCCTCAGCAGAAGCAAAGCAGGCACTGGTTGACGCGCTGCTGAAGTCAAAAGCCACACCAGAGGCGGCAATGCTGATTTCTCGTGCGGTTTCTGGTGCGGGTAAGCGCCGTGTTTCAGTGGTTCTCGAGCAGTTTGGTAAGCAGCTTTCCGCATACGCAGAGCGTCTGGTTGCAACTGTGGTTGCTGCGGCCCCGCTAGACAAGAAGCAGCTAGATCGACTCGAAAAGGCTCTCTCAAAGAGCTTTGGCCTTGACATCAAGGTAAATGTCGAAATCGACAAAACCATCATCGGTGGCCTGAAGGTTCAGGTTGCCGGCCAAATCATCGACGGAAGCCTAAGTGCCCGTCTAAACCAAGCAAGATTGCAGCTAGCGTAAGCAAGCTGATTCACTGACCAACCGGGGTTCGCCCCAAAAGCAAAGGATACGAGATGGCAGATCTGAAAATCAGCCCGAACGAGATTCGCGATGCTCTAAAAGACTTCGTCAAGTCTTACGAGCCAGCCAAAGCTTCGCGCACCGAGGTAGGCCACGTGATCGATGCCGCTGACGGCATTGCCCACGTTGAGGGTCTGCCTAGCGCCATGGCTAACGAGCTTCTCAAGTTTGCCGATGGCACTTTGGGTCTAGCTCTGAACCTAGATGAGCGTGAAATCGGTACCGTAGTCCTCGGAAACTTTGAAGGCATCCAAGAGGGAATGGAAGTTCACCGCACCGGTGAAGTTCTATCGGTTCCGGTTGGCGACAAGTTCC
>CAZGZW010000024.1:0-321 GCA_964530255.1 uncultured Rhodoluna sp.
CTCGGTGTAACGCGGTGCAGCAGCTGGGTCGTTACCCGGTGAACCGAAGTTACCCTGGCCGGCTACCAGCGGGTAGCGCAGGTTCCAGTCTTGAACCAAACGCACCAGGGTGTCGTAAATTGCGCTGTCACCGTGCGGGTGAAACTGACCCATAACATCGCCCACCACGCGTGAGCACTTCGAGAACTGCTTGTCTGGGCGGTAACCACCGTCGTACATTGCGTAAAGCACACGGCGGTGCACCGGCTTGAGGCCGTCGCGCACATCTGGAAGGGCGCGGCCCACGATAACGCTCATTGCATAGTCGAGGTAGCTTCGCTG
>CAZGZW010000024.1:331-20742 GCA_964530255.1 uncultured Rhodoluna sp.
AGCTGCGCTGCATTTCGACCTGAAGGTCGACTTGCTCTACGTGATCTCTTGGAGTCTCAGTCATTTTCGTCTCGAATTCTTAGATGTCTAGGAAGCGAACGTCTTTAGCGTTGCGTTGAATAAAGGTGCGGCGAGCATCGACGTCTTCACCCATCAGGGTTGAGAAAATTTCGTCGGCCAGCGCCGCGTCGTCGAGGGTTACCTGCAGCAGGGTGCGGCGGTCAGGGTCCATGGTGGTTTCCCAAAGCTCGTCGTAATCCATTTCGCCAAGACCCTTGTATCGCTGAATTGCGTTTTCTTTAGGGATGCGCTTGCCGGCAGCCTGCCCCTCGGCGAGCGCCCGATCGCGCTCTTCGTCTGAGTAGACATATTGGTGATCGGTGTTTGACCACTTGATTTTAAACAGCGGCGGCTGAGCTAGGTAAACATAGCCGTGCTCGATAAGCGGTCGCATGTAGCGGAACAGCAGGGTGAGCAGCAGGGTGCGAATGTGCTGGCCGTCAACATCGGCGTCGGCCATCAGTACGCACTTGTGGTAGCGGATCTTTTCGATGTCGAACTCTTCGCCAATGCCGGTGCCGAATGCGGTAATTAGTGCTTGCACCTCAGCGTTGCCGAGAGCACGGTCGAGGCGAGCCTTTTCGACATTCAAAATTTTGCCTCGCAGCGGCAAAATGGCCTGGGTTTCTGGGTTGCGACCACGCATTGCCGAACCACCCGCCGAGTCACCCTCAACGATGAAGATTTCGGAAACCTTAGGGTCGCGGCTTGAGCAGTCGCGCAGCTTGCCCGGCATGCCACCCGACTCGAGTAGGCCCTTGCGGCGAGTGGCCTCGCGAGCCTTTCGAGCAGCCTGGCGCGCGGTGGCCGCCTGAATTGCCTTGCGAATAATGTCTTTGGCCACGTTTGGGTTGCGGCCCAACCAGTCGCCAAGCTCTTCGTTAACCACGCGCTGCACGAATGCTTTGGCCTCGGTGTTACCCAGCTTGGTTTTGGTCTGGCCCTCAAACTGTGGTTCGGCAAGCTTTACCGAAATAACGCAGGTTAGGCCTTCGCGGCAGTCGTCGCCCGATAGGTTCTCGTCTTTTTCTTTGAGTAGGTTTTTCTCGCGTGCATATTTATTTAGCAGGCTGGTTAGTGCGGCCCTGAAACCCTCTTCGTGCGTGCCACCCTCGTGAGTATTGATGGTATTGGCGTAGGTGTGCACACTCTCGGTGTAGGCGTTGGTCCACTGCATGGCCAACTCAACCGACATGTTTTTCTCTTTGGTTTCGGCCTCAAACGAGATGATTTCTTCGTTGACGATCTCGGTCTTTTTCGCCGAGTTCAGGTATTCAACGTAGTCTTTCAATCCGTTTTCGTAGAAATAGCTGTCTTGGCGACCGTTGCGCTCGTCTTCAAGGCTGATGCGCAAGCCCTTGTTCAAGAAACACATCTGCTGAAAACGAGCACGAAGGGTTTCGTAGTCGTATTCAACGGTTTCGAAAATATCGGGGTTGGCCAAAAACTCAATGGTGGTTCCGGTGTAATCGGCCTTTTCGCCCTTGGCCAACGGGGCATCTGGCACACCGATTTTGTAAGACTGGTTCCAGAGGTGGCCCTCGCGAGCTACCTGAACCCGAAGCTCGGTTGAAAGTGCGTTTACTACCGACGCTCCCACACCGTGCAGACCACCAGAAACCGCATAACCGCCACCGCCAAACTTACCGCCGGCGTGCAAAATGGTGAGCACAACCTCAACGGTTGAGATGCCTTCAGTGGGGTGAACACTGACCGGAATGCCGCGGCCATTGTCTTTGACACGAATCCATCCGTCTTTGGTGATGGTGACGTTGATGGTGTCGCAGTGGCCGGCCAGGGCTTCGTCGACCGAGTTGTCAACAATTTCATAAACCAGGTGGTGAAGACCACGCGGGCCAGTAGAACCGATGTACATGCCTGGTCTTTTGCGAACCGCCTCAAGACCTTCAAGAACTTGAATATTTCCGGCGTCGTAGTTATTTTCGGGTGCAGACATATTCGGTTGTACTCCTTACGCGTGGGTTAGGCCCTAGTGAATTGCAACCTCAGTGGTTGACTGATATTCGGGGTAGCTAACTACTAGAAATTTTATCGGTTTGGGCTGATAAAACCCCGGTGATTTGCGGCGGTTTTGCTGTGGTTTTCAGCAGGAATTTGCTTACCCGTAGGTGTCGCGCGGGCCGCGGCCGGGCACCGATAGCGGGCCCTTTTTCCAGCTCGGTGCGTCTGGGCCGATGAACTTTAGGCTCTGCACATTTAGCGATCCGAATTTTTCTTGCACGCGGCGCAAAATTTCGCCCTGCATCAGCCGCAGTTGGGTAGCCCAGGCGGTCGACTTACAGCGAATGGTAAGCACCCCGGCGTTCAAATTTTCAGGATGCGATGCCGCCGCATTGGTTTCACCAACCAGCTCAGGCCAGCTTTGAAATAGCTCGGCCTCGGCCAGATTGCCCTCCCAGGCAAACGATTTGAACAGGTTTTCAACCGAGTCGGCGACCTTTACCGGGTCGCGGCCTTTATCGAACGGTTGGCTTGCGGCCGCAGCTGCCTTTTCGGCACGGCGGCGCTCATCTCGGGTTAGTCGCCCAGTTACCGCCGCCTTCATGCGGTGATAGAAATTGACCGCCATGTCTTCAGATTCCATCGGTGATCACCCCCGACCGCACATTAAATACGGATGCCGTCAGCGTTTTTGGTACATCTTCGGCTACCGCGGCGGTGATCAACACCTGTTCGTTGTCTTGAATTAGCTGGGCTAGGCGGTCTCGACGACCCGAATCTAGTTCGGCGAAAACATCGTCGAGAATTAGCACCGGGTCGCCATAGCGCGAATCGGCCTTGAGTAGTTCGATTGAAGCCAAGCGCAGGGCCAGGGCATAAGACCAGCTCTCTCCGTGGCTGGCATAGCCTTTGGCTGGCAAGGTACCGAGCATTAGCAACAGATCATCGCGGTGAGGGCCGACCAGGGTGATGCCTCGTTCGAGTTCTTTCGTGCGAATTTCTTGTAATTTGGCGGCGAACTGGTCTTCAATTGCGGTTCGATCAGCACTGGTAATTACGCCTGCGCCGCTTTCTGGGGTGTTCGCCCCAGCGGTCGCAACGAGCTCTTCGTCATCATCATCGGCCAGTAGCCCAGCAACCGATGAACGAATCACAATTTTTGGTTCGTTATTTGCAATCGCAATTGCCTGATAGGCATTGGTTAGCAGCGGGCTGAGCTTTTCAATCAGTTGCACGCGAGCGGCAATAATTTCTGAGCCGTATGAAATCAGTGAGGCATCCCAGGCATCGAGCGTGCTCAGGGCTGATCCGGTGGTTTTTGTAATTCGGGCCGATTTCAACAGGGTGTTTCGCTGTTTTAGCACTCGCTGGTAATCGGCGAAAACCCCGGCAAACCTGGGCCAAACCTGAATTACAAGTTCGTCAATAAACGCCCGCCTGGCACTCGGGTCTCTTTTGACAATGTCTAGGTCTTCTGGGGCAAAGGTTACCGAGTTAACATAACCGAGGATATCGCGATTTTTCTGGGCTGCAGAGCGGTTAATTTTGGCTTTATTTGCAGTTTCACGATTTAGCTCGAGCTCGAGCTGAATTTCACGATCGTCAACCCCAACCAAACAGCGAATCACCGCTTGACTCTCATTTTGCCTAATTAGCGGGATGTAACCCGCCACTCGGTGGCTATTTAGAGTCGATAAATAGCGAATTGCCTCCACCAGGTTGGTTTTGCCCTGGCCGTTTGGTCCGACCAGAAGGTTTACACCCGGTTGTAAAGCAACTTCGGCGGTTTCGTAATTTCGAAACTGCTGCAGCGACAGATGCTTTATTTGCACCGACTATCTGACTAGTAGGTTCGGCTGCAGTAGGTATTTGAACGAATCGGTGGCCGGCTGCTCTTTTGCGGTTGAAATTAGCACTGGACCAGGCTTATTCGGGTTTTCACTCGGAGTAAATGCAACCTTGGCAAATTCGTTGTGAACACCTGAAAGACCATCAATCAGGAACTGTGGCTTCAGTGAAACCACAATTTCGTTACCTGCGTGCTCAGAGGTGATTGACTCTGAAGCCTGCGCGGTTTCATTTCCGGTTGCTTCAAGCGAAACTTTACCTTCGCCGAAGGTGTAGCGCAGCGGGCTTTCGCGCTCTAGGACCAGCGAAACTCGACGGGTTGAGTCAATTAGGTCTGAGGTGGCCAGAATTGCAAAGTTTTCTAGTTTGCTTGGGAACAAGCTCTTTACCGGCGGGAAATTACCCTTCAGCAGCAGTGAGGTAACCGAGCGGTTATTTGCTTTGAAAGCAATCATTTCGCGCTCGTCGCTCTTGGTAATTGAGACTGCGATTTCACCTTGGTTGCCGAAAGTTTTTGCAACTTCCTGCAGGGTTTTTGCTGGAACTAGAGCGGTGAGAGCCTCTTTGGCGTTTGCTCCAGACCATGGCACTTCACGAATTGCTACTCGGTAGCGATCAGTTGCGGTAAATGAGATTGATTTGTCATTTGCCTCAACCAAAACGCCGGTTAGCACTGGAGTGACATCGTCTTTTGACGCGGCGACTGCAACCTGGTGAACTGCGTCAGCAAAAACATCGCCGGCGATCGTTCCGGTTACGGCCGGTAGATCTGGAAGGGTTGGGTACTCTTCAACCGGCATGGTCAACAGTGAAAATTTGGTTGAACCACAAGAAACAGTGACTTTTGAACCGTCGGTGCTGAATTCAACCGGTGCGTTTGGAAGCTTTGATGCGATTTCTGAGAGCAAACGGCCTGAAACTAAAACTCGTCCGGGGTTATCAACCTTGGCAATAATTTCTGCCTGAGCTGAAACTTCGTAGTCAAAAACTGAAAGGCGAAGTGCATTTGCGTCAGCTTCGATGAGAATGCCGCCAAGAATTGGCAAAGTTGTTCTCTGTGGCAAAAGACGAACAGCAAATGAAACTGCTTCGCTCAAAACATCGCGATTAACTTGGAATTTCAATTTTTCCCCGAATCAAAGCCAAACGGCTTTCAAGATTTATTTGCTCAATCTTGACACAGATTGATGCATCAAGTGGGCGGTTTTGCCTTGAAAAATAAAGAGTTTTTGTAATTTCAAAATTTGTAATTTGTTATCAGTAGATCAATTTATTTAATTCTTTTTAATCTTCTTAATAACCCCTGTGGAAACTGTGGATAACTTGCAGCTCCCGTTTATTTAATTGGGAACTACATGCTTGTAAGTTGTATACACAGCTGTGGATAAATCTGTGGATAAATCAGGCACCTGTGGAATGAATATTTGAATCACACAGCTGACTACCTTGTAATTCACTGATTAATGGGGTTTTTGAAAGTTATCCACAGGCTTTTACACATGTTAAAAATTCAACTTTTGGTTGAGAGTTTTTGTAATTACACCGGCAGCTGGCATGAAGCCAAGAGCTAATTAGCGGGCGTTTGCCTTAATTCGAGCAATGATTTCGGTCACCTGGTTGTAAACGTAGCGACGTTCATTCATAAACTCGGTGATCTTTTTGGTGGCATACATCACTGTGGTGTGGTCTTTACCGCCAAATAACTGGCCGATTTTAGGAAGTGAAAGGTTGGTCAGTTCGCGGCAAAGGTACATTGCGATCTGACGGGCCAGGGCAATTGCCTGGGCTCGGGAGGCCCCGTAGAGGTCATCCTCTGAAATTTTGTAATAGTCGGCCACCGCACGAATAATTTCGATTGGAGCAACAACACTGTCTTGGCCGAGCGGAACGATATCTTTCAAAATACTCTGCACTAGGTCTAGGTTGATGGGTTGGCGGTTGAGGTTCGCGAAAGCGGTGATGCGAATCAGCGTTCCCTCAAGCTCGCGGATGTTAGAAGAAACACGGGCCGCCATGTAGTCAATGACCTCATCCGGCACGGTTAGATTCTCGATTTGCGCCTTTTTGCGCAAAATAGCGATTCGAGTCTCGAACTCAGGGGCCTGAATATCGGTTAGCAAACCCCATTCGAAACGCGAAATCATGCGCTCTTCAAAGCCGCGAAGCTCTTTCGGCGGCACGTCTGAGGTGATAACAACCTGCTTATTGTGATCGTGCAGGGTGTTAAAGGTGTGGAAAAAAGCCTCTTGAGTTTGGTCTTTACCCGCTAAAAATTGGATGTCGTCGACCAGAAGAATGTCGATGTCGCGATACTGGGCCTGAAATTCGGCACTGCGGTTATTTTGAATCGAGTTGATGAAGTCGTTGGTGAACTCTTCGCTCGAAACGTAGCGAACTTTAAGTTTTGGAAAAAGGCTTAGAGCGTAGTGGCCGGTGGCGTGCAAAAGGTGGGTTTTACCCAAGCCCGAGCTGCCGTAGATAAACAGCGGGTTATAAGACTTGGCCGGTGACTCTGAGATGGCAAAGGCTGCGGCGTGGGCGAAGCGGTTGGTGTTTCCGATTACGAAGGTGCCGAAAGTGTATTTCGGGTTGAGCCGGCTCTCAGCCATTTGCTCTGGGGTTGGGGTGTGAACAATTAGGGGGGCAGCTTTGCGCTTGCCGAAAATGCTCTCGCGCAGCTCGTCGAAAATTGGGCTGTCGTAGGGTGACAACTCTGCACCTTGAAGGTGCTCGATGGATCCGCCGGGGCCGATGCCAATGGCTGAAGATTCTGGGCCGCCAAGTTCGGTCTGGGCAAGTGGCGAAGTTGGTAGCGAATTGGTAATCGGGTACGGCTCGCTCACCGGGGCAGACGCAAACGCCTCTTCGGTGGCAATCATGGCGTTCATCACATCTGGGTTGACCACCACGGCATAGTTTTTGATGCCGCCCTCGCCCATGCTGGCAATCGCATCCAACAGTGCCGGGCGCACACGCTGGGTGAGCATTTCGCGAGTCAGTTCGTTGGGAACCTCAAGATAGAGGGTTTCACCTAAAACACCCTTGGGTTCGGCCAAAGCCAAAAAGCCCATGAGTTGCGGGGTGATTCTTTCGTCTGAATTGAGCTGAGAGACCAGTGACTGCCACACTGCGGTGACTAGTTCGGTCTCTGACATTTAGGGCTCCCAGGAAGTTTTCCACAGGTTTTCCACAGGTGAATAACCTTGTGGATAGAATTGTGGATAACGCTGCGAAAACAGCGTTTTCAAATTCAACTGATATTTCAGAAAAAAATCAAATTGGCTCGGTGTGTCGTTACCGATGCTTACTAGTTGGCTCTGTGATAATCCGGCGGCTTCGAAAATTATTTGAAAAATACTTGCGAAAAGGCCTGAAAAACTTGACCCGTTTCACATTAAGGGCGTAAGTTATAAAGGTTGAACTGCATGGAAACGGCAGCAACTGCTGAATCTCAGATCTTGCGTTTCCAATCCAAAGCTTTAAATTCGGAGTAAAACTATGTCGAAGCGTACATACCAGCCAAACAACCGTCGTCGTGCGAAGACCCACGGCTTCCGTGCCCGCATGCGCACCCGCGCAGGTCGCGCAATCTTGGCAGCACGCCGTCGTCGCGGCCGCGCAGAGCTTTCGGCCTAAAATCCTCGGTCGGCAGGCTAAATGTTGGCCCGCGAAAATCGACTGACCAAAGCCGACGAATTCAAGTCGGTAATGAAGTCGGGTAGAAAAGTCGCGACAGACCACCTAATCATCTATCTAAAGCGGGATGAGGCTAAGCCTTATGCCCGCTTTGGTTTTGTGGTGGCAAAAAGCGTCGGGGGCGCGGTCAAACGCAATTTAGTCAAACGCAGACTTCGCGAGCTTGCTCGCACCCAACTCGCCCACCAATTCGAAGTGGTGGTGCGGGCACTTCCGGGCTCGGCAGAGCTCGAGTGGAATAAACTTCGAGAAGAATTTCTCACAGCCATTTCGGTGGCTGAAAAGAAAGCGGTCTGATGGTTTGGGTTTTGAAAACCCTGCTGTTGGTGCCGCGCAACCTAGCTATTGCACTGCTGAAGGTGTATCGGCGAGTGATCTCTCCGCTCTACGGAGATGTCTGTCGGTACTATCCGTCGTGTTCGACGTATGGCCTCGGGCAGTTGCAGCAGCGCGGTTTGTTGGCTGGGTCAGTGTTGACCGGCTGGCGAATTTTGCGCTGTAACCCCTGGTCGGCCGGTGGCGTCGACGAGGTAACCCCAGGTTTTTCCTGGTTTCGGGTAACCGAGGCCGGCTACGTAGTACCAAGAAAGGCTCACTAATGGATCTGCTCTGGCCAATCAAATGGGTAATCGAGCTAATTCTCGTCGGGTTCCACACCCTATTCACCGCGATTGGCCTCGATGCTGCCAACGGATGGACCTGGGCACTATCGATCGTCGGCCTAACCGTTGTGGTTCGCTCGGCACTGATCCCTATTTTTGTTAAGCAGATTAAGAGCCAGCGCAATATGTTGGCCGCGCAGCCTGAGCTGATGAAGCTGCAGAAGAAATACAAGGGTAAGACCGACCGCGAATCGCGCGAAAAAATGGCCAAAGAGCAGATGGAGCTGTACAAGCGCACCGGCTCGAACCCGCTGAGCTCATGCTTGCCGCTGCTACTGCAGATGCCTATTTTCACCAGCTTGTTCTTTGTGCTCAACGATGCACAGCACAACAAAGCCGGTGTTGGACTGCTCAATAGCCAGCTGGCCACCCAGTTTTCATCCTCAGAAATTTTTGTTGCACCGCTGAAAGACACCTTCTTGAGCAGCGATCTGCTGCAGGTGAAAATTGTTGCCGCCGTGATGATCATCACCATGACCGTGACTCAGTTCATCACCCAGAAGCAGATTATTTCGAAGAACCAGAACCCTGATGTGGTCAACAGCCAGTACATGCAGACCCAGAAGATTATGCTCTGGTTGTTCCCGGTGATCTTCTTGATCTCGGGTATTTCGTTCCCAATTGGCGTGATGATGTACTGGCTCGCCTCAAACTTCTGGACCATGGGTCAGCAGTACGTTGTGATTCGCAACATGCCTACTCCAGGTTCAATCGCTTACCGTCAGCAGCAGGAGCGCTTGGCTAAGAAGGGCAAGCTGCCTAAGGCAGATGCCAAGAAAGCTGATGCCGCCGAGCCTGAAGCTGAAGAAGAAAAGCCTCGTCAACGTCAACAGCCGGCCAGCAAAAACCGCGCTAAAAAGAAGAAATAGAGAGATTTCTAATGTCTGAAGAACTAGAAGTAGCGGTAGACGAAACCGCAGAAACCGCAGTGGCTGGCGAAGAGTCGGCGAAGGCCGAGCCAACCGTAAAGCAGCTAGAAGAAGAAGGCGACATCGCCGCCGACTACCTAGAAGAACTGCTCGACATTTTTGACCTAGACGGCGACATCGACATCGACGTGCGCCAGGGTCGCGCCTACCTTGCGGTTAGCGCAAACGAAGACAGCAACCTGCGTTTGATCTCAAACCCGGAAACCGTTGAGGCGCTGCAAGAGCTAACCCGCCTTGCTGTGCAGGCTAAAACCCAGACCTTCTCGCGCCTGATTCTCGATGTCGGCGGTTCACGCCAGGCTCGCGTTGACCAGCTCACCAACCTGGTAAACAAGCTGATCAAGAAGGCCCAAGAAACTGGCGAGCCAGTACACATGAAGCCAATGTCTTCATACGAGCGCAAAATTGTTCACGACCTAGTCTCAGCTGCCGGTTTGGTTTCTGAGTCTGAGGGCGAGGGCAAAGAGCGCCACATCGTCATCAAGCAGGGCTAAATCGTGGCCGATGTTTCACGTGAAACATTTGCCGATTTTCCTGTCGAAAATGAACCGGATGTAGCGGCCAAAGTTTTTGGCGACCGCATTGAACTGGCCCGCGGCTATGCTGCTGCCCTGGTGCGTGACAGTGACGAGCTTGGTTTGCTCGGCCCGCGCGAAATGCCAAAGCTCTGGAGCAGGCACATTTTGAACTCTGCCGTGGTGGCCGAACTTGTTTCGCCCGGAAAAACAGTTGGCGATGTTGGTTCAGGCGCCGGATTACCCGGAATTCCGATGGCGATTGCCAGACCTGATGCTGAATTTGTATTGATTGAGCCTATGGAGCGTCGCTCAAACTGGCTCAAGGCGGTGGTTGCCGAAATCGGATTGACCAACGTGCGGGTGCTTCGCGCCAGAGCCGAAGAAGTCGGTGAAGTTTTCGATTACGTAACCGCTCGCGCAGTATCTGCATTGCCAAAGTTGCTCAAGATGACGGTGCCGCTAACTCGTGACGGCGGCGAAATTATTGCGCTCAAGGGCTCTAAGGCTGCCGAAGAAATCGATGAGTCAAAGAAGCTACAGAAGAAGCTGAAAATCGAAAGTTTTGAAATTGTTGTCGCTGGAAAAGACCTGCTTGACGAACCAACCACAGTGGTTCGAACTAGGCTAATGGCATGACCGAAAAACAACCGATTGAAGCCGAAGCTACCGCTGTAACCAAGGCCACTGTTGTTTCTGGTTTGGGTTACCCAAACGGCCGTGAAGAAGAAAGCCCAAGCCCTACCGGCTGGCAAACCCCCACTGTTGCGGGTAGCGTAACCAATGTTTCACGTGAAACATCTGCAAAGTCGGCAGGCAAATAATGAGCCTCAACGACGCTCCCCTGCTTAGAGAATTAGCCGAAAACACCCGCCGTTTTCAAGCCGTTTCCGCCGCGGTTGCGCCAAAACCACTACACACCCGCATCATTTCGGTTTCAAACCAAAAGGGTGGTGTTGGTAAAACCACCTCTACCGTAAACCTGGCCTCGGCTCTCGCCCAAAAAGGCCTTCGAGTTTTAGTTATTGACCTTGACCCACAGGGAAATGCGTCAACCGCACTGGCGATTCCGCACCACGAGGGAACCCGCGGAATTTACGAGGTGCTAATTGAGGGCGCCTCGATTGAATCGGTAGCGGTGCCAAGCCCAGAAAGCCCAAACCTCTACGTAGTGCCGGCAACCATCGATCTGGCCGGTGCCGAAATCGAAATCGTCACCCAGATTGATCGCGCCAACTGGCACGCACTGTTGAAAACCGCACTTCGCAAGTTTTTCGATGACGGCAATGTGCCCGACTACATCTTGATTGACTGCCCACCGAGTCTCGGGTTGCTTACGGTGAACGCGTTTGTTGCAGCTCAAGAGGTTTTGCTGCCGATTCAGTGTGAATACTACGCACTTGAGGGGCTATCGCAGCTGCTGCGCAACATCGAGCGCGTAAAAGCAGCGCTAAACCCAAACCTGCACCTGAGCACAATTTTGCTAACCATGTTTGATAGCCGCACTCGCCTATCTAGCCAGGTTGCCGACGATGTTCGTAACCACTTCCCGAAGCAGACGCTCTCGGTGGCCATCCCTCGAAATGTTCGTGTTTCTGAGGCACCAAGTTTTGGAAAAACCGTAATCACGCACGACCCTCAGTCAATTGGCGCCATCAGCTACATGGAAGCCGCGGTTGAGTTGGCAGTGCGAGGGGCAAATTAAATGCGAGGGGCAATCTAATGGCCGATAAAAAAGTTGGTTTGGGTCGAGGTATCGGCGCACTAATTCCATCAGCA
This sequence comes from uncultured Rhodoluna sp., assembly GCA_964530255.1. Taxonomy (GTDB): domain Bacteria; phylum Actinomycetota; class Actinomycetes; order Actinomycetales; family Microbacteriaceae; genus Rhodoluna. The sequence continues at coordinate 11,783 of CAZGZW010000024.1, forward strand.
CCGGCTGAGACCGGCCGCCCAATTGACGTCTTTTTTGGCGGCGGATCAACGCCGGCCCAAGATCGCGACAACACCACCCTGGGTGGCGACCCAATCGCTGGCAAGCTGGGCAGCAAACTTGGCAAAAAGGCCGAAAGCCCTGCCGATCAGAGGCTGGTTGCAGTGCCGGGTGCTACTTTTGCCTACCTAGATGTGGCGTCGATCACCCCTAACCCTCAGCAGCCACGTTCGGTCTTCGAGCCGGCAGCTTTTGCTGAGCTGGTGCACTCGGTCAAAGAGTTTGGTGTTTTGCAGCCAATCGTGGTTCGTTCACTTGGTGAACAGAACGGCAAGCCCGCCTTCGAGTTGATTATGGGTGAGCGTCGACTTCGTGCCTCGAAAGAAGCCGGTCTGGCTCAAATTCCGGCAGTTATTCGCGACACCGCCGACGACAACATGTTGCGCGATGCCCTGCTCGAAAACATTCACCGCGCCAACCTGAACCCGCTCGAAGAGGCCAGCGCCTACCAGCAGCTGCTCAGCGACTTTGGCATTACCCAAGAGCAACTCGCTGACAAGATTGGCCGCTCTCGCCCACAGATCACCAACACCATCCGCTTGTTGAAACTGCCGGTGCCGATTCAGCAGAAAGTGGCCGCTGGGGTGCTCTCGGCTGGTCACGCGCGAGCCATTTTGTCACTCGAAGATTCTGCTCGCCAGGTGCACTTTGCCGAAAAGGTAATTAAAGAAGGATTATCGGTGCGTTCGCTTGAAGAAGCGATTGCGCTCGATAACCCGAAACCGGGTAAGGCCAAAATTATTGCGGGAGGCCGCCAAGACGCGCTCAAGGAAATTGCTGAGCGCATGGGCGACCGCCTCAACACCAAGGTGAGCATTGTTTTGGGCAAGAAAAAGGGCCAGTTGGTCATTGATTTTGCTACCGTGGGCGATCTTCAGCGCATTCTGAAAGAGCTAGGCGAGTAAATTTTCGCGAACCGGCTACGCCGCTATTTCAGACCGGATAAGGCGGGGCCGCTACTTGCGGCGGTGCATGGCCGCTTCGGCAAGCGAGTGGTAGACCTCACCGAGCGAATTACCCGAGGCAATAACCGACTGGGGCAGTAGTGAAGTGTCGGTTAGCCCAGGCATTACGTTTGCCTCTAAGAACCACGGAGTACCGCCGCCGTCAACAATCATGTCAACACGGCTAATCTGACTGAGCCCGAGGGTTTCATGCGCCAAAATTGCCGCTTTTCCGGCCTTTTCAAGCACCACGCCATCGAGTCGAGCTGGAACGTAGTAGTTGGTTTCACCCGCAATGTAGCGCTCGTCATACCCAAATTGACCGTCGAGTGGCTCAATTTCAACCGCTGGCAGCGCAATTGGGCCGGCCCCAAGATCGATAATCGAGATCGCCAGTTCGGTGCCCTCAATAAATTTTTCAATGATGGCTACGTCACAGTAAACATAGGCATCAACCATGGCGCGACTTAGTTGCGATTGCTCTCGCACGATGGTGACGCCGTGCGCTGATCCGCTTTTGGCTGGCTTCACGACAACCGGCAGAGAAATTGCTGAGGTAATCGTGGCGAGTACCGACTCGGCGTCGAGTTCGCGAAAAGTCTCTTTCGGCAGGGTTACCGAAGCCGGGGTCTGAATGCCCACCTTGGCAACCAGGGCCTTAGCTACCGATTTGTCCCAGGCTAGGCGCGATGCCGCTGCATCTGAACCCACAAACGGAACCCCGCTGAGTGCCAGAACGTCGCGCAGTGCCCCGTCTTCACCGCTGGCACCGTGCAGGCACGGCCAAATCACGTCGGGCTGGTCTTCTCGGATGTTTTTCAACAGGGTTGCGTCTGGCTCGCGAATTACAACCTCGGCGCCAAAATCGGTGAGCGCATCGGCAACTCTGCGACCAGACTTTAGTGAAATGTCACGCTCGTGAGAGATGCCACCAGCGAGCACCTGAATTTTTAGCTTTGATGCTGCTTTGCCCTTTGGAATCATGGCTCACTACCTTTTTTGGTTGAAGGTTTCTAACAATTCTGTTTGTAGGTTTATCACAGTTGCTAGGCGTTTGATACCCAGGTTGATGCGATCTGGGGTCGGGAACGAGTAGCAAACCCGCAGATAGCGCTGGCCAGTGCCATCGCCAAAGAATGCGGTGCCCGGGGTGTAAGCCACCAGCTCTTTCACGGCAAGCGGAAGCATGGCCTTTGAATCAATGCCCTCTGGGAGGGTGACCCACAGGTAGAAACCGCCGTCAGGGCGGGTGGTCTCTAGATGAGGCAAATACTCTTGCATCGCGGCCAGCGCAGCATCTTTGCGCTCGCGATAAACCCCGCGGAAGGTGTTGATCTGGCCCTTCCAGTCGGCGTTTGCCAAAAACTCGGAGATCATCATTTGGGTAAACGACGATGGGCAAAGCAGCGCCGACTCTTGAGCCAGCACCATCTTGTCGCGAATGGCCGGAGGGGCGAGCACGTAGCCAACCCTGAAGCCCGGAGCCAAGATTTTCGAGAAACTGCCTAGGTACACCACGCCGTCTTCATCCATTGAGCGCAGCGCGTCAGGCACTGGCTGATCAAAATAGAGCAGCCCGTAGGGGTTGTCTTCGATGATCAAAATGTGCTCGCGCTTACAAATTTCAAGGATCCGCGGCCGGCGCTCGGCCGACAGGGTTACGCCCGAAGGGTTTGCGAAGTTCGGAACCAGGTAAAGGAATTTGATGGTTTTGCCGGTGGCCTTGAGCTCTTTGATTCGCTCTTCGAGCGCCTCGGGGCTCATTCCGTCGTGATCGGTCGTAACGTGCTCAATTTGAGCCTCATAGTGCCTGAAAATACCGATGGCGCCAACGTATGAAGGCCCTTCGGCTAACACCACGTCACCCTCATCCAAAAATAGGCCGGCGAGCATGTCGAGGCCGTGCTGGCTACCGGTGGTGATTACCAAATCTTCAACCGAGGCGTGAATGCCCTCGAGAGCCATTAGCTCGCGAATCTGATCGCGCAGGGTTAGATCGCCCTGGCCGCCGCCGTATTGAATGGCCAGTAGGCCACGCTTGGCCATGGTGTCGGTGTAGGCCTTGGCTAGGGTTTCTTGTGGCAAAGCGGCAACATATGGCATGCCACCGGCAAGTGAAACCACCTCGGGGCGAGAAACCACCGAAAATAGCGCTCGAACCTCAGAAACCGCGAGGGTTTCGGCGCGCGCCGCGTATGCATCTAACCACGGGTCGAGGTTATGTGCTTGCAGCGTGCTGTCGGTCATGAGTGAAACTCCCCAGATAAACGAAAAACGGCCTCGCAGCCGTCTTCGTCGAGTTGAATGAGTTAAAGATTAGTTCAAAAACTCAGCTAGGTCACTCAAAAGTGCTGGCTTTGGCTTGGCGCCAACCATGTTTTTTGCAATCTGGCCATCTTTGAAAACGATGAGCGCTGGAATTCCGGTAATGCCGTAATCCATTGCGAGCTTTGGCTCTTCATCAACGTTTACCTTGACAACCTTTAGCTTTGCAGCGTTTTCGATGCCGATTTCGTCGACGATCGGCGAAACCATGCGGCAAGGGCCACACCACTCGGCCCAGAAATCAACGAGCACTGGGCGCTCGCTATTTAGAACTTCGGCCTGAAATTCTGCGGTGGTTACTGACTGTGCCATTTTTTACCTCTGTTTTTCGTGAAACTTGTTTGCCAGTGCCCTCGGGCCTAGCCGTGATCGTTTAGATAGTGTTCTGCGTCTAGCGCAGCAACACATCCGGAGCCAGCTGCGGTGATGGCCTGGCGGTAGGTCGGGTCGATAACATCGCCGGCTGCGAACACTCCAGGGATGCTCGTTCGAGATGACCGACCCTCTACCTTGATGAACTTTTCGGGGGTAAGTTCTACCTGGTTCTCAACCAACCAAACCCTCGGATCATTTCCGATGGCGATAAATAGACCGTCGATCGGCATGTTTGAAGTGGTTCCGTCGACCGTGTTGCGCAGGGTTAGTGCGTCAAGGTTGGTCTCGCCGTGCAGCTCGGTTACCTCTGAGTTCCAGATAACTTCAATCTTTGGGTTGTTTAGAGCGCGATCCTGCATGATCTTGGATGCCTTGAAGTGATCGCGACGGTGAATCAGATAAACCTTTGAAGCGAAGCGGGTCAAGAAGTTGGCCTCTTCCATGGCTGAGTCGCCACCACCGACCACGGCGATGGTTTTTTCGCGGAAGAAGAAGCCATCGCAGGTGGCACACCAAGAAACACCGTGGCCAGAAAGCTCTTTTTCGCGAGGCAAACCAAGTTCACGGTAGGCGGCGCCGGTTGCCAAAATGACGGTTTTGGCCTCGAAGGTTTCGCCGCCACCGGTTTTTACGATTTTGACGTCACCCTTGAGGTCAACCTCAACCACATCATCCATTAGCACTTCGGTGCCAAACCGCTCGGCCTGGGCCTGTAGGTTGGCCATCAGCTCTGGGCCCATGGTGCCCTCTGGGAAGCCCGGGAAGTTTTCAACCTCGGTGGTTTTCATAAGCTCGCCACCAATTTCAACCGAGCTGGCAATTAGCAGTGGGTTGAGGCCGGCTCGGGCGGTGTAAATGCCGGCGGTAAACCCGGCAGGGCCTGAACCGATAATGATGACTTCGCGCAACTTAAAAACTCCTTTTAAATACTCAGCAAGTTTAATGCCCGAAAATTCCCGATTCGCCTAACGGCGACTAAAACGCTGGGTGAACATGCGGGTAACGGTTTTCAGCTCGGGCACACGCAGCAGGCGCAGCGCAATGGCGTAAACGGCTAGCATCGCGAATCCGATAATTGCTGCACTCAGTGCCGAGGTAAGCACCGAATCGACCACAAATGAATCCGGATGAATGCCGCCCAAAACTTCACGAATTACATAACCGGCTAGACCGGCAAGTGCGCCCGAGAGTATGAAAGCGGTAGCCGAGGCGAGGTTTTTGCGGCCGTCGAGTGAGCCGATTCGCCGGCGAAGCATCAGGTAGGCGATGATTCCCTGAATTAGCACGGTGCCGCTGGTTAGCAGTGATAGCGAAACCACCAGCCACTTGGCCTCTACGGTGAAGGCGAAGGTGATCGACCCAGCGATGTGCAGCGAAATCTGAATCACTGTGAAAATAAATGGGCTGCGGGTGTCTTCGAGCGCATAAAAGGCACGCTGCATCATGTAGACGAAGCTAAATGGCACCAGGCCAACCATTAGCGCCACAATTACGTTGCCCAGCGCCACCATCGACGGAAATTCGCCAGCAAAAACTCGTGCAATCGGGAAAGCCAGCACAATCAGGGCTGCGGTGGCAAACACCGAAATCAGCATTATTGAGCGCAAGCCGGTGAGCAGGTCGTTCTTCAGCAGGTCGATTCGCCCCTCGTGCGCGTGGGTCGACATTTTGGTGAAGTAAGCGGTGGCGATTGAAACTGTGGCCACCGAGTGCGGCAGCATAAACACCAACCAGGCAATGGCTGCCGCGGCAACCGAGGCGACCGCAAGGTCGCCCTTACGTTCGGCAACCGCACCAGAGGCCACGATGGTTTGCACCAGACCACCGATTTGAGTAACCAAAACCATCGCCAATGACCAGCTGGCGGCTTTTAGCGCTGGGCGCAAACCGAAACCGCGCCATTTGAAATTTAGGTTTAGTTTCAGCCCGATTTTTTTCCAGGCCACAAACAAAATCAGGGCCTGTGCGGCCACGCCTAGGCTCGCACCACCGGCGAGCACGGCGATCTGTGACGCATCCCACTCGGTGATTGAGCGTGAGCCGGTTGGATCGGCGCCGAACAGCAACCAAAATGCGGCGAGGCCGGCTAAGCCGACCACATTATTGAGCACCGGGGCCCACATGTAGGGGCCAAAGGCGCTGCGGGCGTTGAGCACTTCGCCGAGCAGCGAGTAAAGGCCGTAGAAAAACAGCTGGGGTAGGCACCAGTAGGCAAAGGCGGTGGCTAGGGCGAGTTGCTCTGGTGACCAACCCGAGGTGTAGATGCTAACCAAGAAGGGCGCCGCCACGGTGGTGATGAGGGTGATGCCGAAAAAGACGGTGATGATGAAGGTCAATAGCCGGTCGATGTAGGTTTTGCCACCGTCGGTATCGCCTCGGGCCTTGATAATCTGCGGTACCAAAACCGCATTCAGCACACCGCCAACGATGATGTAGTAGACGCTATTCGGCAGCTGGTTGGCAACCCCGAAGGCATCTGCGGCGTCGGTGGTTACACCAATTAGCAGCGCCAAAATTACTGAACGAGCAAAACCGAGGATGCGCGATATCACCGTGCCGCTGGCCATAATCAGCGACGAACGGGCCACGCTCATTGGTTGGCCTCGCGCTCACGGCGTTTACGCAGGGTACGAACCGTACCCCAGGCTCCCAGGGCAACCACCGAAATCGCGAAAATCACAATCACGTTAGTTTCAAGGTCGGGGTCGACGTTCATTTGCAAAACCATCGACTTGCCTAACGGCAAACCAGAGAAGGTGGTCAGCTGCACCCGCAAAAATACCTTGCCCTGTGCCACAGCCTTGACCGGCACCTCGGCGTTCATTGTGGTTAGCGCCGGAACGGTGACCTCAACGGCCCGCGGCACTTCAACTCGGGCGTTGCTCGGGCTGACCTTTACAAAAACCCGAATGTCGGCGTCAAATTCGTTTTTGATGCTGATCGGCACCGATGATTCACGTGAAACCAAATTGATGGTTGAGCCCGGAACAATCGAAATTTCAGGCACGTCAGCGGTTGCCGCGTTCGAAAAACCGAGGGTGGCAGCCAGCGAGATTAGCGCCCCGATAGCGACGCGACGCATCAGGCGTTGCGCTCGATCCACTCGATTACACCCTGCGCCATTCGACGTTCATTTTCGTGAGTGAGCACCTGGTGCAGCTCGTCAATTGAAAACCAGCGAACATCGTCGGCTTCGCGCTCGGGGTCATTTTCGATGGTTAGTTCGCCGCCGAGCTGACGCATGATGAAGTGGTGCACGGTTTTAGAAATCAGTTTGCTTCCGGCAGCAAATTCGTATTGGATCTGGCCCAGCTCTTCGAGAATTTCGGCGTCGAGCCCGGTTTCTTCGGCAATCTCGCGCACTGCAGCCTCGCGAATGCTTTCGACCCCTTCGGGGTGACCTTTGGGCACACACCAGTCCATGCGTCCGCTTCGATTGATGCGACCAATCAGCGCAATGCGAGGAGGGTTTTCGGCCGAAATCACAAAACCGCCGGCACTGGTTTCAAACACTCGGGTCAGCCTGCGGGCAGGGTGAGACTGAGATGCCGAATTCATAAGAGAACTCTAAACCCAAACGGTGGGAACCTGCGGGCTGCGCCGACCTGTGGCACGATTGGAGGCGTGCAGACCGTCGCCGAAGCAATCGCAAACCTTGAGCGTTCAACCGAGAACGCCCTGTTTGACCTGCTCGGCAATATTTTTAGGGATGCCGGGCACGAAATTGCCCTGGTTGGCGGGCCGGTGCGCGACGCATTTTTGGGCCGCGAATCGCCTGACCTAGATTTCACTACGTCGGCCACCCCCGACGAGACGCTGGCTATTTTGAAACCGCACGTAGACGCCCACTGGGATATCGGGCGAGAATTTGGCACCATCGGCGCCCGAATTGGTGATGACACCATCGAAATCACCACATATCGAGCCGATAAATACGACCACAAAACTCGAAAACCCGAGGTCGCCTTCGGCGACAATCTAGAAGCCGATCTGCTGCGCCGCGACTTCACTGTCAACTCAATGGCACTTCGATTGCCCGAGAAAACCTTTGTCGACCCCTTCAGTGGGCTTCGTGATTTGCTCGATAAAACCCTTCGCACCCCGGGCAAGCCCGAAGATTCGTTTGGCGACGACCCGCTGCGCATGATGCGCGGGGCCCGGTTTGCCTCACAACTGGGTTTTGAAATTGAACCCGAAACTTTTGCCGCGATGCAGGCGATGGCCGACAAAATTCAGATGGTTTCGGCTGAGCGCATCCAAGCTGAATTAGTGAAACTCATGCTCGGAGCCTCTCCGCGAGCCGGTCTCGAGGTGTTGGTTGATTCTGGCCTGGCTGCCGAAGTGCTGCCCGAGCTACCGGCGCTAAAGCTCGAAACCGACGAGCACCACCATCACAAGGATGTTTACGAGCACACCCTCACCGTGGTTGAGCAGGCAATTGATTACGAGCGCGACTATGGCCTCGAAGGCGATTTTGTGCTGCGATTTGCCGCGCTAATGCACGACTGCGGCAAACCGGCCACTCGTAAACTCGAGGCCGGCGGCGCCGTCAGTTTCTATCACCACGATGTGGTTGGGGCCAAGCTTGCCGCTAAGAGAATGCGAGCACTCAAGTTCGACAACGACTCAATCAAGGCGGTTTCGCTGCTTATTGAGCTGCACTTGAGATTCTTCGGATACAGCGACCAAGCCTGGACCGACTCTGCCATTCGCCGCTATGTGCGCGATGCCGGCGATCAACTGCTGCGATTGCACGCGCTCACCCGCGCCGATGTGACCACTCGCAACCGCCGCAAGGCCGAGCGACTTTCGTTTGCCTACGACGATTTAGAGCACCGAATTGCCGAAATTCAAGAAAAAGAAGAACTGAACGCGCTTCGCCCCGATTTGTCTGGCGAAGACATCATGCGCATCCTCGATTTGAAACCATCGCGCGAGGTCGGCGAGGCCTACAAGTTCTTGATGGAGCTGCGCCTCGAAGAAGGTTCAATCGGCGCAGAAGAAGCAGAAAAACGCTTGCTTGCCTGGTGGCAAGCCCGCTAGACTTACAAGGTTGCCGTTAGGGCTTCGCCTTCTGCGATTCCCGCGCCAACGCTATGCAATTTACCCTCCTGTCACGGAACGTCCGTGACCGCTAAGACCAAAGGAGGTGGGTTAGTTATGCATAAGTACGAGCTCATGGTGATCCTCGACCCATCGATCGAAGAACGCACCGTTGCTCCATCCCTAGACAAGTTCCTCAACGTAATCCGCAATGC
>CAZGZW010000025.1:0-18124 GCA_964530255.1 uncultured Rhodoluna sp.
AAGAACGCACCGTTGCTCCATCCCTAGACAAGTTCCTCAACGTAATCCGCAATGCCAAGGGCGCTGTTGACAACGTTGACATCTGGGGCCGTCGCCGTTTGGCATACGAAATCAACAAGAAGACCGAAGGCATCTACGCAGTAGTCAACATGACCGCTGACTCAGACGCCGTTGTTGAGCTCGACCGCCAGCTACGTCTTTCGGAAGCAGTTATGCGCACCAAGATTTTGCGCGCTGACGAGGCCGTCGTAAACATCAAGCCAGTTGCAGTTCCTGAGGTTTCGGCCGAAGAAGCCGCTGCAGACAAGGCTGCTGCCAAGAAGGCTCCTGCAAAGAAGCCTGCTGCCAAGAAGGCCGAGTAACAACTCATGGCCGGGGAAGTAAACGTCACGATCACTGGCAACCTTGCCGACGATCCTGAATTGCGTTACACCCAGGGTGGCGTGGCTGTTGTAAGCGTTCGCGTGGGCTCAACCCCTCGCACCTACAACCGTCAGACCAACGCGTGGGATGATGGCGAAACCGTATGGGTTCGCTGCACCGCTTGGCGTGAAGCTGCTGAGAACATTGCTCAGTCACTCACCAAAGGCACTCGCGTTATCGTCACCGGTCGCCTAAAGGCACCATCGGCATACACCTCTGCTCAGGGTGAAGCTCGCGCTTCGCTAGAGCTCGAAATCGACGAAATCGGCCCATCGTTGCGTTACGCAACCACCGCCGTTACCCGTCGTGCTCGCGAGGGTGCCGCCGCAATTAGCGACCCATGGGCCGATGCCCCTGCAACCAAGGCCAAGGCAGTAGAAGACAACTGGGCAAACCCAGCTGCCGCAGCTGCCGCAGCTGCCGACGACACCCCGTTTTAAACTTTCGAAATTCACTAGGAGAAAATCATGGCTGCAAAGTCAGACCCACGCCGCAAGCCAAATCGCAATGCAAAAAACGCGAAGCTTGCACCAGTTAAGGCAATCAAGGTTGGCGTAATCGACTACAAAGACGTCGCTACCCTTCGCAAATTCGTTTCAGACCGCGGCAAGATCCGCGCTCGTCGTATCACCGGTGTTTCTGTACAGGAACAGCGCCTAATTGCCCGTGCCGTAAAGAACGCTCGCGAAATGGCTCTAATGCCATACGCAGGCGCTGGCCGCTAAGGAGTAACTAAATGTCAAAGCTAATTCTGACCAACGAGGTTTCAGGCCTCGGCTCTGCAGGCGACGTTGTTGAGGTAAAAGATGGTTACGCACGTAACTACCTCGTACCAAAGGGCTTCGCTGTTATCTGGACCCAGGGCGGAGAGAAGCAGGTTGAATCAATCAAGGCTGCTCGCGACGCTCGTGCACTAGCTACCGCTGAAGAGGCACAGACCCTAAAGGCCAAGCTTGAAGAGAAGTCAATTCGACTAATCGCCAAGGCTGGCGTTGGTGGTCGCCTATTCGGTTCGGTCAAGACCTCTGATGTTGCAGCAGCAGTTGCAGCAGCTGGTCTAGGCGAAATCGACAAGCGTAAGGTTGCTTTCGTAGCACCAATTCGCGTTGCCGGTGAGCACACCGCTACCGTTCGTCTACACGGCGACGTTGTTGCCACCCTGAAGCTTCAGGTAGTAGGCAAGAAGTAGGGTTTACCACTTCGAAAGGGCTGCCTTCGGGCGGCCCTTTTGTTTTAAGTGTCGCTCGGCGGCAGCCTAGGCTGCCCCTGGGTCGCCCGTTTGGCGACCATAATTGCCAACATGACCGAAATTTCACTGCGCGCCGTTCAGGCATCCGATTTTGATGGCTGGTTGCCGCTTTGGCAGGGCTATCTAAAGTTTTACGAGACCGAATTATCAGATGAGCAGACGCAGCTGACCTGGAATCGACTGTGCGACGAAGAGTTTGAATTGCACGGGGTGGTGGCGGTTTCAGGCTCTGAAGTAATCGGGTTTGCTCACTTTTCGCCCGCAATTAGCAGCTGGAGTGATGCGCCAGATGTGTATCTAGAAGACCTTTATGTCAACCCAGCTCGCAGATCGGCCGGCATTGGCAGTGCACTAATTGAATTTGTGACGCAGATTGCCGGTGAAATGGGCGCCCGCAAGGTTTTTTGGCAAACCCATCGCGATAATCAGGTTGCTCGGCGGGTCTACGACACGCTCGGAAAGTTGTCTGAGTTTGTGATTTACGAAAAAGCCTGTGGATAACCTGTGGAAAACTCGCTTTTGTTCGGTAAACACTCGCTTAACGGCAGAAGTCTAAGGCTCTACTTTAGGGTTTAAAAATAAAAGTTATCCACATAGTTTTGCCCTGAATTTACGGGGTTTTAGGAAATTTATCCACAAGTTTTCCACACTTTATCCACAGACACGCCCAACGTTGTTCACAGTTTTCCACAGAGCTTTCCACAGCTTCGTTCACAGGGCGGTTTGTAAACCTCGGTGTCAGTGGTGTTTGCTATACAAGACTTGGCTTTATCAAGGAGAAAAATGACGCTTTTGGCCCCCGCCGACACTACTCGTGGCGCTGAACGCATGCTTCCCCACGATCAAATCGCCGAACAGGCTTCGCTCGGTGGCATGTTGCTTTCAACCGAGGCGGTGGCCGAGGTGCAAGAGGTGGTTCGAGGTGCCGATTACTACAGCCCGAAGCACGAAATCATTTTTGATGCGGTTCTTTCCCTGTTTGCGAAGGGCGAGCCGACCGACGTAATTGCGGTTACCGACGAGCTCACCAAACAGGGGAACTTAATCAAGGCCGGCGGTGCCGACTACCTGCACACACTCACCACAGTTGTTCCAACCGCAGCCAGCTCGGCGTTTTACGCCCGCATTGTGGCCGAAAAAGCCACCCTGCGCCGCCTGGTTGAGGTTGGCACCCGAATCGCTCAACTGGGCTACGCCAATGAGGGCGAGGTCGAAGACCTGGTCAACCAAGCACAGGCCGACGTCTACGCTGTCACCCGTGGCGCAGTTGGCGAAGACTATGTGGGTCTAAACGACTCAATTGAGGCAGCCATCCATGAAATCGAGGCCGCACAGCGTCGCGGTGGCGACATGGTTGGTGTGCCAACGGGTTTCGCCGAGCTCGACGAAATGACCCACGGCCTGCACCCTGGCCAGCTGGTAATTGTTGCGGCTCGCCCGGCGGTCGGTAAATCGACCCTCGCGCTAGATTTTGCGCGTCACGCATCGATCAAGACCAACAAGGCCACCATTTTCTTCTCACTTGAAATGGGTCGCGCAGAAATCGCAATGCGCATGCTCTCGGCCGAATCGAGCATTCCGCTGCAGAGCCTGCGTAAAGGCACCCTGAGCGACAGCGACTGGGCTCGACTGGCCGCAGTTCGAGGAAAGATTAACGACGCTCCGCTGTTTATCGACGACAGCCCAAACATGACGCTGGTCGAAATTCGCGCTAAATGTCGTCGATTGGCTCAGCGCATCGAGCTGAAAATGGTGGTCATCGACTACCTACAGCTAATGACCTCGGGCAAAAAGGTCGAGTCTCGTCAGCAAGAGGTTTCTGAATTTTCACGTGCGCTCAAGCTCTTGGCCAAAGAGCTGGGTGTTCCGGTTATCGCGATTTCTCAGCTAAACCGTCAGGCCGAGCAGACCAAAGACAAAAAGCCTGAAATTTCGCACCTGCGCGAATCGGGCTCGCTTGAGCAAGACGCCGACGTGGTTATTTTGCTGCACCGCGAAGACATCGGTAACCGAGATCACCCGCGCGCCGGCGAAGCCGACATCATTCTGGCCAAACAGCGAAACGGCCCAACCGGCACCATTGTGGTTTCGTTCCAGGGCATGTACTCGCGCTTTATGAATATGGCAAACTAGCCCAGTGAAAATTGGTGTCGGCATCAGGGCTCTAGTCAGCCTGGGCGTCGGCATTTTCATCACATTCAACCAAGATCACAGCGCAACCGCAGGCCTAATTGCTCTGGCTATTTTTGGCATCGGCCTGGTGGTTTCGGGTGCCGTCGAGGCATTCACCGACCGCGCAAATTCATCCGTCGAAATTTTGCCTTTAGGGACACTTGCCCTAATTATTGGCTCACTGGCACTGTTCGTCGGTTCTGAAGCCGAACTTGGTTTCAAACTGCTGGTGGCAACCTGGGGTATTTTGTCGGGGGCTTTCGAGTTTTACCTGGCCAGACGCAATGGTTTTCGAACCCAGCTTGGGCGCGACTATCTAATTTCTTCGATCATGGCGTTGGCTCTGGGTGCACTATTCATGATTGCACCGCTAGACATCGTTTCAATGGTCGGCTTCTTTGGCGCATATGCAGTTATGTCTGGCGTTCACCTGGGCATTTCAGCTACCACCACGGCAAAGTAGGCTAGAGGCATGGCCAAAAAACCAACCAAAAAAGAATCGAAGCGCGTTCGCGCTTATCTGTCACTGGCTTTCGTGGCCGCAGCCTTCGTTGGAATCATCGTTTACGGCGGCGTTCGCAGTGTTGAGGCAACCATGGTTTGGGCCGGAATTACCTTCATCGTCGCCCTGGTTGGCATCGCAACCCTCGACCTTGCGGTCAAAGATGACGACGCTGACCCTAATAAGCCTCGCCTCAAGTAGGTCTTGTGTTTCAAGAAATAACTGTCTCGCCAGAGCTTTTTAAGCAATTCCCCGACTACACGGTAGAACTTCTGGCCGTCACAGGAATCAAGGGTGGGCCCAGCGATGCTCGTAGCGAGGCGTTGCTACTCGAGGCTGAACGTGAAACCCTGAACCTTCTCTCCACGACAGAGCTTGAAAACCTTTCTGAGGTTCAGCGTTGGAGAGCAGCTTTTGAGGCTTTCGGGGTAAAGCCCAGAGTGGCAAGAAGTAGTTTTGAAGCGCTATTGCGACGTGTTGAAAAAGGTCTTCCCAGAATCGATTTGCTCACTGATATCTACAATTCCATTTCGGTCTTGTACCGAATACCCATCGGTGGCGAAAATTTGGATGCGTATCGCGGCCCAGCGCGTTTGGTTTTGGCTGCCGGAGATGAAAACTTCGACATTCGAGAGAACGGTGAGCTGGTAAATCAATCGCCAGAGCCGGGTGAGCCAGTTTGGCGTGATGACGATGGAGTGACTTGTCGACGCTGGAATTGGAGACAGTGTGTACGCACGAGACTAGATGAAGACACTGAGTCGATCCTTTTTATCCTGGATGGCCTGGGGCCGGACTCGAAAAATACAGCGGCGGTAGCTGCACATAGATTGAGTGTGGAGATTACAAAGTTTTGGCCCGACGCCGAAATTCAACGTCGTCAAATTTCGGCTTAGCGCAGTCGCCAGGGGTTGATCGCGCTAATCAGCGGCAGAGCTGAACCGGCAATCAGCACCCAACCGAGCACCTCATCACCCGGCTTGGCCACTAGGCCACCAATTAGCAACGTGCTGAACAGCAGTGCCGAAATCGCGCGCCTGATGCTCACATCGGCAGAGCGCACTCGCTTTTCAAGTTCCGGGTTTCTGGTGGTTACCTCTCCGCGATCCACGCGCGCGAGCAGGTTATCAACCCGTGCCGGTAGGCCGGCCAGAGTGTTGGCAAAACCAATTAGCTCGCGGCTAAAACCGCGAAGGGTCGAGTTGGCGCCACCGTTCAGCAGGGTTCTGGCAAATGGGTCGACGGCATCCCACATATTGAACTCACGGTTTAGCGAGCTGGTAACTCCTGAAATCAGCGAAATCGCCCGAAATAGCAGCAAAAAGTTTTCCGGAAGTTGGAACGGCAGAGTGCGAACAATCTCACTGAACCTAAGGGCAAAATCGCGAATTTCACGCGGATCAGTTTGAGTTAGGTCGGCAACTCCCAGGCCGGCGAATCGCTCAAACAGTGCCGAAACCGCGCGCTCTAGTTCGACCGTGTCAGCCGATGGCAGCAGCACTCCGAGCCGCTGAATTGAGGCAACATAGGCGCGAGCATCGCGCGCGACAATGGCAAAAAGAAAACGCTGAAGTTCGCTGCGAAGCTCGGGGCTAACCTCGCCCATCATGCCAAAGTCAACGAAGGTCAGCGTGAAGGCGTTGCCGGCAGCGCTCTCAGCTGAGGCTGGCGCGACAAAAATATTTCCCGGATGCGGATCAGCATGAAAAAACCCAGTGACAAACATCTGCTGAAATGTGACACGGGCCAATTCTGCGGCCACAGCATTCGGGTCGATGCCAGCCGCTTGAATTGCCTCGACATCCGAAATTTTGATGGCAGAAACGTCGCTCAACACCAAAACCTTTTTCGCGGTGCGCTCCCAGACGACAACTGGCGTGGCAACCCAGGGGTCGTTGGCAAAGTCATCCGCGAATCGCTCGAGATTTGCGGCCTCGTGCAGATAGTCGATTTCTTCGTAGCTGGTTGTCGCAAACTCTTCAACCAGAGCAGGTGCGTCAGCGCGACGAGAAACCAATTTGACCCTAGAGAGCCAAACACCAACTTTGCGCAGGGCCTTTAGGTCAACCTCAACCACGGCTTCAATGCCCGGCCGAAGCACCTTGACGATTACGTCTTCGAACCCCAGGTCGGAGGCCAAACTCGGCGAGAGCCTGGCTCGGTGGGCTTGACCAAGTGACGCGGCCGCAATTGGTTGCGGGTCAAAGGATGCGAATGCTTGCTCAATTTGAAAGCCAAGCTGACTCTCAATTTGATTCCGAACCAGCTCGAATGGTTCAGGTGCAACTTCGTCTTGCAGACCTTCGAGCTCTTTGGTGATTTCAACCGGCAGCAAATCAATACGAGCCGACAGAAACTGCCCGGCTTTGATCACTAATCCGCCAAGTTCGGCCGCCAGCACGCGAAATTTTCGGGCTAGTTTCTGCAGGCGGGCGGTGCGGTGTTTTGCCACAAATTTCGTTAGCCCAAACTTGGGCAAAACCAGTTCAAACCACCAGGTTTGAGCCAGTGCGAGTGCGGCAAATCTGAGTATTTTTCGATAGCGCCTATCGAGTGAATACTGGTCGGTTCGGGCGGCGAACTTATCGCCAGGTGAGTTCATCTAGTTTGGCTGCCTAGTCTTTGGCCAAAATTGCGTAAAGCTTGCGGCGCGCATCATCAAGAATTTTTGCTGCCGCTTCTTTTTGCTCCCGATCGCATTCCTGCGCCACCGCGGTGACTGCAGTGGCTAATTTCGCGCCAGCGACAATTGCGGGGTCGATCGATAAATTCTTAGGGATGAACGACGCCGATGAAGTGTTCTGGTGCTCTGCCTCTGAAGTCGACACCGGCTCATTCAAAACAGCCTCGCCGGCTTCGGTAAGTGAGTAAATTTTGCGGTCGCCTTTAGCTTTTGAGGCGACCAACCCTTCGTTTTTACCCGCTTCAAGAATATTTAAAATTTCGCTCGCCTTCGGCGAGTAAGTTCCCGCGCTGGCCGCGCGAATTGCAAGTTCAATTTCGGCCAAATTTTTTGGCGCATTTAGCAAAACTGCAAGAACAGCTCTGCGTTGAGCTTGTTGAGAAACACTCTGCTGAGTCTGGGCAGCTGGTCCGAATGAGGTTCCGACAAACTGGCGAATCGAATCAATAACTTCGCGGGGGTTAAACCCACCCATTTGATTTTGCATTTTTCCTCTTTTGGCTAGAAATTGGCGCCTTCTCTATAAGCGGGATGGCGTGTGAAATCATCCCGTTCAAAAGGCTGCAGTAGCCTCGAGGGATGAGCGATTTGAACCAGGTCGGCGACCGAGATAACTGGATTTGCTGGCTTTGCGACAGCCCGGTTGACCCTGATGCATCGGTGAACGCCGATCTTGGGCCAAGTGTCGATAGCTATTCGTCAGCCAAGGCCAAAAAGGGTGCGGCCGTTACCGAGCGATTGGCTCATCGCGCTTGCAACACCATGAAGGGCAAAATCGCGCCCGTTGTGCCCTGGTCGAAAGAGCTTTTCGTGGTTGACCCGGCACCTATTTTTGAGGCGGTCGAGCGCCTAAAGGCCAAGGGTGGGCGCGAGGTTTTGGCCCGCTGCCCAGATGAACGTG
The DNA here is from genome assembly GCA_964530255.1 of uncultured Rhodoluna sp. Classification (GTDB taxonomy): domain Bacteria; phylum Actinomycetota; class Actinomycetes; order Actinomycetales; family Microbacteriaceae; genus Rhodoluna. The sequence goes on from CAZGZW010000025.1 coordinate 7,931, forward strand.
ATGCGCAGGCCGCTGCCGACTGGCTACTCGATCGAGTTTCGCGCTTGGCACCAGAGATACGTTTTAGCACCCAAATCATGCCCGGAGGCGGGCAGTTTGTGCTGGCGCTGCGCGCCGATTAGCTACTGAATACGCTTGGCTAGCTCTGCAGCTAGTCCGATGTAGCTGTGCGGCGTCAGGGTGAGCAGTCGCTCGCGCGCCTCATCCCCAATTTCAAGCGTGTTTACGAACGCAACCATGTCTTCACCGCTCAAACGCTTACCGCGGGTGAGGTCTTTCAGCAGCGCGTAAGGGTCAGAAATTGTTGACCGACCAGCGGCCACCTCGGCACGAATCACGGTTTGAATGGCCTCGCCCAAAATTTCCCAGTTGTCACTTAGGTCAGCTGCCAAAACGCCTTCGGAAAGCTCGATTTCGTTAAGCCCACGAGTCACATTGTCAATCGCAAGCAGCGAGTGGCCAAAACCAAGGCCAATGTTTCGCTGTGACGATGAGTCGGTTAGGTCGCGCTGCAAACGGCTGGTGATCAGAGTCGCTGCGAGGCTGTTCAAAATCGCGTTTGAAAGCTCGAGGTTTGACTCGGCATTTTCAAAACGGATCGGATTGATTTTGTGCGGCATGGTCGATGAGCCAGTGGCACCTGGAACCGGAATCTGCTTGAAGTAGTTCAGCGAAATATAGGTCCAGATGTCGGTGCAAAGATTGTGCAAAATGCCGTTGAACAATGCAACGCTCGAGTAAAGCTCGGCCTGCCAGTCGTGCGATTCAATCTGTGTGGTTAGTGGGTTCCAGGTAAGGCCAAGCCCGGTCACAAAGTCTTCAGACTCTTTAGGCCAGTTGACATTTGGCGCAGCGACAACGTGCGCAGAGAAAGTGCCGGTTGCGCCCGAAAATTTACCCAGGTATTCGGCATTCTTGATGCGCTTCACCTGTCGCTCAAGACGGTGAACAAAAACAGCCAGCTCTTTACCCATGGTGGTTGGGGTTGCAGGCTGTCCGTGAGTGCGAGACATCATCGCCGAGTCGACGTAGCGGGCAGAAAGCTCACGCAGTTTATTCAGCAGACCCTGAACACGAGGCAGCCAAACCTGCTGAACCGCATCACGCACGGTGATTGCGTAGCTCAGGTTGTTGATGTCTTCACTGGTGCAAGAAAAGTGGGTTAGCTCAAGCAGGTCGTTGCGACCAAGCTGGCTCAATTTATTACGGATGAAGTACTCGACAGCCTTCACATCGTGTTTTGTTGTCGCTTCGGTGGCGGCAAGTTCGGCCACATCGGCATCCGAAAAATTAACCGGAATAGCGCGAAGAGCTGAAATTTCAGAGTCGCTGATCGGGGTGTTGGTGCCTAGCAAATCGCGATTGGCCAGGTGAATTAGCCACTCAATTTCAACGTGGATGCGTGCCCGGTTGAGCCCAGCCTCACTGAGGAATTCGCCAAGCTCTGAAACGCTGGCGCGGTAGCGACCGTCAAGTGGAGATAGGGGCTGAATTGAGAGATTATTCACCGCTCCATATTGCCCTATGTTTTTCCACAGATTCGGAAAACTCGGCCATTTACAGTGCCGGCTGCGAGCAATCTTTAGCCATGGACTCAATCGACTTTCAACTGCAAACTGCCGTAACCAATCTGCACCTGGCTGTGCCGAGCCCGGGGTTGTGGTCTGGGCCAGCTGCTACCAGCTGCGCCTTGGCGATTGAAAAACTAGTGATCGAACTCGATTCGCTGCGTGTTCGGCTAGACACTTGGGTGATCTAGATGTTTACGGCGGCGACCCAAAAGTGGTTGCCACACTTCATGAAATTGAGCGTGTTCAACACCTCTTGCAGCAAACTGCGATGGTGTTGGCTTCCGAGGTTGAGCTGGCTGATTTTCTCTACCTACCTTTCAAACGGATGGCGCTCGCACTCGAGGTACAAAATTATTTGCGCCGAATCGAAGAGTTGGTCACCGCCTGCCGCCAAGCTGCCGATGGCTACTACACAACCGAGGCCCTTGCCATGCGTGAACTTGATTCAGTGCTTGAGCCCACCGCGCCAGAGCTGGCAGTTGGTGTTTTGGCTTCACTGCAGCTAATCGGTTTTGTCGGCGCAACCACCGTTACTGCCCGATTTGAAAATTTTGAAAAAATTCGACCGGCTACGCCGGTATCAATAGCTGGGCTGGCCGGCCGGGTGTTGCGAACAGAATCACAAGGGCAGGCCCTAATTCGCATCGACAGTTTCGTGAAAAACGGGCAACCGGTTCACCTTGTCGTGCTGCCCGGAACTCAGGTTGGTGGTTTATTACCTGGTACAAATCCGCTCGACATCGGCTCAAATCTGAGAGCCATGGCCGGGCTCAATTTGGCCGCGAGTGAAACCGCGGTGCTGATGGCGATGCGACAGGCGGGGGTGGCCAGGGGCGACCGCGTTGTATTTGTGGGCCACTCGCAAGGTGGGTTGATTGCGGCAAATATTGCCGCCGGGCAACAACAGTTCATAACCGTCGGTCTGGTGAGTCTTGGTTCTCCGCTGGCTCAATTGGGTAAGCGGCTAAAGATGCCGGTGTTATCGGTAGAGCATCGAAACGACCCGGTGCCCAAGTTGGCGCTCGCCGCAAACCCCAATCAGCCAAACTGGGTCACGGTTCAGAAAAATGTCGATGTCTCAAGCGAAGACCGCCGCAGTAATTTGGTGCAGGTTCACTCTCTCGACAACTACCTAAAAACCGCTCAGCAAGCAGACCTCGATGACAACGCCGGCCTAGTGCGAGTTAGGAACCAGATCTTGAGTGAGTTCGACCAGGCCGAGCCGGTAAAGAGCAGCCACTTTCGGCTAATTCAAGCAACTGAAAGGTAGACCGAGAAACGGACGTGGCCCAGAGCAAGCACCCCAGAGCCCGAAGGCTCTAGAGAATTCGCAGCACCTTGAACACCCCGCGGGTGAAAAATGCGGTGATGCTCATCACAATCGAACCGAGCACAGCCCATCCGAGTGATGAAATTTCTAGGCCTTCTTTTGTGAGCCCATAAATGGTCAAAACGTCGTTAGCCCACAGGCTTGAAAGCCAAGCCACAAATATCAGCAGTGCACCGTTGATTAAGAACGAAATCAGACCAAAGGTCAAAATGTAAAGCGGGAAAGCCAAAACCTTGATTACTGGGGCAATAATCGCGTTCACCAAACCAAACACTGCGCCAACCAGTAAGAAGGAACCGATGGTGGCCCAAATGTCGGTGCCACCGTACGGCTGAAGCTTGATTGCAGGAATGCAGAGGGTTACCACCCAGAGCCCAATTGCGTTGATAACTGTTCCGACTAGAAAACGAATCATGTTTAGATTGTGCCACCTAAGCAAGTAATCTGGTTCAGATGACTCTTCAAGATGCCTCGAACCCACCGCTGGTGCAGTTGCTATCGCCCGAGGGCGAATATGGTGTTCCAAAACAGTACGCCGAGTATGCCCAGTTCATCGAAGAGCTAACCGAAGCAGATTTTCTAAAGTTTTACCGCGACATGGCTCGCATGCGACGATTCGATGCTGAGGCCACCGCTCTCCAGCGTCAGGGTCAACTCGGCCTCTGGATTCCTGCGATCGGCCAAGAAGCAGCTCAAATTGGTTCAGGTTATGCGGTTGGCCACAACGACCACATTTTCCCCAGCTATCGCGAGCACGGTGTAGCCATCACCCACGGCATTGATCTGCTCTCTATTTTGAAAATGCTGCGCGGAGTTAACCACGGCGGCTGGAATCCAGACGAAACTCGATTCCACCTCTACGCCATCGTGCTGGGCACCCAGGTGGTACACGCCACCGGCTACGCAATGGGTGTTGCAATGGATGGCGTTACCGGCACCGGCAACCCTGAGGTTGACCAAGCTGTAATTACCTATCTGGGTGACGGTGCCACCGCAGAGGGTGAAGTTTCAGAGTCGCTGCTGTTCGCCGCAATCAACAATTCGCCACTGGTGTTCTTTATTCAAAACAACCAGTGGGCAATCTCGTCTCGTACCAGAGCCCAAACTCGAGTTCCGCTGTATCAGCGTGGAGCAGGCTTTGGTGTACCGGGTGTGCGCATCGACGGCAACGACGTTTTGGCCGCATACGCGGTGACCAAGAAACACATGAACGATGCCCGCAACGGCCAAGGCCCAGCACTCATCGAAGCACTCACCTATCGCATTGGTGCTCACACCACCTCAGATGACCCAACCAAATACCGCGACCAAGGTGAAGTCGACTACTGGTTGGCTCGCGACCCGCTAGCTCGACTAGAGAAGTTCTTGCGTCGCCAGGGCATCGGCCAGAGCTTTTTTGATGAATGCGACGAGGCCGGCGAAAAGTTGTCAGCCGAAATTCGCGAGCAAATTTTCAAAATGCCGCCACCGCCAATTGAAAACATGTTCAAGTACGTCTACTCAGAATCACATCCGATGATTGAAGAGCAGCTGGCCTGGCTTGAGCAGTACGAGGAAAGCTTCGGCGGTGAGCAGCATGACTAATTTCGTTGAAATGTCGATTGCTAAAGCGATCAACGCGGGTCTTCGCCAGGCACTGATTAACAACCCAAAGGTTCTTGTGTTCGGTGAAGACGTTGCCGAACTCGGCGGTGTTTTCAGAGTTACCGAGGGCCTGCACGCCGAGTTCGGTCAGGCGCGCGTTTTCAACTCACCAATTGCCGAAGCTGGAATCGTTGGCACCGCGGTCGGTCTAGCCATGCGCGGCTATGTGCCGGTCGCTGAAATTCAGTTTGACGGGTTCATCTTTCCGGCCTTCAACCAAATCACCACACAGTTGGCGAAAATGCAGAACCGCTCTGAGGGCTACACCAAAATGCCTGTGGTAATTCGTGTGCCATACGGTGGTGGAATCGGAGCTGTCGAACACCACAGCGAAAGCCCAGAGGCATACTTTGCGCGCACCGCTGGTTTGCGCGTGATTAGCCCAAGTAACCCCAACGATGCCTACTGGATGATTCAGCAGGCCATCCAATCAACCGACCCGGTTATGTTCTTCGAGCCAAAACGTCGCTACTGGCAAAAAGGCCCGGTCAATCTTGATGCCCCACCTTCGGGAATGCACACAGCAAGAGTTTTGCGTGAAGGCACCCAGGTGACCATTGCCGCCTATGGCCCAATGGTTCAGGTGGCGTTGCAGGCGGCCGAGCTGGCCGCCGAAGAGGGCAACTCGCTTGAGGTCATCGATATGCGCTCGATGGCGCCAATCGATTTCGGAACCATCCTTGAATCGGTAAAGAAGACCGGTCGTCTTGTGGTTGCTCACGAAGACTCAACCTTTATTTCAGTTGGTAGCGAGGTTGCAGCCAAAGTTGCCGAGCTGGCTTTTTACCACCTTGAAGCACCAGTGCTTCGCGTTGGTGGTTTTGATGTGCCGTACCCAGCCGCAAAGCTGGAAGAAAAATTCTTACCCGACGCCGATCGCATTCTTGAAGCGGTCGACAGATCTTTGGCTTACTAGGAGGCGTCGATGTCACAGCTCGCATATTTCAACCTGCCAGATGTTGGCGAAGGCCTTACCGAGGCCGAAATTGTTTCTTGGAAAGTTAAGCCAGGCGATCAGGTTTCGGTAAACCAAATAATCGTCGAAATTGAGACTGCAAAATCTCTAGTTGAGCTTCCCTGCCCATTTGCCGGGGAGGTTGCCGAACTGATGGCTAAAGAGGGCGACATCGTTGAGGTTGGCTCACCGATTATCAGCGCGAAAGTTCCCGAGGGTGCGGTAGGTGCAGTAACCACTGCGGTTAGCACCGCGACCAGCGCGATTCCGATGATCAACCCAGAAGCTGCAGCGGCCCACTCAATCGTTGCCGATGCTGCCGCACACGCAGTGGTTGAACCTAAAAACGTAACCCTGGTTGGCTACGGTGTTCCGCACGGTCAAGCAGCTTCGCGTCGTCACCGTCGCGGCGCAGTTGTGCCTAGCGCGGCAAGTCTGCAGGCCGCAGCTGCCGAACTGCCGGTTGCGCACAACCCAGCTAGCGAGCTGCCGGTTGCCAAAGCATCGCTGGTGCACGAACCGGTAGTGGCTAAACCTCCGGTTAGAAAACTTGCCAAAGACCTAAACGTTGATCTGACTCAGGTTCGCGGCACTGGCCCCGGCGGGGAAATCACCCGTGAAGATGTATTGGCTGGAGCAACCCAGGCCAGCGTATTCAGAAACTTGACCACCCCCGCCGTGCCAACCGAACGTGAAGAGCGCATCCCGGTAAAGGGTGTTCGTAAGGCAATTGCGAGCGCGATGGTTCGTTCGGCGTTTACAGCCCCGCACGTGAGTATCTTCGTTGACGTCGATGCAACGCGCACCATGGAATACGTAAAACGCTTAAAAAATTCGACCGACTTCGCCGGTGTAAAGGTGACTCCGCTCTTGATCATGGCCAAGGCCATGATCTGGGCGGTTCGTCGAAACCCGACTGTCAACTCAACCTGGACCGATGAGGAAATCATTGTTCACAACTATGTGAACTTCGGAATCGCGGCGGCGACCCCGCGCGGTTTGATCGTCCCTAACATCAAAGATGCCGACAAGATGTCAATGCTTGAGCTGGCTCAGTCAATTGAGCAGCTTGCCGTGACCGCTCGAGAGGGCAAGACCACACCGGCCGACATGCAAAACGGAACAATCACCCTGACCAATATCGGTGTGTTCGGTGTAGATACCGGAACCCCGATTTTGAACCCTGGCGAAGTTGGCATTGTCGCCCTCGGATCTATTCGACCAAAACCTTGGGTGGTCAATAACGAAATTGTGGTGCGTCAAATCACTACCATTGGTGCAACCTTCGACCATCGAGTGGTAGACGGTGACGTTGCTTCACGCTTTGTTCAGGATGTCGCTTCGGTTATCGAAGAACCTGCTCTACTGCTCGACTGACTTTGTTATTGACAACGATTATCAATAACAATTAGCATGGCGGCATGAGACTTCGTGCAATTGCTTCGCTAGCCACACTGGCCATTGCTCTATTTGGCCTCACCGCTTGCAGTTCTGAAGAGCCAGCTGAGAGCGGAAAAGTGAAGGTAGTTTCTTCGCTTTCGGTCTGGGGTGATTTGGCCAGCTACATCGGTGGTGACCTGGTTGAAGTGATCAACCTGGTGAATGACCCAAGTCAAGATCCGCATTCCTACGAAGCAACCGCCCGCGACCAATTGGCGCTTAGTAATGCAGAGTTGGTAATTGCCAACGGTGGCGGGTTTGACCCGTTCATTGATGGTCTACTGGCCAACCTAGATTCAAAACCGGTGTTGCTGAAGGTTGAAGACTTAGACCTGGCAATCGATTTTTCTGAAAATGAACACGCCTGGTACAGCATTCCGACGGTTCAAATTGTTGCCCAACAGGTAACCGAAAAATTGCAAAAAATTGATTCGGCTAACGCCGAAAAATATTCGGTCGGCTTCGCCGACTTAGAACAGCGACTGGCGGCCACCGCTACGAAAGCTGCAAGCTTGGCAGAACAATTGCAAGGCAAATCAGCGATTACCAGCGAACCTCTGGTCGACTACCTGCTGACTGACTTGGGCGTAACCATCAAGACGCCAAGCGAATTTTCAGAGGCTGTCGAAGAAGAGCGCGATGCTTCGGTCGCAGACCTTGAGACTGTCGCATCTCTACTGCGCAATCGACAGGTAGACATGTTGGTTATCAACAGCAGCACTAAAACAGCTCAAATTGATTACCTAATTGCAGCGGCCGAAAGTGCAGAAATTCCAGTGTTCGAGTTTTCAGAACTTCCGCCGCAGGGCGAACTCTATTCAAACTGGATTGATTTTTATCTCGCTGAACTAGATTCGAATTTCTAATGGTGCAGCCGGTTCTAAAAATCGAGGCTGCGTCGCTCGAATTGGGTGAACGCAAACTCTGGTCTGACCTCAACCTCGAGGTTGGGCGCGGCGAATTTATCGCAGTAATTGGCTCAAATGGCTCAGGTAAATCATCCCTGCTCAAGGCCATCCTCGGGCAGCAGAAACTACAGGCCGGAAAAATTAAATTGGATGGCGAACACGCTAACCACGGCAGCACCGAAATTGGTTACATTCCGCAGCATCGAGGAAGTGATGCACAACTTCCGCTGCGCGCTCGCGACCTGGTTAGGTTTGGCCTCGATGGTCATCGATTCGGATTCAGCACTTTCTCACTGACTAAGCGCAAGCGAGTGAATCAAATACTTGAGGCGGTAAACGCCGCAGATTTTGCAAATAAACCAATCGGCCAACTCAGTGGCGGAGAACTGCAGAGAATTAGGGTGGCTCAGGCGGTAATTGGTAACCCGCACCTGATTCTTGCCGACGAACCACTCAGCGCCCTTGACCTCCAGCAGCAAAAAGTGATTGCCGAGTTGCTCGACACCCAACGCCGCAAACACAATGCCGCGGTGATGTTTGTTACTCACGATGTAAACCCGATCCTCCCGATGGTTGACCGAGTGCTCTATCTGGCCAATGGCAAATTCAAGATTGGAACACCCGATGAGGTGCTTCGCAGCAGTGTGCTCAGCGAGCTGTATGGCACCGAGGTTGACGTGGTCCGCAATCAGGGGCGAATTGTGGTGCTTGGAACCAGCGATCACCACCACCACGATGACGAAGAGTGGCACGCATGACCCTGTTTGATTTCAGCGACTACGACCAGCTGATTCCTCTGGTTCAAAATTCGCTTTGGGCAGGCCTGCTGCTCGGGCTTATTGGTGGTTTGGTGGGTGTGTTCGTGATGAATCGCGACATGTCTTTCGCAGTACATGGAATCAGTGAACTTAGTTTTGCTGGAGCAGCAATAGCGCTGCTAATCGGTTTCGATGTGGTGACCGGCTCGGTGATTGGTTCAGTTTTGGCCGCCGCAATTATCGGCGTGGCCGGAGCAAAGGCCCGCGAGAGAAACTCGATCGTTGCAGTGCTCATGCCTGCCGGCCTTGGCGCCGGAATCTTGGCGCTGGCCCTATATGAGGGCAGAGCGGCGAATAAATTCGGCTTGCTCACCGGCCAAATTGTGGCCGTCGATGATCCACAACTAGGCGGGTTGGCAATAATTGCCGCCCTGGTGCTGGTAACCCTTGCCGTGATTTGGCGCCCGCTGACCTTCGCCAGTCTTGACCCTGAAGTAGCAGCTGGTCGAGGGGTTTCGACCAAGGCGCTATCCCTAATTTTCATGCTTCTACTTGGGTTATCGGTAGCCGCAAGTGTGCAGATTGTTGGAGCGCTTCTGGTGATGACCCTGTTGGTAACCCCAGCCGCGGCGGCACTGAGAGTCAGTAGCGCGCCGGTAGTCGTGACTTCGCTCTCGGTGCTTTTTGCTCTGGTGAGCATCATCGGTGGAATTTTGCTGGCCCTCGGCGCGGGTTTACCGATCAGCCCATACGTAACCACCATCTCGTTTCTCATTTATCTAGGTTGCCGAGTTGTTGATCGGGTCAGGCGATGAGCGATCAGCAGAAACGCAACACCTGGCAAAAAGACGCCGTCCGTCACGCGCTGGGTGAGGCAACCGGTTTTGTCTCTGCTCAGCAACTTCACCTGGTGCTCAGAAATCATGGATCAACCATCGGCTTGGCTACTGTTTATCGGGCGCTCGCCGATTTGGCCGCGAGCGGTGCAGCAGATTCACTTCAGGGAGATTCTGGCGAGGCCCTATACCGAGCCTGCGGTGAAAGTCACCATCATCACCTAATTTGTCGCGACTGCGGAAAGACCGTGGAGATCGAAGCAAACCGGGTTGAAAAGTGGGCGGATGAGGTGGCTGCTGAACACGGATTCGCAAATCCCACCCACACAATTGACATTTTTGGCAGCTGTGCGGCGTGTCAGGTTGGAAAAAACTAATCTGGGGTTGCTTAAGCAGGCACAACTCGCCTAAACTTGAGCAGTTGTCGCGTTTCTGCGCGACGGGTTTTTTACAAACAAGCCTTTTGACCCTTGGGTAAATTCCAGGTCCGTTCGGCTTGCCTCTAATAAGGAGAAGAAATGGCAGCCTATTGCCAGGTGACTGAGACCGGTCCACAATTCGGACACCACGTCTCGCACGCTCAGAACAAGACCAAGCGTCGTTTCAACCCAAACATTCAGAAGAAGACTTACTTTGTCCCTTCATTGAAGCGCAACGTAACCCTTACCCTCTCAGCTCGTGGCATCAAGGTAATTGACGCTCGTGGCATCGAGGCTGTTGTAGCCGAGCTTCAGGCTCGTGGCGAGAAGATC
>CAZGZW010000026.1:0-17202 GCA_964530255.1 uncultured Rhodoluna sp.
GCACCTGTTTTGGGTACAGGGGGTTGCAGGTTCAAATCCTGTCATCCCGACCACCGGATCATGGCCCGCGTGAACAACGCGGGCCTTATCTTTTTAGGAGAAAAGCAATTGCAAACTAAGGTCGAAAAACTAAACCCAACTCGCGTTAAGTTGGTAATCGAGGCAAACGAGGCAGACTTCAAGCCGAGCCTTGACCACGCTTATGAGCACATTGCTGAGCAGGTCAACATTCCTGGTTTCCGCAAGGGCAAGGTTCCAGCGGCAATTCTTGATCAGCGCGTCGGACGCCCCGCCATCCTGGCACACGCAATCAATGATGGCCTTGACAGCATTTACCGCGCCGCAATTGAGGATTCAAAGATTCGCCCAATCGGGCAGCCTCAGGCCGATGTAAAAGAAACCCCAGATGAGAAGACCTTCAAGGGAAACCTGGTTGTTGAGATTGAAGTTGAGGTTCGACCTGAACTAGACCTAAAGAACTACAGCGGGCTCAAGGTACAGGTCGATCCTGTTACCGTCGAAAAGTCAGACATTGAAGCTGAGCTAGACGCACTACGCGCTCGATTCGGTTCGCTCAAGACAGTTGACCGTGCGGCTAAGAAGGGTGATTTCACTTCTATTAACCTCACCGCAACCATTGACGGCAAGATAATCGATTCGGCAGAAAACATTTCTTACGAAATCGGTGCAGGAAATCTTCTCGATGGCATCGATGATGTTCTTGACACTCTTACCGCCGGTGAGTCAACAACCTTCAAGTCGAAGCTGGTTGGTGGCGAGCACAAGGGTGAAGAGGCAGAAATCGCTGTAACTCTTGTTGCAGTCAAAGAACGCGAACTTCCTAAAGCTGACGATGAGTTCGCACAGCTTGCATCTGAATTTGACACCCTCGCTGACCTCAAGTCAGCAATCGAGAAGCAAATCGCAGAGGCCAAGGTCTACGGACAGGGCATTCAGGCTCGAGAGAAAATCTCAGACGAACTGCTATCGCTGGTAAAGGTCCCTGTTTCTGAAGAGCTCGTGAACGCCGAAGTCAACCGTCACCTCGAAGGTGAGGGACGTCTTGAAGATGACAAGCACCGCGCCGAGGTCGTAGAGCAGAGCACACGCTCATTCCAGCTTCAGATGCTGCTCGATGCAATTGTCGAGAAAGAGGAAGTTCAGGTTGGCGAGCAAGAGCTCATCTCTTACCTAGTTCAGGTTTCACAGCAGTACGGAATGGTTCCAAACGACTTCATCAAGACCATCAGCGAACAGGGGCAGGTTCCTGCATTTGTAGCTGAGGTTGCTCGTCGAAAGGCACTAAACGTAGTGCTGTCAACCGCCGAGGTTACCGACACCAAGGGTAAGAAAGTCGACTTGACCGAATTTACTAAGGCTGAGGTAGTGGCCGACGACGTCGAAGACCACGAGGGTCACAACCACTAATTAAGCTCGATTCAAAACCCCGTCAGATCTGGCGGGGTTTTGCTTTAGCCACGGGCGAACATAGATAAAGTTTCGGAGCCGGCAGGGTTATCTTTGGTTGAGCAGACGTCGATTAGGAGCATCAATGGCAGAGCACGGTTCTATTCCGAACAGCATTTTCGAGCGGTTACTTAAAGATCGAATTATCTGGTTGGGTTCTGAGGTCAGAGACGACATGGCCAATGAAATATGCGCCAAGATTCTTCTGCTTGCGGCCGAAGATTCCACCAAAGATATTTACCTGTACATCAACTCGCCGGGCGGCTCTATCACCGCAGGCATGGCAATTTACGACACGATGCAGTACGTTCCGAACGACATTGTGACAGTCGGAATTGGCATGTGTGCGTCGATGGGCCAGTTCCTTTTATCTTCCGGCACCAAAGGTAAGCGCTACGCCACGCCAAACACGAGAGTCTTGCTGCACCAACCACACGGTGGTTTTGGCGGTACCGCCTCAGACATTCAAACTCAGGCCGAGCTGATCATGTCAATGAAGCGCCAGCTAGCTTCAATCACTGCGAAACAAACCGGCAAGTCGGTTGAGCAAATCATGCAAGATGGCGACCGCGACCGCTGGTTTACAGCCGCAGAGGCGCTCGAGTACGGCTTCATCGACCACATTCAAGAATTTGCCGGCACTAATACTGGCGTAGGAAACAGATAACCATGACTGAGAAAATTTTTCAGAGCCCAGAGGCTCGTTACATTCTTCCAACCTTTGAAGAGCGAACCTCATACGGTTTCAAACGCCAAGACCCCTACAACAAACTCTTTGAAGACCGAATTGTCTTTCTAGGCGTACAAGTTGATGATGCCTCCGCTGACGACATAATGGCGCAGCTGTTGGTTCTCGAGTCTCAAGACCCAGATCGAGACATCACCATGTACATTAACTCCCCAGGTGGTTCGTTCACAGCCATGACCGCGATTTACGACACCATGCAGTACATTCGCCCGCAGATCCAAACAGTCTGCCTGGGGCAGGCAGCGTCTGCTGCCGCTGTGTTGCTTGCCGCGGGAACTCCAGGTAAGCGCCTGGCTTTGCCTAACGCACGAGTGCTAATTCACCAACCTTCGACCGGTGACGCAGGTCGAGGCCAAGCTTCTGATATCGAAATCCAGGCCAAAGAGATCATGCGTTTGCGAGAGTGGCTAGAGACCACACTGGCTAAACACTCGAACAAGAGTGTGTCTGAGGTAAATCGCGACATCGATCGCGACAAGATTCTCACGGCGCCAGAGGCTCTCGAGTACGGCCTAATTGATCAGGTGCTAACCTCGCGCAAAAACGCTTAGTACTTTCAGAAACGGGCGAGTGTTCTCGCTCGTTTTCTGCTTAACAAGGCATATGCTTATCCCATGACATCGCTCGGCGAATCAGGCGACTTCCTGAAATGTACCTTCTGTGGCAAAAGCCAGAAGCAGGTGCGCAAGCTCATAGCTGGGCCAAGTGTCTACATTTGCGACGAATGTATTGAGCTCTGTAACGAAATTATCGAAGAAGAACTCGGTGCCGCTGTTGCCGAGGGAGTTTCGGAACTTGACCTTCCCAAACCCAAAGAGATCAAGGGTTTTCTTGACGAATATGTGGTTGGTCAAGATCAGGCAAAAAAGGCGCTTTCTGTTGCTGTTTACAACCATTACAAACGGCTTCGTTCCAAGGGCACCTTAACCGCTGCCGGCAAAGATCACGATTCGATTGAAATTGCCAAATCCAACATTCTGATGATTGGCCCAACCGGATGCGGTAAGACTTACTTGGCCCAAACCCTAGCAAAACGTTTGAACGTTCCATTTGCAGTGGCAGATGCAACGGCACTCACAGAGGCTGGCTATGTGGGCGAAGATGTAGAAAACATTTTGTTAAAACTTCTTCAGGCTGCTGATTTCGATGTAAAACGCGCTGAAACCGGAATTATTTACATCGATGAGATCGACAAAATCTCTCGCAAAGCCGAAAATCCCTCGATTACCCGCGACGTCTCGGGAGAAGGCGTGCAGCAGGCGTTGCTAAAAATTCTTGAGGGAACGGTGGCTTCCGTGCCGCCTCAGGGTGGGCGCAAACACCCTCAACAAGAGTTCATCCAAATCGACACAACCAATGTGCTTTTCATTTTGGCCGGAGCATTTGCTGGTCTCGAAGAAATCATTTCAGCCAGATCTGGAAAAAAGGGAATTGGTTTTGGTGCGCCAATCTCAGGCAAAAAAGATGATGTCAACATCTTCACTGAAGTGCAGCCTGAAGATTTGCGCAAGTTCGGTCTAATCCCAGAATTCATCGGAAGGCTACCGGTCATCGCAACTGTTACGCCACTCGATCGAACCGCTTTGATTGACATTTTGACCGAACCTAAAAATGCCTTGGTCAAGCAGTATCAGAGAATGTTTGAGCTTGATGGTTTTGAGCTCGAGTTTGATAAACGAGCACTCGAAGCGATTGCAGATCTAGCTGTTGAGCGAGAAACCGGCGCCCGTGGCCTCCGCGCAATCATGGAGGAAATTCTTGGGCCGGTGATGTTTGAAATACCGGGAAGCGAAGTACAAGGCACAATTCGAATTACCAAGGATGTCGTAACTTCAGGCGCAGAGCCAGAGTTAATTCCGTTCAAATCATCACATGAGAAAACCGCGTAGCCGAAGTTTCGCCTGTGCTGCAAAACACCAAAGTCGCCGCTAACTGGTTGCCGCAATTACTGGCGGGAACCGTAGCTTCAGTCACCGGAACCGCAGCCAGTATTGGTGTGGTGCTTGCAGCCTTTCTATCGCTCGGAGCAACCACCGAACAGACCAGTTCAGCAGTTTTTGTCATGCTGATTGGCTACGGCTTGCTGTCTATGATTCTAAGTTTTGCCACCAGAATGCCGGTGTCTATAGTTTGGAGCACTCCCGGGGCAGCTCTACTGGTTTCAAGCGGCGCTTTGGTTTCGCAGAGCCGAATAAGTTTCAACGCTGTGGTGGGTGCATTCATAGTGTCGGGTCTGCTCGTGGCGCTAACTGGTTTGTGGCCTGCCTTGGGTAGTTTGGTCAACCAAATTCCGAAGCCAATAGCCTCGGCCATGCTGGCAGGCGTCATTTTTGCCTTTTGCCTTGCTCCATTTCAGGCTGCGGGAAAATGGCCGATTGTAGTTTTTCCTGCGTTGATTATTTGGTTGGTGCTTTTCAGGCTTGCCCCAATTTGGGCCGCGCCGGCAGCCATGGTGGTTGTTTTTTCTCTTTCGGCATTAACTCTGGGCGCCAATTTCACCGTGGATTCGCTAGTTCCGGGCGTTGAATTTGTCGCTCCAGAATTTGATCTGGCAACGATAATCGGCATTGGAATCCCGCTTTATCTGGTCACCATGGCGTCTCAGAACATCCCGGGAATGGCCATTATGAAATCCTTTGGCTTCGAGGTTCCGTTCAGGTCGGTAATGATAACCACCGGGCTTTCAAGTGCGATCGGCTCTTTGTTTGGCGGATTCAATCTCAATCTTGCAGCCATTACCGCAGCCCTGAATGCGAACGAGCAAGCGCATCCAGATAGCGATAAGCGTTGGTTGGCTTCGGTCTGGGGTGGTGTCGAGTACATACTTTTGGCGTTTATCACTCCGGCGCTGGTTCATTTTGTGCAAGCGACCCCGCGCGAACTCATCCTTACTGTCGCTGGGCTTGCACTTATCGGAACCATCTCGAGTGCCCTGTTACAGGCGGTAAGTGATGAGAAAAATAGAATTGCCGCGGTCGTAACTTTTCTAATTGGCGCTTCTGGAATTGCCTACCTAAACATCGGCGCTGCATTCTGGGCGCTTTGTGGAGGAATTTTGCTGAATTTATGGCTCGGCAAGAAGAGTGCTTGAGCTTTTAGCGGGTTTTGGTGCAGGTCTGTCGCTGATCGTTGCCATCGGTGCCCAAAATGCTTACGTGCTGAGGGCGGGGCTCGCCAAGTCCCACGTGGGAATCGTGGTCGCAATCTGTGCAGTTTCAGACGCTCTATTAATCGCTGCTGGAATTGCTGGTTTCGGACAACTAATTCGGGCCGTTCCGATAGTGATTGAAGTTGCACGCTGGTTCGGAGTCGCCTATTTGCTCTGGTTTGCCTATCGAAGTTTTCGAGCCTCTCTACAAAATCACGCTCTAGCCGCGAATAATGCAGGTTCGATCAAGTTGAGGTCAGCAGTCGTAACAACGCTGTCGCTTACCTACCTGAACCCGCACGTCTATCTAGATACCGTCATTTTGCTGGGAAGCATTGCCAGTCAATATGAGACCGCGAAATGGCTCTTTGGCTTGGGCGCAATGATCGGCTCGATTATTTGGTTCAGCACCTTAGGCTTTGGCGCCAGATTTGCAGCCCGCTTCACCGCCAATCCAAAATTTTGGCGATATTTTGATCGAATAGTTGCAATAGTAATGGTGCTAATCGCCATTTCAATTGCGACAATGTCGGTCGACTGATTATTCAGTTACCTCTGCCAAAACAACATCTACGACCGCAACCTCATCCGTTTCCGAATAGCTGAGAGTTGAGATTTTTCCGATTGCTTTCAAATCATTCTCGAGCAAACGCATTGATGTAAGTGTTGCTGCGGGACCTGCTAAAGTGGCGCTCTCAACGAGGGCCTTCATAGACACTTTGGCGTCTGATTTAGCTTTTCGAACAGAACTGACGGCAATCGAGGCGAGCTCTAGAAGCCCAGCGTTTCCGAGGTCGAGGGTATCGATGAGTTCTGCTTTTGTGGGCCAGGCGCTGTTGTGAATTGAACCGCCCTCGGTTTGCCACCAGCTCCAAACCTCGTCTGTCGCGAAGGGTAGGAATGGCGCAAATAGCCTCAACATCGTGTGAAGAGCTTGGCGCAACGCAACGACTGCAGAGGCCTGCTGTTCCGCGCTGTACTTGCCTTCGGCATTGTAGGCGCGCTCTTTTACGAGCTCCAGATAATCATCGGTGAAGAGCCAGAAGAATCGCTCGGCAGTCTCAAGCGCTTTGGTGTGGTCATAGTTCTCAAATGCGACGGTTGCATCTTGAACTGCTTCTGCCAACTTGATCAGCATTGATTGGTCGATCGGCTCTGAAACTGTTACTTGTCCACCTGGGGTTTCGAACGAAAGGGTGAACTTGGCGGCATTCAGAATCTTAATTGCCAGACGTCGACCAATTTTCATTTGACCTTCGTCGAATGCGGCGTCGGTACCCAGTCGGGCTGATGCCGCCCAATACCTAACTGCATCGGCGCCGTGGTTGTCAATTGGCTCTGCCGGCACCACCACGTTGCCCTTTGACTTTGACATCTTTTTGCGGTCAGGGTCGAGAATCCAGCCTGAGATTGCAGCGTTTGACCAAGGCAGTTGACCGTGCTCTTGCTCTGATCTCAAAACCGTCGAAAAGAGCCAGGTGCGGATGATGTCTTGCCCCTGAGGTCGAAGGTCGTAGGGGAACACTTTGGCGAATTTGTCTGGGTCGGCTAACCAACCACCGGCAAGCTGCGGAGTTAGCGATGAGGTCGCCCAGGTATCCATAATGTCAAGCTCAGCTGTGAAGCCATTGGCTGCATCTCGTTGACTCTCTACATACCCAGGTGGGCAATCTGTTGAGGGGTCGACCGGTAAAGCGTCTGCGGCCGGGGTGAGAGGGTGATCAAAGTCGGCGTTGCCATTCTCATCCAACGGGTACCAAACCGGAATAGGAACACCGAAGAATCGCTGTCGCGAAATCAACCAGTCTCCAGTGAGTCCGTTAACCCAGTTTTCGTAACGAACTCTCATGAATTCTGGGTGGAAATTTAGTTCTTTGCCCAGCTCAATTAGTCGTTCGCGAAGCGCCGCATCTCTGCCACCATTTCGGATGTACCACTGTCTGGTGGAGACGATTTCTAGCGGTTTGTCACCTTTTTCGAAGAACTTGACCGGATGGCTTATCTCGCGGGCCTCGCCAATCATGTCGCCGCTCTTTTTGAGCAGCTCAACAAGCCGGGTTTTGGCTGAAAAAACGGTTTTGCCAGCCATCTCGGCGAAGGCTGCCTTTCCGATATCTGAAGTGATTACCTCTGGGCACTCATCGATAATGCGCCCATCAAATCCGATGATTGCTCGGTTTGGAAGATCTAATTCGCGCCACCAAATGACATCGGTAACATCTCCGAAGGTACAGATCATGGCGATGCCGGTGCCTTTGTCAATTTGAGCAAGTCGGTGGGAAACAACCGGTACCTCAACGTCAAAAAGCGGAGTTCGTACGGTCTTTCCGAACAGTGATTTGTAGCGCTCATCATCTGGATGAGCAACTAGAGCAACACAAGCTGGAAGTAATTCTGGCCTAGTAGTCTCGATAAAAATTTTGCCCTCTGGGCCGTTGAAACCTAATTTGTGGTACGCGCCGGGCTGATCACGATCTTCGAGTTCAGCTTGCGCAACCGCCGTGCGGAAGGTTACATCCCACAGAGTCGGAGCCATTGATTGGTAGGCCTCACCTCGCTCTAGGTTGTTCAAAAAAGCTTTTTGTGAGACGGCAATTGCGTCTGGAGAAATGGTTTGGTAGGTCTGAGCCCAGTCAACCGAGAGACCAAGTTTTCGCCAGAGCGCTTCAAATTGTTTCTCATCCTCTGCGGTCAATTTCTCGCAAAGCTCAATGAAGTTTCTTCTTGAAATTGGCAGCTGGTCTGCGGCCTTGCTGCTTTTGTTGTCTCCGCCTTCAAACGGTGGAACGAAATCAGGCTGGTACGGCAAAGTTGGGTCGCAACGTACGCCAAAGTAATTTTGAACACGACGCTCGGTTGGCAGCCCGTTGTCATCCCAACCCATCGGATAGTAAACATCTCTGCCGGTCATTCGTTTGTAGCGTGCCACAACGTCAGTGTGGGTGTAGCTGAATACGTGCCCAACGTGAAGCGAACCCGAGACAGTAGGTGGGGGAGTGTCGATAGAAAAAATGTTTTCTTTATCGGCATTGCGGTCAAAGGCGTATACGCCGTTTTTCTCCCAGGAATTTCCCCATTTCTCTTCGAGTCCTTCAACTCCAACCTTCTCAGGAGTAGTTGCTGATTTGAGGTACGCAGGGGATGAGCCAGAAGGGGCAGTAGTCACGCTAAAAGTCTCCAAAAAAAGGGTTTGTTACAGGTTAACATTGAAGCAACAAAAACCTTCTGCTTGACCCAGAAAGCTCTTCATGTATCCCAAGCAACAAAACCCCGGTGAAAACGCGCGCGATGGCGTAAATCCAAGTCCGAGTTTTCCAAAAATTGAAGAGTCGATTCTTGAATTTTGGCAAAAAGATGGCACCTTCCAGGCATCTATCGATCAGCGTAAGCAAGCCGGTGCAGAAGAATTCGTTTTTTACGATGGTCCGCCATTCGCCAATGGCTTACCTCACTATGGCCACTTGCTAACCGGTTATGCCAAAGACGTGATTCCTCGATTCAAGACCATGCAGGGTTATCGTGTTGAACGCAGATTTGGTTGGGACACTCACGGATTGCCCGCCGAGGTAGAAGCTGAGCGCCAGCTGGGCATCTCTGGTCGGCCTGAAATTGAAAAATACGGCATCGACAAGTTCAACGAGTACTGCAAAACCTCAGTTTTGAAATACACCGAACACTGGCGTGCCTTCGTGACCCGTCAAGCGCGATGGGTTGATTTTGATAACGACTACAAAACCCTTGACACAAGTTTTACCGAGAGTGTTATTTGGGCGTTCCAAGAGCTCTACAAGAAGGGCTTGATTTACGAGGGTTTCAAGGTTTTGGCCTACTGTTGGCGCTGCGAAACACCGCTCTCAAACCATGAGCTCCGGATGGATGATGAGGTTTATAAGAGCAGGCAGGATCAGACCCTAACCGTAACTTTCCCGGTAAGCCCGGGGCAACGCTTTGAAAGCGCAAAACTACTGGCTTGGACAACCACACCTTGGACACTGCCGACAAACTTTGCTCTAGCCGTAGGTCCTGAAATTAGCTACGCGCTGTTACCAGCTGGCCCTGAAGGGGCCGCAGATGGGTCGCCAGCTGGAACACAATTTATTCTTGCGAAATCACAGATTGGTTCGTACTCAAAAGAATTGGGCTATGAATCCGTCGAAGCTGCGACTGCCGCGGTCCAAGAGGTGTTCTCGGGTGCTGAGCTAGAGGGGCTCAAATACGAGCGACTTTTTGACTACTACGCCGACGAATCCAAGTTTGATATTTCAAATGCATGGCAGGTACTTGTTGACAGTTACGTTGCCGATGGTGATGGCACCGGCATCGTGCACCAGGCTCCTGCGTACGGTGAAGATGACCAGCGAGTATGCAACGCGGCCGGTATTCCAACTTATGTTTCGATTGACGAACGTGGTTGCTATAACTCCCTGATCGTCAATTACGCGGGTCAGCATGTTTTTGAAGCCAATAAGGGCATCTCCCAAGAGCTCAAAGCGAATCAACGGGTTTTGAAGCAAGCCTCATATGAGCACCCGTACCCGCACTGCTATCGCTGCAAGAATCCACTTATCTACAAGGCAGTTTCTTCGTGGTTTGTTGAAACCACAAAGCTGCGTGACCGAATGCTCGAGTTGAACCAGCAGATTGACTGGACTCCCGACCACACCAAAGACGGATCCTTTGGTAAGTGGCTGGAAAATGTTCGCGATTGGGCCATTAGCCGAAATCGTTTCTGGGGAGCTCCAATTCCAGTTTGGAAATCTGACGACCCAAACTACCCCCGAATTGACGTCTATGGTTCACTCGACGAGCTCGAGCGCGATTTTGGCGTACGCCCGAGCGATTTCCACCGACCGGTTATCGACCAACTGACCCGACCCAATCCCGACGACCCGACCGGGAAGTCAACCATGCGTCGAGTGCCTGAAGTGCTTGACTGTTGGTTCGAATCAGGATCAATGCCGTACGCGCAGGTTCACTACCCATTCGAGAACACCGATTGGTTTGCTACCCATAACCCCGGTGATTTCATTGTTGAATACGTTGGTCAAACCCGTGGCTGGTTTTACACCTTGCATGTGCTCTCAACGGCTTTATTCGACCGCCCGGCATTCAAATCTGCTCTTTCTCACGGCATCATCCTTGGTAACGATGGCCAAAAGATGTCTAAGAGTTTGCGTAACTACCCCGATGTCAATGAGGTTTTTGATCGAGATGGTGCAGACGCTATGCGCTGGTTCTTGCTTTCGAGCCCTATTCTTCGCGGGGGCAACCTGATTGTCACTGAACAGGGAATTCGAGAGGGTGTTCGCCAGGTATTGCTGCCACTGTGGAACACCTGGTATTTCTTTACCCTCTACGCAAATGCCTCTAACTTCGAGGCGAAAATTAGCCACGAGAGCCAAGATGTTTTGGATCGATACCTACTTGCCAAAACTAGGCAACTAATAATCGATGTCGAAAATCACTTCAACCGCTACGACACATACTCCGCAGCGGCAGCAATGCGAGAATTCGCAGATGTGCTTACCAACTGGTTTGTTCGGCGTTCGCGTGAGCGTTTTTGGCTTGGAAATGCCGATGCTTTCAACACCTTATTTACTGTTCTAGAAGCGTTTTGTCGAGTCAGTGCACCCATGTTGCCCATGGTTGCTGAAGAGATCTGGCGAGGTCTAACCGCTGGTCGCAGTGTTCACCTCGAGTCTTGGCCAAACGCTAGCGAGTTCCCCGCAGACGATAGCTTGGTTGAAGCTATGGATGGCGTTCGAGCAGTATCTTCAGCGGCGCTAGCTTTGCGAAAGGGGGCCTACTTGAGGGTTAGGCTGCCACTAGCCAAGCTCACAGTGGTTGCCCCAAGGGCCGAGAAGCTAGAAATTTTCAAATCTCTCATTGCTGAAGAACTCAACGTGAAAGCCGTTGAGCTAGTTGAGCTATCAATTGAATCTGCTAGCGACTACGGGGTTGTCAAGCGGCTCACCGTAAATTCGCGTGCCGCAGGGCCAAGAATTGGCAAGGCCGTGCAGAACGTAATCGCGGCAGCCAAGGCAAACGACTGGTCTGAGACACCGAATGGTGTGAAAGTCGGCGATGTCGAACTCATCGAAGGTGAATTTGAAATCAGCCTGGTCGCTGACTCATCTGGTAGCTCTGCCGCAAACCTAATCGGCATGCTACCTGGCGGCGGTTTCGTAATTCTGGATGGCGAAACAACCCCAGAACTTGAAGCTGAAGGTTTGGCTCGAGACCTAATTCGCGTGGTTCAGCAGGCGAGAAAAGATGCCGACTTTGATGTCAGTGACCGCATTCGACTTAACGTTGCCGGTTCAGCTGCTGTATTGGATGCTGCCCAAACTCATCATGATCTGATCGCCAGCGAAACACTGTCTGTTGAGGTTCAATTTGAGCTTGACGATCAAATAGCTTCAGAGTTATCTGTGGGAGATAATCTGCCAGTCAGAGTGTTGGTGGCAAAGAGTTGAGTTCCGATTTTGACGATCTAGAAGATCGCTTTCAAGAGGCTGCATCCGATGTTATTTTTAAACTTCTTGCCAGGGTCCCAGAAAACAACATTCGGCCAAGACTCGAACCGACTGCTCGACTTGCTGCACTCTTGGGTGAACCGCAAAATTCCTATCGAGTGATCCACCTAACCGGCACCAACGGGAAAACCAGCACAGCGAGATTTATCGATCAAATCCTTAGAGAACTCGGGCTTCGGGTAGGTCGGCTAACTAGCCCTCACCTAGTTCGGTTGAATGAACGAATCGTCATCGATGGTGATCCGGTTTCTAACGAAGTTTTGGTTGCGATCTGGAACGACATCGAGCCAATTGTCGAGCTTGTTGACGAGCAACTTGAATCCGAGGGTGAGCCCAAACTCACTTTTTTTGAGGTGCTGACCGTGCTTGCGTTCGCTGTCTTTGCAGACGCGCCAGTAGACGTCGTAGTGCTCGAGGTGGGAATGGGAGGCAGTTGGGATGCCACCAACATCGCGACCGCTGATGTCGCGGTGTTTACTCCGATCGGTCTTGATCACACCGATCGCCTTGGCAGCACCCTGGCTGAGATTGCTCAGACCAAAGCAGGAATCATTAAGAACGAATCAATTGTGGTCACCGCGGCCCAGCAATCTGAGGCATTATCCGCAATTGAGTCAGTTTCGTCAGGTGTTGGCGAACGAATCTTTTTTGCAGGTCGTGATTTTGATGTCACCAAACACGAAAATATTGATTTTGCCCAGAGAATTTCGATTCGAACTCTGGTGAGTGATTATCAAGATCTCGAAATACCGGTGCTTGGTAAACACCAGTCCGACAATTTTGTTTTGGCAGTTGCCGCGGTAGAGGCTTTCCTGGGTGGGGGACAACATCGGCTGGTCGACGATGTGGTGCGCGCCAGCGCAGCTCAAATTTCCTCACCAGGCAGGCTGCAGGTGCTGGAAAAAAGTCCTTTGGTGTTGTTGGATGCAGCTCATAATCCTCACGGCGCAAAGGCACTTGCGGCAGCTCTAAATGATGATTTTGACGCACCCTACGTGGTTGGTGTGATTTCTGTTTTGCAGGGTAAAGACGCTGATGGTTTTTTTGCAGAGTTGTCTGAACACCTAGTTGAGCTCGTCATCACACGGTCGGGTTCCGACCGAGCCATGTCCATCGAAGATCTGGTAGAAATTGCCAGCAAATACTTCGAGCCAGACAGTATTCACGTTGAGCCAAAGCCCTACGAAGCTTTGGCTAAAGCAAAGCAATTATTGCCTGATAATGGCAATAGGGCGGTCTTGGTGTCTGGCTCAATAACTTTGATCGGCGACATTTTGCAACAGGTTCAGTTGCTAGAAGGGCAGTAATGCGAATCAAATCTACACAGCGCACACTGGGTGCCATGCTGATGGCATTCGAAGCTTTTATCGTTTTCTTTGCAACCCTGGTGGCTTTTGGGTTGAAAGTCGCAGACGGCCCAACGGTTTGGGCCATTGGGCTCAGTCTGGCGTTTTTGCTAATCATTACCCCGGCGGTGCTCGGTAAAAAGTTCTCATATCTGTGGGGAACCCTATTGCAGGTTGCAATCGTAGCCATCGGTATTTGGCTGCCACTAATGTACGTCGTCGGCGGTATCTTGTTATGTCTGTGGGCTTGGGCGATGATTGCCGGCAGCACCATCGATAAGGCACGAAGAGCATACGAAAAAGCTCAGGCTGAAATTCAGGAGGCAATGTGACCGAAGCAACCCTAGTTCTGATCAAACCTGACGGTGTCAGACGCAACCTAATCGGCGAGATCATCGCTCGTTGCGAGCGCAAAGGTTATGTGGTGGCAAACCTTAAGAAGCTAACTCCAAGTGTCGAGTTATTGGCTGAGCATTACGCCGAGCACGAGGGAAAACCGTTTTACCAGCCGCTGGTAGATTTCATGTCTTCGGGAGATGTAGTTGCCATCAGGCTAGAAGGAGACCGCGTGATTGAAGGTTTTCGAGCTCTAGCGGGCGCAACCGACCCGACCACAGCCGCTCCGGGCACCATCCGCGGAGATTTTGGAAGAGACTGGGGCCTAAAAGTTCAGCAGAATCTCGTGCATGGTTCAGATGCTCCTGAGTCTGCAGATCGTGAACTTGCGCTGTGGTTTGGTTAAATTACCCGCCAAAAAATTTAACCCAGAGCGGCCAAAATTTGACCGCAATAGTTGCGGCGATTGCTAAATAAGTAGCGACAATTGGGAGCCACAGGTAGTCGTAGGCGGCCACAAAGAAATTTATGGCTCTGGTAGGCACCGGGATGAATCCTTCTCGAGTTCCCAGTAACAGGGTCGACCAGAAAATAGGAATCATGCCTGTCCAGGCCACCATGCACCATGGGCAAAGTGCACCGATGTAGAAAACTGCCTGATCGAATAGCCATAGCACAAAGACAAATCCCAAGGTGTTTCCCAGCGCAAACAGTTGCCAGAACCAATTGGCAAATTTTGCCCCAGCCAGAATCGCAACGCCTACTGCAATTGGCGCAACAAACGCGGCAATTCCGATTAGAGGGTTTGGAAAACCGAATAACTTAGCCTGGGCGCTGAGCATCACAGACTTACATGAAATGAATGAGGCTATGTCACATCCCAGTGTTGAATCGGGATTGGCTAACACTTTGAGTCGATCAAGGGTTAGTGAAAATGATGCGTACCAACCTAGAAGGCCGGCCACGATTAGCAGCCAGGCATAACTTTTTGGTGCCGCTATAAATACCTTCGTTGAGCTCACCCCTCCAGTATCACACGCGATTCGCTAGCAATTATCCCGACGAGGTGGCATACTGGGAGCAGTTGTGCAGCGGCCACACCCGCCACGACTAAAGGTTTAGCAAGAACGAAGAACGCAAAGCGTAAGACCGGTCAAAGGCAGTAGTTCGAAAGTAGTTGCTTGCAATTTAGGTTTCGTGCTGTAGAGCACACAGATTTTGCCATAGGGCTGGTGAGTGTGGCCTAGCTTAGGCGGCTTGGAGTGCACCAGAAATGGTGAAGAAAAAAGAAACTAAAGATTCGGTTGAGTCAAAAGAAAAAGCGGCGAGGCCAGCCAGGGTCAAAAAGTCCACTCTGGCCGATGAACCCAATTCGACGGTTTTGAAAAAAACCACAACCCGAAAACCAGCAGCGAAGAAAAGCGCGGCAGTTGAATCAGAGAGCCCAGAAATTCCTGTTGAGGCAGCAGTAAAACCAAAGGCAAAGGCTTCACGTTCGAGATCTAAAAATGAAGAGGCCGCACCGGCTTCCAGTGTTGCGGCAGCACCGGTATTTTCTGCTACCTCGCTCATGTTTATGGCGCCAGACCTGCCTACTCCGGTGGTTGACTCAAAACGCGGAGTTTTGGTAGATGAGCCCTCCGAATCACATTTGCGTAGAAGGTCAAGACGTCGTGCTGGCGAAGAACTTGATACAAAAGAGGTCGCCCCCAACACTGTGGTGAAGGTGCGAACACCTCGCGAGCCAAAAGAGCCTTCCAATGAGCCTCAGAAAGTCAAAGGTTCCACTCGGCTGGAAGCTAAAAAGCAGCGACGCCGCGATGGTCGCGACGCAGGCCGCCGTCGCACTGTAATTACTGAGTCAGAATTTCTGGCCCGTCGAGAAGCCGTAGACCGGTCGATGGTGGTTCGTTCCAAGGACGGAAAAATTCAAATTGGCGTGCTGGAAGACAATGTTCTCGTCGAGCACTATGTCGCCAAAGCGGCAGAGGCTTCTCTAATTGGCAATGTTTACCTGGGTAAGGTTCAAAATGTCTTGCCCTCAATGGAAGCGGCTTTTGTTGATATCGGAAGAGGTCGCAACGCCGTACTTTATTCGGGCGAGGTTGACTGGGAATTAGCCGAAACTGGCAACCAACCCCGACGCATCGAGTTGGCTCTCAAGTCTGGCGATCAGGTTTTGGTGCAGGTTACGAAAGATCCAGTTGGGCAGAAGGGCGCGAGACTGACCTCGCAGGTTTCACTTCCGGGGCGCTATCTGGTTTATGTTCCAAACGGATCGATGAACGGAATTTCCCGCAAGCTTCCAGATTCTGAGCGCGCACGCCTCAAAAAGATTCTCAAAGAGATTCTTCCGGAAGATGCCGGAGTAATTGTTAGAACAGCGGCCGAAGGCGCAACTGAAGAACAATTGACTCTCGACGTTCAGCGTTTGCAACAGCAGTGGGAAGAGATCAGTCAGAAAGTAGAAAAAGGTCAGGCGCCTGCTCTGCTTCACAGCGAGCCAGACCTTCTGGTCAAGATTGTTCGAGACGTCTTCAACGAAGATTTCCAACGGATGATTATTTCTGGCGACGATGCCCGCGAGGTGATTGAAGAGTATTTGCGCTCTGTTGCCCCTGATTTACTCGAGCGAGTTGAAAAATACGACGGCGAGAAAGACATCTTTGACACCTATCGGGTAGGTGAGCAAATTGCCAAAGCACTTGACCGTAAGGTCTACCTACCTTCGGGTGGATCCTTGGTTATCGACCGCACCGAAGCAATGACCGTCGTCGACGTCAACACCGGAAAATTCGTTGGCTCAGGTGGAAATCTCGAGGAGACGGTTACCAAGAACAACCTTGAAGCTGCCGAAGAAATTGTTCGACAGCTTAGGTTGCGCGATATTGGGGGCATCATTGTCGTCGACTTTATCGACATGGTTCTCGAATCCAATAGGGAACTGGTTTTGCGTCGATTAATCGAATGTCTTTCTCGAGATCGAACTAAGCACCAGGTTGCGGAAGTCACCTCCCTGGGCTTGGTTCAAATGACTCGCAAAAAGCTTGGATTGGGTCTTCTCGAGGCCTTTAGCGAACCCTGTGAGGCGTGTGCCTCGAGAGGTGTGATTGTTCATCACGAGCCGATCATGCGGACCAAACATCACAGTGAAGAGCCGAAGGCTGCGAAGGGTCGCGAAAAAGACCGCAAGCGCAACCAGAAGCCTGAGGTTGCGAAAGTGGTAACCCCCGAACGCGCTGTCGAATTGAACTCGGTAATCACGCAGATTGCTGCTTCGGCTGCCAAGGCTCATGAGGCGGCTGGCGAACCGTCTCCAATTCCGCTGGCAGCAGTCAAATTGGCAGAAGAATCAAGCTCTGCAGAACCTGCCGAAGCTGAAAAACTTCTTTCCGCAGTTCTTGAGGCTCTCCCTGAACCTAAAGGTCCAGGAGAAGGTAGGCGGAAGTCTCGTCGTGTGACGGCTAAGGCAAGCGCCCCTGGAGAAAATTAGTAGCAAATTCAGGGCAAATAGGTTTGACCGTACCTGGGTTTGCGATGTAGACTAAATCCTCGTTGCGCGTATCGCGCCTATGTACCAAATAAGACTTTTCGAACAAAGGGTAGATCTGTGGTTTACGC
>CAZGZW010000027.1:0-16751 GCA_964530255.1 uncultured Rhodoluna sp.
CAGCAAGCTTCTTAACCTCATCTGCTGAAAGAGCTGCTCCGTCAAATAGACCAGTCTTTACGATCAGCTGAGGGTTTGCCTTGGCAAAGTCACGAAGAGCTTTTGCAACGGTAACTGCGTCACCTGAAACAAAAGCGAGAGCGGTTGGGCCGAACAGCTGGCCGTCAAATGCGGTTACTCCAGCGTTCTTTGCAGCGATCTCGATCAACGTGTTCTTTGACACGGCGTAGGTTGCGTCCGCACTGATTGAACGGCGCAGCTCTTTGAGCTGAGCCACAGTGAGGCCGCGGTACTCGGTTAGAAAAACCGCATTTGAGCTCTGAAATTTTTCAGTTAGCTCGGCAACGGTCTGAACCTTGTTCGCCATGGCACTCCTTGATGTTGATTTGCCGGTAGCCCCAAGAAATAAAAAATGCTCCGGCGCAGACGCACGGAGCAGTGAAATTCACGGATGAATTCAGACTTCTTCACACACCTGCGCAGGTCGACTTTTGTCTCTTAGTCGGCATGAGAAACCTTCGGAATTTCTTCTTTTGATTCACCCACAACCGAAACCGGCGGTCTTTGGCTTCCTCAAGTATAGGCTTTAGCCCAGTTGCTTGGCAAGCCCGAGGGTTTTAGGCTGAAAATCCGGGAAAATCGCTGCCAATTCGCTCGACGACAGGTTTCCTCGGTAACGCAAAACATCTGCAATTACGTGACGATAATCTGTGGTCACTTTGAGGTCACCATTACTTAGATCAGCCTCTGAAATTCCGGGCCAGTCGGCAACAACTTTTCCGCCGTTGACGCCCCCACCCATCACAAACATTGCAGAACCCCATCCGTGATCAAGCCCCGCAGAGCCGTTCTCGGAGAGCCGCCGCCCAAACTCGGTTACGGTGACAATGGTGATCGAATTCCACAGTGAGCCAACATCGAGTTTGAAGGCCAGCACCGAATCGTTAAGGTTTTTGAAGTTATCTGCCATAACACCATCGAGAATTCCTGCGTTCGAGTGCACATCAAGATCGCCGGCAAAATCGATGTTGGCTGTCTTTACGGCGGTCCCCGCCTTGAGCATCGCTGCCAGAAGTTTCAAACGTCGGCCAAATTTTGTGTCTGGGTATTCAACTAAAGATGTCTCCGCGACGTTTTTGAGGCTTTCAGATGCGGCTATTGAATTCAGGGCAGATTTAGACCAGACGTGGTCACTGTTTTTGTGCATGTTCTGCAGCAATCGCAAGTGTGCACCACGATCGTTGCCGATGCTTGTGATGGTCACCGAAGCTATGTCTTCGAAGGTGACCGCTTGGTTGGCTCCTCTGAAGGCAGCCGGTTTCGTCTGTGAACCCGAATATCCAGAGAGTACCTCGGTAGCGCCTGTGGCTTGTAGGTAACGAGTTTGCCAGCCGGCCGTAGTGCCTGGCTTTTCGTAGGCTGCTAATTCAACAGCCAACTGGTCGTCAAAATGTGAGCGAGTACCTTTCGGGGTGCCCACGGCGTGGACCACGGCCAGCTCTTTTGAATCAAATAAAGTCTTGAACCCAGAAAGATCTCGATGCAATCCAAAATGGTTGTCGAGGCTAATGTTTTGAGAGTCGACAAGCGCAGTTTTAGGCCGGTAGTTACGAAGATTCGAATCCCCCAAAACCGGAACGGCCATGAGCCCATCCATGCCGCCTCTCATGGAAACCATGACGATTGTGTCGGGTTTTTGCTCAGCTGCCTGAGCCACGGTGTAGTCGAAACCTGGCTCTACCGATATGACCAACCCTCCACCCAGAGATAACACTCCGGTCAAAAACCCTCGGCGAGATAGCCCTCTGTTAAGTTGATTGAATTCTTCACAACCGCAAACCAAATCGTGCTCACTCATCGCAAATTCCATTCGGGTTTTGAAATTAACAGCGCCGCAGCATTGGTTGCGACAAGGTTTCGCTGTTTTGCTCTATTTGGGATGTTTTTTATAGCGTTCGAAATAAGAGCTACCATCTCGGTTCGCTCTGCTGGATCAAGTGGTTTCCCATAAAACCTCATACTCAGGTCGTCGACTATCTCACCAACCGTTGTCGAAGTTGCTGCTAAAAGATTGTCAATTTCGGGATCTGCCAAACTCGCATTCATTCGGCCGAGGGCCAATTTGGTACCTAAATTCCAACGCTGAACCTGAGATGCAAGTGTGATCCAGCTCTCACTGTCGTCTGGGTAGCCGTCAGGAAAAGGCCAATTGAATGGCAGATGGCCCTGTGAGTCGAGAAAACTAGCTAGCCCTAAGAGTGGAGAGCCCTTGAAATACTGTGGCGGAGAACCGGGATTCACGGCAGGAATTTCGGCAGAAAGTTTGAGTTCGAGCGCTCTCACTGATGAAGCCAAGTGTTCCATGGGCCGCTTCACCTTGCTACCCGAAGACTTTACAAAATCAGGATGCTGAACCATGGCTCTAACAACGGTAGGGATGTGGCCCTTGCTCTTTGTGTAACTTGCAGCCATTGCCTTGATTAGAGCTGCCGTTGGTCTATCAGAAACAAATCTCTCAGCCATTCGTTTTGAAAAAGCAGTTGCAGTTTGAGGCAAAAGTGCGAGGTGAGTGACTAAGTTGGAAATTCTTTTGAGCACAACCTGTTCGCTGGAGGTCGAGGCGTTTTTGTCAACGTAACCGAAAACCTTTATTTGCCCAAAGTGGTGATCATCTAGGTTTACCCCCGGTTTATTGCTGTTGTAATCCCAGACCAATCCGGTAAGCAATTTCGCAGCTTGTTTTACATCGGTTTCGGTGTAGTTTGCTGAGGGTGTGATTGTGAAAAGTTCGAGCAACTCTCGCCCAAAGTTTTCGTTTGCGTTTTGCTTGGTATTGGTTTCACCATTTAGATAATTGAGCATCGCGGGATGCACGGTTGCCGCGTTCAACAGCGCTGGGAAGTAACCCAAAGCATTCGCTCTAATTACCCTCTGGTCGTAATCAAATCGCCATAATTCGCGGTCGGTTCGCAGTGGGATTGGAACATAATCGCTCAAAAACTCGACCAGCATTTCGTTCAATTGGGCTGAAGAAAAAAGCCGGCGCAGAATTGTGATGTGTGCCAGCTCGGTACTGACCAGTTGTGGGCGATTCTTGAATACTCGATCATCGTAGATTTCGCCGATGGACATAGTTGGAGTTCGATAAGCCGAAACATCTACTGCCGCCAAGCAGAGAGCAACAATTTTTTTATCGAGTTGCTTATCAAGCCACTTTTTGACACCAGATTGCACGAAATTTTCAAGGTCGCCAATGCTGTAGCCGTAGGTGAGCTTGGCTAGGTACACCCTTGCTTGTTTCTCACTTGTGGCCATAGCCTCATCCAAATAAAAACCGACGGTAGTCAGAGACTATCGTCGGTTTTCGCTTGAAACTTTGTGAGTTATTTGAGAATTCACAAAGCTTGCGTTTGAAATTTAGTTATCGAATTTGCGTGACTTAGTGCGTGGGCCTGAACGCTCGCCACCGCGAGCACCCTCACCACGACCTCGGCCACCTGAGAAACCGCGGCCTTCGCCGCGACCACCACGGTCGCCACCAAATCCACGACCGCCACGGTCACCCGAACGACCACGGCCACCGCGATCGCCGCGGTCACCGCCACGGCTGTCGCCAAAGTCGAGCATTTCAACCGCAGGTGGTGGCGCAATTGGGCCGGCCAACTGCTCTAGCAGCTCACTCGACGGGCGCACATCCGAGAAGATACCGTCACGCTCAGCGCGCTTCAGCAGATCTTCCATGCGACGACGACGTGAACGCGGAATCAGAGTAATTACGGTTCCGGTTGAGTGTGCACGACCGGTACGACCGGCACGGTGCAAGTAAGTCTTGTATTCCTGAGGTGGATCGACCTGGATAACCAGTGAAACATCGTCAACGTGAATGCCTCGAGCAGCTACGTCGGTAGCAACCAACACTCGAACGTGACCCTTGGTGAAACGCTCTAGATTCCGGTTTCGCTGGTTCTGGTTTAGATCACCGTGCAAACGCGCTGCTGGAACACCGGCTGCGGTTAGCGATTCACTCAAACGCTCAGCGGTCATCTTGGTGCGAGCGAAGATAAGCGCTTTGCCCTCTCCCTGAACCAAACGCAACAGCACAGCCGAACGGTCTAGATCGTCGACGGTAAGCACGCGGTGGGTAATGTTCGAGTGGTCTTGCTCTTCATCTGGAACCTCAAAAACGTAAGGAGCAGGCAAGAACTGCTTGACCAGGGCATCGACCTCGCGGTCAAGAGTCGCCGAGAACAATAGCTTCTGGCTATCTCCGGTGGCAGCCAAAATGCGGCGAACACCCTCGATAAAGCCAAGGTCACACATGTGGTCGGCTTCGTCGACCACAACGGTTTCAACTTCACTCAGGTCAACAATGCCCTGCGCCATTAGGTCTTCAAGGCGACCCGGGGTTGCCACCACAATGTCAACGCCACGGCTCATGGCGTTCTCTTGCTTGCGCTGCGGAACACCACCGTAAATGCAAAGTGTGTAGAAACCAACCGGACGCGCGATGCCGTTAACCGTGCGGTCAATCTGGTCGGCCAACTCACGAGTCGGAGCCAAAATTAGCGCGCGAGGCTTACCTGGCTTGCGAGGCACAGACCCGGCTGCGATCAGCTTGGTAACCAGTGGCACGGTGAAGGCGATAGTCTTACCCGATCCGGTCTTACCGCGACCTAGAACATCCATACCCGAAATCGCCGCTGGAATAGTGCTGGCCTGAATTGGGAACGGCTTTTCAGCACCCATGCCAGCAAGTGAAACCAACACGCGTGGGTGCAAGCCCATTGCCTCAAAGGTGTCTTCGGTGATTGCCTCTGACTGAGGCACAGCCTCGAGACGCTCTAGCACCTTGTCTTCAAAGAAAGCTTTTTTATTTGGATTCGCTGAGCGTGCGCCGGCAAAGCTGGCGTCGCGGTCACGGTCGCGAGCTACGCGGTCGGCGCGGTCTGGGCGTCCATTTTCAAAATCGCGGCGTGGGCGGTCATCAAACGAACGGCGCTCTGAGCGCTCTGGGCGATCACCGAATTCGCGGCGCGGGCCACGGCGGTCATCACGGTCGCCAAAACGTGGGCGGTCGCCAAAGTCACGACGAGGAGCACGGTCATCGCGCTCAAAACGCTCACCCGAATCACGACGTGGACGATCTGCAAAGTCACGGCGAGGGCGATCAGCGAAATCGCGACGTTCGTTGCGTTCTGGTCGGTCACCGAAATCGCGGCGAGGTGAACGTTCTGCAAAATCTTTTCTTGGTGCGCGGTCATCAAAGTCGCGACTAGGGCGATCGCCAAAGTCACGACGAGGCGCGCGGTCATCGCGCTGAAAACGCTCCGATCGCTCTACTGCAGAGTGACGTGGCTTACGACTGGCTGGGCGCTCAGTTGACGGCGACCAGTCGCGGCCACGGTCTGGGCGACCATCGCGCATTTCGCGGTCTTGACGCTGTGGGGCGCGGCCACCACGACCATCTTCACGAACCTTGAAGTTTGAGCCGAAGTTTGAGCCACCTCGAGCATTTGCGGTTGAATTTGCGCCGCGAACCTTTTTGTCAGCTCGAGCACCTGCTGGTTTTGCGCTGCGACCTGCGGTTGGTTTTCCGGCGCGCGCGTTTGTGCTGCCAAATTTTGGCATTTTTTCCTCATTCAGTTGTTTGCCGCCCCTAGGCGACCTCCGGACTAGTCGAACAGCGCTAGACCAACTCAATTGGAGGGAAAATTCGCAAACGACTACTGCCACAACACAGTGGCTTCTAGCAGCCTAGCCGAGTGTGACAGTTTTGGCTAGGAAAAATTAGCGAGAAATTTTTGAAACAGGCACTTTGGCGCGCAAAACGGTCTCATCACCGTCACGCCGCAGCACCCACTCGTGGCTCAATTCGTTTAGCAGTTCGGTGCCAAACCCGGCAGCGTCAGACTTGGCTAGGTCTTCGCCGTCGTTTCTTACCTCAACATCGAGAAGTTTTTCACCCTCAAGGCCTATGGTTACCAACACGTTTTTAGCCCGGCCGTGCTTTATGGCATTGGTCACCGCCTCGCGAACCACCTCGATCAGGCAATAACTAGCAACCGAGTTTCCAGCCAGCAGCGCTCGAGCCTGATCATCAAAACTTCGAAGTTCGATGTTGGCCACTCCTTGCCAAACCTGAGAAATTTGCTCAATCAGGGCAGAAACATCGGCCGTTTCAGTTTCGCTGTGCAACCTGAAGATGGCCGAGTCGACATCCCTTCGAATTTGGGTGATCAGCTCGCTGTCAGGGTTAGCGCTCTGCGAAAGTTTGAGAGCACCTGCGTAAATTGCCGACTGCACCGACCCGTGCAAAATCGATGCGATCCGGCGTTGGTTGTGCCAAACCTGTTGACGCAGCTCAGAGTTGACCAGCTCTAGGTCAGCAACCACATCGCGAAGTTGCTGCTCAGACTCATTTCTCAGCGTTCGCGAAATTTGCATCATCAGCGAAATTGCAGAGGAAACTAACACCAGCAGATAGAACTGCAGGTAGATAGTTAGTGAGAGTTGAACCCCCAGCCCCAAAAGCAACAGACTGACACCTAAGGTTGGCAAGGCAGCCAGCGGTATTACTGCAAACGCAACCGCCCAAACCGGCAGCCAAATGTTGCGAGTGAGTCGCTGGATGATTCGGAAAAATATGAAAATACCGAGTGCTAGAACCGGCACCGCGATCGTTGCAACTGGACCGCCGATGATTCCAATGAGAGCACCTGAACCGGCGGTGGTGGTGGTAAAGGCGATGATTAGGGGAACAAATTGGTTTCCCAAACTAACCCGTTTTGGCAGGCGCTGGCGTTCTTTGACCACCTGTTCAATCATGCGATCGAGAGAGTCGGTGGCAGCGGTCGGCACACCAACCTTGCCGATTGTTTTGCTCATCGGTCGCACTACCTCATCGACCGCCGATGTAAGCAGAGCAACTTTTTCGCGCGCATTTCCGCCCGAAGCTTCAAGCTGATTAATCACTGGTTGCAGAGCTGCATTAATCTGTCGGATGATTTCATCCCGCTGATACTTGATTCGCTCACGAATGCTGCCGCGCAATTCGTCAAGCACTGCTTTCTCGCGACGCAATTTGGTAACGGCATCTTCACTTCGCATCACCGATGCAAGGTAGATCGAAATGGTCGAAATAATTCCGAGGGTTAGCACCGGCCCGGCAGCCAGACGAAACGGAACATCTTCGAGGCTGATTACACCGAGTGACGTGCCCACAAGATTTACCGCAACCGCGCGAGCCAGGCCGGCAATCAGCAGTGCAACTGCGGTCAGTAAAACTTTCGGTTTGCGAAACGTCGCCGGCAAAAGTGTGGCCCGAAATACCAGCATCACCGCGACCACTGCTAAGTAACCAACGGTTGCAACCGCAAACCATTCAATGAAAACCGGACGCTTATCTAAATCACCGAGGATCGGCAGCAGGTCGAATACAAAAAAGGTTGCGTAAGACGGGTAAGCATAAGCCAGCAATGTGCGATTACTAAAAGTAACTGGGCCGGCAGCGTTTCTGATGGCCTCGCGCAAATTGCTCTTGGGGGTCTCGGCTCTTTGCATTCGAGTTAATCAGCTATCAAGAGGCTTCAACGATTTGGTGGCCACTGGCCTGCAGATAGGCACGAGCTGCTTCGACTCGAGCGTTACCGGGCGCCGAAGGATCAATTTGCAGTGCAGCGAAGATGCGGCTGATGATGCCTTCAACTGCACGAACCGTCGTTCCGCGGCGAGCGGCAATTTGAGCGTTTGAATAGCCAAGCGCAAGAAGCTGGAGCACCGAAACCTGGCGCTGTGAAAGCTGAGCCAAGGGCCGCGAAACCGCAAGGTCGTGCCTGAACTCTTTGGCCGATACACCCTGCAGCACAGTTTCTAGTGCGCGGGTAAGATCGTCTGAGTTAACTAGCTGAGTTTTACGAAGGTAAGCCACCGATTTAGGCAACGACTTTGGGTCACGGCCGGCAAATCGAGAATCAGGCAAGTTGGTTAGGAACACCACGGCGACATCTGGTGAGTCTTTGTGTAATGCCTCGACAAAATCGAAGCCGTTTGGCCCGAGCCCCAGCTCAATGTCAACGACAACCGCATCTGGGTCAAATGCCGCACATGCGCGTCTAGCGTCAGCTGCATTTGCTGCTGTCGCAACGCTGAAGCCACTTGCCTCGAGGCTCTGCGCAATCAGATCGCGAAGCAATGCCTCGTCTTCAACGACAACCACTGAACGGTTATGCAATTAGTCCTCGTTTACGCAGTTCATCCTCGAGCAAATTGTTACTGGGTTCGACCAGAACAGTGCCGTCCTTAAACAAGATAACCGGGATGTTTTTCCGGCCTGAAATTTGCTCGGCTTCAACAGCCGCCTCAGGTTGTACTTCAACATCTTTCAGTTCGTACTCGACACCGAGTTCGTTGAGTTGAGACTTTGAACGTCGGCAGTCGCTGCACCAGTCAGCACCGAAAAACACTACGTCAGTCATGGTTTGCCTCCATTGGCTTTGGGTTAGTCAAGAATCTACCGCAATCGGTTCTTATCGGGAATCGTCAAAACTTCGCCGTCAAAAGTTATACCGCTCAAATCACGCAGCACAATGTCGGCTTCGGTCTCGAGCGCCTTCTCTGAAATTCCGATCACGAGCCCCACGCCCGCTTCGATGGCTGCCGTGACGCCGGCTACGGCATCCTCAAAAACAACACAGTTCTCTGGCTCAAAACCGAGTCGTTGTGCACCCAATAAATAAGGATCAGGATGCGGCTTTCCTTTTTCCACATCGTCGCCGGTCACCAATTCAGCGGGAATTGGAAGACCAGCCGCGGCCAATCGAGCTCGGCCCAAGTTGGCATTTGCCGATGTGCAGACGGTCCAGGTGCCCGCAGTCAGCGAGTGCAGCAAATCTTGAGCTCCGCCGAGAGGCACGGTTTTGTGCGCAGTGTCTTGCTCGAGCTGGTTGATGTAGTTGTTGGCCGCCTCAAACTCTGCAGCCGAAACATGCTCGCGCACTTTGTCTTCGGCCCTAACACCGGCGTTTTCTGGTGCATCCCAATTCCAACCGGGGGCATATTTCTCGGCCCAAATCTGCCAAGCTTCAGCGGCAGCGGCGTGTGAATCTACAAGAACACCGTCGTTATCGAACAGCAGCCCCGAACAGAAAAATTTCATTACTTGGTGATGCGCTTTCGGTTTCGTTCTGTGATGGTTAGGTAGATACCGATCACGGCCAAGACAATCAATACTTTTGCCGGGAAGAAGTCTTCCATATACCACTGCAGGGTAATTGGCTCGATGATTTGGCTGTTCACTCTCCAGGTGCGCAGGTTTTCAATCGCAGAGAAACCGAAGGTGAAACCCATGATTGACACCACCGCGCCGAAAATTATCGAAAGCACGAAGTTTAGGTTTGCTGCACCTGCGGCGAGCGCCGTTCTAGGCTTAGGTGCCGCTGGTTTGGCTGCGCGTGCTCGACTGGCAAAACGTGTGCCGGCGATAATGCCAAAGGCGATGATTAGCTGAATGATGACCCATACCCAAACCTGAAGCGTGGTTCGGGTTACGTCGTAAACCACCAGGCCAAAAATAATTGCGATTGCGGTGGTAAAAATCGGCAAAACATAACCGAGGGCGAGAGCCTTTTGTGCATCACTCAGTTTTGCGCGACCCTGCTCATTGGTTTCGAGTTGGTCTTTGCGAAGCACAAAGGCCTTGAGCAAAACAAAAATGACTAGAGCGGTGGCCAAAATAATCGGGATGTAGACATCGATCAAACGCGAGGTTACTCCCTCGCGATTACCAAAATTATTGAACGCCCCCATGAAATTGCCGATTGCAAAAATGGCGCCGGCGACCAATCCGATAATTACGGTCAAAGTTGTGAAGCGGTGTGCAGCTCGAGAAAGCGGGTCTTCCTCACCATTTTGGTGGCGAGCTTCGACCGCCATGTTCAGGCCAAATAACGCAGCGATTGATCCGCTGGCAATGCCGAGCAGCGAAAGGTACGGAGAGAAATCGATGTAGTCGCGAGCTTCGATCAGTTGCCCCATGGTGTCGTAAGCCGGTTGCGGGGTAAACAGTGAAACATACTGCGAGACCATAAAGAATGCCCAGGCAACTAAGAGGCCCAGTAGCGGAAGGGCGATGGCCCTGTTTTCGAGTGGAATTCTCTTCATGACTCGAGCCTAGCCCTAAACTTTCAGCATGATTCTTGTCATCGGCGAAGCCCTTATCGATTTGATTGAAAATCGCTACCAGCCCGGATCGTTCAACGCGATCGTCGGAGGCGCCAATGCGAATGTTGCGTTGGCGTTGGCTCGCCGAGGGACCGCACATCAGTTTCTGGGTCGAATAAGCGGTGATCGTTTTGGAAAAATCATTCGTGATCGTCTCGAGTCAAACCAGGTGCAGCTCGACTACTCAATTGCCGCCGACGAACTAACCACACTTGCGGTGGTGTCAATCGACTCTCACGGCGTACCAAGTTACTCGTTTTACGTGAACGGCACTGCCGACTGGGGCTGGACCAACGAAGAACTACCTACCGATTCGCAAATTGCAGATCTTGGCGCAACCACCATCCAATTTGGCTGCCTAACCATGGCTATGGCCCCTGGGAATGTGGTTATTGAAGCGTGGGCAAAACGCCATTTCGATGCCGAAACGCTAACAATCTCACATGACATCAACATGCGGCCGGCGCTTGGCTTCGAGGCTGAGGTTGAGCGGCAGCGAGTTGAACGAGTTAATCAGATCAGCCACCTAATTAAGGCTTCTGACGAAGACATCGAGTGGCTCTATGGGCTCGACCACAGCGACCCAGCAACGGAAAGTCGAATCGATGAAATCGTAGCCAAATGGATCGGCGCGACCGACCGGCTGGTGCTGGTGACGCGAGGTGGCGAGGGTGTCTCAATTTATCGAGGGCAGCGCGAGCGAATCGATGTGCCATCCCGAAAAATTAACGTGGTCGACACTGTGGGCGCTGGCGATACTTTCTGCGCCAATTTGCTCGGCCAACTTTCAGATGCCGAAGCACTAGGCAGCAAACCGTTCGAGCGGCTGGCCGCCCTCAGCGATGACATGCTTGGCGATTTTGTGCGCGTTGCAGGCGTTGCAGCTTCGATCACCTGTGAACGAGCAGGATGCGAACCGCCGACAACAGACGACCTAGCTTCGGTGCTTGCGAGTTTGTAATTTCTTGCTTGCGTTGCTAGCCCTCCTGTCAGAGGCACATGCAAAGATTTGACCAATGAAGAAATTCGATAACCTCTGGTCTTTCAACACCCGCGATCTGATGCGAGCGTCAAGCTGCACTCACTGCATGAAGCTGGCGGTTGCTCGTGAGCTTGACCAACCAGGTGTGCGCGATTTGGTTGCAGAGTTCACAAAACCGGTCGAGGGCCTGCCGGTGGTTTATGGTGAAAAATTTGAGGCAGCAATTGAGGCAGAGTTGCTCGAGTCTCTGGGCCCCAACGCGTTTCAGCGCCCGTTAGGTGCAGACGCAGTTCAATCAACCATCGACTTAATGCGTGCCAAGGTTCCGGTTATTTACCAGGGGTCGATGAAACACCGAATTGGCGAAGTTGAGTTTTCAGGTCGACCCGACTTTTTGGTTCGCGGCGACTATCAACTCGAGTTTGTTGATGGCAAAATCTCAGCTCGCCCTAAACGCGCTGATGAGTTTATTGCTGAAAAATCAGACAGCGTCTACACAGCCTTCGATGCAAAATTAGCCGGGGTAGCCAAGCCACACTATTTACTTCAGGTAGGCCTCTATGTCGATGCGCTTGCCGACTTAGGCCTCAAGTCAGCTGAGCTGCATGGCCTAATTTTGGGTTCTAGACAGTTGGCTCTATTCGAAGAATCTGAAATTTTGCCCGCGATGCAGTTGGCGAGGGCGGCCTTGTTTTCAGCCATTGCTGAGACTGAAACTATTGAGCTAGATTCAAAAAACCTCTTTTGCGAAAATGCCGATGCTTGTTCAGTGTGCGAATACCCTGATTTGTGCACCAAGGCTCGACTCGAGGTCGACCACCTCAGCCAGATAGCCGGAATTAACAAAAGCCAAATTGCAAAACTTGGCAAAAACGGCATCACGACAATGCGCGAGCTAGCTGAAACTGCAGCTCGGCCAGCCGAAATACCCGCCGAAACCTTCGAAAAATTGCAAAGGCAAGCTGCCCTGCAGCACGGTTACAAAGTTTCTGGCAAACACAGTTTTTTGCTTCTGCCCGACCCTGAAATTAAGGTTCTGCCGCCGAGTTCTGCGAACGATATCTTTTTCGATATTGAAGGTTTCCCATTTTTTGAGCAAAAAGGCGGCCTCGAATACCTGTGGGGAGCAACCACCCGCGATGGCAAATTTCACCACTGGTGGGCGCACAATCGTGAACAAGAGAAGCTTGCTTTTGAAGGCTTTGTGAGCTGGGCTGTTGCCACACTCAAGGCCCATCCAGAGGCCCACATCTACCACTACGCACAATATGAGGTAACTGCGCTAAACCGAATGGTCGACCGGCACGACACCATGGGCGAAGACGTGGCCTGGTTGTTCGCCGAAAACAAACTGGTCGACCTGTACAAAACCGTTCGCGGTTCGATTCAAATTAGCCAACCAAGCTATTCAATTAAGAAACTAGAAGTCTTCTACGAGCTCAATCGCGACAGCGATGTTGTTGATGCCATGGGAAGCGTTGAGTCTTACGACCTTTATCGTCGATTGGCTGCAGCCAGCGACCCCGAGGCAGCCACTGAACTCGCAAGCATCGCCAGCTACAACGAGGCCGACTGCATTTCAACTCAAAAGCTTTACGACTGGCTCGCCGAACTACCCGGTGCCAGCAGCGGTTACGAAAACCACCAGCTGGTTCTCGATAGAAAAAAACAGTTACGCGCTAGCCAATCCGAAGAGGATGGGGCTGGCAATAAAGCCGAAATTGAACTCGCTGCCCTAAAAGAGGCGACCGACTCAATTGCATCTGCGCTAGATGCTTGGCCCTGGGGTCAAAACGAACTTGCAGACTATCGCGCCAAAATTTGGGAAACCCTGGTGCACTGCATTTTGTTTTACAAACGCGAAGAGGTCATGTTTTGGCGCGATCTGCGAATAAAGCGCCAGGCGCCGAATGAAACCCTGCACAAAGATCGATCGGCTCTTGTGGTGGTTGGTAGTGAAACTTTCGATCAGAGCGCCGACGGAAAAAAATTTCACTACCGATACTTTCTCGAACAGGGCCAGGCAAATTTCTTTGAGGAAAAAGATTCGATTTATGTTCGATTCGATTACGGCGCCAATCAACAAGATCTTGATCGCGGAACCATTACCTTCGTAAGCGACGATTACATCGAATTTGCCAGAACTGTTCAGGATTCAAGCGAAAACTTTGCTCCGAACGCAATTTTTGATGCCACCCGAATTCCGGCGGGTGCAAAGCAAGATGTAATTCGAGAATTCGCGCAAACCCTTGCGGCTGAGTGGGGCTCACCAACCCAAGAACCGCCGCAAAACAGGGCGGTTTTCGACCTACTAATGCGCAGAGAACCACGTCTTTCGCAAGGGTCACTGGCGGCAGTCGACGGTGAAGATTATTTGACAGCGGTAATCGACTCTGCGCTGCGCCTAGAGAAATCGGTGCTTGCGATTCAAGGCCCGCCGGGCACCGGAAAAACGTATTTAGGTTCACGCACCATCGCCGAGCTAGTTGCTCAGGGCAAGAAAATTGGTGTCGTCGCAAATTCACACTCAGCAGTCGAAAACTTGCTTTACGGCTGCCTAGACGCCGGGGTAGCTGCCGAGCAAATAGCGAAAATGAAACCAAAAGTCGCTGATGCGAAGCAAATATGGTTCAAACCGGCAAAATACGGTGAGCTAGTTAACTGGCTCGACCAGCAAATAGGCGGCTTCGTGCTTGGCGGCACAGCCTGGGCATTTTGTAATCCGGTAGTCAACGTAAGGCATTTTGACTATCTATTTATCGATGAGGCAGCACAGTTTTCTCTGGTCGATGCAATTGCAGTTTCATCGGTGGCTGACAATCTGGTATTGCTCGGCGACCCTATGCAGCTAACTCAAGTGGTTCAGGCAGTGCACCCGGGTGGTGTCGACAACTCGGCATTGGGCCACTACATGGGAGATCACGAAATTTTGCCCTCGTCAATGGGCTATTTCGTAGAGGTGACTCGAAGAATGCACCCGGCAGTCAATGCTCCCGTGTCAAAGCTTGCCTACCAAAATCGATTGCACTCACACGAAAGCGCGATCAGGGAGCTGACGGGTTTGCCGGCCGGTTTCAAGTCAATAGCGGTTGAGCACCAAGGAAATTCGACTTACTCACGAGAAGAAATTTCAGTTGTTCTGCAGTTGGTGCAAGACCACATCAAAATCACCGAGCAGTCTGAAATTTTGGTGGTGGCGCCCTACAACGCGCAGGTCGACCTGATTCGAAAAGCGCTTGATCTACAGGGTTTCTTCAATGTTCAAGTGGGCACCGTTGACAAATTTCAAGGGCGGGAAGGCAACGTGGTTATCGTGAGCTTGGCAGCATCAAGCGCATCCGATGCGCCTCGCGGGCTAGAGTTTCTGCTCGACAGAAATCGGTTGAACGTCGCACTCTCTCGGGCAAAAACCAACAGCTACCTGATCTACAGCCCAAATTTGTTGCGCACCAAATTCAGCAAGGTTGAAGATGTTCTGTGCGTAAGTCGACTAGCCGGCCTAGTTGCTGGGGGTTAAGCTGCGACGGCAACCTTTTCCCACATTTTTGCCATAACCCACCACTGACCGTCAAGGAACACGATGTTCAGGTAATCCTGCATGACGCCACCAAACATCTCCAGCTGTGGCTTTACCAAGGCGAGAGTTGGCGAGATCTGGTCAAACATCAAAACCTGATCGTTGCGTCGGTTGCCCAACTCTGCAGGTGACTGTCGATTTGCCACGGCCTCTCGATAAACCGCATACGGACGAATGCTTAATTCGCCTCCTTGAGCCGAATACAAAACACAGTCCTTGTGAAAAACTCGATCGAAAAGATCCATGTCTTGAAAGTGCAAAACATCAAAATAGTCAGCAATTAGTTTCTTGATTGCCAGATCTGCTGCTTCAAAGTTCACAATCCCCACCCTTCGGTTTACCTTGGTAAAACCTTAAGGGTTTTCAAGGTTGGGTCTGCAACAAACGCAATTCGAACACCCATGTCACGGGCCTCAAATAACGCACCCAAAGCAGCCTCGGTGATGCGTTCACCGGGGCTGAGTACCGGAACACCGGGAGGGTAGGGGCAAATCATTTCTGCAGAAACACGGCCTACTGCCTCGGCAGCTGGAACCACCTCGTAGCCTGAGAAAAATGCTTCACGCGGGGTAACCACAACTTCAGGCTCAATTGAAAAAGCCGGAAGGATTTCAATCGGACGAGGCTCGCCCCGATTTGCGTTCACCGATTCGATGATGCGCTTGACCAGGTCGTTGATGCGATCGGGGGTGTCAGCAAAAGTGATCATCGGAATGATGATGTCTCGGTTTGCCATCTCAACGTCGATGTTTGCCGCTAGTAAATCGGCCTCAACCACATTTCCATCGGCCCCACATGAACTCAGCAAAATAACCAGCTTCAACGGGTCTATGTATTCACCGTCAATTACGTCGATGCCGGCGGCTCGCAAGGTTGCTCGGCCGCGCTCAGTTGCTTCAATCACCGGCCCAATAAGTTCGTGCCCGTGCCGCTGGAGCAAAGCACGAGCGGCGTCAATTGATGCCAAAATTCGGCCAGACATAGAGGTGGTCTGAGTTGAATCGAACATTTTATTTAGTCGCGGTAGGTCAACAAACTCTCCGCGAGCTAACACAAAGCTGGCCTGAGAATATGAAGGCAGAGTCTTGTGGGCCGAGGTCACCACTATGTCGGCACCCTCAGCCAAAGGGTGCTCAGGCAACTCTGGGTGGAAGCCGTAGTGTGCAGCCCAGGCTGCATCAACCACCAACGGAATTCCGAACTCATGTGCGACCGCAGATAACCGCGGAATGTTTGACATGGTTCCGACGTAAGAGGGTTCGCCAATCAAAACTGCTTTGGCATCTGGGTGTGCCTCTAGAGTTTCACGGAGACGGCTCGAAGGTAGGTACTCAGGTAAACCAGTGGCCGGGTTTATTTCTGGTCGAATCCAGACCGGAACTACTCCGGCATAGACCATACCGACCAGTACTGATTTGTGCAGGGTTCGAGAAACAATTACTTTGTCGCCGGGGCTGGCAACTGCC
Source organism: uncultured Rhodoluna sp. (assembly GCA_964530255.1). Classification (GTDB taxonomy): domain Bacteria; phylum Actinomycetota; class Actinomycetes; order Actinomycetales; family Microbacteriaceae; genus Rhodoluna. The sequence goes on from CAZGZW010000027.1 coordinate 16,244, forward strand.
ATTACCGCTGCGTGATTCGAGCCAGAAGAACCGTTTACCCCGAACCGGCAGAGGTCTGCACCCCAAAGGTTTGCGGCCAATCGCTCGGCCTCGAGAATTAGCGATGGAGAAATTCGATGGGGATGATTGCCAGGAAGCACTGGAATGTCGCCGTCTACGATGGCACCGGTTAGATCGGTGCGACCCTTGTGCCCAGGAATTTGGAACGGCGACCGATCGGTCTCCATATCTCGAATCCAGGCATCGAGTAGCGGGGCATCAGTTCTGAGCCCCATCGGGTCTTTCGTGTCAAGTAGTGTGGCTGCGCCAAATGCGTGCTGAGGCAATATCCCGCCCTTCTTTAAGTCTCGGTCGTTCGCCGAGCTCAAACCGCCTAGCCACCATCGGGATGGCCAGGATGAGAAAGTCTAAAGATGACGAAAGGACCGGGTCAATAAGACCCGATCCCCTCGCCATTAAGGTTTGGTGAACTTTTTTAGAACTCAACCTTGGTTACGTTGGTGTCTAG
>CAZGZW010000028.1:0-16274 GCA_964530255.1 uncultured Rhodoluna sp.
TTGTGCCGCCTGAGAATCGTCCGTCGGTTAATAGTAGAACATCTTTACCCAAACCGGCACCCTTAATTGCGGCGGTAATGGCAAGCATCTCTCGCATGCCTGGGCCACCTTTCGGCCCTTCGTAGCGAATAACCACTACGTCTCCGGCGTTGATCTTGCCTTCGGTGAGGGCATCCATCGCGGCACGCTCACGCTCAAAGACACGGGCTGGGCCGGTGAAGTCGTCTAGGTCGAAACCTGCTGTCTTTACCACTGCGCCATCTGGAGCCATTGATCCGCGCAAAACAGCCAATCCGCCGGTGCGGTGAATTGGGTTGTTTAGCGAGCGGATGATTTTGCCGTCTGGATCAGGTGGGTTGATGCTGGCCAAGTTCTCAGCGACAGTCTTACCAGTGACGGTAAGAGCATCTCCGTGAATCAGACCCGCATCGAGCAGAGCTTTCATAACCACAGGGACGCCGCCGACACGGTCAACGTCGGTCATTACGTATTGACCAAATGGCTTGAGATCACCGAGGTGAGGCACCTTGTCGGCCATGCGGTTGAAGTCGTCGAGAGTTAGGTCAACGTTGGCTTCACGGGCGATTGCGAGCAGGTGTAGGACAGCGTTGGTCGAACCGCCGAATGCCAAAACCACAGCGATTGCGTTTTCAAAAGCCTTTTTGGTCATGATCTGGCGCGCAGTAATTCCGTGACGCAGCAGATTAACAACTGCTTCGCCCGAGCGGTGGGCCCAGTTGTCACGGCGACGATCAGCCGAAGGTGGAGCTGCCGAACCTGGCAGTGACATGCCCAGTGCCTCAGCTGCAGATGCCATGGTGTTAGCGGTGTACATGCCGCCACAAGCACCTTCACCTGGGCAAATAGCTTTTTCGATACGGTCTAGGTCTTCGCGCGACATTTTGCCGGCCTTACAAGCACCAACTGCCTCAAAGGCGTCGATGATGGTGACCTGCTTTTCAGTGCCGTCTTCAAGACGTACCCAACCCGGCATGATCGAACCTGCGTAAAGGAAAACCGAAGAAAGGTCGAGTCGAGCAGCAGCCATCAGCATGCCAGGAAGCGATTTGTCGCAACCGGCCAAAAGCACCGAACCGTCAAGACGCTCGGCCTGCATAACGGTCTCAACCGAGTCTGCAATTACCTCACGCGATACCAGCGAAAAGTGCATGCCTTCGTGGCCCATCGAGATGCCGTCGGAGACCGAGATGGTTCCGAACTCGAGCGGGTAACCACCGCCCTGGTGGACACCTTCTTTGGCCGCTTGAGCCAATCGATCGAGCGAAAGGTTGCATGGGGTGATTTCGTTCCAAGATGATGCGATTCCGACCTGAGGCTTAACCCAGTCTTCGTCACCCATTCCTACGGCGCGAAGCATGCCTCGCGAAGCGGCGCGCTCGATTCCGTCGGTTACATCTCTTGAACGTGGCTTGATATCTGCAGACATAGGCTCAAGTCTACTTTCTGAAAGGGTAATCTGAAGCCGTGGATGCAAATAATTCAGCCGATTTAGACACCAATCTGGCCCTGTACACCAGGGTTGCTCAGGCGTCGGCCGCTGAGGTTATTAGGGGCTATTCCACCTCATTCGGATGGGCGTCAAAATTGTTAGGCCGAGACGTCCGCATCCATGTTTCAAATATCTACGCACTGGTGCGAGTTGCCGACGAAATTGTCGACGGTGCAGCAGAGCAAGCGCTCGGTTCAGACCACCTAGAAGACGCCGGCGATCTGCTCGATGAGCTTGAGGCCGATTGCTATCGAGCAATAGACACCGGGTTTAGCACCAACCTTGTGGTGCACGCCTTTGCCCACACCGCAAGGCTTGCCGGCTTTGGCCGTGAACTAGTTGAACCCTTCTTTACTTCGATGCGCATGGATCTCCACCCGCAACAATACGATCAGGCCAGTTTTGAAACCTACGTTTACGGCTCGGCTGAGGTGGTTGGTCTGATGTGCCTACAGGTTTACCTACTGGGACACAGTTTTTCTGCACAGCAGCAGGCCAACTTTGTTGAGTCTGCGCGCGCCCTTGGCTCGGCCTTTCAGAAGGTCAACTTTTTGCGCGATCTTGCTGCCGATTCGAAGGCATTGGGACGAAGCTACTTTCCCGATATCGATCTGAATAATTTCACTGAGAAAGACAAAGCCCGACTGGTTGCCGACATTGACAACGATCTAAAGGTTTCGAGCCGCGGTTTGGTCGGGTTGCCAAAATCCAGTCGCAGCGCGGTTGCCGCCGCGCAATTTCTTTATGAGGCACTAAATCGTGAATTAGCGAATACGCCGGCCTCGAAATTGGTTACTACTCGAGTGCGGGTAAACAACGCCAAAAAACTACTGATCCTTCTCAAAGCAACCCTGGGAGCCATACCGAAATGACCAAGCTCAACCCTGAACAAAAATCGGCAGTTGTCATCGGCGGCGGAATCGGCGGGCTAGCCACAGCTGCACTGCTGGCAAAGTCAGGGATGAAGGTGACGCTGCTTGAGGCTCGCGAAAAAGTAGGTGGCCGAGCCTACATTTGGGAAAAAGATGGGTTCAAGTTCGACATGGGCCCATCTTGGTACCTAATGCCCGACGCTTTCGATCAGTTCTTCAAACTTATGGGCACCTCGGCTGAAAAAGAGCTGAAGCTGGTCAAACTTGATCCTGCTTACCAAACTCGAAACGAGGGAGCCGGCGACAAGCTGCTGATTCGTGAAGACCTGGAAGAAAACAAGAAACTATTTGATGCAATCGAACCAGGAGCCGGCGAGCGCCTGCAGGCATATGTAGATTCAGCCGAGGATGCCTACAAACTTTCTGTCAAACACTTTCTCTACACAAATTTCCGCGACGCTCGATCGTTCTTTCATCCTGAGGTTTTGGCAAGAGCGGGTCGATTCATCAAGCACCTTCTCACTCCCCTGGACAAATTTGCTAGCGAGCATGTCAAGGATGCGAGACTTCGCAAGATTTTGAACTTCCCTGCGGTCTTCTTGGGCGCTTCGCCCTACGATATTCCGAGCATGTACCACCTGATGACCCACGTTGATATGAACGTAGGAGTTTTTTATCCGATGGGTGGTTTTTACACCATCATCGAAGCCGTCGAGCGCCTGGCAAAACAGCACGGAGTCGACATTCGGACCAACTCGCCAGTTACAAAAATCGAGGTTGCCAACGATGGTCGCGCCACCGGTGTTTGGGTCAAGGATGCGTTTTTTGCTGCCGATGCTGTCATTGGTAACGCCGACCTGCACCACATCGAGACCAAATTACTCGACGAAAAGCACCAATCCTTCCCAGAGAAATGGTGGAGCAATAAGCTTCCCGGCCCTTCGGCAATCCTGCTCTATCTAGGAGTTCGCGGTGAACTGCCTGAGCTAGATCACCACACCCTGCTCTACACGAAGGACTGGCAAAAGAATTTCGACGTGGTTTTCAGAAAACCAAATGCACCCGGAAAGCCCTCGTTTGCTGACCCGGCTTCGCTCTACATCAGCGTCATTTCCAAAACCGATCCGAGCACAGCACCCGAGGGCTTTGAGAACGTATTCGTGCTCGTGCCTTGCGCTCCAGATGTTCGATTGGGCCGCGGTGGTATTGATCGCTCAGGCGACGAAGCATTTGAGGCAGCAGCCGACAGAGTTATCGATCAGATTGCTAGCTGGTGCGACATCCCCGATTTGAAAGAACGAATTGTGGTGCGTCGCACAATGGGTCCAGCCAACTTTGAGAGCGAGTTGAATGCCTGGTCTGGAACCGCGCTGGGCATGGCCCACACACTTCGTCAAAGCGCATTCTTTAGACCGATGAACCGCAGCAAGAAGGTCAAGAATCTTTACTACGCCGGACACCACACCATTCCGGGGATCGGTCTGCCGATGTGTCTAATTGGTGCCGAGCTGGTCTACAAACACCTGATTGACGATCGGTCAACCGGGCCAACTAAAAACGAGCTGAAGCCACTTCCTGCCTCGGCATGGAAAGGCCTTCGCTAAGTCCGATGAATTTTCTCTACCTCGGTTTGCTGCTTTTCTCACTGGCGGGAATGTGGCTAATCGATTGGAAATTCAAGCTGGCCCTGGCTAAAAACATTCGCTACATCTGCCCTATTTTGGTGGCCGTAGTTTTCTTTTTAGCCTGGGACATCGCAGGCATCAGCCAAGGAATTTTCTTTCGCGGCGACAGCGAACATCTGAGCGGCATATTGATCGGGCCAGAGCTGCCGCTCGAAGAGGTATTTTTCCTGGCGCTGCTGAATTACACGGCGCTGGTCTTTATTCGAGTCGCACTAAAACGGTGGCCCAAGTGACTTACGTAGTGCTGAATCTGATTTTCTTGTCGGCGTTGGCTTTGCTGGCATTGGTATTGCGCAAACGCCTACCTTGGCGAGCTATCGGGGTAGCAACCGCAGCACTACTTGGAGCTACAGCAATTTTTGACAACCTGATCATTTGGGCCGATATCGTCGCCTATGACGAGTCTCACATCAGTGGCATAAAGGTTGGCCTGGCGCCAATTGAAGATTTTGCCTATGCCATTGCAGCGCCGGTGCTACTCTCAATCGCAATCGAATTAACCAGGGGGCGTCGTGGAGGTTATTAGACAGCTCTTTTGGTCTTCAAGACCGGTCTCTTGGATTAACACCGCCTATCCGTTCGGTGTGGCCTACTGGCTGGCAACCCGCCAGGTTGATCTGAACCTCATTTTGGGCACACTGTTTTTCTTGATCCCCTACAACCTGCTGATGTATGGCGTGAATGATGTTTTTGATTACGAGAGCGATCTGCGCAACCCCCGCAAGGGCGGGATCGAGGGGGCCCTACTAGATCCGAAATGGCATCGAATCACCCTGTGGTCAGCGTTCTTTAGCTGTGCACCCTTTGTGGTTTACCTGCTAGCTGTTGGATCGATTGAAGCAAATTTATGGCTTGGCCTTTTTCTTTTCACCGTCATTGCCTACAGTGCAAAGTACCTTCGGTTCAAAGAGCGTCCGTTTCTAGATTCGATAACCTCAGCCAGCCATTTCGTTGGGCCGATGATTTATGGATTGGCCTTGGCTGGAGTAAACCCGTTGGGTGAACTGACCGGGAAGTTAGTGCTGGCTTTTACTCTGTGGGGTGTTGCTTCGCACGCCTTCGGAGCAGTTCAAGACGTCAAAGCCGACCGAGAAGCCAACATTTCTTCGATAGCCACCGCTATTGGTGCGAGAGCAACGGTTTGGCTGGCTTTTTTTGCCTATCTATTTGCGGCGATTGTTTTGGTGAGCGTGGGCCCACTCGGATTGGTCGCTTCAATTGCCTTTTGGCCATACCTGGCGGTGGTTGCCCCCTTCATGCGCATCACCGACGCGAGTTGCGAGTTGGCAAACCGAGGCTGGAAAAGGTTCATCTGGCTGAATTATTTTGCCGGAATGGTTGTCAGTTTCGTTCTAATCTGGTCGGTTTTATTCGGCTAACCGCGGTCGCGCCAACTGATTAGATAACGCGCGCTAAAAGTTTTTGAGCAGATTGCACATGAGGTTGGCCGGGTGGGTCGACGGTAACGGTAGTGTGCATGACCGCTCGGGCAGAGACCAACCCAACGAGCGGTTTCGGCAGCAATTTCTTTTCCAGTAAATTGCTCTGCAAGATAACCAATTGACTTGGCTGTGCTGAGCCATTTTTTGGTGTGCCCAGCATGTTTACCACAGATGCCGTGGGCAATCTCATGCAAAATTACCTGCTCGCACTCGTCGATTGAGTGAATGTCTGCGAAGTATTTTGAGAGGCTAATTTTGGAATTTGTGTAGTCACATAAACCGGCTCGTCGCTTTGCAGAATCAAAGTCGAAACTCCATACGGCCGGGTCTAGAAATTCGGAAATTTTGTTTTCGGCAAGGGCTCGAATGAAGTCGAGGCGAGAAAGCCGAAGGCGCTGCATTCGAAGTTTTCCCTGGCTAAATTGGCGCCCCGTCTGAAAACCAACAACCTCAAGGCGAGCCAAAGTGGGTAGGTCGGCAACATTTACTGCCACATCGAACTGGTCTACCTCGCGTTGATCAAAAATCTGAGTCAGGCGTTCAACAAACAGCTCTGGCTGATAGGCCAGTGTTAGCAACTCATCCTGATTGATCGACATCGAGGCGAGTTTACTAATTGGCATTCGGTTTGACCTTATAGTCACCATGACACTAAGATTCTAAACAGTTAGTGTCATCATGACTATTAGTGGGATGAATTGAACAAAACCGAAGGCCAGGTAAATCTTGCCGTTTCGACGGTGATTTTTGCGTTGCGCCCTCAGGCTGGCGGTAGCCGACAGTTGGCGATTCCACTAGTTCGGCGAATTCGCGAACCATATCGTGATGCCTGGGCATTACCCGGCGGACCGCTTGAACGAGACGAAGACCTCAGCGAGGCAGCGGCACGTAACCTGCAGAGCACAACAAACCTAGAACCCAGGTTTCTTGAACAGCTCTATGCCTTCGGCGACCCCGACCGTTCCGGCGGAGATTCCAGTGCAGCTCGAGTGGTCTCAATTGTTTACTGGGCGCTGGTTGGCAACGAAGAAGCTGCAGCCGCAGTCGAGTCAGAGAATGTGCACTGGTTTTTTGTTGATGAAATTCCGCAGCTTGCCTTCGACCACAATCTGATTGTCGACTACGCGCTCTGGAGAGTGCGCAACAAAGTTTCTTACAGCCGAGTTGCCCACGGCTTTCTCAACGAGGTTTTCACGCTGGCTGAATTGCGCTCGGTCTATGAAGTTATCCTCGGAAAAACTCTTGACCCGGGAAACTTCAGGCGTTCGGTAGAAGCCTCGGGAACCGTGGTTGCAACCGGCGAGCGCCTGTCAGGAACTAGCCACCGCCCCCCTCAGCTTTACCGCTACAACGATGCTTTTGAACTCAGTGAAAATGGGCCCCTAACCCGAGGAGAAAAGAAATGACCACCGCTTCGGTGAACGAACGCATTCAACTCATTTTGAAAGGCGGCTCGAACGAGAGCACCTGCAGCCCAAGCTTGGCGAAAGGTCCGTGGGAATTCGACAACGGGGTGGCCACCTACGGACCTGGGGCTTCCAGCGAAGATGTAATTCCTGCTGATTCTCCTAAGCAAGGGGTATTGCCAGAGGAGTATCGAGTTGCCAGCGATGATGAATTGCACGCCAGAATTGTGGCGGCCAAATCGACTTTGGGTGACCGAGCAGTCATTTTGGGTCACTTCTATCAGCGTGACGAAATCGTGCAGCACGCCGATTACCTGGGCGACTCATTTCAGCTAGCTAACGCTGCCAAAGCGCATCCCGAGGCTGAGGCGATTATTTTCTGCGGAGTTCACTTCATGGCAGAGACTGCCGACATTCTGTCTGGAGCAGGGCAGGCCGTAATTTTGCCCAACCTCGCAGCTGGTTGCTCGATGGCCGACATGGCCGACATCGATTCGGTGAATGAGGCCTGGGAACAGCTTGCAGAACTTTATGGAACCGAACCAGATGAACAGGGGCGCATGCCGATCATCCCGGTGACCTACATGAACTCTTCAGCAGCCCTAAAAGGCTTTTGCGGAGAGCACGGCGGCATCGTTTGCACCTCATCTAATGCCGAAATTGTTTTGAAATGGGCATTCGAACGAGGTCAGCGCGTACTGTTCTTCCCAGATCAGCACCTCGGTCGAAACACTGCCAAAGCCATGGGTATAAGCCCAGATGACATGCCGCTTTGGCATGCGCGTAAGCCGCTAGGTGGCAATTCAGCGGATGCCCTAACCGATGCAAAAGTAGTGCTTTGGAACGGCTTTTGCTCGGTGCACAAACGCTTCAACGTTGACCAAATCGAGCAGGCTCGAGCCAATTTTCCAGATGTTCGCGTAATCGTTCACCCAGAGTGCCCGATGGCAGTGGTAGATGCGGCTGATGAATACGGCTCAACCGACTACATTCGCAAGGCGGTTGCAGCGGCAACCGAGCCAACCACGTTTGCTATTGGAACCGAAATCAACATGGTTCAGCGACTAGCGGCAGAGTACCCACAGCACAATATTTTTTGCCTGGACCCAGTGGTTTGCCCATGCTCGACCATGTACCGAATTCACCCCGGCTATCTAGCCTGGGTGCTCGAGCGCCTAGTGGCTGGAGAGGTCGTAAACCAGATTTCGGTTGACTCGCATGTTGCTGCAACCGCGAAAATTGCGCTCGAGAGGATGCTTGCGGCTAAACCGCTGTAACCGTATGTCGAGAGTAATTGTTGTTGGAAGTGGAATCGCCGGGTTAATTGCCGCGGTGAAGGCTGCTGCCGACCACGAGGTGATTTTGATCACCAAGGATGACCTAGGTGAAAGCAACACCCACTATGCGCAGGGCGGCATTGCAGCGGTCATGTCTCAACACGACTCAATTGCCGAACACGTGGCCGACACTCTCGCAGCAGGAGCCGATTTCTGCTACCGACCGGCAGTCGAGGTGCTTTGCAGCGAAGGCCCAGAGCGCATCAGTGACCTGGTTCGATTCGGGGTCGATTTTGACCGTGCCGGCACCGATTTTGCTCTCGGCCTTGAGGCAGCGCACTCCCATCCTCGAATTTTGCACGCCGGCGGCGATGCCACCGGAGCCGACATTTCAAACGCCTTAGTGGCGGCAACTAAAAAATCCGTAAAGCAGATTTTTGAACACACCTTTTTACTCGAAATAAAAGTTGAATCCGCTACCAATGGCGTAAAGCGACTGGCTGGAATTGAAATTATGAACTCGTCGGGCCGTGAATTTTTAGCGGCAGACTTTGTTATTTTGGCCTCGGGCGGAGCCGGTCAGCTTTACCGGCACACCACTAACCCCACGGTTACCACTGGTGACGGCGTAGCCGCAGCTCTGAGGGCCGGTGCTGAGCTGGTTGATGTTGAGTTTTACCAATTTCACCCCACAGCGCTGGCTGTGCCAGGTAGTTTCTTAATTTCAGAGGCGGTGCGCGGTGAGGGCGCGGTGCTGATCAATCAGGCTGGCGAACGATTCATGCAAAAAATTCACCCGGCCGCCGAACTTGCGCCTCGAGATGTGGTTGCCCGCGGCATCCAGTCTGAAATGCTCTCGCAGGGCGGCCAACCCGTAATGTTAGATGCAACTTCACTCGGCACTGAATTTTTAAACACCCGTTTCCCCAGCATTTCGGCATCCACAAAACGCTACGGATTGAACTGGGGCAAGCAGCCAATTCCGGTAACCCCGGCAGCACACTACTGGATGGGCGGTGTAGCCACAGACGTCTGGGGCCGAACATCAATCGAAGGCTTGTTTGCTGTGGGTGAGGTTGCCTGCACCGGAGTGCATGGGGCGAATCGCCTAGCCTCTAACTCACTTCTGGAATCAATAGTCTTTGCCGATCGTGCAGTTCGAGCCATCGGCCAAGCATGGCCAAGCGAAGCGGGCTTGGCTCGCGTTCGAGAGACCGGCTTACTTCGAGAAATCGAAGTTGAGGTCAACGATGCTCGAACTGCAGAAAATCTTCAGGTAGTTGATCGAGTCGAACTTCAAACTTTGATGTGGGATAACGTCGGCCTGGCTCGAACCAGGCAGGGACTAAACCAAACCACCACCGCACTAAATTCTTGGCGCGGAGCAAATGAAGAAAACCGGTTATTCACCGACTGGGAGGATACTAACCTGCTGCATCTGGCGCGAGCAATTACCTCAGCGGCCACTCTTCGTGAAGAATCTCGCGGCGGCCACTACCGTCTGGACTACCCAACCCCGAGGGCAGAATTTGCTCGCCCAATCACGATTATTAGGAAAGCATGAGCATCGACCTATCGAAAAGTGAACTAACCATCGATCGAATTATTGAGGTGGTTTCGGCAGCCCTTGAAGAAGATGCACCTCGCGGTGACGTGACCAGCGAATACCTGATACCGGAGACCGCAACGGCAACCGCCGAGCTTAACGCCAGAGAACCCGGAGTATTTGCCGGCGGACCGGTATTCGTAGCGGCCTTCAAACTTTTGGATGAGAGCCTGGAGGTAGAGCTGAAGGTTGATGAGGGCCAAGCATTTGAAGCCGGCCAAATACTGGCTATAGTCAGCGGAAAAGCTCGCTCAATTCTTCAGGCGGAACGAATTGGACTCAATTTTGTTCAGCGCATGAGCGGTATTGCCACCCTCACCAACGCATACGTTCAGGCGATTGCTGGCACCAAAGCAAAAATTCTCGACACCAGAAAGACCACTCCCCTGTTGCGCGCCTTTGAACGCCACGCAGTGTTGTGCGGAGGTGGTCAAAATCACCGATTTTCGCTTAGCCACATGGTGATGGCTAAAGACAACCATCTTGCAGTGCTCACCGCGGGTGGCAAAAACCTAGGCGACGAATTGCTCAGAGTTAAGAAAGCGCTCCCTGCCGGAATCAAAGTTGAGGTTGAGGTAGACCGGCTAGACCAAATTGGCGATGTAATGGCTGGGCAACCTGAGGTAATTATGCTCGACAACTTCGAGCTCGACGACCTAAGAACAGCGGTCGCATTAATTGACGGGCGAGCACTGACGGAAGCGTCGGGCGGCGTAAATTTGGCAACCGTGACTGCGATTGCACAAACCGGAGTTGATTACATTTCGGTCGGTGCGCTGACCCATAGCGCAAGGGCGCTTGACCTCGGACTAGACATAGAAATCGACCAATGATCTACCTCGATCACGCTGCCACTGCTCCGGTATCGCGGGCGGCACTTGAAGCCGCGTGGCCTTTCCTAACCAATGAATTTGGTAACCCGTCGAGCAGTCACGAACTGGGAAATCGTGCCGAACTTGCACTCGGTGATGCTCGCTCAAAGCTGGCCAAATTTTTCAACTGTAGGTCAAGTGAGGTGACATTTACCTCTGGCGGCACCGAGGGCGACAACCTCGCCATCATCGGCTTAGCTCTCGCGAACCCTCGAGGAAAGCATCTAGTATCGGCAAAAACTGAACACCAGGCAGTCATTGCCAGCCTCGAACATCTTGAGCGGATCCACGGATTTGAAATCAGCTGGCTGGAGGTTGATGGTTCCGGTCAAATTTCGCCAGCCACACTTCGAAGCGCGATGCGCAGCGACACCACTTTGGTCAGTTTGATGCTGGTTAACAACGAAACCGGAGTCATCCATCCGATTGCAGATTTTTCCGCTGTTGCTAAAGAATTCGGGGCCTTATTTCACACGGATGCGGTCCAGGCTGCCGGATGGCTTGACCTAGACGTTCAAGCACTGGGAGTAGATGCACTTAGCATTTCGGGGCACAAAATCGGCGCCCCCAAGGGAAGTGGTGCAGTTTTCATTCGCGGAAGATTCGCTGTTGAACCAATTTTGCATGGCGGTGGCCAAGAGGCCGAGAAAAGATCCGGCACCGAAAACGTTGCCTGGGCGGTTGCGCTTGGAAGAGCAATTGCAGACTTAGTTGACCCAGCTGGCGAAATCCAACGAGTGGCTGCCCTGGCAAAAGATTTCATAGACCAGGTGCTCAACAAAGTCCCGGATGCGAAGTTGACAGCAGCAGAAGCCCGGCGCAGTGCAAACATTATCGGCTTCACTTTTGCCGGTAAGAACGGTGAAACCATCCTGCTTGATTTGGAGCGCCAAGGAGTAATTTGCTCAAGTGGTTCAGCATGTGCGGCGGGGCGAAATGATCCTTCACACGTGTTGTTGGCTATGGGTTTCAGCGAAGATCTTGCGCAAACATCAGTGCGTTTCAGCCTCGGGCATCAAACCACCCAGGCCGAACTTGATCAGGCCGTCACAGCACTTGTTGATAGCGTCACCTGATTGCCCCACGGGTCATCAAGCTTGATGACCGCCCCGTCATCAACAAGCTGAAGCCCCTGCTGCTTTAGCCGCTGCGAAACCTCGGTCAAATCATCGCTGGTCGGCAGCTCAATTGAAACGTTGCCGAGGCCCAAAGTTTGCTGCCTCTGGGTGGCACCACGAGATTTCCAGATGTTCATTGCCATGTGATGGTGGTAGCCGCCGGCTGATACGAACAGTGCGGTACCGCCCCAGTTGAGGGTGGTTTCAAAACCGAGCTGGTCAACATAAAAATTTTTAGCCTGGGCGATGTTGCCCACGCTCAGGTGCACATGCCCCACCCGAGTTGGGGTCGGAGCGGAACCGGAGTAATTTTCCGAAAGAAATTTGTTTGGATCTAGACCAAAAGTGCCCATTTCAATCTGACCGTGCTGCCAACTCCAGGTTGACCGGTCTCGGTCGCAATAAAGTTCGACACCGTTACCCTCTGGATCATCAAAGTAAAAAGCCTCTGAGACCAGGTGATCGGCACTTCCGGTGAATGATCCTGGATAAGCCTGAGCCACAGCAGCAACAGCGCTGGCTAGTGCCTGGTGAGTAGGGTACAAAAAAGCCGTGTGGTAGAGCCCGGCTTCTGCTGGGCCAGCGTGTTTCAACTCGGGCGCATGCTCGAGAATCATCGAGACGTTACTGCCCTCACCCAGCATCACAATCGAGCCCGATTCAACAATTGTGGTTAGGCCCAAAGTATCGCGGTAGTACCGAAGCATGACATCAAGATTGGCCACTCGCAGGGTTACGGCACCCATCGAAATATTTGCTGGAAGCAGATTCATGTTTTTAGTCTAGCCCCCCTTTACTAAAATTGGCAACTAGGCTCAGACACAATGAATTTCGACAATTTTCTGGCAATCGCGGCATTTAGTGCCGCAGCCGCGGTAACCCCCGGGCCAAACAACACTTTTCTGCTCGCCTCGGGTGCCAAGTTCGGTCTGGCCAAATCTCTCCCCTACCTCTTCGGCATCGGAACCGGCCTGCTCGGCATGATGATTGCAATTGGCGCAGGGCTCGGAGCCATCCTGATTTCCATACCGCTTCTCTATCAGGCACTAAAGTTCATTGGTTTTGGCTATCTGCTCTACCTTGCGTTTACTATTGTGCGCAGCCGCGGAGTTGGTGACAGTGAAGCTGAAACCCCGGCCTCTCTGTGGCAATCGACGCTTTTTCAGTTTGTAAACCCAAAAGCCTGGATCGCCACCACGACAATCATGGCTACTTATTTCCCGCTGTCAGCTGGCTGGCTGGCCAACTCAATTTCAGCGGTGATTTACATCGTGCTTTCGTGCGCCGGAGCATTGGTTTGGGCAGTCTTCGGCACAGGATTGCGAAACTTTTTGAACGATGAGCGCAAACGAAAAGCCTTCAACTGGGTGATGGCGATTTTGCTGGTCGCATCGATGATCCCGGTGCTGTTTTTGTAACTAAGCAACCAATACTTCGACCGACCAGGGGCCCATTTTCATGGCTTGACCCGCCGGCAGAGCGCTTTGCGAGAGCACACAGCTAACGTCAAAATCGACCTTGATTTCTGCAGGCCGCCAAGACCAGTTGAACACAAAATACGCATTTCGGCCGTTTTCAAGCGAAGCCCGGTTAACCACCACGCTCTTCGAATTCGAAAGGACTGATTCAGCTAAGCCGATTTTCTTTGCGAGCAATTGACCGATGTATTCGGCCAACTGCGCATCAGGGTAGGTAGCCAGGTAGTAAACAGTTCCGGCACCAAAATCACTAGAAGTTAGCGCTGAGTACTGGCTAAAAAATGGATGCTTCGCTTGCAACTCAACGGTTGCGCGGTCGTTTGCTTGAATTTCATCGAACCACCCATATCCGTGACCAACAGCTTCACCCGAGGCGTTGACGAGCTCAATCGGGGCAGTCAGGTTTGAATACTCGTCGTAACCGCCAATCAAATCTGCGAAACCTGCGGGCTTTTGTTCGAGACGAACCACACCGTTTTCATGGGTGAAACCGCTTCGCGGGGTCACTAGCAATACCCCTCCGGCCTCGGCATATTTTCGAGCAAACGCGAGCAAATCATCACTTGCAACATAAGTGCTGTGCAAAATCAGAATCGGATACTTTGCAAGGAAATCATTTACTTCGCTGATGTCTGGCAGCTGATTGTCTCCAAAAACCTGAACACCAAGGCCGGCCGAGTAGGCAATTTCATAGACCGAGTTCAAGGTTTTTTCGTAAGACAGAGGATCTACCCAGCCGTGCGGCTGTCGCAGCGGACCTTGAAACTCAAATGCCCAACGTGATGCGGTGCTGCTAACCAGCGCGACCTCGCTGGTCGGCCTGATTTTGCCAAGTTTGGAAATTTTCTTCAGCGCTTGGGCGGTATCGACAAATGCCTCGTAACTGCGACCGGGTTTTAGGCTGTGCGGCAGAACACCGCCCCAGTGGTTTTCGATTCCGTATGGAAGAGTGTGCCAGTGCCAGTATTCGACCAGCTCGGCACCGCGCGAAACCATGTTGATGGCAGCCTGCTTAAACTGCCCCGGGTAGTGCGGAAAGGCTGCCATCGCTGGCCCCTGAGAAATCGAAGAGCCGTTGGTTTCGGTAACCAAAAAGTTTTCTTGGCGAATACCTCGAGAGGTGTCGCAAATTAGATTCAGGGAACTTGCGCCCCAGGCCGGCACCCACATAGGTGCCGGAATTTGCTCGCCAGGGGCAGGTTGGTGGGTTGGGTGCGCAAGCCCATCCTGGCTCGCGTAGTAAACATTTACCGAGGTGACGTCGAGTGATTGACCAATTGTGTAGGTATCCATGCCGGGGCGGTTCAGCGCAACGCAGGTGGTTATGAACTGATCATCCGAAATCAGAGATCGGACTATGTGACGCTGCCAGTCAAGAAACTCGTCGGTGATTCGGGCCTGGTGCCTGCGCCAAGCCAACAGGTAGCTCGGGTTGGTGTTGCCATCTGGGCGCCACAGCTCATCGAAGTCATTCAACGCATGCGACCAATAGGTCAATCCCCAGGCTGAATTCAAGTTTTCGACCGTGCCGTATTCGGCCTTCAAGGTCTCAATAAAAGACCTAAAAACGCCCTCGTTGTGCAACAACTCGGCACCTGGCTCGTTGTCTACCTGCCAGCCGATAATTGCAGGATGGTCGGCATATCTGGACACCATTTTTCGAATTAGCGGTTCACAAAGATCACGAAACGCCTGGCTCGAATAGTCAACGTTTTGCCGGTGCCCGTAAGGTATCGAGGTGCCGGTTGCCCGATGCGCAATTACTTCAGGGTGCTCCAGAAAAACCCATCGCGGTGCCGCATATGTGGGGGTCCCAACAATTACCCGGATGCCGTTTTCATGGGCCTTATCGAGAATTGGCTGCAACCAGTCGAGATTGAATTGCGTTTTGCTGGGTTGCCACTTGTGCCAGACCGACTCGCCAACTCGAATAACACTTAGGCCAGCCTCGCGCATCAGGGCAAAATCTTCATCGGTACGTGCAGCGATTTCATTGCCCGCGTCATCGGTAATTCGCTCTTGGTGGTACTCGTTGTAGTAGGCAGCACCGTAAAGAATTTTGTCGAAATTGGCCATGTCAAAAGCCTAGGTGCATGTTACAAATGTGACTTCCCTCGCCTTGCAATTTAAATTCTGCGATGTGGGCACTGCCATGTCATCACTCTAAAATTGCCGAGGGGGTCTCATGAAGAAAATACTCGCAATTGCAACCACGGTTGTTCTCGTTCTTTGTTCCAGCCAAGCGAGCCTTGCCTGGACTGAAAAATCAGGTACTCGAGGCTTTAATTCGAGATACGCTCAGCTGATCACTTACTACTCACCCAAGTACGGAACATTTGAAAAGCTTTCCAGCCTGTCATCCGCAAAACTTCGGAGCTCCGGCTATTGGTCTCTGACCATTGAATGTGACCAAAAAGAAGAAGAACTGAACACATACATCATGCGATATGACCGAACTCTTTCGCCAGTATTTATGTCGGCCACAAGAAATGACTTTGTCGACTTTGAGCTCGACGGGATTCCGGGATACCTAAGTGGTTACAACTCAACAAATTACCGTGCTGTTTTCCTCGAAAACTATTTCTACGGAAGTGATTTTGATAGCCCGTATCTGTTTGACGAGATTGATGAAACAGAACAGGATCTCGGGACTGATGAAATTATCGAAGAAGATTATGTAGATGAGGAATTGGACTTTGAGAGCACCCAATTCGGCATTTACTACGACTGGGAGCGGTCAAAAAAGATTCAGTTCAAAATCTACTTAGCGTCTGGCTCAGTTGAGTACCCGAAATTTAGCCTCAGCAAATTGTCGAGTCAAAAGAAGAAATTGACTTCTCTCGGATGCGGCCCATACTTTGATCGCTACTTCTGAATAACGAGAGCGCTAAATACAGTTCTGATTTTTTTGAATTTTCATAGCCAGAAAGTAAAAACCCCGGTCGTGGAGGACCGGGGTTTCGTGCGCCCCCCGGGACTTGAACCCGGAACCCACTGATTAAGAGTCA
>CAZGZW010000029.1:0-15639 GCA_964530255.1 uncultured Rhodoluna sp.
GCTGGGCAGTATCCATGGTCTGCTTTGCCGACATTCGCAGTTTGCGTGATGCTTCCTGCTGCAGTGTTGAAGTTGTAAACGGTGCCGCCGGGCGACGAGTGCTTGGTTTTGACTCAACTGAAGTAACCGTTATTTTGGTGGTACCCGACAGCAATTCGGCTGCCAACTGCTCTGCCTGCAGCTCCGAAAGTTGAAGCACGTCAGCAACTAGATTTCCCCGGTCATCGAAGCTCTGGCCGGTGGCAATTCTTTTTCCAGCGAGTGATTGCAATTTAGCGTTGAATTGAATCTCTCCAGTTGCTTTGGGATCAAAAGTAGCTTCAACGTCGTGGTAGCTAGAGGAAACGAACGCCATACGCTCACGCTCACGCTCAACAACAAGTCGCATAGCGGGCGATTGAACACGGCCTGCAGATAAACCTCGGTTGATTTTGCGCCAAAGCACAGGCGAAATTTCGTAACCGTATAGGCGGTCGACAACGCGTCGGGTTTCTTGAGCCTGCACCAGGTTGGTGTCTACTGCTCGAGTATGCTCCAGCGCGGCTTGAATAGCCTCTTTTGTGATTTCGTGAAAAACCATTCGCTTAACTTCAACCTTGGGTTTGAGAACCTGCAGTAGATGCCAAGCAATAGCTTCACCCTCGCGGTCTTCATCGGTAGCAAGGTATAACTCTGAAGCATTTGAAAGAGCTTTTTTAAGATCGGAAACTGTTTTACTTTTGCCAGGAGAAATTGCGTAATAAGGCTCAAAATCGTTTTCGATGTCAATCGAAAATTTGGCGAGTGAACCTTTTTTCTTCTCGGCAGGAAGGTCTTTAGGGTCAACCAAGTCGCGAATGTGGCCAATTGAAGCAAGTACTTCATAGTCGCTGCCCAGGTATTTTGAAATTGTCTTGGCCTTTGCAGGCGACTCAACAATCACTAATTTCTGGCTGTTAGCCAATGGTTTCTCCTAATGGTTAGGGCCCAATTTTTGGCCCGGCGCTTGCTCTCGCGTATTGAACTATACCGAGGGCACTTGAAGATAGCTCTAGATGAACTACGAAACCGACAATACGACACTTATCGAGATTCGCAACATTTGCCTCTGCCAACTGCCTCGCCAAATCACAGGGGAAATTTCCGATCAGGCCCAATTTTGCATCGGCTGAGGCGAGTGCAATTGCTTCAGCAGTCTGTTGCAGCCTGGTTTGGCTGCTTGATAAAAACACAAGCTGAATCGCAATCACAGCGACCCCAATTACCATTGCCACCAAGCCCAGACTGACCATGGTTCCCAGACCAGTTTCAGAATTCCAAGCTCGCAAATATAGTTTTTGTCGCGACATTAGTACCCGTATATAAAGGTGCAGGTTTTGGCCGGTTTGACGCTGTTGCTAAATAAGCCCGCCAAAGTCTGCTGGTGTTTCTTTTCAGTAACCACTGTGCACAGCAAAGATTGGTTGACATCAACAGCGAAGTTGTAATTGGGAAAGGCCTCTTCAAACAGTCTCTGGGTCTCAGATTGGGAAGAACCTGAGGCCAGCTGCCTGGCAAACGAGTGCGAAATAGCGCTCATCTCAGTGAGTTTCAGTGGGTAGCTAACCACAGCAAACAAGAAAAGAGTCAAAGCAATAAGGGATGGAACCAGAATCGCAAATTCAGCGGTAACGGAGCCAGCCTCACCCCGCAGAACCCTCACTCTGATGAGGGTTCTGGCCCACTAAAAGAGCTCAAGCTAGATCTGATCAAGTCAAAAAGCAGCGAGCGCATTTCGTCGCTGCGCAAAATAAAGACCAAAAGCCCTGCGAATCCGATAGCGGCTATGGTGGCGATCACGTACTCTGCAGTGGCAGCACCAGTCTCATCTAATAGCTTGGTAGTCCATTTTTTAGTTTTCACGCAGTTTTCCTTTCATTGATTAACCATTAGGTTGGCTAAAACCGGGGCCAAAGCCAGCAACAAAAAACCTGGCAGGCCAAGCAAACCCAGCGGCAGCAGGGCGCGAACACTCAATTTTTGTGCACTTTGATTGGCCTCAAATGCAAATTCTTCGAGGCCTGCCAAGGTTTGCGCGTGAATTACTTTTACTGGCGACGCGCCCCACTTGTCGGCCAACTCAAATGCCTCTCGGACCATGTCAACTGCAACGAGATCCTCTTGACCTGTCGATCCTGAGCTAGGTAGACGCATCAAGACTTGGTTATGTGGCAACCCTGATTGCAGCAGCAGTTCTGCGGCAATCAGGGTTTCCAGCCTCGAGTGTGGTCTCAACATCGCCCGATTTGCCATTAGTTTGGTGATCAAACTGGCTGCAAATAGCAAAAGTGACCCCAACGCAATCGGTAATAGAACTGCCGGGTATCTGAGTAGAGCTTCAAAAGAGAGCAGTCCCAAACTAAGGTTTACCAAAACAGAGAGAAAGGGCAGCCAAGCCAAAAGCTTGGCCGTTACCCGCGGCACTGTTATTGCAGACTTCACCTCGTTCTCGGCTGCTGAAATGAGACCCGACTTGGTTGCTAAAAATTTCAACCCGCCTGCAAGTGGCGCACCGGTCTCGCTTGATACTCGAATCAAAGTTTGAATTTCACCTGACAGCGTCGCATCAAAGGGTTCTGACGAGAGGTTTTTCGAGACCACAGACATTGGCAGACCGGCTTCCAAAAGGGATGCAGCCCGATTCAGAGCGAGCCGCGCCTTATGGCCAGACATGTTGCACCTCTAGGGTTTCTTGTTTTGCAAATTTACCTATGGAGGTCACACGCTGATTTTCAAGATGCACTACCCACGTGATCGCCGAAAATACAAGCTTGGCCAGCTGCATGGCGCTAACCCCAGACCTAAAGGCAAGCAATTCGAGCCTCGACGGTACTGCGTCTAATGAATTGGAGTGGATTGTTGATCCTGCGCCAGAATGACCGGTGTTTAGCGCCTCCAGCAGGGTAAGTAACTCTGAAGAACGCACCTCCCCGACCACCAAACGATCGGGCCGCATTCGAAGAGACTCGGTTAGCAACTGATTAAGGGAAATCGCTCCTCGATTTTCAACGTTGGCTTGCCTGGTAGCCAGCGAGATGAAGTGACCCGAATCGATTCTCAACTCTGGGATGTCTTCGATGGCGATAATTCTGTCATCGACCGCCTCAAGCAGCATGGCACGCAGCAACGTGGTTTTTCCGGAACCGGTAGCGCCCGAAATTAGAAAAGATTGTTTTTTGTGAATTATGGCTCGCAGAAATGTAGCCACCTCTGGCGGCATGGTTCCGAGTGCGACTAGTTGATCAAGTGCATAGTTTCGTTTGCTGTGCACGCGAACCGAAACCCTAGTCTTCGCAGTGCAAGCCGAAGAGAGAATGGCATGTATTCGAAGGTTTTCGGTATAACAATCAGCAAAAGGGCTGGCTTGATCAATGTGCTTGCCATGCTCCTGCATGATTTGCCTAACGCATTCGTCGAGTTCATGATCAGATGCGAAAGGGCTCTCTACTCGCTCTAAAGGCCTGCTACCTCTTGAGACGAATACCTCATTTGCCGAGTTGATCAGCAAATCGGTAACCCCAGGCAGCATCAATAGCTGGTCGAATTGAGGAACCGTCGAAATTGTCATGTGACAAATTTGAGGCAAGATGCAGAATTTGCTAAGGGAGTTTCTAAGAATGTGGATGACTAACAAGACAATCCGATGCTGTGGAAAACGATGAACGTCACAGCGAAGGCAAATAGCTAAGTCGGGCTCTAAGACCAAGTTAAATTAGGGGGCCCCGGCCTCTGGGGGGAGAGGACGGGGCCAGGCGAATTTTAAATTCGCGGGTTGCGCAAGGCAACTAGAAAATAATAAGTCACTGTTTGCGAAAAACATTCCTTTTGAAAGAAAAAAGTGAGGTCAGCCCAAGATTTCTTTGCGAAGAAAATATTGCAACTGGGTAAACCAGCATTTTAGAAAAGTTTTTTATGGCATTATTACCAAAGGTTCAAGCCCATGGAGGACAAAGATGTCAGCCGATCAAGAGATCGATAACCTACTTCACGAAGACCGCCACTTCAGCCCAAGCCCCGAATTTTCGGCTCAGGCGATTGCCCAGCCAGAAATTTACAATCAGGCACAGGCTGATCGACTTAAATTTTGGGCAGACCAAGCAAACACTCTGCACTGGCACAAACCCTTCACTCAGACCCTCGATTGGTCTAATGCACCATTCGCCAAGTGGTTTCATGATGGCGAACTGAATGTCTCTTACAACTGCCTCGACCGACATGTTCTGGCTGGCAACGGAGATCGAGTTGCACTTTACTTCGAGGGCGAACCGGGCGATTCTCGAGCAATCACCTATGCCGAGCTAACTAACGAGGTTAAACGTGCAGCCAACGTGCTTACCCAGTTGGGGGTTCGAGCAGGTGACCGCGTTGCAATCTACATGCCGATGATTCCAGAAGCTGTTGTAGCAATGCAGGCGGTAGCTCGAATCGGCGCAGTGCACTCGGTGGTTTTCGGTGGTTTCTCTGCTGATTCACTCTCATCAAGAATTGACGATGCTCAAGCTAAGTTGGTAATCACAGCCGACGGAGGCTACCGAAAAGGTAAAGCGCTGGCTCTGAAGCCTGCAGTCGACGAGGCCCTTAGCGACAACCGTTGCCCATCAGTACAAAATGTGCTTGTCGTTCGTCGCACCAACCAAGAGGTAAATATGGTTGCCGGCCGGGACCACGATTGGTCTGAATCACTGGCCAACGCTGATGCTGAGCACGAAGCCCAGGGTTTCAACGCTGAGCATCCGCTCTTCATCCTTTACACCTCTGGAACGACCGGTAAGCCCAAGGGCATTCTGCACACATCTGGCGGTTACCTAACTCAGGTTGCGTTCACACACAAAAATGTGTTTGACCTGCACGCTGAGAAAGATGTCTACTGGTGTACTGCCGATGTTGGCTGGATAACCGGCCACAGTTATGTGACCTACGGCCCGTTGGCCAACGGAGCCACCCAGGTAATTTATGAAGGTACTCCGGAAACCCCAGACTGGGGTCGCTGGTGGGCAATCGCCGAGAAATACAAAGTTTCAATTTTGTACACCGCACCGACTGCCATCCGCAGCTTCATGAAACTTGGCTCAGGTATCCCGAAGAAATATGACCTGAGCAACATTCGGGTCATGGGTTCGGTCGGAGAACCAATCAATCCAGAAGCTTGGATGTGGTACCGCGACGTAATTGGCGGAGGAAAAGCACCAATTGTCGACACCTGGTGGCAAACCGAAACTGGCGCAATCATGATTTCTCCGCTACCTGGAATCACAACTTTGAAGCCAGGATCTGCCCAGCACGCGCTACCTGGAATCGAGATAAAAATTCTCGACGAAGCTGGTTCCGAACTAGGTCGAGAGCATGCAGGCCTGCTGGTAATCACCGAGCCTTGGCCTTCGATGCTTCGAGGGATTTGGGACGACCCAGATCGATACAAAGAAACCTACTGGTCACGCTTCGAAGGAAAATACTTTGCTGGCGACGGAGCTAAGTTTGACGAAGAGGGCAACATTTGGCTACTTGGCCGAGTCGATGACGTAATGAACGTCTCAGGGCACCGACTTTCGACCGCAGAGATTGAGTCTGCGTTGGTGTCACATCCATTCGTAGCTGAAGCTGCCGTGGTTGGTGCCAAAGATGAAACCACCGGACAAGCTGTTGTGGCTTTCGTAATCTTGCGGCAAAGCCAGCTCGAAGCGGCTGGTTCCGACGCCGATGTGAGCAAAATCTTGCGCGAGCACGTTGCAAAAGAGATTGGCCCAATCGCCAAGCCGCGTCAGATTATGGTTGTCGCAGAATTGCCGAAGACCAGATCGGGCAAAATTATGCGACGCCTACTTCGCGATGTTGCCGAAGATCGACCAATCGGTGACGTCACCACCCTTACCGACACCTCGGTGATGGACATCATTTCTGGAAAGATTGCCGGAGGAGCTAACGACTAGTTCACCGCGCGAAAAGAATCGCCCCTGTCCGCTCTCTCTGGGCAGGGGCGACTACTTTAAGGCTTACCTCAGGCGAATTCAGCGATCAATTCAACTTCAACCGCAGAATCCAGTGGCAATACCGGTACTCCTACCGCTGAGCGGGCGTGCACGCCGGCATCTCCGAAAACCTCACCTAAAAACTCGGATGCACCGTTGATTACGCCTGGTTGACCTGTAAATTCTGGCACCGAGGCAACAAAACCAACCACTTTGACAATTCTGGTTACTCGGTCGAGATCGCCTATCGCTGACTTCAGCGCTGCTAGCGCGTTGAGCGCACATAGTCGAGCCAAGTCTTTTGCAGTTTCAGGGTCGACTAAGTCATCTGCCTCACCAACTTTTCCAGCGGCCGGAAGCTTTCCCGATACAAATGGCAACTGACCAGAAGTGAAACACAAGTTACCTGAAACAACAGCCGGAGTGTAGGCAGCCACTGGCTTAGCCACCTCTGGCAGCGGATAACCCAGCTCAATCAACCTTGCTTCAATTTTCGACATTATTCAGCCACCGGACGCTTGAAGAAAGCCACCAGGCCACCCTCGGCATTGGTCACCACCTGAATTAGCTCCCATCCCTGAGCGCCCCAATTATTTAGGATGGCGGTTTCACGGTGAAGCAGCAGCGGAGTGGTGAAATATTCCCACTTGATCATTTTCAGTTTCCTCTCAAGATGGTTCGGGTAACCTAGAGTTTATGTCTGCTAAGGGTACTCGAAACGAAACAGCGGGGCGCGCAGCCTGGAAATTCGTTGGGCTCTCGGCATTAGCCGGAATTCTCTCGCTGGCTTTGCTAGCTCCTACTGCACTGTTTGGTTCGGTGGCGGCCTCGGCGGGCTTCACAATTTTTGAAAACCTTCCTGATTACATCAAGCCGGTGAACGCCTCGCAATCGTCAACCCTCTACGGAACGAAAAACGGCGAGCCTGTTGAAATCGCCAAGTTCTATCATGAAAACCGAATTTCAGTCGATTACAACGACATCTCCCCCTACGTACGTGATGCCGTGGTTGCAACCGAAGATCCACGTTTTTTCCAACACGGTGGAGTTGACGTAGTCTCTCTAATTCGCGCAGCAGCAACCAACGCGGCAATGGGTGGCGGTGGCCCAGGTGCTTCCACCATCACCATGCAGTACGTCAAAAACTCTTTGGTTGAGGCCGCAAACCTAAGCGGCAACAAAGAAGCTATCGAAGCTGCTACAGCAGTGACCATCGACCGTAAATTACGCGAAATGCGTCTTGCCATTGCGCTTGAGGGAGTAGCGACCAAAAAAGAAATTTTGGCCGGTTACCTAAATCTGTCGTTTTTTGGCAACAACCTAAACGGCATCGAGTCGGCGGCAAACTACTACTTTGGCGTCAAAGCAAAAGACCTCAACATCGCTCAGTCTGCACTGCTAGCAGGAATGCTCAAGTCTCCCAATGACTACAAGCCTGATGAAGAAGAAAATCTCGACCGAGCTTTGGGCCGACGCAACTATGTCATCGACAACATGGCATCTGAGGGTTACATCACCAAGGCAGAGGCCGCGGCTGCAAAAGCAGCTCCAATTATTACCAAAATCACAAATGCACCTTCAGGCTGCGAAGCAAACCAGACCGCTGCTTTTTTCTGTGACTACGTAGTTTGGACCATTAGAAACTCACCTGAATTTGGGTCAACAACTGAAGATCGAGAGATGCTGTTGCGTCGTGGTGGCCTTGAAATTTACAGCACCGTTGACCTAGAGGTTCAGACCAAAGCTCATGAGGCCATTATGACCTGGGCCCCAGCCAAAGACCCGAGTCAGGTTGGCTCGTCCCTGGTTTCGGTTCAAGCCGGCACCGGCCGCATTCTGGCAATGACTCAGAACCGAATTTTCAATCAAACCGATAACCCACCGATTGGTGAGACCTCAGTTAACTATTCAACTGACCGCGCCTACGGCGGATCTTCAGGATTCCAAACCGGTTCGACCTACAAAATTTTCACCCTGTCGCAGTGGCTTCAAAATGGATATAAATTGAACGACCACGTCGACGGACGAATCAAAGAGTGGAACGCAGCCGAATTTTCAGCAAGATGCGGGGCCTTGGTTGGAACCTGGAAACCCGGCAACGACTCCCCTGCTGCCGAAGACCTCACCGCAGTTCAGGCGACTGCCAAATCGGTCAACACCGCCTTTGCCAGCATGGCATCGAAGCTTGACCTCTGTGACATTCGAGACACTGCAATGCGATTCGGAATCCATCGCGCTGACGGCAACGAGCTGCAGTATGTTCCAGCATCGATTATTGGAACCAACGAACTTGCACCTCTAACCATGGCGGCGGCCATGGCTGCAATTGCAAATAAGGGCACCTACTGCACCCCAATCGCAATCGACAAAATTATCCGCCGCACCACCAAAGAAGAGCTTCGCCCACCGCAGAGCATCTGTTCACAGGCGGTCACCCCTGAGGTTGCAGCCGGCATGACTTATGCGATGCAGCGCGTAATTTCTGGTGGAACTGGTGGGGCATCTGCTACCGGAGACAACACCCCACTTGCTGGTAAGACCGGAACCACCGACTCGCGAGTTCACACATGGATGACCGGCTTCTCTTCAGCGGTCGGCACTGCGGTCTGGGTCGGAAACGTAGTCGGAACGCAGTCACTTGGCGGCATCCGTTTGAATAATAAAGCGGCAAATACGGTTCGTCACGACATCTGGCGCACGACCATGCAAACCGTCAACAAGCTATATCCAGGCACCGCGTTTGATGCACCTCCGGCCGAAATGATGGGCCCGACAATGCTCAGCGTTCCGGAAACTGCCGGCATGGCCCCTGACCAAGCGAGCGAGGTGCTAAAGACCGCCCAGTTCAATACCAAGTTTGCGGTCGGCAAGGTGACCTCTGGTCAACCTGCCGGTTCGGTTGCATACACTCAGCCTGCAGCCGGCCAGGCAATTCCGTTGGGAACTCAGGTCAAAATTTTCATTAGCCGTGGTGGCGCAGCTGCAACGGCGGCAGTTCCGGCGACAAGCGGCATGACAGTAGCCGCTGCCAAAGAGACACTGCTCAAGGCCGGTTTTGCAGCGGTAAGCGAGCCACAAGCCTCGCAGACTCAGTACTTCCAAAACCACCCTGACATTCCGGCCGGAAACGTTATCGGGACCCAACCTGCCGCCGGCACTCAAGCGACAAAAACCGGTGCCATCCTGCTGATCATCAGTAAAGGCCCATAGGCTAGCCGAATGGAAATCTGGGGAATCGTAGTTGCTGCGATACTCGGTGCTGGGCTGCTGGCGGCGGTTTGGGGAATAGCAATTGAGCGCCAACTCTTCGTGGTTCGTGAACAAGAGCTGGGCATTCTTCCGGAGGGCTCTAAGCCACTCAAGGTGCTGCACATTAGCGATTTTCATTTGGCTCCATGGCAGCGAAGAAAAATTAACTTCATCAGATCCCTTGGCGAACTTGAGCCAGATCTAGTCATTAGCACAGGCGACATTTTGGGTCACCCAGACTCGGTTCCGACTGCGGCTCGAGCAATGTCGCGCCTACTGAATTTTCCAGGCTTTTTTGTCAACGGCTCAAATGATTATTTCGCTCCTGTGCTCAGAAACCCGTTTGCATATTTGGCAAAACCGTCAGAGCGCAGCGATGGCGAAAAACTTGACACCGAGAAGCTTTTGAAAAGTTTTAGAAAAGCGGGATGGCACAACCTCAATAACGATGTCTCGAATCGACGCATCAAGGGGCTTCGAATTGGTTTTATGGGGGTTGACGATGCGCACGACGATAGAGACAACCTTGAGAGCGTTGCTGAACGCTCACGTTTAATTGACAACTGCGACCTCATGATTGGCATTACCCACGCACCCTACATGAGAGTAATCGAGTCGATGACGGCCAATGGCGCTCAGCTGATTTTTGCTGGCCACACCCACGGTGGTCAGGTGCGGCTGCCTATTATCGGTGCTCTAACCACCAACTGTGATCTGCCAAATAAATTTGCTCGCGGAACCAGTGCCTGGCAATTTGAAGGCAAGCAGTCGATTTTGAACGTATGCGCTGGCCTTGGACACTCAATTTTTGCACCGGTTAGGTTTTTTTGCCGACCAGAGGTGAGGTTACTTACTTTGGTTGCTAAAGCCAGTTAGTTTTTCATTCCCCAAACTTCAGGTCCTAGGGCCACCCACTGCCCCGCTGTATTTTGACAGCGTGCGGTTACATCTTCGACGTAGCAGCTAAACGACCCTGCGGTTAGTTTTTGACCGGATGCCAAAATCGGTGCGGTCGAGGCATCAGCGAACGAGCCCCCAGAGCACGCAAATTCGGCAACGTCACCCACTGCTGGAGCGTTAGCCCAAATACGAAGTTGGTATCCGTAGGAGTATTCGCAGCTGGCCGGAACAGGCACCGGCTCATAAAGTGCTGCGGCCTCGTTTAATTCACAAATCGCAAAACCGCTGGCTTCACTGATTGTGCACCAGGCTGGCCCTTCGCCAACCTTGAAAACTAGGTCGCCGAAGCCATCGTCAAATTGTGCCGAATCAACTTCAGTCAGAGCATCTGTTGGTTCATCAGGCAATAGTGCAGGATCAGGAGTTGGAATAGCCTGACTGGATGAACCTGGCGTGGCCGTCTCGTCACCACCCGCAGATGGTGAACAGCCCCCCAGCGTGATAGCGAGAGAGCCAAGCAAAAGAAGTGTGCCTAGTCTCTTCAACATACTGTCAGGCTACCTTCAGAACTAACCCCCAGCCGTGAAGACACAGCCGGGGGTTGTAAATGTTTTATTAATTTCGGCTAAAACTCTTTAGCAACCAGTTCAGCGATTTCGTAGGTGTTCAACGCAGCCCCCTTGCGCAGGTTGTCGCCTACGACAAATAGTTCGACGCTGTTTGGGAAGTCAAGCGACTGACGAATTCGCCCGACAAATGTTGGGTCTTGCCCGGCAACCATGTTAGGCGTTGGGTACTGGTGGTTAGCCGGGTCGTCGACAACCTTGACCGTTGGCTGCTGCGCCAGAACAACACGCACATCATCAGCGGTTAGTGGCTCTGCGAAAGTGGCGTGAACGGTAAGCGAGTGAGCTACCTGCACCGGCACACGAACACAGCTGGCCGCAACCTTTAAGTCACTGATGCCCAGAATCTTACGGCTCTCATCGCGAACCTTCATCTCTTCTGAGCTGTGGCCACCCGCCTTCAAAGATCCGGCAAATGGGATGACATTCAAAGCAATTGGATGATTCCACGGCGAGTTAGACAGGTCGTTGCCTGCCGCCGCCAAAGCTGCACGCACGTCGTCGGTAGCGGTGCCCAGTGAAGCGTTTTGGCCAACCACCGACAATTCGCTCGCAAGCTCTTCGATGCCGGCAGCACCTGCACCAGAAACAGCTTGGTAGCTAGAGACCACGAGCTCTTTCAAGGTCCATTTGCGGTGCAGCGCACCCATTGCAGCCATCATGGTCAGAGTGGTGCAGTTTGGGTTAGAAATGATTCCGAGCGGGCGAACCTTTGCCTGCTCTGGGTTGACCTCTGGCACCACAAGCGGAACGTCTGGGTTCATTCTGAACGCACCAGAGTTGTCAACCGCAATTGCACCACGCTCGGCAGCAATTGGAGCCCAAACCTCTGAAACCTCATCAGGAACGTCAAACATTGCGATGTCAATTCCGTCGAATGCCTCAGGCGACAGAGCCACCACGGTCAGCTCTTCTCCGTGAACAGTAATTTTCTTTCCGGCAGAACGAGGGCTGGCGATCAGGCGAATTTCACCCCAGATGTTTTCGCGGCTGTTGATGATGCCGATCATTACGGTACCTACGGCACCGGTAGCTCCAACTAGGGCGAGATTTGGTTTGCGACTCATTTTTTAATTTCCTATCGTCCGGTGCCGGCATAAACAACGGCTTCTACGTCGCTGTCTAAACCAAAAGCTGTGTGTACGGCACGGGCAGCATCGTCGAGCTGGTCACCGCTGGTTACCACAGAGATGCGGATCTCTGAGGTGGAGATCATTTCGATATTGATTCCGGCTCCGGCAAGCGCAGAAAACAGGGTTGCTGACACACCCGAGTGAGTGCGCATTCCAGCGCCCACAACAGATAGCTTGCCGATATTTGCATCTTGCTCTAGGTCGCGAAACCCGAGGTCGCCCTTTGCGCTCTCAAGTGCACCAGCGACACGACCTAGGTCACCGAGTGGCAGAGTGAAGGAAATGTCACTTACGCGATCGGTAACGTCTGATCCGGTTGGTGTATTTTGCACAATCATGTCGATGTTTGAACCAGCCTCGGCAACAACCTTGAAAACTTCTGCGGCCTTACCGGGAACATCTGGAATACCAATGACGGTAATTTTTGCCTGACCCTTGTCGGTGGCAACTCCTGAAACTACTGGCTCTTCCATGTTTTCTCCTGGTTTTGATGAGTAAACGATTGTTCCGGGGTCGGTGCTGAAGGTTGACCGAACTCGAAGATCTACATTGTGGCGACGGGCATATTCGACGGCTCGAATGTGCAAAATCTTGGCTCCCGCGGCAGCCAGTTCAAGCATCGATTCGATGTCGATTGCATCCAATTTTTGGGCAGCCGGAATAACTCTCGGGTCTGCGGTGTAGACGCCGTCGACATCCGAATAGATTTCGCAAACATCTGCGTTTAAGGCAGCAGCTAGCGCAACAGCAGTGGTGTCGGAACCGCCACGACCAAGCGTGGTGATGTCTTTACTGTCTTTGTTGAAGCCCTGGAAACCGGCAACGATTGCGATGTCGCCATCAGCCAATGCCTCGAGAATTCGAGTGGGAGTTACTTCAGCAATTCGCGCGTCACCATGCTTGGCGCTGGTCATGATGCCAGCCTGTGAACCGGTAAACGACCGAGATTTAGCACCAAGTGAGTTGATTGCAATCGCCAAAAGCGCCATCGAAATTCGCTCACCAGAGGTAAGCAGCATGTCCATTTCGCGGGGAGCAGCGTATGGGTCGTGTGCTACCGACTGAGCCAAATCAATCAGCTCGTCGGTGGTGTCTCCCATGGCTGAAACCACGACCACGACCTGATTACCAGCTCGCTGAGTTTCGATAACACGCTTAGCGACGTGCTTAATTTTGCCGGCGTCTCCAACAGACGATCCGCCAAATTTTTGCACGATAAGAGCCAAAGTTGTATCTCCTGAATTAGGGGGATGTTGATGCGGCGAAGGCCACGAGGTACAAGTTTAGTTGGTTATCGGAAGCGGAAAAAGCCTAGTTTGAACGGGTTCTGCCAGCGAAAGCACGCCCGAGGGTGATTTCGTCTGCATACTCGAGATCGCCGCCAACCGGAAGCCCTGAAGCAAGACGGCTCACGGTCACACCCAGGGTCGACAACATTCTGGTTAGGTAGGTCGCTGTGGCTTCACCTTCGAGGTTGGGGTCGGTCGCAATGATCACCTCTTGTATTTCGGGGTTACTCAGTCGAGCCATCAACTCTTTAATGCGCAGCTGATCTGGTCCAACACCATCGATTGGGCTAATCGCACCGCCGAGCACGTGGTAGAGCCCGCGAAATTCTCTGGTGCGTTCAATGGCCTGAACATCTTTGGATTCTTCAACCACACAGATGATTGTCTGGTTTCGGCGTGCATCACGACAGATCGCGCAGGTTGGGTCTTCGGTGACATTTCCGCAAACCTGGCAAAACTTGACTCGATCTTTAACTTCGAGCAAAACCTGAGCTAATTTTTTAGCCTGATCGTCTTCGGTCTGCAAGAGATGAAAGGCAATTCGCTGAGCCGACTTTGGGCCAACCCCCGGCAATCTTCCGAGCTCATCGATTAGCTCTTGAACGACACCCTCATACATTTAGCGGCCGCCCGATGGCTTATCAATTGGTTTAGCGCCGAGCATTTCACGAAGTAAAGATTCACCGTAGCGGGCATCTTCATTAGCGCGGGCCGGGTTCTTTTCAACCGGCGGCGCGGCAATTTCAGGTTCTGCTGCGGCAGCAGCTATTTGAGCTTTGAACTTGACTTGAACCCCGAAGACATCTGCAATCGCTTTGCGCAAAACATCGCTGGCTCCACTTGCATTCTTAAAAGATTCAAGATCTTTTTGGCTAAGGAATTTCAGAGTCAGGATGTCGTCTGTGTAATCGACCACAGTTAGTGAGAAGGCAACCATCCACGCAGATTTTGAAGCCTTGTTGACTCGGTTCAAAATCTCGGCCCAGGCATCTTTGAACTGAGCGGTGTCGAGTTGCCCAACCGGGGCTGGGTTTTGAGTAACTGGTGCTGCCGTCTGAACGGGCTCAGCCGGAGCCTTGGTCTCAGCCTCAATCGGCGCAACCACCCTGATTGGTTCGGTGGCGTCAAGCACCTTCGGCAGCTGCTTTACCTGTGGCTCTGCTGCTGGCGCAGCAGCACCGGCAACGCCAAAACGACGTTCTAGTCGCTCGAGTCGTGCCAAGGCTCCGATTTCTTCGGTGGTGGCCTCAGGTACCAAAACCTTGGCGCACATGAGTTCGAGATGAAGCTTGGGACTGGTTGCGCCCGACATTGAGCCAAGACCCTCGGCGACCGTTTCGGCTGCGTAGGTTAGTTCGTTCAGCCCGAACTGCAGCGACTGAGTGCGCATTTTGTCGAGTTCGTCTGCCGGAATTCCGCGAAGCACTTTTTCAGCATTGATGCCAACTGACTGAATAACGATGAGATCGCGCAGATGCTCTAGCAGATCTTCGACAAAACGTCTTGGGTCTTGACCGGTTTGAATGACCTTATCGACGGATGAGAAAACGAGGTTTGCATTTTTAGTTGCGAAGGCATCAACCACTTCGTCGAGCAGAGTGGCATGGGTGTAACCCAGCAGTGCAGCTGCTCGATCGTATTCAACTTTTCCGCCGTCGCTTCCGGCAATCAGCTGGTCAAGCAGCGAAAGGGAGTCACGAACTGAACCGCCACCCGATCGAACGACTAGGGGAAGCACTCCGGCTGCAACCTCAACACTTTCGCTTTCGCAAAGTTGTTCAAGGTACTGAAGCATCTGAGCAGGCGGCACCAACCTGAATGGATAGTGATGAGTGCGAGAACGAATCGTGCCGATTACCTTGTCGGGTTCGGTGGTCGCAAAAATGAACTTCACATGCGCGGGTGGTTCTTCGACAATTTTTAGCAGAGCGTTAAAGCCCTGCGGAGTGACCATGTGCGCCTCATCAAGAATGAAAATTTTGAAACGGTCTCGAGCTGGAGCAAAAATTGCCCGCTCACGCAGGTCACGGGCATCATCAACACCGTTGTGCGACGCCGCATCGATTTCTACGACGTCTAGCGAACCTCCGCCATCTCGAGACAACTCGATGCAGCTGGGGCATTTTCCGCAGGGGGTGTCGGTCGGACCCTCAGCGCAATTTAGGCATCGGGCAAGAATTCGTGCGGACGTTGTTTTGCCGCAACCTCTTGGACCTGAAAACAAATAGGCGTGGTTTACTCGATCGTTTCTCAAAGCCGTCATTAGTGGAGCTGTTACCTGAGCTTGGCCAATAAGTTCGGCAAAGTTTTCAGGTCGATAGCGACGATAAAGAGCGGTAACCACGCTAAGAGCCTAACCGTTTAACCCGACACAACCACGTTGACAAATCAAGGCTGTTGAAAAAATAAAAGACTCCCCGCACACCCGTCAGAGCCCAGTTACCCTTGCTATCTTTCG
>CAZGZW010000030.1:0-13566 GCA_964530255.1 uncultured Rhodoluna sp.
CTCAAGTAAGTCTGAGGTCATCTGCTCGAACTGTGCACGAGTAATGGTCTCGTCGAGGTTTGCCGGGCCGTTTTCAGTTAGCGATAGGTATGGCAACTGAATGTTGGCGGTGGTCGACTGCGAAAGCTCTTTCTTAGCCTGCTCAGCAGCTTCCTTTAGACGCTGAAGTGCAATCTTGTCGTTCGAAACATCGACTCCGGTGGTCTCTTTGAATTTCTTAACCAGGTGGTCAACAATGCGCGGATCCCAGTCGTCACCACCGAGACGGTTGTCACCTGAGGTGGCGCGAACCTGAATGGTAGAGAAGTCGTCGTCTTTACCCACCTCAAGCAGTGAAACGTCGAAAGTTCCGCCACCGAGGTCGAAGACCAAAATAAGCTCGTCTTCTTTACCCTTGTCGAGACCGTATGCCAGTGCAGCAGCGGTTGGCTCGTTGATGATGCGAAGCACGTTGAGGCCTGCAATTTCACCGGCATCTTTGGTTGCCTGACGCTCAGCGTCGTTGAAATATGCCGGAACAGTGATTACGGCGTCGGTAACCGGCTCACCCAAGTAGGTCTCGGCGTCGCGCTTTAGCTTGGCCAAAATGCGAGCGCTGATTTCGTGCGGGGTGTACTTCTTGTCGCCGACTGCGAAGGTCCAGTCGGTACCCATGTGACGCTTCACCGATGCGATGGTGCGGTCTACGTTGGTTACGGCCTGCCGCTTCGCGGTCTCGCCGACCAAAATTTCGCCATCCTTGGTAAATGCCACGATGGATGGGGTGGTGCGGAAGCCCTCTGCGTTAGCGATAACGGTTGGTTCGCCACCCTCTAGAACGCTCACCGCGCTGTTGGTGGTACCTAGGTCAATTCCTACTGCACGTGCCATGTTTGTTTTCTCCTGTTATTTGTTGCTGATTTCGAAGGCTTTCGGCGAACCTGAGCCTTGTTGACTCAAGTTTCACATGGGTTTTTTAACTTGTCAAGAACTCTCAGCAAAATCTAAGCCTTCTTCACTCAAGTTTGTTTTTGAGGCAGCTGAAACCTGCTATTACCTGAGCGAATGAGTCGGCTGCTGCGCAGCTAGCTAGCCTTAGGCCATGGCGTTGAAGCTTGACGAATTAAGGATGCGCGACCCTTTTCTACTAGAGGTTTCGCCCAGCGAATTTTTGATTTTTGGCACCACCGATGAGAACCTCTGGGGTGGGCCGGCCACGGGCTTCAACTGCTATCAAAGCCCAGACCTTCAAACCTGGGAGGGCCCAATCGCCGCTTTCAGACCCGGGGATGATTTTTGGGCTGACACTCAGTTTTGGGCACCGGAAGTACACCGACACCAAGGTAAGTACTTCATGTTTGCGACCTTTGCCAAATCATCTGAAACCGAGCGAGTGCGCGGAACTGCAATTTTGGTAGCCGATGATCCGGCTGGGCCATACCAACCCTGGAGCGACGGGCCGGTGACCCCGACCAACCTGCCTTGCCTCGACGGCACCTTTTACCTTGATAAGGCGGGGGTACCGTGGATCGTATACAGCCGAGGTGCCGAGGGTATTCCCGGCGGTGCCCCCGGAATTGCTGACGGTGAAATGTATGCGCGTCAGCTAAGCCCCGACCTGAAATCGGCCGCCGGCGAGCCAATCCTCCTCTTTCACTCCTCCAGTGCCAGCTGGAGTAGACCGCTGTGGTTTCCGCCCGGGGTCACCCCTCCAGAGCAGCTCAATCTTGCAGAAGATCCGCTATTTACCGACGGTGCATTTTTAGTGGAAGCCGAAAACGGAGCGCTGCACATGCTTTGGTCTGCCTACGGCGATGAAGGTTACGCCATGGGGTTTGCGACCTCAAGTTCGGGTTCGGTACTGGGCCCATGGGTTCAGTCGAACCATCCGATTTGGCCGAAAAGCGGCGGCCACGGCATGATTTTGCGCAGAAGCAACGGCGAAGACCTCATGGTTTTTCACCACCCGAACGACACCCCAAACGAGCGACCAAAAATTGTTCCCGTGTTAATTGATTCCTCGGGTATTTCAATGGCCCCTGCCGCTAATCTTTAGCCATGACTGACAATGGCGTGAGCACCAAAACCGCAAAATCTCGCACCTGGGCCTGGGCCCTTTGGGACTGGGCAGAGCAGCCTTTCCCAACAATTTTCCAGACTTTTATTTTCGCCACCTACATCACCTCTGAGTACTTTGGTGACCCCGACGAAAACGCGCAGGCACTGTCGCTTGCCGGGCTAATCGCCGGAATTTTGGTAGCGGTTATTTCGCCGGTCTTTGGCCGCAAGTCAGACGAGGCCGGTAAACGCAAATTTTGGCTATTGGCCAACAGTGCCGGGTTGATCGTCATTATGGCAGCCGCTTATTTTGTGGCCCCCACTCCCGAATTCTTGCTTTTCGGGTTGGTACTTTACGCAGCCGGCTCGCTGATTCAAGAGTCAGCATTCATCAACTACTACGCAATGCTGCGGCAGGTGTCGACCCCCGGCAACATTGGCAAAGTCTCGGGCATGGCCTGGGGGCTCGGCTATGCCGGCGGCATTTTGCTGCTGCTAATTTCGCTGATCGGCTTCGTGCTGCCTGAAACCCCATGGTTCGGGGTTAGCACTGATAATGCTGAAAACATCCGCATCCTATTTTTGTTCTCGGCGATTTGGATGACCGTGTTCACCATTCCACTGGTCTTCTTAATTCCGGAAATTCCAGCGAAGGCCGATGCTCGCAAAGAGAGCATTTTGGGGGCCTATCGCAAACTTTGGAAGCAACTGGTGTCGCTGCGCGAGCAGGCACCTGAGACTCTGAAATTCCTCATCGCATCGGCTGTGTACCGGGATGGGTTGGCCGGCGTTTTCACCTTCGGCGCGATTCTGGGAACCGTCGCGTTTGGTTTCTCGAAAACCGAAGTCATCTTCTTTGGCATCGCAGCGAATCTAGTGGCAGGCATTGGGGCGGCGCTCGGCGGCCTCTTTGACGACCGCCTTGGCAGTCGCAAAACCATCATCATTTCTCTGGTTGGTTTACTAGTCGCCGGAACGGGTGTTTTTGCTCTTGCCAGTCAGGGGCAAATCACCTATTGGATCGGCGGCCTCGCGCTGTGTCTATTTGTTGGGCCGGCTCAGGCTTCAAGCCGCACCTTTGTGGCGAGGTTCACCCCGGCCGGTCGCGAGGGTGAGGTGTTCGGTCTCTACCAAACCACCGGTCGAGCAGCGAGTTTCTTGGCGCCGGGTGCCTGGTGGATTTCAACCAGCCTGGCAGCCGCTGCGGGCATTACCGCAACCGCAATCTTCGGTGTGCTCGGCATTATGGCTGTTTTGGCAGTGGGCCTTTGGCTATTACTTCAGGTTAACCCAGCAAAAACCGGCGACTATTCAAAATAGTTTTTCTACATAACGTAGAATTTCAGCATGCCGAAACGCGCGCGCCAACAGGGCGAACTTGAATCACAGATTATGGATGTGCTTTGGGATGCCCCTGCGCCCCAAACTTCGCAGCAAATTCTTGAGACAGTCAGTGCTGGCGGCGAGCTAGCTATCACCACCGTGCTAACCGTGCTCAGCCGTTTGAGCGATAAGGGCCTGATCAAGCGCGAAGCCGGCGAAGGCCGCTCACTACTGTTTAGTGCAACACAAACTCGAGAGGCCTATGCAGCCGAGTCGATGCTGAAGCTTTTCTCTGAGGCAGGCAACCCCGCGTTGGCTATGAGCCACTTCGCCAAAGGCTTGACAGCTGAGCAATTGGCCGAGCTCAAACGCGCAATTAAGTAGCACAGCGTTAGTCTGGGTTTGTGAACCCACTCGTAATTCCGATAGCACTCGAGTGGATTTTTCTAATCACAACCCTGGCCCCGCTGATCTTCGTGGGTAAGTTTCGCGCCCGACCACAACTGGGTCTAGCAATCTGGTTTATAAGTTTTCTCTCGGCCGGTATAGCTGGGTTAGTTGTTTTAGTCGCGTTAGCGACTTCAATTTTTTCAACCTGGCTAGCTATTCATGAAAACCCAAACGGGGGCGAGCCCTGGTTGGTGGCCATCATAAGCGGCTTCGGCCCGTGGGTTTTGCTAGCCCTCACCGGTATCTCGATGGCTCTAATCAATTTGAAGATCGATCCGCTAATCACCCAAGCCCGAGATTTACTGCCGGCCGGTGACCTGGCGAGTAGGAAAGTAGAGGTTTACCTGGGTAAACCGGTTCGGCTAATTAATTTGCCGATTGAGCTGGCCTTCACCGATGGGCGAACAATTTTTGTTACCGAACCACTTTGGAATTCCTCAGATTCACAACATCGGCAAAAACTACTACGCCACGAATTTGAGCACATTCGGCTGAGGCATCCGCTGTTGAAAAAAATTGCCGGATTCATTCGAATTCTTACCCCTCAGCTGGCTGCTTCAAAAGCGCTTGAAGCCGAGGTGCTTGAGTTGACCGAGCTTATTGCCGAGCGTGCAGCAAGCTAGCGTTTGACCACTGAAAAGGTGTAGTTGCCAGAAATTGGATGACCATCTTCTGAAATAACGCGGTAGCTCACACGATACTTACCAAGTTTTAATTTGCCTGGCAGCTTGATTGAAAGTTGATTACCTAGCAAGCTGGGCGGTGAGGTGAGTAAACGAGCACCGCCAACTCTGCTGAGATAAATCAAGTTAGATGTTTCGCCAATGTTCATGAGCTGATCGCTAAAGGTCAGTCGAACACCGGTCAGGTTTGTAGAAATTTGTTGATTAGGCTTTGGCCAACTTGAAACCAACTGGGCATGACCCTGAGCCGCTGCCGGCGTGAGCACTAAGCCCAGTGCCAGCAGCAAGCCCGCGATTCGTTTCATGGCTCTATGGTAAGACGGTTACCGATGGGGCAGTCGAACGCGAATTGTTGTCGAGCACGGTATCGGTGGTTGAGCCGTCCCAGGTTTCATGGACGCGAACCCGCTGTTCTCTGAAATTCTTGGCTTTGGGTATGACGACAACACCGGTTTGCACCGCGGGGAAGGTAACTTTCTGGCCTTTAGCTGCTGTAGCAAAGTAAACGCGTAGGCCGAAGTCAAAGTAGGTAGTAGCAGCGGTGTCGCCCTCTGGACCGTTGGGCAATGCAAAGTCGTCGGAAATTGCCGTCCAGGTTACAGTTACGGTACCGTCGGCGTTCTTAACCGATTTGGTTTTCCAGCCGGGGACAAAAGCTGGACGTGGATAACTGGTTCCAGCTTCTCCCAAGGCCACTTTAGGAACATTCACCGAGAACTGCTTGGTGCTGACGAAAGTCTTTCCTACGGCTGCAACGACTTTTTTGGTGACCGGGTGCACTATGTCTTTTTCTAAGCCGATACCGTGCCCGATGCGGAACGAAATGGTGTTGTTCTTCCCAACTGTTAGCGAGTCGGTCAGGTTGCCAGCCGAAGAAATTGTCGGAAGAACACTGACGTGAGCGTTAGCCCCAGCCACCCCCGTGAGAGCTAGAGCGCCGGCTGTTAATGTTGCGATGTGGGATTTTGCAATTCGGTTCAAAACACTTCTCCATGATTCAAATCATCAACGGCTTTGATTCTACAATTTGTAGAATCAAACATGCAAATTAAAGATTGTGCCGCCTTTAATTACTGCTCGAGCGGGGCGTTACCGACATCGGTGCGATAGAAGTTTTGGTACGAGCGCGAAGCGGTTGGGCCACGCTGCCCCTGGTAGCGGTTGCTGTACTTAGCCGATCCGTATGGAGTCTCTGAAGGAGAAGAAAGTTGGAAAAAGCACAGCTGGCCAATCTTCATTCCGGGCCAGAGTTTGATCGGCAAAGTCGCAACGTTTGATAGCTCTAGAGTTACGTGGCCCTTGAAGCCCGGGTCAACGAAACCCGCAGTTGAGTGGGTAAGCAGCCCCAATCGCCCAAGCGATGACTTGCCCTCGAGTCGAGCAGCGATGTTGTCTGGCAGCGAAACAAACTCGTAGGTTGAGCCCAACACAAATTCGCCAGGGTGCAAAATAAACGGCTCATCAGGAGCCACCTCAACCAAACGGGTCAGCTCATCCTGCTGCTCACTTGGGTCGATAAACGCATATTTGTGGTTGTCAAAAAGTCTAAAAAAACGGTCAAGCCTAACGTCGAAGGATGATGGCTGGAGTAGCCCCATTTCGAGCGGATCTAGGCCGATGCGGCCGGCTTCAATTTCTGCGCGAATATCGCGATCTGACATAAGCATGGGTCAAGATTACCCTGCCGTCAGTGATCTAGGCCGGCCCGATGGTAGATAGCCTTGAGCCATTTTGGAGCCCACCAGTTTGCCTCACCAAATAGGCGCATTAGGGCTGGCACCAGTAAAGCGCGCACCACGGTTGCATCTAGCAATATTGCGAAGGCAAT
The DNA here is from genome assembly GCA_964530255.1 of uncultured Rhodoluna sp. Lineage (GTDB taxonomy): Bacteria > Actinomycetota > Actinomycetes > Actinomycetales > Microbacteriaceae > Rhodoluna. Next base: position 6,322 of record CAZGZW010000030.1, read on the forward strand.
TCCGAGGCCCATCATTTTCATGATGGTTACGCCGCTGGTAATAAAGAAGAAGAAACTAAGTGCCAAGACCAGTGCGGCCGCGGTGATAATTCGCCCCGATTTTTGCAGCCCCACGGCCACCGACTCGGTGGTGCCTAGGCCAGCATCGTGTTGCTCTTTAATGCGACTGAGCAAGAACAGCTCGTAGTCCATCGAGAGACCAAATGCGATGACTGCAATTAGCACAATCGAAGAGGTGTCGACATTCCCGGTCACATAGAAGTCGCCAACCAGCCACTTCAAGTTGCCCTCCATAAACACCCAGGTTAGGAAACCTAGGGTTGCACCCAGGCTGATGATGTTGAGCAAAATTGCCTTTATGGGCAGCAACACCGAACCGGTGAACAGGAACAGCAAAATCAGAGTCCAGGCAATAATCCATCCGCCGACCAGCGGCAATTGCCTCTCGATTCCCGCCTGGGAATCGGTGTAAACCGCGGCGGAGCCGCCGATTAAAATTTCGTGATTTGAATCGATTGCTCGAATCGCGCGGGTGAGCTCGATGCCTTCTGATGAACGCGACTCTATGTCGTGCACCGCCACAATCTTCTGGTAGTCACCGGCCGCGTAATTTGCAAAGTTGACAGCGTAGCCGTCATCGAGCCGGCCATCCATTGCTATTCCTGATGTGCTTTGAACTCTTACGATGTTCTCGAGCTCGCTCAGTTCAAGCACGTAGTCGGTCACGTCATCTTGGCTGGCACCCTGCATGATGATTTCGATTGGAGCACCCTCGCGAGCACTGAATCGTTCTCTGATCACGTTGCTGGCAATCACCACAGGATCACTCTGGCGCAGCACTCGATCGTCGACCTGGCCAAATTCGGCATCTTTGGCTAGGTAAACCAAACCGCCCAAACCAATCGTGGTCACCAGCAAAACTGCAACTGGGCGACGCATCACAAATCGGGCAATAGCACCCCAGCCGCCAGCTTCTTTAGGGGTTAGCTCACTCCTAATAATGCGTAGCTTGTTGATTCCATCGCCAACCAACCGCAGGTTGGCGGGCAGGGCAAGCAGGGCACCGGCAACAGCGAGTGCCACCACTACGACGCCGCCGAGCGCAAATGATTTCAAGAAATACTGAGGGAAGAAAAAGAGTGAGCCAAGCACAATAGCTACGGTGAGGCCGCTGAACAGCACGGTTCGACCCGCCGTTTCAACCGTGCGAATTACTGCCTGATCAACCGATAGCCCGGCAGCCCGTTCCTCTCTAAACCGGTTTACCATCAGCAGCGCGTAATCGATACCCAGACCAAGGCCCATTCCGGTGATCAGGTTGAGGGCAAAAATCGAGGTGTCAGTAAATTGTGCCGATAGCCAAACGAAGAAGAACGACCCAACAATGGCGAGGCCACCGATCATCATCGGTAGGCCGGCAGCAACCAACGACCCAAATACAAAGACCAGCAGAACCAGGGTGATTGGTATCGCGATTGACTCTGCGAAAGCTAAATCGTGTTCGATAGCCGAATTAATGGATGCCGTTACAGCGGCAAAACCGGCCACATAAATTGACGCTTTGCCTTTATAGTCGCCGGTAAATTCAGCACTTATTTTCTTGCCGAGTTCGCTCTGCTTTACGTCTTCGTCAAGGTAAACGAAAAAGTAGGTGGCCTTGCCATCGTCACTTCGCAAGCTAACCGGTGAACCAAGTGAGTAGTAGCTTTCAACTTTCTCGACGCCGGTCACCGAGAGCAGATCATCGGTTAGTTGGGTTGCAACCTGCACGCTACCCGGGTCGTCAGCACCGGCAGCAAAGTCGGCAACAATAACCACCTCAGCGGTGTCTTGACCGAACTCTTCGGTAAGAATTTTTGAAACACGAGCAGAGTCACTGCCGGGGTCGTCGTAACCGCCACCCTTGAGGTAGCCGAAAGATTGGAAGCCCCAGATTGCTGAAAATGCAATCAGCGCAATAAACCCGAACAGCACTGATTTTGCATGCCTAACGGTGAACTTGCCAAGGCTTCGCATTTACTAACCAATCTTCGAGGTACACAATTGCATCATGACAAAAACGCGAACCGCCAGAGCAACATACTTCTTCATTCTGTCAGCAATTGGCCTAATCACAGCGTGGTGGTTCAATGCGCTGGCTGTGATGAATTCGCAAGACTACTTGAGCGCCTGGTTTGGCAGCGAGGTCGACCTAGTTTTGTCGTTCGATATTTTGATCGTTGCCTTCGCCGGTGTTGCCTTCATGATCTGGGAGGGCCGACGCCTAAAGATGAAAAGAATTTGGTTTTATATTGTTGTCGCCATGTTTACGGCGATGGCATTTACGTTTCCGCTGTTCTTAGCCATGCGTGAACTGAGGCTAAAACAGCTCGAGCAGGCTTAGAAGAGTTTTCCCTCTACCTGCTTGGTGCCCTGCATAAACCGCAGCACATTTGCATCGACCATTACATCTTGCTGCCTGATCGCGCGAGTCAGGTAAAGCCCATCTAGCGAACGGACACGACTCAAGGCCACGTAGGTTTGACCGGGGCTGAATGCGCCACGACCCATGTCGATAACCACCTCATCGTAGGTGAGACCCTGAGATTTATGGATGGTGACTGCCCAGGCCAATCGAAGCGGAAGCTGCTGAAATTCTGCGATTGGAACAGCAACCAGAGTTTCTTTGACGCGGCCGGTTACCTCGTCAAATTCTTCGTCAATTTCGTAGCGCACCTTTTCCCAGGTTGATCGGCCAACCTCGAAACGTTCGCTGTCGACCTCGACAATTGCGCCGCCGCTAGACGGCAGCTCAACCACGTGGCCGATCGTTCCATTTACCCAGCGACGAATGGTTTGACCATCCGCATTTTTTCGCGTTGATGAGTCGTCGTTTTTGATAAACATGACCTGGGCGCCGACCTTGAGTTCAATCACTGGCTCGGCGGGCAGGTTTCGGCCGAACGCACGTTCATCCTCAGCGGAAAAAATTGCGTTGAATTTTTTAGCCTCGGTAGAGAGCATGGCCATTCGATTGCGGTTTACCGCGTTGACTGACTCGTTAACAGTGGCAAGGCGAATCACGTCTTCGTTTGGCGGAAACCTATTACCGCAGGTGTTTATGTGATCCAGCATTTCTTGAGTGCAAGAACCATCGCGAATCGCGTTCAAAATTTGTTTGAAATGCTCGTCATGCTGTCTAAAAATTTCACCAAGTTCGTAGCGCTCGAGAGAATCTTCGCGCCAAACGTGGGCATCGAAAAACCACGGGCTCTGGTAGGTTTCGGCCATGTAGGCACGTTCTTCGTTATTTCCCGGCACGGGCGCCAACTGATATGGGTCACCAAACATGACAATTTGGCAACCTCCAAATGGAAGCTTTCGTTTGCCCCTAGCGATGCCGAGAGCTCGAGACATGGTGTCCATAATGTCGGCATTGACCATCGATACCTCGTCGATGACCAACATGTCGATGTTGGCCAAGATCTCGCGGGTGCGGCGATTCATGTGTCGACCGATGTCTTCGTTTCCCAAAATCCCGAGAGGAAAACCAAACAGCGAGTGGATGGTGACGCCGCCGACATTTAGTGCCGCAACGCCGGTCGGAGCACAAACCGCGACCTTCTTTTTGGTGTTCTCAATTAGATATGTGAGAAGAGTTGACTTTCCGGTTCCGGCTCGACCGGTAACAAAAATATTGTTTTCTGATTCTTCAATGTGCTCAAACAAGGCCTGTTGTTCACGCGACAGCGTAATCGAGGGCGTCACTGCGGTCATCGGCCACCACCGCGTTGGTCGCGTTCAGCAAGTTTGGAGAGCATCTCGTTGTAGTCGTTCAAATCTTGATTGCCAATACGATCACTGGCCCGATCAAGGCGTTTTGATTCACGCTGATCTGATTTGTACCACTGCACGGCAACAATAATCACGAGCATGGCAGTTGGTATTTCACCAATTCCCCAGGCGATGGCTCCGCCAGTTTGCTGATCAGCAAGAGGGGTTTCGCCCCAGGTGCGACCCATCGCACCAAACCACTGTGGCAGCAGCAACCCTTTTTCGCTCATCAACCCAAGCCCGAAAAAGGCGTGAAACGCCATGGTTCCAATTAGCAACAGCAGTCGCGCTGCAAACGGAAGGCGATTAGGCCCCGGGTCAATGCCGACCAGAGCCTGTGCAAATAAATAACCGGTGATCAGAAAGTGCACCACCATCCACTGATGGCCAAGGTGCTCGCTGGTCGCCCAGGCAAATAGCGGGGTGTAGTAGAAGGTCACCAGTGAGCTGGCAAAAAGTACAGCTGCAACCAGCGGATGCGCGATGAACTGTGCATATTTGGTGTGCACCGCCCACAGCGCCCACTCCCGAAGTCCGCGTGATCCGTCTTTGCGTTTTTCGACGGCCCGGCTAATCAAAGTGATCGGTGCACCAACCACCAACAGCACCGGAATGCCCATGGCCAAAATCATGTGGCCGATCATATGAATGCTGAAGAGGTATTCCTGATAGGCGTTGATTGCGCCAGAGGTTACGTAAATCAAAACCAGGTGGCCGGCAACCCAAGAAGCGGTGCGGGAGGGGTGCCACTTGTCTCCTCGTCGACTGATTCGAATCACGCCGGCGATGTATAGACCGATGGCAAACAGAGAAATTGCTAGCCAGGCGATATCGATTTTCCAGGCGGTTAGAAACTGGATGGCTGTAAGTTCTGGAGGCAGCTTTTCGCCGGTCAAAATTTCAGCTGGAGTTGGATCGGTGTAGAACTCTTCAGTTAGAGGTGGGGCAGTGCGGGCCAGAGCTGTACCTAAACCAATCGCGGTTCCCATGATGGCAAATTCAACTGCAACCAACTTATAGAACCTCGGGCCCACCAAGTTACCCAGCAGCTTGCTTCGATATACCGCGCCGAAAATTCCGAGTGCGACTAGAGCGGCCACCTTAAACAAAATCAGTTGAAGGTAGGGCGATGAAAAATCCACGTTATTTTCAAGGCGCACAAAACTTGAAGTGACACCAGAGATTGCCACCAAGACAAATGAAATTAGGGCAAGGGTTGAATAGCGTCTAGCAATTTCCCCCTGGCTATCGTCTGAAATTTTTCTGATGCTAAACAGTGCAATTAGGCCACCAACCCAGACGACGATACCGACTAGGTGCATACCCAGGGCGTTGACGGCAAGTGAGTGATTCGCGGTACCGGCTGAATGCCCAATTAGAGCAAGCGGAACTAGACCGGCCATGGCAAGAGCGGCCAGCAACAGGGTACCGGTGAGTGATCGAACAGCAAGAATCAGAATGGTTAGTGTGGCAGCTGCAGCAAGATTGATAGCTAACGCAACACCTAGTTCAATATCGGTCGCGAACATCCATAGTTGATCTGAGAAGGTTTGGTCAAAACTTACAGAGCTGCCGGTGACTGATAGGTAAGTAAGCAGAAAATTCGCTGCCCCCCCAAGGCTCCAGATCAAAGCGCCGAAGGCGCTCAAATTTAAAACGCGATTTAGAGCCGGCGATTTATCGGCGAGGGAAAATGCTGCAAAAGCCAGGCCACCAGCAGCAATTGCCATGCCGGTATTCATGAAAAATTTTGCTACCGGCAAACCCAGCCTGACCAGCGGGCCGGGATCGGCAAATTCTGAGGCGGCAGCAGCACCACCGAAAATCAATCCAAAAATTAGGGCAGCTAAACCGAAACCCGAAGTCAGCAGCACAGCCAAAGCTGGCCGAGTTTTGGGGTTTTTGTTCACTTGCCAATTCTAGGCAGGAAGCGCCCGGTCTGCTTTTTGTATTCGGCGTAGGCTTCGTAGCGCTGCCCAAGCAATTGCTCTTCAAAGCGCGATTTGAAAACTAACAGCACGAGTAACGCCAGCCAGATTGCAAACTTTAGGCCGGAAAGCGACTGAACAACTGTGGCCAACGTTGCCAACAGCAGGCCCGTGTATATCGGGTGCCTGATCGAACTATAAATTCCGGTGGTTACTAGCTCTGATCTTTTAGCCGGAACCGGATTGGCTTGTAGCGAGCGGCCCAGTGTTCTGATGCTGACCAACAAGATGATTAGGCCCGGTGCCAGCAGAAAAACTCCGGCGAGCAAGTTGGCAAGCTCGCTCGATTGGTCGACCGGAATCAACACCAAAAGTGCAATCAGGATGAATTGCGCTGCGACAAAAATGGAGCCTTTTTGTTTGTCAGTCATGTTTTCAGATTAGGGCAAAACAAAAGGCGCCCGCCGAAGCGGACGCCTTTTGAAAGCTGATGAAACTGAATTACTTAACAGCAGCCTTTAGCTTTGAACCTGCTGAAACCTTAACGGTGTTTGCAGCAGCAATCTGAATGGTTGCACCGGTCTGTGGGTTGCGGCCGGTACGAGCCTTGCGGTGACCCTTGTCAACGGTTAGCCAACCTGGGATGGTAACCTTGCCACCCTTGCCAACCTCTTTGGCAATGGTCTCGAACAGTGCGTCAACAACGCGGTTGACTGCAGCCTGTGACTCGCCGGTGTGTGCAGCAACTGCTGCTACTAGTTCGCTCTTGTTTAGAGACATTTAGTCCTCCTGGACATGTAGTTGTTTGACGTAGTGTCGAAATCAAACTACCCCGAAACAAAAACTTGTCATTCTTTTGTTTCGGCGTGTTGCGAAGAGGTTTTCTAACGATTTTCCTTGAATTTACGGGGATATACGGTCATCCGAACAGATGAAAATGACAACTTCGATATCGGGCGATGATAAATTTCAAAAATTTTTGTAATTCGAGCTGAGCGAAATAACTCTGCGTTTGCCGCAGATCAACCCTCAGGTTTAACCCTCGTGCCACTTAAAAGAAAAAGCCCGACCTTTCGGTCGGGCACTTTCTAAGTGATTACCAAGAAGACTTGGTGATGCCTGGTAGCTCGCCCTTGTGAGCCATGTCACGGAAGCGAACACGTGAGACACCAAACTTTGCGAGGAAACCACGAGGGCGACCGTCGATGGCATCGCGCCCACGAACACGCACTGGTGATGCGTTGCGAGGCAGCTTCTGTAGGCCCAGGCGAGCGGCTTCGCGCTGCTCGTCGGTTGAGGTTGGGTCAACCAAAGCCTTCTTTAGCTCTAGACGCTTTGCTGCGTAGCGCTCAACGATAACCTTGCGCTGCTCGTTACGAGCAATCTTGCTTTTCTTAGCCATTCTTAGCGCTCCTCGCGGAATTCAACGTGCTGACGCACTACTGGGTCGTACTTCTTTAGCACTAGACGGTCTGGGTCGTTACGACGGTTCTTCTTGGTTACG
>CAZGZW010000031.1:0-12018 GCA_964530255.1 uncultured Rhodoluna sp.
CGCCGCCAGCGTTCGTCCTGAGCCAGGATCAAACTCTCCGTAAAAAATGTTTTCCAGCAAGCTGGAAGTTTTTTCGCAAGCGCCGGAAAATTGGCGCCTCAGTTTGATCTGACTAAATCAGAATGTCATCTGACAATCTGTCTAATCCAATTTGTTTTCGTGCTGAATAAATTCAGCCGAATTTTTTGGCATCGACATTGTGCACACTGTTGAGTTCTCAAGGATCGGTTGCGTCTGGGAGTTTGTCTTTCGACTGGCCTCCAGAGCAACTTCACTAACTTACCACGATTTCAGTTCTTGTCAAATTTGACACGAAACTTTTTTTCGAGGAAGAAGTTCATCCTAAAGCGCGGAAACCAAGCCTGCAAGAGGCTTTTTACCTGATTAGGAAGTGTTGCTCTTGAGCCGGCGATCTCATCGGATTCTGCCAAACTTTGGGCAACGAATGAATACATTACGGACTGATAACGGACTTGTCAAATCAATCTGCGATATTCGGTTCTATTTTTTTTAAAGCCCCGTATTTACTGGGCTCTAGCCGGCAAAAATGCCCGCCAAGGTTTTCTTTCCGCGACGTAAAACCGCATATTTTGCGTGAATTAGGTCATCAAGAGTGGCCGAATCACTTTCGATCTTGACGTTATTCAGATAAACCCCGCCCTCGGCGATCGCTCGCCTAGCGGCGCTGTTGCTATCTACCAGTCGAGTTTCGACCAAAAGTTGCACCAGGCTGGCGCCTTTTAGTGCATTTACGTTTGGCAACTCGGATAGGGCGGCAGCCAAGGTTGTTTCGTCGAGTTCATGCAAGTCTCCCTGGCCAAATAGCGCGGCAGATGCTGCAATGGCAGCTTCGGCTGCAGCTGGGCTGTGAACCAGCGACGTGACCTCGTAGGCCAGGCGTTTTTGTGCAGCGCGCAGGTACGGAGCCTCAGCGGTCTGCTGAGCAAGCTCTTCGATCTCGCTGCGAGTTAGGAAAGTGAACACCTTCAACCGGTCAATTACATCGGCATCGTCAACATTCAGCCAGAACTGGTAGAAAGCGTAGGGCGACGTTAGCTCAGCATCGAGCCAGATTGCATTACCCTCTGATTTTCCAAATTTTTTGCCGTCACTGTTGGTGATCAGCGGGGTCGCCAGGATGTGGGCGTTCTTACCTTCGACGCGATGAATCAAATCGGTACCGGAGGTGAGATTTCCCCATTGGTCACTGCCTCCGGTTTGCAAAATGCAGTCGTAGCGACGGAATAGTTCAAGGAAATCAAAACCTTGCAAAATCTGATAGCTGAATTCGGTATAGCTAATTCCGTGTTCCGAATTGAGTCGGGCAGAGACGGCATCTTTGGAGAGCATTTTGCCAACTCGGAAGTGCTTACCGATTTCTCGCAAAAAGTCGATTGCGCTCAGTGGGGCTGTCCAGTCGAGGTTGTTAACCAGTCGAACCGCGTTGTTACCCTCGGCGGAAAGAAATCTAGCTGCCTGAGCACCCAATTTTTCGACCCATTCCGCAACTGTCTCTCTGTCGTTGAGAGTGCGTTCTGCGGTGGGTCGAGGATCTCCAACCAACCCGGTAGAGCCGCCGATCAGAGCCAAGGGCTTGTGGCCCGCGAGCTGCAGTCGACGCATGGTGAGCAGCTGCACTAGGTTACCCAGGTGCAAACTTTGAGCCGTTGGGTCGAAACCGCAGTAGTAGGTGATTGATCCTGAGCTGAGTGCATTACGAAGTTCAGCCTCATCGGTCGAAATTGCTACCAGACCGCGCCACTGCAGCTCGTCAATTAGATGCTCGAAGCTTGGGTCGTTCGATTGCCCTCGAAGAAATTCTGGTGATGCCAAATTACTCGCCTCGCTTTGGCGCAATTTTGCGAAGCACAGTTATTTGCTCAAGAACCCTGGGCAAAGCAGTGCCGCCGGCACCTGCGCGGGCCTTGATTGAGCCTCCGACAGAGAGAACATCGCGAACCTCGGGGCGCAGGTGATGGGAGATGGCTGCCATGTCGGCGTCCGAAACCTCGTGCAGCTCCAATGAATTTTTCTCACAGAAGGCAACCAAGGCACCGGTGATTTCGTGTGCGTCTCGGAACGGGACATGCTGCTTGACCAGCCATTCGGCGACATCGGTGGCCAGTGAGAAACCAGCAGGCGCCAACTGTTCGAGGCGGTCTCGGTTGAAAGTGAGTGTTGCGACCATCCCTGTGAAAGCTGGTAGCAGAACAGATAGGGTATCGACAATGTCGAACACTGGCTCTTTATCTTCTTGTAAATCACGGTTATAGGCCAGTGGCAGACCCTTTAGGGTAGCCAGGAGACCGGTAAGGTCTCCGATTAGGCGACCGCTCTTGCCTCGAGCTAACTCGGCAATGTCAGGGTTCTTCTTCTGCGGCATGATCGATGAGCCCGTGCTGTACGAATCGTGAAGCTTGACGTAGTTAAATTCGGCGCTGGCCCAAATGATGATTTCTTCAGAGAATCTCGAAAGATTAATTCCCACCATGGTGCCGATGAACGCAAATTCGGCAACTACGTCACGGCTCGAGGTGGCATCAATTGAGTTTGGAGTGGGACCAGCCAACTTCAACTCTCGAGCAACTAGGTTTGGATCGAGGCCCAGGGTGTTTCCGGCCAGAGCGCCGGCTCCGTAGGGAGAAAGTACCGCGCGCTTGCGCCAATCAGCCAATCGCTCTAGGTCTCGCACCAACGGCCAGGCATGGGCTAGCAGCTGGTGAGACAGCAGAACCGGCTGGGCGTGCTGAAAGTGAGTGCGCCCAGGCATGGCGACGCCCAAGTGCTCTTCCGCAGAGCTAACTAAAACCTCAACTAGATCGACAATCTGTGACTCAAGTAAATTCGACTGCTCTAGCAAGTAGGTGCGGATGAGGGTAGCAATTTGATCGTTTCGGCTTCGGCCAGCGCGAACCTTGCCTCCGAGCTCTGGCCCGGAAATTTCAATTAGGCCGCGCTCAAGCGCAGAGTGGACGTCTTCATCCGTTGGCTTGGGTTGAAATGAGCCCTGCCGCACCCTCGAGAGCAATTCGTCAAGACTCTTGTCTAGTTTTTCAAGCTCGGCAGTGGTTAGGTAGCCGGCAAACTGCAACGCTCTGATGTGAGCCTTTGTTCCGGCGATGTCGTACTTGGCCAAACGCCAATCAAAATGAACCGAACGACTAAGCGCAACCAGTGAGTCGGCGGGGCCACCTTCGAATCTAGAACCCCAGAGTGAGTTTGAACCTGACATAAGCACCAATCTTAAGGCCTGAACCAAATTGACTCAGGAACGGGTAAAAGTTTGTTAGTTTGACTGCTCTGCGAGCCAGGCCATCAAAGCTTTCTGGGCGTGCAATCGGTTTTCAGCTTCATCCCAGATAACTGATTGAGGCCCGTCGATTACTTCGCTGGCAACCTCGTAGCCTCGGTAGGCAGGCAAACAGTGCATGAAAATTGCGTCTGCCTTGGCCTGGCTGAATAAAGCAGCGTCAATGGTGTAACCCTTGAAGGCCTCTAGCCGAGCGGCTTTCTCGGCCTCTTGCCCCATCGAAATCCAGGTGTCGGTGACCACAACATCGGCACCCTGGATTGCCAAACCTGGTTCGCCAAAGACCGCAATACTGCCGCCGGTGGTTGAGGCTATCAACTCTGCTTTGGCGACAATGCCGTGATCTGGCTGATAGCCCGCTGGCGCCGCAACCGCAACATGCATCCCGGCGGTTGCACCACCGATCAAATAACTGTTTGCCATGTTGTTGGCAGCGTCACCCACATAGGCAAGTTTCAGCCCCGCAAGTTTGCCTTTGTGCTCAAGGATGGTGAGCAAATCGGCCAAAATCTGACACGGGTGAAAGCTATCGCTCAGCGAATTTATGACCGGAACGCCGGCATACTCAGCCATTTCTTCAAGGCCACTCTGGGCATAGGTTCGCCAAACAATTTGGCTCACCTGTCGACCCAGCACTCGGGCGGTGTCTGCGACCGATTCTTTTCCGCCCATCTGCGAGGTTTGAGAGTCGATGATAAGTGGCGCTCCGCCAAGGTCACTCACACCAACTGCAAAAGACACCCTGGTGCGGGTCGATGTTTTATCAAAGATAAGTGCGACGGTTTGTGGGCCTTCAAAGGGGCGTTCGCTGTATGGAGCTGCCTTCAACTTCAAAGCGCGCTGCAGAATTTCTCGCTGCTCAGCGGGAGTGATGTCATCGTCTTTTAGAAAATGGCGAACCATGATTAGTCCTTATCTGGAAGTACCATGGTGCCGAAACCCGACACCGTGAAAATTTCTAACAGGATGCTGTGCGGGACCCGCCCGTCAATTACGTGCGACTGAGGAACTCCGCCCTGAACCGCCTTGAGACAGGCCTGCATTTTTGGAATCATGCCAGATTCGAGAGTCGGTAACAGAGAATCTAGCTCGGTGGCACTGATCTCAGACACAAGTGAATCGCGATTAGGCCAGTCGCTGTAGAGCCCCGGGACGTCGGTCAGCACCATAAGTTTCTCGGCTCCCAGAGCGATAGCCAATGAAGAGGCAGCTAAGTCTGCGTTGACGTTGAGCAGTTCGCCCGACACTGTCGGTGCCACTGTCGAAACCACTGGTATGCGCCCCGCGTCGAGGGCTTCAAATACGATACGTGGGTTGACCGTGGTGACCTCACCAACCAGGCCGATATCAACCAATTGGCCTTCGAGTTCGAGTTCGGTTTTTTCTGCTCGGAAAAGATTGGCATCTTCGCCGCTCATCACCTGGGGCTGGGCTCCAGCCTCACGAATAAGCTGAGCCAATTTCTCACTGATCTGTTCGCGAAGTACGTCTCGGACCACACCGATGGTTTCATCGGTAGTGACCCTGAAGCCACCCCGGAACTCACTTTCGATTCCTAATTCTTTGAGACGAGCAGAAATTTGAGGACCACCGCCGTGTACCACAACCGGTTTGATACCCACCCAGCGTAGGTAGGCCATATCTTCGGCGAAGGCTTTCTGCAAGACCTCATCGACCATGGCATTGCCGCCAAACTTGACGACCACTACTTTTCCATGGAATGCCTTAAGCCAAGGAAGTGACTCAATCAGCGTTTCAGCCTTGATTGCTGCAAGCGCCTGGTCTTGTTGTTCTACTGGAATCATTAGCTTGAGTATGCGCTGTTCTCGGTGACGTATTCGTGCGTCAGATCGTTGGTGTAGATGGTCGCTGATTCACTACCGGCATTCAACGAAATTTCAATAGCCACCTCGCGAGGAGCTAGATCAACAAGGTCTCTGGATTGATCTGGCTGGCCATTTTTTGAGACTGAGACACCGTTGATGCTGACGTCGATGTTGTAGGGATCAAACTGTGCTTTGGTGACCCCAACCGCAGCCAAAATTCGACCCCAGTTTGGATCATTTCCGTAGATGGCCGCTTTGAATAAATTATTGCGAGCCACGGAACGACCAACCTCAACGGCATCAGCCTCGGTTGCGGCGTTGATCACCGAAATTGCGATGTCGTGGCTAGATCCTTCTGCGTCTCGCAGTAGTTGCTGGGCAAGATCGTGACAAACTTCGGTAAGCAGGGATTCAAATTCTGTTTGATCAGGAGCGACACCGCTTGCCCCGGAGGCCATCAAAGTTACCTGGTCATTGGTCGACATGCATCCGTCTGAATCTAACCGATCGAAGGTGACTCGCGTGGCTTTGCGCAGGGCTTGATCAAGAACTGACGAGCCGAGCAGAGCATCAGTGGTGATGACCACGAGCATGGTTGCAAGCCCGGGGGCTAGCATGCCGGCACCCTTTGCCATTCCACCGATTGAATAGCCAGCTTCAGAAACTCGATAGGCAGTCTTTGGCACAGAATCGGTGGTCATGATTGCCTGTGCAGCGATCGGACCCGCGTGGTTACTGAGTTCGCTAACCGCGAGGTCTACCCCGGCGAGCAACTTGTCTCGGTCTAGTTGTTCACCGATTAAGCCAGTTGAACAAACTAAAACCTCACCGGCTCCAATTTTTAGCTGGCTAGCTACCTGTTCGGCTGTTGCGTGCGTGGTCTGAAAACCCTGAGGGCCGGTGTAGCAGTTGGCGCCGCCTGAATTGAGAACAATCGCCGACACCTCGCCTGAGGTGATGACCTGCCGACTCCAGATAATTGGATTTGCTTGGCAACGATTGGTAGTAAACACCGCTGCTGCACTTTTGAGCGGACCCTCGTTGACCACCAGAGCCAGGTCGAGGTTGCCAGAAGCCTTTAACCCAGCCTTGACTCCTGAGGCCAGAAAACCTTTTGCAACGGTTACGGTCATTTTGACAACCTCGTATCGGTAAGCCCCGTAGATTCTTCAAACCCGAGAGCGATGTTAAGTGATTGAATTGCTGCACCGGCTGTGCCTTTGACCAAATTATCAATCGCGCAAATAGAAATGAATCGGCCGGTGTGCTCGTCTAGCGCAACACCGACCAGCGCATAATTTTCACCAATGGTGTCGGCGGTGGATGGGTAGCTGCCCAGTGGAAGAATCTTTACAAAGCGTTCTCCCGCGTAATGCTGCGCGAATGCAGCATGCAATTGCTCAAGCGTTACACCTGGTTTTACCCTCGCACTGTTTACCGCCAAAATGCCTCGCTCAAGGGAAGCCAGAACCGGAGTGAAAGAGACCCTAACTTCTCCGCTTGCACTCTTGCGGAGGTTCTGCTCAATCTCTGGTGTGTGGCGGTGGATGCCCCCCACCTGATAGGCATTGGCTGAACCCGAAGGTTCTTTCTCATGCAGTTTCTCGGTGGCTCCGCGACCAGCCCCAGAGGTACCAACGGTCAGGGTTGAAACAATGTCTACTGTCTCGATTAGGTTCTCAGCCACAGCAGGAGCCAGACCAAAAGTTATTGCCGTTACGTTGCAGCCAGGGACCGCGATCTGGCGAACACCAACTAGATTTTCACGCTGCTTGGCGCCATTTCCCAATGGCAACTCAGGCATTCCGTAGGGCCAGGTTCCGGCGTGCTTACCACCGTAAAACTTTTCCCAGTCGCCGCTTGATTCGAGCCTGAAATCGGCTCCGCAGTCAACCAAAATTGGTCGCTCCAACTGAAGTGCAATTTCGGCACTCATGGCATGAGGCAGAGCCAAGAAAACCACGTCGTGATTTTCTAGATGTGCCTTGTCGGTTGGCACGAATTTAAGGTTGGCCAGTTCGGTTAGCTGAGGATGAACTGCAGTGACGCTCTCCCCGACCATGCTGCTTCCGGTGACCGTGACCAGCTCGAGCTCTGGGTGCAGTGAAATCAGCCGCAAAAGCTCTCCGCCCGCGTTTCCGCTGGCACCGGCAACTGCAACTTTGAACACCATACCTCGACCTATGCTCTCTGCTCAGCGCCGAATTTCTCGGCTGCCAAGGCAACTGCTTTTTCTTTTGCCTCGGTTGCCTCGGCTTGAGTCAAAGTGCGGTCGGGCGCGCGGAAGCGAAGCGCGAAAGTAAGTGATTTATGACCGGATGCAACGTTTTCACCTCGGTAATCATCAACCAGCTCAACCGCCTCAAGTAGTTCTCCAGCTCCAGCCTTGATGACCTGCAGCAAATCGGCCGCCGCAACGCCAATCGGCACCACCAGTGAGAGATCTTGGGTCGCTGCCGGCATTACCCAAATTGGGTCGGCGCTGATCACCTCAGGCGACAACGCAATTGCCTCGTCGAGGTTTATCTCAAAGGCGGCAACTCTTCTCGGCAGATCATTAGCTCGGGTCAGCGCAGGATCGATCTCACCCACGAAACCAACTGAGATTGATTTACCACCATTGACGACCTGAACACTGGCACAGCGCCCGGGATGGAAACCGCGGCTCTGAGCTTGCACAAATGAAACCTCGAGCCCCAGTGCCTTTGCGATCACCCTGACCGCCTGAATAGCATCACGATAATCAGCTAGAACCTCAGTCACACCAACCTGGGACGTGATTCTTCGGCCGGTAAAAATACCCGCGATGTGTTTCGGTTGAGCCGGAACAGCGTCGTTCAGAAGCTTTAGGGTCGCAGCTGAAGGCAGTTCGTTGCCAACGGGAATGTGGTCGGTTTTTTTCAGTGGGGCTTCGGGGTGGAAAACCGATCCTTCTTCAAAAATTGCTAGATTTTGGAACCCTCGATCGATGTTGCGCTTGGCAGCATCCATTAGGCCGGGAAGAATACGCGTGCGCATTTCTTTGGCATCTTCTTGGATTGGATTGGCCAGCGTGATCACTCGATCGGTTCCGTGATCGGTGAACCACTGGTTGGCAGCGGAACCCACAAACGGGTAGTTCAGTACTTCAACGTGACCAGCTGCAGCAAGGGTGTTTATCACTAGCCGGCGGCCTTGCTGGCGCTTGGTTAGGCCTCGGCCCGGAGGAGCCACTGGCAACCGCGATGGGATTAGGTGGTAGCCCTGGATGCGAGCGATTTCTTCTACCAGATCAGTTTTATGAGTCAAATCTGGTCGCCACGAAGGTGGGATAACCTCGTAGCCATCTGAAACGTGAGCCACGACGCAGCCAATAGCACTGAGGCTTTCGACCACCTGCTCTGGCGTATAGCTCACACCCACCAGTTCGGTGGCGAAATTTTGCGGCAAAAACAATGGATGAGGTTGCTCCAGCGCAGAGAAATCGGCACCGAGTGACGAACCAACACCGCCGGCGTGAACCTCGAGTAGCTGCACAACTCGGGCGACTGCAAACTCTGCAAGCCTTGGGTCAACCCCACGCTCAAAACGTTTTGAAGCCTCTGAGCTGAGCTTGTGGCGACGGGCGCTGCGGGCAATCGAAATCGGATCGAAACGAGCCGCCTCAACCAATACTCGGGTGGTGGTGGAATCAACTTCGGTAGTTTCGCCGCCCATTATACCGGCAAGCCCGATTGGCCCTGATTCATCGGTGATCAAAAGGTCTTCTGGATCTAATTTGCGTACCTGCCCGTCAAGAGTCTTCAGACTCTCTCCAGCCTTGGCACGACGAACGGTGATTCCACCGCTTAGTTTGTCTAGGTCATAGGCGTGAGTCGGTTGCCCCAACTCAAGCATCACGTAGTTGGTGATGTCTACGGTTAGCGAGATTGAACGCATACCAGCCAATTTGAGTCTGGCTACCATCCAGGCCGGAGTTGGCCGGTTTGGATCGATATCGGTGACCGCGCGCACCACAAAGCGGTGGCAGCCAATTTGTTCGCGTATGGGTTTCTGATCTTCGACCGCTAGTGCGTAACCCGATCCGCACTCAGGATGTGCGTTGCCGGTTGGGTCCCGGAAATCGGCACCCGTTGCGTGTGAATATTCGCGAGCGATGCCTCGAATCGAGAAGCAGTAGCCGCGATCCGGGGTGACGTTTACCTCGGCAGCCTGGTCGTCTAGGCCCAGCAGCTCGATGGCATCTGTACCCACCTTGGGGTCTAGGCCAATTTCACCTAGACGAAGAATTCCGGCGTGGTCATCGCTCAGGCCCAGCTCTCGCGCTGAAGCGAGCATTCCGTCTGAAGCGTGCCCATAGGTGCTTCTCGCTGCGATTTTAAAGTCGCCCGGCAATGCCGAACCTGGCAGGCAAACTACGACCTTGTCCCCCACCTCAAAGTTGCTCGCACCACATACGATTCCGCGCACATCGCCACCACCGTCGGCAGCTTTTGCCCCCTCAGGAGCAACTCTGACCTGGCACCAACGAATGGTTTTTCCGTTAGATTGCGGCTCGGCATCAAATGCGAGCACCTGGCCAACAACTACCGGGCCCGTAACCTCGAATCGGTGAATTCCCTCTTCTTCCAAGCCAACTTTGACCAGCTCAGCCATGACCAATTCAGGAGAGACATTTGCGGGCAGGTCAACATATTCAGCCAACCAAGAAAGTGGAACGCGCATTAGAGTCTCACTCCAAACTGCTTGCTGAAGCGAATGTCTGCCTCAACCATGTCATGCATGTCTTTTACATCATTGCGGAACATCAAAGTACGTTCGATGCCCATTCCAAAGGCGAACCCTGAGTAGACCTCAGGGTCAATTCCTGCAGACTTCAAAACATTAGGATTCACCATCCCGCATCCGCCCCACTCGACCCAACGAGCGCCGCCCTTGGCACCCGGGTGCCAAACATCAAGTTCGGCCGAGGGGTCGGTAAATGGGAAAAATGAGGGGCGAAGTCGAATTTTTGCGTCTTCACCAAACATGATGCGCGCAAAGTGTTCGAGAGTGCCTTTTAGGTCAGCCATAGTTAGCCCTTTGTCAACGGCTAGCCCCTCAACCTGGTGAAAAACCGGCGTGTGGGTTGCATCTAGCTCGTCGGTGCGGAAAACTCGACCAGGGCAAAGCACGTAAATTGGCACTTCGCGCTCAAGCATTGACCGAACCTGTACCGGAGAAGTGTGTGTTCGCAATACCAGACGTGCATCGATTGGGTCGACAAAAAAGGTGTCTTGCATGGCTCTAGCCGGGTGGTCAGCGTCAAAATTTAGAGCGTCAAAATTGAACCATTCATGTTCAACCTCAGGGCCTTCCGCGATTTCCCACCCCATGCCGATGAATACATCGGCGATGTTGTCTTGGAGCAGCGATAGCGGATGACGGGCACCCAACGAAAAGGGCGAAGCAGCCAAAGACATGTCGACGCGCTCGGCCTCAATTTGACGAGCTTCTTCTTGGGCTTGAAGCTGCGCTTCGCGTGCGGCGAATGCCTCATTGATTTGCGCGCGAGCTTGACCCATTAGGGCACCAGCTGCAGCCTTATCTTCATTTGGCAAATTCTTAAGCTGTGCGTTTAGTTTCGCAATAGCTGAAGAATCGCCCACCACACTTGCTTTTACAGCTTTCAGCTCGGCGAATGAGCCAACCGCAGCTACGGTTTCGAGGGCGGCTCGAACAGCTTGCGAAACGTTAGCCTCGTTGATTTCAAATTCTTGCGACATAGGTTTTTCAGTCTACCTTTCAAGCATTCTGAGCGAAGGCAGACTCGTATAAACAAACGCTCGCGGCTGTTGCCAAATTCAAGGATTCAGCTGCGCCATAAATTGGCAACCCAATAATTCGATCTGCGTGATCAAGTGTTTCCTGCTCGAAGCCCCAGGCTTCATTACCGAAAACCCAAACTGTGGGTTGCTTCAGCGTTTCAGAGTTTAGGTCGGTGATTAGATCGCCACCGCCGTCAGCGGCAAATACCTGCAGACCAGCTTTCTTTAGTTCATCCAGTGCATCGATGATGTCGACCCCGGTAACCACCTGCAGATGGAAGATACTTCCGGTGGTTGAGCGAATCACCTTCGGGTTGTAAAGATCTACGCTGCCGGCTGAAAAAATTACAGCGTCTGCACCTGCGGCATCTGCCGCTCTGAGCACAGTGCCGGCATTACCAGGGTCACGAATGTTTGCCAGGAACGCAACTAGCTTCGGCCGATTGGCAATTACGGCATCAATATGCACGTCTATCTGGCGGCATACCGCGAGCACCCCCTGCGGTGTTGAGGTATCGGCCATGGCAGCCAAAACACGCTCAGAGACCAGCTGTACCGCTACTTTGGTTGCCGCTAGCTGGTCAAAAAGTTCAGAGTGACGCTCAACAGCTGCTTCGGTGGCGTAAAGCTCAACGATGATGTCGGGTTCGGCCAAAACTTCTTTCAGACCCTGGGGCCCCTCAAGCAGAAAGAGCCCGGTCTCAGACCGGGCATCTTTCTTGTTTAGCTTGGCGACCCCGCGAACCTTCGAGTTCTTGGGATCAGTCAACATTGGGACTACTTAGCCTTTGGAGCCGAAGTGTCTTTTGGCAGCGCTGCCTTAGCAGACGCAACCAAACTTGCGAAGGTCTTGGCGTCGTTGACCGCTAGGTCAGCCAAGATTCGACGGTCTACCTCGATGCCAGCCAGGTTTAAGCCCTGGATGAAGCGGTTATAGGTTAGACCGTTTAGGCGGGCAGCTGCGTTGATGCGCTGAATCCATAGACGACGGAAGTCACCCTTGCGTGCACGGCGGTCGTTGTATGCGTATACGAACGAGTGCAGCAACTGCTGCTTTGCCATGCGGTACAGACGTGAACGCTGACCACGGTAACCC
>CAZGZW010000032.1:0-6822 GCA_964530255.1 uncultured Rhodoluna sp.
CTGTTCACCGCGTCATGAGTGCCACGCGCAAGACAGCGCGAGTTCTTACGAACTTACCCAGTTTAGAGGGGTGAATGTGTTGAATGCAAATTATTCTTTTGAGGAACTCGGGCTAGAGTGAAAAGACCAACCACTTCACGGGGGCAAGCTTGAAAACCGAAACCAGAAACCGGTCGTTTTACAAATCAGTCGGCATTTTTCTAGTCGCCATTCTTCTGACTTCATTTTTCCAGACGTCGACCGCCACGAGCGCTTCTGCCAGCGCAGCAAACAATTCGCTTGCGATAGGCGTAAATGGACTGGACGCATCGAGCCTTCACCACACGGAGGACTATTTGACCTATCCCGAGGAGGTGCAAAAGTCTCTCGTAAACGAGCCGATCTTCAGCAGGCTCCCAGATGGAAGCTGGGTGGAGAACACCGCAATCGCTGAAGTTGCGATCATCTCCAAGTCTGCAAATTCCCTGGTCGTTTCTTACACGGTAGCTCCCAACGCCAAGTGGTCGGATGGAGTGGCTGCTACAGCAGAAGACCTGCTGGTGTTCCACCTAACTGCTAAATCACCCACCGCCGACTTGATGTTCAGAAACAACACCACGTCGATTTACGCCAGCGCGATCCAGGGCAACCCGGTTATCTCGAATTCGAGCAGAACGATCACTTTCACATTCAATGACTCGGCATGGGACTGGCAAGCGTCCATCGGATTTACGAAACCTGCACACATACTTGGCAAGGCTGTCAGACCTGAACTCACAACTGAAGAGGCGAAGCAGCAGGTTGCCGCAGACGCATTGTCAGGAGTCTCGTCCCAAGCCATGGCTGACGCTTGGAACAACATCTACAACCTCACCCAGCAAGGAGCCACCTCCGTAAACTCTGTGAGTTTTGGGCCCTACAAACTTAAGCAGGTTTCTACTGGGCGTATTACCTTCGAGCGCAATCCGAACTACTCTGGTTCACGCGTGTTTGCATTCGATGAGATCTCTCAGGTGAACGTTGCCGACATGTCGCAAGTAGGTGCGATGTTTGAAAACGGAACCATCGATGTGATGGATGCCACCCCCGCAAACAAAACAATCTTCGATTCCTGGTCATCGATTCCAAGCGCTAGAACTATCGCAGGCACAAGCGGGCTACTCGAACACTTTGACATCAGAACAGGTTCTGCCGATGGCGCCGCGTACAACCACCCATTTAGCGGGTCATCTCAGAGGGCTCTGGATTTGCGCAAAGCTCTGCTGTTGTCCTTGCCTCGAGAGGCCATTCAGGACCAGATTCTCGTGGGTGGAAAGCTTCCACTTCCTAAGAACTCACAGGGGCTAAGCCCCTTGGAACAAAACCATGACCTTGTTTCAAATGATGCTGGCTTCGCGGCATACCTTGAAGAGCCTGCGCAACGACTCGCCAGCGCAAAGGCAATCGTAAAGTCCTATTACCCAGACTGGGATGGCAGCGCCCTTACCGCACCAATCACAGTTCGCGTGCTGTGGGGTACTCCCTCTAACTCCCGCCGAAGCGCGCAAATCAATCTGATTGCAGCATCGGCCGCAACGGCAGGGTTTTCACTCACTACGTCGGGCTCAAGCAGTTGGGCGACATCACTAACGAGCTCGCAATATGACGCAACCGTTTATGCGTTGAGCCCTGACACGACCTCTTCGGGAGGGCATGCCCGAACCATCGCTCAGTACCAAGGCTTCTCCAACGCAACTTTGACTCAGTTGCTCGATGAGCTGAAAACACAACCCACTTCTTCACGGCGCCTTCAAATTCAGAAGGACATTGAAGCTCTTCTAAATCAAAACGCATTCACTTTGCCTCTCTACTACGTGCCATTCACGCGAATTGCGCGGCAAGGTCTTTTGGCCACTGCGCCATTCGGAAACGACATGCCATCGGTCTTGTCTAGTTGGCGATGGGGGAAGGATGCAATTCCAACTCAAGGCTCACCAACTATCTATAGCCCGACAGGTTTCAAAGTTGGATCAAGCCTCTCTGTGAACCCCGGTGTATGGACCGAAGGCGTGACCTTCACCTACAAATGGATGGCTGATGGTGAGGCGGTCAGCGATGGCACTGCCTCAAGCACCTACCAAATTCAGGGGCTCGACCTAGGCAAACGATTGTCTGTAGAGGTCCGCGCCTCGCTGCCGGAGCACGAAGACAAAGTAATTGTTTTAAGTAGTGCCGAGCTGGCATCCAAGGGGCAGCTCAGTTCTACTGCAACCGTTAGAGTCACTGGTCCTGCTAAACCTGGCGGTGAGATCGTTGCGTATCTGACAGGGTTCCCAGAAGAAGCTACAGCCAGTTACCGTTGGTTCAAAAATGGCAAAGTCATTCCTGGCCAGACTTCATCGACGTATCTCGTAACCGTCTCGGACGTAGGTGCCAAAATCTCTGCAGAAGTTACGGCCTCTCTGTTTGGCTACACTTCTCAGGTGTCCGTGAGTGGCTTCTTACTCGTGGTCGCTCCCCCACTAGCCCCCAAGGGTACAGTTGCCATCACCGGTTCTGCGCTAGTAGGCAAAACTCTCGCTTCAAAGGTGAGCCGCTGGCCATCTGGTGTCTCGTTTAGGTACGAGTGGCTAAGAAATGGCGTGCCGATCAAGGGTGCGACCAAGGCCACCTACAAAGTCGCTCTAGTCGACAAAGGCAAGTCCCTGTCGTTGCGGATAACGGTAGTGAAGCCAGGCTTTACTTCAGCTGTCTCTGTCACAAAGGCTCTGAAGACTAAGTAGCCCTCTAAAACTTAGGCCCTGGAGCCTTCGTCGGCTTGGCCATGTGCAGGTACAAAACCAGCCCCATCGCGGCGACCGGAATGACCATCGCCATGCGTGAATTTTGGGTTGGGATGTAGAGCGCTGGGTAGAGAAAGTTGGCCCACATAAAGAGGTGCAGGGTTACTCGGTGGTGAGCTTCAGAACCGGTTCGCCAGTCCAGATAGACGTAGTAAACACCGACACCGATGATCGCAACCGCGATCGAAACCCAGATAAAGACCATTTCGTGCAGCAACGGAACAAGATCTGGGTACCACTGCCCTTCTAGGAAGCCCTCCCAGTTGCCGCCGGAGAACTCGGTGATCTTGCCTTCACCACGCTTTTCGGTATAAACGCGAATGTAGTTGAAACGGCTCATCAGGTAGAACATGAAACCGAAGTAGGCAAGCTCAGCCAAGAGCGCTCGCTTGAGGATGCTCTTCGACTTGGCCGGAAAACTCGGGTAACTGAAGTACCGCTTGAAGAAACGAATCATTTGTTTCGAGCCTAGGCTAAAGAAATGATTACAACAGTCGTTCCTGTGGTGCCGGTCACCAAACTAGAAGTTATCTTCGAAGCCCTCAAGCCGGTCGGCTTCGTCGAACAGTGGGTTCACGACCCCGGCCAGGGTTTGAAATACGGATCCCTCATCGAACCCGAAAGCGGACTCGAACTACACGCCAGTGAAAGTCGCGGCGATGGCCACGGACCAGTTGTCGTCTATTTCTACGTTGACGACATCGACGCACTGGCTGCTCGAGTCGGCGTTAAGGCCGAAGACCAAACTTGGGGCACCCGAGAGTTTTGGCTCCGTGACGTCGACGGCAACACTTACCGATTTGGCATGTTTCTTTAGAACGTGAAAAGCTAACCCCCCGAGCTTCGGCTCGGGGGGTTAGCTTTGTAGTTAGAGAGCGGTTTAGCGCTTCTTTTCCTTGACGAGGGTGCGAGCGGCACCAAGTGCACGCTCAACTTTCTCGTCCGACTTGTAGATCGAGCACTTAACGCTTGTTCCACCGGAGGTAGTTAGTGTGAGGCTCTCGTAGGAGATTGTTGCGGCAAACTTGCCCACACCAGGCAGCTTCTCAACTTCGGACTTGGTCGAAATTGATACGACATCCTTGTAGAAGTACTCGTCGGTTTCCTCGCCCTTGAAGGATGGGTCAACGAACGAGAAGATGCGCTTGTATGAGTGGAGTACGTCATCCGAGAAAATGATGACTGCAACTTCGCCAAGAGGTGAGCGCCACTTTCCGGTGTTCTTTTCCTGCTTAGCTACGAAACCGAATGGGATGTCCGAGAACTTGTATCCGGATACGACTAGAGGCTCAACGCTTCCTAGTTCATCGCGGTCTAGGCCTAACTTAGATAGCGCCAAATCTAGGGCTTTCTTCTCTTCTGAGGCTAGAAGAGCGTCAATCTGCTGAGCCATTCCCTCGCTGCTCGAGTTCTTGTACTTGTAAATACCTAAACCAAGCACTGCTGCGCCAATGATGCCATTGATAACCATGCCTACAAATAGGAGTAGGAGGTTAACCGCACCTAGAACAATCAACAGAACAGCTGTGGCCGAACTTTGATCTCCAGCTTTGAAAAATTTACGAATTGCTTTGATGTCCACTTGATTTACCTTTCATAGTTGCTCTGGAGTAACCAGAGCCTAATCAAACTCCCCCACGGGAAATCCGAAGCTTTTGATTTGTAGCGTGTCTTTCAACGCATCCCCATCTGAGACGCTTGCGCCGTTAGACACAGCCAATCCTAGGAGGTCTGACCAAGATGGTTCGTGGTTTAGCAATTTTCTTTCGAAAAAGTCGTAGGCCAAATATGCCTGAAAAAGATAGAAGATCCCCCGCTGATCAAGTGCAGTAGCCGATTGAAGATGACTCATCGCCTCTCTCACTTTTACCATGGGGGTAACGAAAGCTTTCTTGCCTTCCAAGTGAGTCACGGCAAGGTAAAAGTATGCGTCGGGGTTCGAGGCATCAAGCATGGTGACTTTGTCGAGAATTTTTGATGCCTGAGCGAACTGACCTAGCTTCAACTGAACGATAGCCAGGGCAAGGGTCAGCTCGGTTGAGCCGGCGTTAGATGCGTCCAAAGCTGCGTAACTCGCTGCGTATTTGTTTAGGTCGGCACCAACAATGTCAGATAGGTCTCGGAAGGAACGGACTACAACTGGGCGATTGCAGTAACGGCAGTGTCTCTCTGAGGTTGAAACGCCCGCGCCGCAACCTGGGCAAGCGAGGTCTAAAACTTGTGTGGTCAATCTAGCTCTCTCTGCGAATAACCTCTGCGCGATCGGCAAGCAGCTTGGTGAGCTTTGCCGCGAGAGCCAATGACTCGGTTTCGCTCAGCTGTTCAACCTCAGCGTTGATTTGAGCAACGACAGATTTGATATCTGTTTCGAGTTTTGCGGTTGCGTCGTTACTTTGAACCGCTGTGTACTGAAGTTGCTCGATGGCCTTATCAATTGACGCGCCCACTGTTTGGTTTGCGCGCCCCTTGGCGCTCTTGAGGTCAGCAATGGCATTCTGCACAAACTTGACTGCGTCTCGTTCCGTTTTGATTTCTGGGGCTACCCGCTTGTGGACAAACGAGATGCTAAGTGAAGCAACCCAGTAGAGAGCAGAAAGAGCGATTGCTATCACCGCGTAGAACGGGATGAAAATGAACGGCAAAAATGAGACACCAATGAAGGCAAGTGCCAAAGTCAAGAGATAGACGAAGCCCACGGTGGCGAGGGGAACGCCGAAAACAACGTGGTCGCCCCTCTTCGCTTTCTGGTTGGCCCAGACCAGAAGTGCGGAGAAATTGAACACCCCTAGCGCAAGCCAACCGGTAATGGAATACGCAAAGAACGCCGAGACAATGAGAGCTGAGGCATTGAATGCAACAAGGAGGATTAAGGAAACTCTGGACGCAAGAGAAGAAAAGGACATGTTAGCCAACCTGCTTACCGCACTTACCGCAGAACTTCTGATCGGCAGCTAAGGCAGTACCGCAATTGGTGCAGAAGGCGTTGCCTGCTGAAGTTTCTGCCTTGTTCAAGTCACCGAGATTTCCGGCCATTCCGGCAATTGGGCCGGCCATTGCGAACCCGAGACCAGCCGAAGCGCCAAGAGCTGCTAGCCCCCCACCTTCGTTACCAGCGAGGTCTTTCATGATGTCCACAGATTGCTGGCGAGCCCAGTCGTCACCCAGAATGCCCATGACGCTCTTGTTGGCAAAGGCTTCTTCTAGCTTCTGTCGATTCGGGTCGTTAGCAGGGATGTCCATGCCGCTGACGTAGAAGTTGACTAAACGAACGCCGTATTCATCGAGTAATCCCGAAACTTTTTCTGAGATTGATTGCGCAACAACCTCTCGGGAAGCGCAGATGTCTAGAACTTCACGGCCGGATTCCTGGATGAAGCTGGCAATCGAGTCTTTGATCTTCTCAAGGAAGGCTGACCTAAAGTAGCTCGTGAGTTCGTCGCGGGTCAGGGATTCCGTGTTGCTGCCCGCGAGTTTTAGGAACAGCTTCTTGGACTCCTGAACTTCGAATGCGAAGGATCCACGAGCTTGAATGCTGGTCTGGATTCGCAGCACGGGGTCGCGAAGTTGAATTGGGGTATCGGTTCCCCAAAGAGTCTCAAGTTTGTGGTCGAGACTTACAAAGTAAACCTTGCTCTGAAACGCGCGAACGTCACCCGTGAACTTCGACAAGAAGGTAGCGATGAAAGGGTAGTTCTTGGTTGAGAGTGTGTAACGACCAGCCTCAAAAACCTGGACCACCACACCGTCGCTAACGAAGAGCGCCTGCTCGGACTCGCCAACAATTAACTGAGCGTTGGTATTGAAGTCTTCTGTCGGAAACTTCCAGATTACGAAGTCATCCGCGTCAGCCGAGCTCTCATTCTTGATGATGTCTATGAAGTTAGTCATCGAATTCCCCCCTTGGGTCTATGGAAATCATACCTCTCGCGAAAGACAACCTAACTTGGAATCTTCGGAGGCAGGTTGAAAGAAAAACCCCCGAGCCGAAGCTCGGGGGTTTTTCAGTGGTTCTTTAGAACTA
>CAZGZW010000033.1:0-6546 GCA_964530255.1 uncultured Rhodoluna sp.
AGACCTTGTCGAAAACGGTTTCGCCACCGATGTTTGGCAGGCCGAGGCAGTTGCCGTAGAAGCTAATTCCGCTAACTACACCGTGCACCACTCGCGCGGTGTCTGGGTTTTCTGGGGCGCCAAAACGAAGCTGATCCATCACGGCAATTGGGCGAGAACCCATTGTGAGTACGTCACGAACAATGCCGCCAACGCCGGTTGCTGCGCCCTGAAAAGGCTCGATGTAGCTTGGGTGGTTGTGCGACTCGACCTTGAAGGTCACCGCCCAGCCCTCGCCGATGTCGACCACTCCGGCGTTCTCACCCATGCCAACCATGAGGTTCTTCTTCATCTCATCGGTAACTTTTTCACCGAACTGACGAAGATAAATTTTGGATGACTTATAGCTGCAGTGCTCAGACCACATAACCGAGTACATGGCCAGCTCAGATGAAGTTGGGCGTCGGCCCAAAATGTCGCGAATGCGCGCGTACTCATCTTCTTTCAGACCGAGCTCTTTCCATGGCTGAACCTTGTCTGGGTCAACTGCTGCTTTGGCAGTGGTGTCGGTGTTTAGTGCCATCGGGTGCGACGCTACCGTTCTAGATTTTTTGCTGAACAAACCCATTACGCGTTCACCACTGCTTTCAAAACCGATGTGAAGAATTTCAAACCGTCAACGCCGCTGCGCATTGCCGCGGTGGTGTCGGGACCAAAACCAGGTTCGACCGCGTGTTCTGGGTGAGGCATCAGGCCAACCACATTTCCGCGTTCGTTACGAAGACCGGCGATGTCGTTCATTGATCCGTTTGGGTTGACCTCAAGGTATCTGAAAGCCACTAAGCCCTCGCCCTCAAGGCGCTTCAAAGTTTCTTCGGTCGCAATGTAGCCGCCCTCGCCGTTTTTTAGCGGGATGGTGATTTCTTGACCGAGCTCAAACTGGTTGGTCCAGGGGGTGTCGATGTTTTCGACGCGCAGCTTCTGGTCGCGACAAATGAAGTGCTGGTGCTCGTTGCGAATTAGACCACCAGGCAGCAGGTGGCTTTCAACTAGCACCTGAAAACCGTTGCAGATGCCCAGTACAGGAAGACCTTGGTTGGCCTGCTTGATGATCTCTTGGGTGATTGGCGCCTGGGCAGCAATTGCTCCGCAGCGCAGGTAGTCGCCGTATGAAAAGCCGCCTGGTAGCACCACGGCATCGACTTTTTTGAGGTCGCTGTCTGCGTGCCAAAGTGGCACCGGGGTGCCGCCGGCCAGTCGCACTGCACGCTGTGCATCGCGGTCGTCGAGGGTGGCAGGGAAGGTGACTACACCGATTTTCATGGTTGCTTACGCCCCTAACCGATTAGTTTTCGACGGTTACTGCAACGACGTCTTCGATCACCTGGTTGCTCAAAAAGTTTTCGGCGATTTTGTGTGCCTCGGCGATGTCGGCTTCGGTAACTGCGCGGTCAAAGTGCAATTCGATGCGCTTTCCGATGCGCACTGCAGTGATGTCGTTGTGGCCGCTGCGGTGTAGGGCGTTGTTAACCGACTTGCCGGCAGGGTCTAGTAGGTCAACCTTTGGCATTACCTCGACGATGATTTTTGGCACAGATAGCTCCAAGCTTGTGTGGGGAGTTTGTTTGAATTTTGGCGCCGACGACGCTGCCGAACCCTTCTATTTTAGTGGCTCGCGAGGTTGGCCGCCGACCCGCACCGCGGGCATTCTGACAGCCTGTCAGGCTCAAGTTTTTGCGCTCATTTAGTTTGGATGTCGACCCAGCCGAAGACCTCGGTAAGGGCTGTTTTCAAGGAGAGAAATGCGTAAATCACGCTTGGCAGCTTTCGCCGCCGCAACCATTGCACTTTCAATGTTGGCCACCCCAGCTCACGCCGCCGCGTTTAGTGCATCGCTCGACCGTGCATCCGGACTAAACCCCGATGGCGACACAGTCACCGTGGTGCTCAACGACCTGCCTGGCGACCAGGGTGTCTATGTGCGCCTGTGTGCTGTGCCGGCAGATAAGTCGACTCGCCCAACCCAGTGCGATGGGCAGGGTAAGTGGGTAAGCAACCTGTTGGCTTCGACCGTAATCGGTGCCGGCAAGGCTAGCGAACCGGTGAAGCTTGACGTGAAGGCTGTCTTTGTTGCCGGTGACAAGGCCACGGTTGACTGCACCGTGGTTGCCTGCGCAATTCACACCCGCCGCGACCACTTTGGTGGCGCTGCCGACACCGCGCTAGACCGCTACTACCCGGTCGCCTTCAAGGCAGCCAAGGCATCGGTGGTTTCGCGCGCCGGTAAGGCTGTGTTCACTGTCACGGGTGCCGCTGGCAAGCGCGTCTCGTTTGTGGTTGCCGGTCGCACCATTACCCGTGCGGTTTCAAGCGACAAGTTCGTGCTTTCGGTGGCTCTGCCTGCAGGCAAGAAGGCGCCGGTCTCGGCTGTAGTTGCTGGCAAGCAGTTGGTTGCTAAAACCCTCAAAGGCTAACCTGCGCAGCTTCCCCCAGCGCGTGGGTTAATGCTGGCCGTTTTGGCTAGCTGGGCCGCGGTGCTCCGGCGATTCCTGAAATGGTGAATTGCTCGAGTGCCGCGGCCTCTCTCACATATTCGCTGCCCTCATCGATACGTTTGGCAGCCGCAGCGACGGTTGCGTAAATCAGGTGGCAGGTAGCGGTGACATCTTTCACGCCGAGCTCGCGAACCGGGCTGAGCAGAGCCATCATAAAGTGACCGTGCATTGCGTTGATCATGCCGCGAGATTCTTCAGGCAAACTCTCGATCGAAATATCACGGATGATGCGGTGCTCAGCGCTCGCTAGGTGGGCGAGTGTGTAGTGAATCCAGATGCGAATTCGCTCCATCGGGTCTTGAAAATTCGAGATGTGCTCATCGATGGCATTCGACAGGTCGGCCATTTCGTTGATCACCAGCTCGGCAAGAACATGCTCGCGCGAGGCAAAGTACTGGTAAATCGCGGGTCGGCTAAGGCCAGTGGCAGCGGCCAGTTCAGCCATCGAAACCGCATCTATTCCTCGCTCAGCAATAATTTGCTGCGCGGCATCAAGGATGGCGTCTTGGCGCTCATCGCGAATTGAAGCAGGGGTCATCTAGCGGGCTCTAAGGGTTACGTTCGGTAGGTCGGGGGCGGGGATCCAGCTGCCTACCTCGTCGGAGAACTGGCCGAATACACCGTTGGCAACCGCAGTTTCGCGCTCGGTATTCCAGGTTTCACGCCAGCCCACAATTTCGTCGTGGCTGCGCCCAATGAAGTTCCACCACATCACCAATTGTTCGGTGAAGGGTTCGCCGCCGATGACAATCAGTGTGGCTTCGTCGGCCCCAAGGTTTTCGATTGTTAAGCCAGCGTGCCCGGGGTTGAAATATGCCAGTTCGCCAATGGCAAGTGACTCGCTCTCTAGGGTGGCCGAACCGGTAACCTCGGCGTCGCCGCCGACCAGCAGCACTCCGTGCTCAAATTTTTGGTCGACCGGAATGGTCAGGCTCGACTTGCCCGGCACACGAATCTCGGCACCAACCAGCGGGGTGAAGTGCGTGGTTTTGGCTGTTTGGCCAAACAGTGTGCCAACCAGCACCGTGATTTTTGCGTTCTCATCGGCCGTGGTTCGGCCCAGCGCGAAAGGCGTGCGGCGACGATAGGCGGGCACCTCAATGATCGGAAGATCGTCGCGGTGTTCAAAGGCCGGTGCACTATGGCGGTCGCCCTCTGGCAGCGCCACCCACAGTTGCACCGCATGCAGGTTGCCATCCTGTTTATGTGAGAGCTCGCTGTGTGAAATGCCGCGGCCGGCAGTCATCAGGTTTAGTTGGCCAGGCTTGATTAGTTGGATGGTGCCCAGGCTGTCGCGGTGTTCGACCTCACCCTCGAGTAGCCAGGTTACGGTTTGCAGGCCGGTGTGTGGGTGCGCGGCAACAACCATTGAGTCGGTTTCTGGGGTTGGGCTGAAGTGGTCGACAAAGCACCAGGCGCCAATTTTTCGAAGCCGGGCATGGGGCAACAGACGCTCGACCTCGGTGCCGGTTCGAGTGGATAGTTTTACCTTGCGCGGCTCTAACTTCATTGAAGAATCGCTAGGGGGATGCGATTGAACACTCGATTAGATTACGCCCTTCGAGGGGGCAAAAATAGGGGGTAAACCGAATATTCGTGTTTGCGAAGTTATTTGTACATACTTATGTACATGAAGTACTTTTCAGTTGCCGAAGCCAGGTCCAAATTTGCCGAGGTCGTCGATTTATCTACAACCTCTAACGAGCCCGTAGTTATCACCAGAAATGGTGAACCAACCGCCGTGATGATCAGCATCGAAGACTATGAAGTCATGACCGAAACCCTTGAGACAATCTCAGAGCCCGAAACACTTGCTGCCCTGCTCGATTGGCAACAAAACCCGGCACAGCAGACATTCACAGTGGATGAAGTGCGAGACGCACTGGCCAAACGCCTAGGCGGAAATGCCTAAATTTCAGGTTCGCCTAACTGCCCGAGCCAAGCTGGCCATTGCCCAGCAACTGCCTGAAAAATTTGCACTTGCGGTGCTCGAATACATCGCCGGGCCGCTGGCGGAAAGCCCCAAAAGAGTTGGTAAAAAACTTGGAGCTCCGTTTTCTGACAAATATTCAGCCCGCGTTGCTACCTACCGAATTATTTATGAGATTCGAGAGCAAGAGGTGCTGGTAATAGTTGTCGATGTGCGCCACCGAGCACACGTTTACGCGGCGGCACGAAAGCCAAACTAGTTTTTGCTAAGCCACTTCTTGGGTTAGTCGTTCAACCAGCTCTGCATACTTAGCCGCGGTCTGCTGAACAATTTCAGCTGGAAGCACCGGAGGCTCACCCTGTTGGTTCCAGTTTTCGGCCAACCAGTTGCGAACAATTTGCTTGTCAAACGAGTCTTTGCGCTCTCCGCGATCCCAGGCGGCTTTTGACCAGTAGCGCGAAGAGTCAGGGGTGAGAACCTCATCGCCCAGGGTGATTTTGCCGGTGGCCGGGTCAACGCCGAATTCGAATTTAGTGTCGGCCAAAATCAAACCAGCTTTTTCAGCCAACTCACTGGCCTGGCTAAACACTGCCAGCGACAAATCGCGAAGGGCCGCTGCATTTTCAGCGCCGACCAATTCGACAACGCGCTCGAAAGTAATGTTCTCGTCGTGCTCACCCATTGGTGCCTTATAGGCCGGGGTGAAAATTGGCTCGGGTAGTTTGCCGCCAAAGTTCAAACCCTCAGGAAGCTCAACTCCGCAGATTGCACCGGATGCCTGATATTCCTTCCAACCGGAACCAGAGATGTAACCGCGCACGACACATTCAATTGGAAACATGTCCAGCTTTTTAGCGATGGTTGCTCGGCCGGCAACCTCAGCCGGCACGGGAATCGAATGGTCAAGGTGATTCGGCACTGCCAATCGGTCAAACCACCAGTTGGTCAGGCGGGTTAGGTGGGCACCTTTTCCAGGAATTGCCGGTTCAAGCATGTGGTCAAAAGCACTTACCCGGTCGCTAGCAACTACCAAAATCAGGTGGCTAAAGTTTGGATCAGCCGATTCGTAAAGGTCGCGGACTTTGCCACTGTAAACGTGTTTCCAGCCCGGAATCTCAAGCGCCATTAGCCGACAACCTTTAGGCCGATGTCACTGCGATAGTGCGCACCCTGCAGCTGAATCTGCTCGATGGCCTGATAGGCAGCAGCGCGGGCTGCACCAAAGTCAGCGCCTGAGGCAACCACCGAAAGCACACGCCCACCGGTGGCCATCAGCACTTCGTCGCCGCCGCGAGATTCATCCCACTTGGTGGCAGCGTGGCAAATTTCAACGCCCGGAACCGCTTCGGCCCCGCTCAAACCATAAATAGGTCGGTTTGGCGCCGAACTGTCTGGGTAACCCTCAGAGGCGAGCACCACGGTAATGGCCACATCGCGCGAAAACTCTGCAACTGGCGCATTTTCAAGGTGACCGGTCGCAGCTCGCAGCAACAAACCATCGAGCGGCGTAATCAGGCGGCGCAAAACCACCTGGGTCTCTGGGTCGCCAAAGCGCGCGTTGAATTCGATAACTCGGATGCCGCGGGCGGTGACAATCAAACCGCAGTAGAGCAGGCCTACGAATGGTGCGCCAAGACGAGCAAGCTCTTGCACGGTTGGCAGTGCAACGGTGCGCTCAACCTCTTCCACGAAACCTTCGGGCAGCCATGGCAGTGGCGAGTAAGAACCCATGCCGCCGGTGTTTGGCCCGGCATCGCCATCAAAGGCGCGTTTGTAATCTTGCGCCGGAGTGAGCGGCATAACTTTTGAGCCGTCGCTCAAGAAGAACAGGCTGACTTCTTGGCCATCCAAAAATTCTTCAACCAAAATGCCCATGTCGATGAATTTCGCTGCGTGCTCAAGTGCCGCTGCTCGATCGCTGGTGACAATAACGCCTTTACCGGCAGCCAAACCATCAGCCTTGATTACGTATGGTGCGCCGAAGTCATCCATTGCATCTTCGACCTCTTGCATGTTGCTGCACTCGCGGGCCATGCCGGTTGGCACGCCGGCGGCGGCCATTACCTCTTTGGCGAAAGACTT
>CAZGZW010000034.1:0-5636 GCA_964530255.1 uncultured Rhodoluna sp.
CCCTGACCCCCTGCATGCCATGCAGGTGCGCTACCAGCTGCGCCACAGGCCCGAAGTTGCATTCGCAACCTGAGTTAGTTTACACGAAATTGTGCGGCTCTAAACCAGGTCCAATTTCACTACTGGGCAGTCTTTCCAGAGCCGCTCCAACGAATAGTGCATGCGCTCTTCCTCATGCATTACATGGACAACCAGATCGCCAAAGTCCATTAGCACCCAACGCCCCTGAGGCTTACCTTCAATGCGTCTAAGTTTCACTCCCGTTTCAAACAGCGCCTCTTCGATACCGTCGGAAATTGCTGAAACCTGACGCTCATTCCTGCCTGAAACCAGCAGAAAAATGTCTGCCAGCGGCATTGGCTCACTTACGTCTAGAGCCACGATATTTTCAGCAACTTTATCGACGGCCGCCTGCGCAGCAAGCTGAGTGAGTTGAATTGATTGTGAAGAAGCGGTCACTAAGTTCCTAGTCAGTTGAATAATCCGAAGTTGTAGGCAGCGAGTAGCGCGAGGCCCATCAACACTGTTGCAAGTGTGAGCATAAGCGCACGAAGTCGTTTTGACCGAAACTGAGCTTTTTTAGGTTTGACCTCAAGGTTGTCGAAAAACTGCTCGTACTCGAAAGTTCGTTTTTGCTTAGTCGGTTCGGCCTTGTTGATTACTTCAACAACATCAGTCTGAAAACTCACCAGTTTTTCTGATGCCACAGAATTTTCAGGTAAAGCATCGCTAGTTTGGGGCGCGACCTCTTCAATGGCTTCGGTAGGCTCTGTTGAATTCGACGTAGAACCTTCATCAGCATTTTCGACTCTTTGAGGTTCGACAATAATTTGATGCTGCGAGGTTAGTGGCTCTTCGGATCCAGAAAGAAGAGGGTCATATGCTGAGCTCTGTGGTACCGGCTCGACCGTCAGCTCGGAATTTGGTTCAATCGGGTTACCTATGGGCTCGCCCCCTTGAGCTGCCCTACGCTCTGCAGCAATTCGCTCACGTCGTGACATGTACTGCTCGGTCACTTGGACTCCCCCGAATAAAGATTTTGTTCCTCTATGTATTGAACTACCTCGGGAGTCAAATCTGAGTTAGGGAAACTGCCTTTAGCGATTTTTTTTCTGATTTCAGTGGACGAAACATCAATCTGAGGTCGACGAAGCAAAATGGCCGAAGCTTCATCTGGAGTTGGATCTCCAGTTAGAAGGTTTCTAGGGTAGATGACAAATTTTGCGAGATTTTGAAGCTCGTTTGAACGGTGCCAGCTGGAAATGCCCCGGTAAGCATCTGACCCGAGGATAAAAAATAGCTCAGCAGAGGGATGTTGGATTCTCAGTTGCTCTAACGTCTCAATCGAATAGCTGGGGCCACCGCGTTCAATCTCGAGAGTTGAAACTTCAAACCCGGGTAAATTTTGGATGGCAAGCTCGACCATTCTTAGGCGATGCCGCGGCGGTGTGCCCACAGATTTCTGGTACGAATCGTGAGTGGGCATAAAAATAACTCGATCAAGCGAAAGTTGATCTTTGGCCGCCAAAGCCAACTCAATGTGGCCTCGATGTATCGGATCGAAAGTTCCGCCTAAAATGCCAATTTTTTCAATTGACATTATTAGTGCTGGTGGCTGTTGTTCGCCTTGTGATCGTGACGGTTAGCTACGTCTCGGTATGACCAGGTAATCAAACCCAACAGAATAAAGACACCCATTGCAATTACTCCGAAAACTACCGCTGGAAATGGCAGTTGAACGTAGGCTTCGTGGCCACCTTCGGCCGCGCTCGCAATAATTTGGTTCATTTTTCTCCTAAGAACTAGTACAAGGATAACCTAGGCGCGAACCTGGCCAGCGCCACGAACCAACCATTTTGTTGAAGTTAGTTCCGAAAGACCCATAGGGCCACGAGCGTGAAGTTTTTGGGTCGAAATTCCGACCTCAGCTCCAAAACCAAATTCACCACCATCGGTGAATCTAGTTGAGGCATTGACCATCACGGTTGACGCGTCTACTTCCGCTAAAAACCGCTCAGCGTTCGTCACGTCTTCGGTGATAATCGATTCGGTGTGCTTGGTCGAGTGCACGGCAATGTGTGCGAGCGCTTCATCTATCGACTCGACCACTTTTACGGACAAATCAAGGTCATGCCACTCTGTGAAGTAGTCAGACTCTGTGGCCGGAATGGTCGCGAAAAATGACTTTTGAGTTATCTCATCACCGTGAATCTTTACTCCACCCTCTGCCAAACGATCAAGAATCACCGGCAAATGGGTCTCTACGGCATTCTTATGAATCAGCAAGGTCTCAACGGCATTGCAAACGCTAGGGCGCTGAACCTTTGCGTTAAACACAATTTCTGTTGCCCAGTCAAGGCGAGCGGTCTCATCGATGAAAATGTGGACGACTCCGTCTCCAGTTTGAATAACTGGTACTTTGGCCTCTGAGACAACCTGTTGGATCAACCCTGCACCACCGCGAGGAATCAAAACATCAATTTGCCCCACAGCGCGCATCATTTCGAGGCCGCCATCTCGACCAAATTCATCGACGGTTTGAACACTGTCGGGCTTCAGTTCAGCGGTTTCCAATGCATCTTGCAGCAGTTGCACCAAAATTCGATTGGTCTGCTCGGCTGCCGATCCGCCTCGCAACACGACGGCATTGCCGCTTTTGATTGCCAGAGTTGCAATGTCTATGGTCACGTTTGGCCGAGCTTCGTAAATAACTCCGACCACGCCCAGTGGAACTCTGATTTGAGTGAGCCTAAGTGCGTTTGGCAAGCTCATGCCACGAATTACCTCGCCAATTGGGTCGGGCAGAGTAACTATTTTTCTGGCGGCTTCGGAAATCGCTTGGATACGAGCCTCAGTAAGACTCAAACGATCTAGAAGGCTCTCTGATGTGCCGTTGGCTGTTTCTCGTTCGACGTCTGCGCGGTTGGCTTTCAGAATTTCGGGTGTCCGCGCCAGTAGCAAGTCAGCAATGTTTTCGATTGCTTTGTTCTTCTGATTGGTGCTCGCCTGTGCCAAGGACGCTGAAGCAGTCTTAGCCATTCCAATCTTCTCGAGAGCAGTTTGCATGTTAGCTCCTTACCTGAAACCAAGTTCCGACATCGCTGCCGTTTAGTGCCTTATCGACATTGTCAGTGCTGGTTAGCAAAACTGGAATTCCGGCTGAGTTCGCAACTTTAGCAGCGCCAACCTTAGTTACAGCTCCACCCGTTCCAACCGAAGTCGAACTACCGCCAATTTCTATTTGCCCCAACTCTTCCGCCGAGACAATTGACTCGATGCGATAGGCGCCTGGGGTTGAAGGTGGAACGTTGTAAAGAGCATCAACATCACTGAGCAAAATTAGAGCATCCGCCTCTACCAACACGGCAACGAGAGCAGCCAGACGGTCATTGTCACCGAACCGAATTTCAGCTGTAGCCACTGTGTCGTTCTCATTAACAATTGGCACGACCCTAAGACCAAGTAACTTCTCGATAGCCGATTTGGCATTACTGCGAGTTTCGTCATTTTCTAGGTCTCCGGAGGTGAGCAAAACCTGACCGGCAATTAGATCAAACCGTTCCAGAGAGGTTTGGTATCGAGCAATCAATCTGCTTTGACCAACCGCTGCTAGAGCCTGCGCTGAAGCCAAATCATCTGGGCGAGTGGTCAAATTAAATAGCGGAAGCGCAGTTGCGATTGCTCCAGAAGAAACCAAAATAACTTCCGTTCCGCGCGCGATTGAAGCTGAAATGGCCGAGACCAAACAATCGATTTTTGCCGTGTTCGCTCCGGTAATTGAAGACGAACCAACCTTGACCACCAAACGTTTGGCGTTCTTTAGCTCTGCTCGTGAATTCAACATCAGCTTCAGTCTTCCTCGTCAGCCCAAATTCCGGCAAGTCCTTCTTGCCTCAGCTCTTCTCTGGCACGCTCTTTCGCGTCCATGCGTTCTTTATATTCGACACGTCGCTCTTTTGTGGTGCGACGATCATTGGTATCTAGTCTGGCATCGGTTCCGCGCGGACCGGTCAAGAGCTCAGCAGTGGAACTGATTGTTGGTTCCCAATCGAAGACGACACCATCTCCATGGCCAATCACGACAGTCGAACCGGCCTTTGCACCGGCTTTGAAGAGGGCTTCTTCAATTCCGATTTTGGCTAGTCGATCTGCCAGATAGCCAACAGCTTCTTCATTCGAGAATTGAGTTTGAGCAACCCATCTTTCTGGTTTGGCACCCACAATTCTGAATACCGGTTCGTCGCCCCACATTTCCCGCTTGATCTCGAATTTACCCTCATCGCGTCGAGCCTGCATGAGCTGAATTCTGGGCTTAGCGGGAACATTTGATTTGTCTTTTCGAGCCTGCTCGACCAGCTCAGCAAGTGCGAAATTAAGCTCTTTCAAGCCAATGTGCGCCGCTGCCGAAATAACGAAGACTCGATAGCCCCTGGCCTCTAGATCTGGCTTAACAAATTCGGCAAGCTCAAGAGCATCAGGCATGTCTGCCTTGTTTAGAGCGATCAGCTGAGGTCTATCGGTGAGCTTTATCTCGCCGTCAGGAACCTGATAGGCATCAAGCTCTTTCAGGATTTTGTCTAAATCAGAAATCGGGTCACGATTTGGTTCAAGCGTTGCACAATCGATTACGTGTAAAAGTGCCGCACAGCGTTCAACATGCCTCAGGAACTGCAATCCAAGGCCTTTACCCTCACTTGCACCTTCAATTAGCCCCGGAACGTCTGCAATTGTGTAACGGGTGTTACCTGCCTGCACTACTCCTAAATTTGGATGAAGTGTAGTGAACGGATAATCGGCAATTTTTGGACGGGCAGCGCTCATTGCTGCGATCAGCGAAGATTTTCCGGCGCTGGGGTATCCAACCAATGCGACATCGGCAACTGTCTTGAGCTCGAGAATGATGTCTCCGCGCCAACCCGGAACTCCGAGCAGTGCAAAACCAGGAGCTTTGCGCTTGCGGCTAGCTAGGGCGGCATTGCCTAGGCCCCCAACGCCACCCTCGGCGACCAACAACTCCATGCCGGGCTCGTCAAGATCTGCGATGAACTTTCCAGTGGCACTCTTTACTACCGTTCCGACGGGAACTGGAAGTTGCAAGTCGCCGCCATGGTGACCGTTTCTAAAATCTCCTGCACCGTCACCACCGTCTTCACCGTGGCGATGAGGATGAAAGTGATAGTCAAGCAAGGTTGTTACCGAAGAATCCGCGATCAGCGAAATGCTTCCGCCTTTACCGCCATCGGCGCCGTCGGGACCACCCAACGGCTTGAACTTTTCACGGTGAACCGAAACGCATCCGTCGCCACCGTCACCTGCGCGTAGATGAAGGGTCACCTGATCAACGAATGAGACCAATTGTTTTACCTCTGCTTGAAAAAAATGAAAGGCGAGCCGACTGGCTCGCCTTTCCGAAGTTTGATTTGCTTAAGCTTCGACGTTTACCACGCGACGGCCAGCTTTGGTTCCGAAAGAAACCGAACCGGCGGCTAGAGCGAACAAAGTGTCGTCTTTGCCGCGGCCAACGTTTGCACCCGGGTGGAAGTGGGTTCCGCGCTGACGAACAAGAATCTCGCCTGCGTTCACTTCTTGACCTGCGTAGCGCTTAACGCCTAGACGCTGTGCGTTTGAGTCACGAC
>CAZGZW010000035.1:0-5099 GCA_964530255.1 uncultured Rhodoluna sp.
ACTTTTTGCGCCACTCAAAGGGCAGGCCACAGCGCTCACAAATCTTGGGTTCAAAACCGTTTTTGGTTTTAGCTTCGCGTGGCATTCTCCTAATCTACTTTGTCGGCAAAGCTACCTAGTTTTAGTTTTGAAAGACTCCTGAGCTCCCATTACCGGGCCCAAATCAGTGATTGACTCGATTCGAATCAAATACGCAGTAGCCTTCGTTAACTTGCCAATCACGCCGGTTGTTGCAGTGCCGCCGAAGGTTCCAGCTTTCGTCCAAGTTTTTGCCTTACTGGTTTTTACCCAAACCACATGCGACTTAACTCTTGACGCGAGCGGCGATGCGCTCGGCACCCAGAACACATTTATCGATGATGCTGTTATGTTTCTGACCCAAGTTCCGTCAACTGGCTTAAGTACTCTCGCGGAAGCGCCAGACTCCGTAAGTGTGACGCTGATATGGGTCGAAGGCTTGCTGGCACCGACCACATTGATGGCTGAAACTCGAATTGCGTACGTGGGTTCGGAGTTCAAATCATTGATTGATGCAATATTCGCTTCAGCTGAAACTGAATCCACAAGTACCCAATTCGATCCGCCATCTTGCGATATTTCGATCTCATAAGAAGTCAACTTAGAACCACCATCCTCGGCCGGAGGAATCCAAGCTACTTGCACAGATTCGGAATCTGAATCAATGAGTTGAAGTTGAGTTGGCGATGAAGGCGTCTCTGCAGCAGGAGTCTGTGCCTTGATGGCTGCTGCCCAATAGATGAGGCCCGAGTCTGAAAGGCCAACTCTAAATGTGTAGCTTTGGGAGCGTTCAAGCGAACTGAGGAGTGCCTGAGAACCCGAGACGGTGAAAGTCGAATCGGTCCAAGTTTGTCCGCCATCGGAAGATTGCTGAATTAGCTGTTTCGTGTTTTTGCTCAACGTGTTTGCAGAGTCAAGGGCCCAGGAAAGCGTGCCCCCGCTGGAGCCATCAGAAACAAATTTGAGGGCAAGCGGTTTGTTCACCTTTTGATTTGTGTCAAAGGTTGAACCCGGAGTGATGTAGTTCAGGAAAGCTTTCACATCGATAAGCGGCAGACCTTTGACGATGATGTCATCTGTTGGCTTGCCGGTGGCCTTCATTGCGCTTAAGAGCTGATCTACCGAAAAATCTGGTCTCAGCTGTTTTCCTAATGCAAAGAGCCCAGCAACCGTTGGCGTTGCATTTGAAGTTCCGCTGCCTTTGTCATACTCGTTGACTCTAAAAACTGACGCGGTTTTGGCCGGAGCTGGTGCCAGCAAGTCAATCTTGTCGCTGATGTTGCTGTACTCAGCGATGGTTCCGTCGGCTTCAGTCGCCCCAATAGAAATTGCGCCAGGTTCACAAGAAGGTCCAGAAATGCCTACTAAGTTGCCGCCGTTGCCCGACGCTACCAAAGGTGCGATTCCGGCTGACCGCAAGTCAGCGAAGATTTTCGCAATGCCAGCATCACCGCCGCATCGCTTGGCAACTCTTTCGGGAACGTGGTAGCCAAAACTCATGTTGACGGCCGCGATGTTGTACTTGGTTCGAAGGCTGTAAACCCACTCAAGAGCCTGCTGAATGTGAGACT
Source organism: uncultured Rhodoluna sp. (assembly GCA_964530255.1). Lineage (GTDB taxonomy): Bacteria > Actinomycetota > Actinomycetes > Actinomycetales > Microbacteriaceae > Rhodoluna. The sequence continues at coordinate 1,590 of CAZGZW010000035.1, forward strand.
TGGAATTTGAGAAACCGTTCAAGTCAATGCGCGCCATGATTATTTTTGTCGCTGGGGCCATGCCGCCAACAGCCTGGCCATTTGGCGATCCCGCGATTGTTCCCGCCACCATACTTCCGTGCAAATAACGCGAATTCACGGTGCCGTCGGGGTTTGACCTAGATTGAGCCGCGGCAATTCCTTCTTGGCGATTTGTCTTGTTAGGGCAACTTGAGTCCATCTCAAGGCAGAGACCTTCAACAACCAAACCTGTGAGGTAAGGGTGGTCGAGCTGAATGCCAGTGTCGATGACGGCTACAACCTGATCACGGCCATCGAGCCCCATATCTCTCGCCGCCTGCAAATTAATGAGGTTCCAAGAAGGCTCGCCAACAACACTTGGGAGTGCTACTGCCGGCGGCCCTGCCAATAGAGCGATTGCAAGACCGAAGATTGTTCCAAATCCAATCAAACGTGGTTTCATGATCAATCTTTCGTTCTGAGTGTGTAGGTCGCAGAAGTTTTTCCGACCAACTTTTCGTGAATCGAGGTGATTCGAACCTCGTAGGTCGTGCCGCTTCTGAGGCCGGTAAGAATTTTGTTATTTGCGGCCGAAAGTGACCCCGATGTGTCTTCCCAAGATGCTTCCCCCTTTGCTCGATATTCGAGCCTGTAGGTGGTTCCAATTCCACGAATGAGGCTTGCCGGACCACTCCATACCAACTCAATCGATGATTTGGTTTGATCGATGACCTGCAAGTTTCTTATAACTCCTGGTACCTCGGCGTATTTGTGGCCGGTCACAAACAATTGCGACCAGATTGAGGGTGTAGCAGCTGCTACCCGAGCTCTGAAGTAGTACTTTGCTGATGTTTTCATGTTGCTAACAGACACCACCCTGAGGTTGCTGTTCACTGCAGTCAGGTTTTGCCAAGTCTTGCCCAGGTCTCTCGAAACCTGCACATCGTATTTGACATCTTTTGCGCTGACCCCTGGAGGAGAAACCCAGCTGAGCAAACCTCGGTCAATGCCAACTGCAGAGTAGCTCTTGATTCTTGGCTGCGAAGACGCTTCGGTCTCACTGTAATTCGTGTTGTAACCGAAGTACCCAAGAGCTGCATCGAGGTCGATTTGCGGAATTCGCTTTCTTAGAACGTCGTCGATTGGCGTTCCAGTCAACTTGAGTGCTTCGATGACTTCGTCAATTGTGAGATCTGGCCTCAAACTCTTGATCAGGGCGTAAGAGCCAGCCGCAACAGCAACTGCCTTGGAAGCCTTAAAAGAGTCGCTCACATAATCTCCAGACCCCGAAGATGTCACGACTTGATGAGGGGCAAGCAAATCTACGCGCTCACCTCCGTTGCTTTGATCGGCCACATTACCGCTGTTGTCTACCGCCTGAATAGCGATTGCGCCTGGTAGGCAGGATGGATAATCAACCAGATACGGATTGGCTGATTCACCTGTGGAAGAGAAGAAGGCTATTCCGGATTCTCGTAGTCTTTTGATTCTTGAAGCTAAACCCCCAGATTCCAAACCTGGCGCAGCGGAACTGCAATCTAGGTGACTGGCCCTTGAGTTTAGGTAACTCATTTTGAAATTACTTGCAATCGCAGAGATGTTGTACTTTGTCTTTTTGGCTAGCAACCAGTCGATTGCCGCCGCCATCTGAACGGCACCGCCGTTAACCCGAATTGTCACAATTTTGGCTTTTGGCATCATCGAGGCCATCGGTTTCAATCGTGTTTGCTCGCCAGCTGAAGGAACCACGCCAGCGACAACACCAGCCATCTCTGTGCCACCGCCCCAACTGCGCAAGTTGCCCAACGAGTCCTTGACGATTTGGCTGGCTCCCTTGCCCTCCATGAGAGCCTCACCATTCGGGCAGGCATAAGTCTTATCCATGCGAATAAGGCCTGGTTCGATTGCGCAGTACTCGTCGATTACGTTGTCTGCGATGAATGGATGCTTGATATCGAAGCCACCTTGATCTGTGATCACTGCGACCACCTGACCAGCGCCCTCAAGATTCAGCGCTCTCGCTGAACTCAAATTAATTAGGTCGTAGCCTGGATCGCCGATGGCCGGAGCTGAACTAGACGGAGTGGACAAACCGAAAGTGAACCCTAAGGCAAGAACGAGCGCTAGGCCCTTTCGAAATTCCATTCCACTTTCCCCCAAACAGATAAGTCCTGTTTACTGCATGCCCGGATAGCCCACAAGGCCACGGAGAAAATATTTACATACTTGTCACTATCTCCGAGCCCGAGTCTGGGTTCCTTCTTTGAAATTGGGGGCTATGCCAATGGCATTTAGCACCAAGGCCTCAGCCGGCTGGGCAATCACAAGGCCCGTGAAAGCCAAAAGCATGGTCAATTTTGATCCGAAAAATAGTTTGGAAGAAGTTTGCTTTGAGGAACATATATTGCGACCCCTACATGCTTCTAGGGGTTTGCCTGTGATTTGGAGCGGTCACGTGTTGCTAGCAAGCTGAAAGACTAAGGCTGCAAACGCTGGATTTTCCAAGGCGTAAAACCGCCGTGAGCATCCGACTCGCGAAGAAATTCGATGCGGTCATGCATGCGGTTAGACCGGCCCTTCCAAAACTCGATTCTGGTTGGCACAAGCCTATAGCCACCCCAATAATCTGGCCTCGGCACATTGGTGTTCTTAAATCGCTCTAGAGCCTGCTCAAACTGGGCATCTAAAGCCGCGCGGTTTTCGATTGGCTGTGATTGGTGGCTTGACCAGGCTGCCACCTGCGACTCGTGTGGTCGCGAATGAAAATAGGCGTCAGATTCGATTGGCTCAACCTTCTGGGCAAAACCCTGAATTAGCACCTGGCGATACATCGAATACCAGCCGAACACCGCACTTGCATTTGGGTTAGCGGCCAACGCTTCGCCCTTGCGAGAAAGATAGTTGGTGGCGAAAAAGAATCCTAGTTCGTCAACGCCCTTGAGAAGCACAGTGCGCGAACGCGGCTGATTGTCGGCATCAACAGTGCCAAGCACAAAGGCATTTGGCTCATAAATTTCAGCCGCCTCGGCCTCGCGCAACCACTCTTTGAATTGCTCGATCGGGTCGGCCCCGAGGTGAGTTTCGTGCAGTGCCTCTTGGCCATAGTCTTCGTGCCGATTCAGAGAATCCATGTTTGGTTAGCCCTTGCACATTTGGGAACAATATTTGACGTTGTGCCAGTCTTTTGACCACTTTTTGCGCCACTCAAATGGCAGGCCACAGCGCTCACAGATCCTGGGTTCGAACCCATTCTTGGTTTTAGCGACAGGCGACATCCTTTGAGTTTATTCATCTGGGGGCAAGAATAAAGCCATGCGATTTTTAATTTCTGTAATCGACACCGAGAGCAACTCAGGCACAGGCAACGAGATGGCCGCCATTGATGAGTTCAACGACAAACTTCAGGCGAATGACCACTGGATTTTTGCTTGCGGCGTGGCAGCTCCAAACACCGCGACAACAATCGATAACCGCGACGGCGCGGGGCTAGTGACCGTCGGGCCAGTGAAC
>CAZGZW010000036.1:0-4266 GCA_964530255.1 uncultured Rhodoluna sp.
TAGAGCACACGACTCATAATCGTGGGGTCGCGGGTTCGAGTCCCGCCCTAGCTACCAAATAGCAACTAACAAAGACCCAATCGGGTCTTTTTTTGTTTAATGCAGCAAACTAGCTGTGTGGTAAATCCAAATGTTCAGGGAAAAAAATATCCCGCAACCTCACCCTACCTAGTTGGCAGAGAGAAACTTCGCGAGTTTGCTCATGCGGTCAAGTCTTCAAGCCCAAGCAATCTTGATGTTTTTGCAGCTCAGGCTGCCGGTTATACAGATGTGATTGCTGCCCCGACATTTGCGGTGGTTATTCAAGAGCGTTCACTGGCAACGGTTTTAGCGGATCCTGAGGCAGATATCGATTTCTCTCGCGTGGTGCACGGAGACCAAAGGTTTATACACCGTCGCCCCATCGTTGCCGGAGACGAACTGACCAGCGAACTAGAGGTTGCCAGCGTGAAATCGTTGGGTGCTCACTCAATGATCACCTTCGAAACAAAAATTTATGACGCTGAAAAAGCACTGGTTTGCACGGCAATTTCAACTTTGGTAGTTCGAGGTGATGAGTAATGTCGCACATTAACATCGCCGCTCTCGAGGTAGGTCAAGTTGTCGGAACCTCTGAGTATCTGCTCACCCGCGACTCATTGGTTCGATATGCAGGTGCCTCTGGCGACTTTAACCCGATCCACTACCGCGATGATTTTGCTCAGTCGGTTGGCCTACCTGGGGTTTTAGCCCACGGCATGCTAACTATGGGTGTTGCTGTGCAGGTGGCCGTCGACTGGGTTGGCGACGCCGGCAAGGTGCTCGACTACCAGGTGCGATTTACCAAGCCAGTTTTGGTGGACGCACAAGCTGGTGCCGTGGTAGTGATCACGGCAAAAATCGGAGAAATTGATGCCGAATCAAATGTGGTTCGGGTTGATCTTTCGGCAGTATTCAACGAGCAAGCGGTGCTTGGCAAAGCCCAGGTTCGAGTTCAGCTTTAAATGACAAAGGCACTAAGTGAGCTGACCACAATTCGGGTCGGCGGCATCCCCTCAGAAATTTTTGTTGCTCACACCCGCGACGATCTGATTGAGCACACGCTAGAGGTCTGGCGCAGCGGTGATGATTGGCTTTTGCTCGGCGGCGGATCAAACATGGTGGTTGCCGATGACATCAACGAGTTGCGTGTGATCCAGGTCGCAAACCGCGGAATCGAGGCGACTCCAACCCTTGACGGCAAGGTTCGGCTTCGAGTTCAAGCGGGCGAAAATTGGGATGAATTGGTGCGTTCGAGCGTCGAGCAGGGCCTGGCCGGTATCGAGGCAATGGCTGGAATTCCGGGAACCGTTGGAGCTGCACCGGTACAAAACATCGGTGCCTACGGCCAAGAGCTAAGCGATGTTTTGGTTCGAATTGAATTCCTCGACTACGAAACACACGAGCTGACCGTGCTCGACGCCACTGAGCTCGGTTTCGACTATCGAAGCTCGATTATCAAACGTGGGCGAGCAGGCGTGATCACCTGGGTCGAGCTTGAGCTGCAAAAACTAGGCGGGTTATCGCGACCTCTATACACTTCTCAGGTGGCAGCCGATCTGGGCGTTTCGATGGGGGACAAAGTTCCGCTCGCCGATGTCAGAAATTCAGTGCTCAAGCTGCGTGCCCAAAAGGGCATGGTGCTAGATGCTAACGACCCAGACTCAGTAAGTTGCGGTTCGTTTTTCACCAACCCGATAGTTAGCGATTCGTTTGCTAGAACTCTGCCAACCGAAGCCCCCCGCTGGGAATCAGAGGATGACGACGGACTGACCGTAAAACTTTCAGCTGCCTGGCTGATTGAGCAAGCGGGAATTGGTCGTGGTTTTACCTTAGGTAAATCAAACGCTGCGGTGTCTTCGAAACACACCCTCGCGATTGTTAATCGAGGCGGGGCAACCGCAGCAGAAATTACCGAGTTGGCAAGGTTTATTCAAGAGCGGGTTGCTGCAAAATTCGGCATCAACCTGGTGCCTGAGCCAAACCTGATCGGTTTTTAGCTAAATAGTTTTTGCAGTCGCTGAATGCCCTCAACCAAAGGTGCATCACCGAGTGCGTAGCTCAGACGCACATAACCAGATGGGCCAAACGCCTCACCTGGAACCAGGGCAACCTCGGCAGCATCAAGAATGTAGTCGCAAAGCTCGAGTGAGGTGTTGATTTGCTTTCCGCCCCATTCGCGCCCGAGTAGGCCACGAACGTCTGAGTAAACGTAGAAAGCACCCTGCGGCATTGGGGCCACCCAGTTTGGAATCTTGTTTAGCTCGGCTACGGCCAATCCGCGTCGACGCTCGAAGGCATCGCGCATTGCGAGCACTTCGTCTTGCGGGCCGGTTAGTGCGGCCAGAGCTGCACGCTGCGAAATGTTCGAAACGTTCGATGACAGGTGTGATTGCAGGTTTCCTGCAGCCTTCATTGCATCTAGTGGGCCGGCCATCCAGCCGAGTCGCCATCCGGTCATGGCGTAACTCTTGGCAACACCGTTGACCATGATTGTGCGATCAATCAGCTCAGGTACGGCTTCGGTAATTGAAACCGCGCGGCCACCGTCGTAAACCAAGTTCTGGTAAATCTCGTCGGTGATTACCCACATGCCGTTTTCGTAGGCCCAGCGACCAATAGCCTCGGTCTGCTCGCGTGAATAGACCGATCCGGTTGGGTTTGAAGGCGAGACGAACAGCAAAACTTTCGAACGTGAAGTGCGTGCTGCTTCAAGCTGCTCTACTGTGACCAAATAGTTCTGCTCGGCGCCTGCAAACACCTCAACTGGAACACCTCCGGCCAGCTGAATGGCCTCTGGGTAAGTGGTCCAGAAAGGGGTTGGCATCAAAACTTCGTCGCCTGGATCAAGCAGGGTGGCAAATGCCTGGTAAACGGCCTGCTTGCCACCGTTGGTCACAACTACCTGGGCAGCTGTAATCTCGGTGCCTGAATCGGCTTTCGTTTTCTGGGCGATCGCTTCGCGTAGATCAGGCAAACCAACAGCCGGCGTGTAACGGTGGTTTTTTGGGTCACGCACTGCAGCTACGGCGGCCTCAACAATGTGAGCCGGAGTTGCAAAATCTGGCTCGCCTGCGGCATAAGAAATAACCGGACGGCCTGCGGCCTGAAGCGCTTTTGCCTTAGCGTCAACTTTCAAAGTTGCTGATTCAGCAATTGAGCCAATACGTTTTGAAATTCGAGGGAAGTCAGTCACGACTTCAAGGTTACCTGTTGCGATAGGCCTCGAGCCAGAATCTGGGTAAATCCGCCTTTGCAATATCGGGCGTTCGCAACTAAACTTCGTAGAGGTAGTTTGACAACTTCCGAAGCCTAATCTGGCAAAACAATCACCCTTAGATTTCAATCTAGAAGTGTGTCTGTCGAAGGTTAGTTTTCAGAACAAATTACTCACCGTTTAGGGCGGTGGCTCAATTGGTAGAGCAGCGGTCTCCAAAACCGCAGGTTGCAGGTTCGAGTCCTGTCCGCCCTGCAAAAGCAATCCAAACAAAGGAACAACCAATGGCAGAAGAGCTAGAAGTAGCCTCTGAAGATCTAGTTGAGAAGGCTAAGGCTGACAAAGCCACCAAGCGCAACATCTTCGGACGCACCGCTTTGTTCTTTAAGCAGGTAGTGCTTGAACTAAACAAAGTAACCAAGCCGACCTGGGCTGAGCTTCGCAACTACACCGCAGTAGTGCTCGCATTCGTTGTGGTTGTAATGGCGATCATCAGCCTTCTCGACTGGCTGTTCTACACCGGCGTGGTCTGGGTTTTCACCCCAACCGCCTAAGCAATTTTTAGAACTCATCCGAGTTTGAACGATAGGAAACACTGAAGTGACTGAAGAGCGCGACGAGCTAGCTGCATTGCAAGACGATGCAGTTGAGCAGGTTATTGCTGAAGCCGATGCCGACTTCGCTGACCTTGCCAAAGATGCCGCTGCAGAGCTAGAGCAAGACCTAGAGCTTGAAGAAGCAATCGTTGAGGCGGCCGAAGAAGCAGCTGCAATCGCCGATGAAATCGAAGAGGGCTCACCTGTCGACCCTTATCGTGAGTTCAAGTCAGAGCTGCGTCGTCAGCCTGGCAAGTGGTACGTAGTTCACTCATACGCCGGTTACGAAAAGCGTGTGAAGCAAAACATCGAGAACCGAAAGCTTTCTCTTGAGGGTGGCGACGATGTTTACCAGGTCGAGGTTCCGATGGAAGACACCATCGAAATCAAGAATGGCCAGCGCAAGTTGGTTACCAAGGTTCGCATCCCTGGTTA
>CAZGZW010000037.1:0-3774 GCA_964530255.1 uncultured Rhodoluna sp.
GTACTAAGGCTCGTTACCAGGTTCGCCCAGGCTTCGAGGGTGGTGGCGTACGTCTAGTAATGCGCACCCCGAAACTACGCGGTTTCAAGAACCCATTCCGTGTTGAATACCAGGTTGTAAACATTGAGAAGCTAGCTGAGCTATACCCAGCTGGCGGAAACGTTACCGTTGCAGATCTAGTCGCCAAGGGAGCAGTTCGCAAGAACGAGCTCGTCAAGGTGCTGGGCAACGGAGACATCTCCGTTAAACTCAATGTCAGCGTCGACAAGGTCTCTGAGTCTGCAAAGACCAAGATCGTCGCCGCTGGTGGCTCGGTTAACGACTAGTCACCGACTAGTCCATTCAGCCAGGAGGCTTTAAGTTGATTAGCGCTATTGTTCGTGCGTTCCGCACCCCGGACCTCCGCAACAAGCTGGCCTTTACGCTTGCGATCGTTGCCATCTTCAGACTGGGCTCGTTTATTCCGGCCCCATTCGTTGACTATGGCAACGTTCAGCAGTGTCTAGCCCAGACCCAGAGCACCTCAGGTTTGTATGAACTTGTAAACCTGTTCTCTGGTGGCGCTCTTCTTCAGCTTTCGATTTTTGCGCTCGGAATCATGCCGTACATCACGGCCTCGATTATTACCCAGCTGCTACGCGTGGTTATTCCGCGTTTTGAGGCACTCTACAAAGAGGGCCAGTCGGGCCAAGCAACCCTGACCCAGTACACCCGCTACCTAACCATCGCGCTAGGTGTGCTTCAGTCAACCACCCTGATTGCTGTCGCTCGTCAGGGCGCGCTCTTCGGTGCAGACTGTGTGCTTCCGATCCTTACCGACTCATCACCGCTGGCCGTTGGCCTAATGGTTATCACCATGACCGCGGGAACTGGCCTAATCATGTGGCTGGGCGAGCTCATTACCGAGCGCGGTGTCGGTAACGGTATGTCATTGCTAATTTTCACCTCAATCGCCGCAACCTTCCCATCATCACTATGGGGAATTGCCGAAAGCCGCGACATCGAGACCCTGCTCATGGTTATCGCCATCGGTGTGGTTGTGGTCGGCCTGGTTATCTTGGTCGAGCAGTCTCAGCGCCGCATCCCGGTTCAGTACGCAAAGCGCATGGTTGGCAAGCGCACCTACGGCGGCCAGAGCACCTACATCCCAATCAAAGTAAACATGGCCGGTGTGGTCCCAGTTATCTTTGCCTCTTCACTTCTTTACCTTCCTGCTCTGATTGCACAGTTCAACCAGCCAGATGAAAACGGACAGGTTGCAGAATGGGTTACTTGGGTCTCTAACTACCTGACGACAGGTGACCACCCGCTTTACATGGCGCTTTACTTCGCCCTGATTCTTGGTTTCACCTACTTCTACGTTGCTATCACCTTCAACCCTGAAGAGGTCAGCGACAACATGAAGAAGTACGGTGGCTTCATTCCTGGTATTCGTGCCGGTCGCCCGACCACGGAGTACCTCGAGTACGTGCTCAGCCGCATTACCTTCCCGGGTGCAATTTACCTAGGGCTGATTGCACTGATTCCTCTGGTGGCATTCTCGCTAATCGGAGCAAACCAGAACTTCCCGTTCGGTGGAACTTCGATTCTGATCATCGTTGGTGTTGGTCTTGAGACCGTCAAACAGATCAGCGCACAGATGCAGCAGCGTAACTACGAAGGCCTTCTGAAGTGAGCCGCCTCCTCTTGATCGGCGCTCCAGGTGCCGGCAAGGGAACTCAGGCTGAACGCCTAGCTGAAGCATTCGGCATCCCTGCTATTTCGACCGGTGACATTTTTCGCCACAACGTGAAGAACGAAACCGAGTTGGGGAAGCTTGCCAAATCCTTCATGGACCGAGGCGAATACGTTCCCGACAGTGTTACCAACGACCTAGTTCGTGACCGCCTGTCGCAAGCAGATGCAGCCAATGGTTTTTTGCTCGACGGCTACCCACGAACCGCTGACCAAGTTGCTGAGCTAGATGACATTTTGGCCAGCTCAGGCACTCAACTTGATGCTGTGGTTTTGCTTACCGCAGACACCGACGAGGTAGTTCGCCGTTTGCTAAACCGTGCCATCGAGCAGGGTCGCGCCGACGACACCGAAGACGTAATTCGTCGTCGCCTTGAAGTTTATGAAGAGCAGACTGCGCCACTGATCGACAGTTACCAGGCAAGAAATCTGGTACTCACCATCGACGGCCTCGGCGAGGTCAACGAAGTCACCGAGCGCATTCTCAATGGTCTCGCTGTACGCGGCATCTCAGCCTAGTTAGCCCGCTCATGTCTCGCACTGCCTTCGAGGTTAAAACCAACGAGCAAATCATTTTGATGCGCCAGGCTGGCCTCGCAACTGCCGCTGCCCTTACTGCTGTAAAAAAAGCGATAAGGCCAGGGGTTACCACTGCCCAACTCGATGCAATCGCAGAGCAAACCATTATTGCCAAAGGCGGACACTCAAACTTCAAGTTGGTACCCGGCTACTTTCACACCATTTGCGCTTCGGTAAATGACGAAGTGGTGCACGGCATTCCGGGAGATCGTGTTCTCCAGCCTGGCGATTTAGTTTCAATCGACTGCGGTGCAGAAATTGGTGAGTGGAATGGCGACAGTGCCATTTCGGTAATTGTTCCCGATGGCGATGGTTTTCCGCCGGCTGATCCTGAATTGGTTGCCAAGCGGCAAAAACTCAGCGAAGTCACCGAAGAATCACTTTGGGTCGGAATCGCAGCCCTGGCAAAAGCCGAACATCTCAATGAGGTAGGGGCGGCAATCGAGCGCTTTGTTCGCGAGAGCGGCAAATACGGCATTCTCGAAGACTACGTCGGCCACGGTATCGGTCGCTCAATGCATGAAGACCCTCCGGTTTACAACTACGCGACCAAGTTCAAGGGCCCAAAGGTAGTTCCTGGGCTATGTGTCGCAATCGAGCCGATGCTCACCGATGGCAGCCCAAAGGTCAAAATTTTGAGTGATGGCTGGACGGTAGCTGCAAAAGACCAGTCAAATGCGTCGCACTGGGAGCACTCAATCGCGGTTCACGATCGCGGCATCTGGGTTTTGACTGAGCCTGACGGCGGGGTCGCCAAGTTGGCAAAGTATGGCGTAGTGCCGGTTGCTCTCGCCTGAGAAAATGTCGACTACCAAATTTCTGAGTTTTCCCCTAGGATTGAACTTCGGTGTGTTTCGCACATAATCCCTAATCGCAAGATTGGTGTTGTTGTGCGCTCGAACCACTAAAACCCTGAAGTAGATAAGTGAGGCTATGGCCAGCAAAGACGGTGTCATCGAAATTGAAGGCACAGTAGTAGAAGCTCTACCGAACGCAATGTTTCGAGTTGAGCTAACTAATGGTCACAAGGTCTTGGCTCACATTTCGGGCAAGATGCGTCAGCACTACATCCGAATCCTCCCCGAGGACAAGGTAATCGTAGAGTTGAGCACCTATGACCTGACTCGTGGCCGCATCATTTATCGCTACAAATAAAGAAAGTAATACCCATGAAGGTAAACCCAAGCGTCAAGAAGATCTGCGACAAGTGCAAGGTCATCCGTCGTCACGGTCGAGTCATGGTGATCTGCGAGAACCCACGTCACAAGCAGCGCCAGGGCTAGCCCGACAGCTTCTTCACCACAACTAAATACATACAAGGCAAAGCAACGGATGAACTATCCGTCACCTCCGGAGAAGGCCGGAGCCCAATCGTGAGATTCGGAAGTTTTGCTGCAGACCTTCAAAAAAACAAGGAGAAATCCCATGGCACGTGTTGCCGGAGCCGATATTCCAGACGCG
>CAZGZW010000038.1:0-3639 GCA_964530255.1 uncultured Rhodoluna sp.
GCTGCTTGCGCGAGCCCTTCTCGCCGCTTGCCGCAGAAAGCTTGTGATATGCCTCGAGTCGCAGGCGCTCTGAGTCGACATAGGTGTGAGGAATGTGCGCATCGACCGGCAGCTCGAGCTTTAATTCAGCCGGCGATTCGGTCTTTTCTCCCTTAAAGTCGGCAACGGCTTCGCCAATCATTCTTAGGTAAAGGTCAAAACCAACACCGGCGATGTGCCCAGATTGCTCGCCGCCGAGCAGGTTGCCGGCTCCGCGAATTTCGAGATCCTTTAGGGCAATCTGCATGCCGCCGCCAAGCTCATTATTGGTTGCGATCGTAGCCAACCGGTCGTGCGCGGTTTCACTGAGCGGCTTCGATGGGTCATAGAAGAAATAAGCGTAGGCTCGCTCGCGACTGCGACCAACGCGACCGCGAATCTGGTGCAACTGACTCAAACCAAAGTTCTCGGCGCGGTCAACAATCAGCGTGTTGGCATTTGGAATATCGATGCCAGTTTCGATGATCGTGGTTGAAACCAAGACGTCGAATTTGCGCTCCCAAAAGTCGACGACGACCTGTTCGAGTGCGGTCTCAGACATCTGCCCGTGTGCGACCGCGATGCGCGCCTCGGGAACCAGCTCGGCTAGCTGATGGGCTACGGCCTCGATCGAACTGACACGATTGTGAACGAAGAAGACCTGGCCTTCCCGAATCAGTTCGCGACGAATCGCTGCAGCCACCTGCTTTTCGCTATAACCACCGATGTAGGTCAAAATCGGGTGGCGCTCTTCGGGCGGAGTCGCCAGAGTAGACATCTCACGGATGCCGGTGATCGCCATCTCGAGGGTTCGCGGAATCGGCGTTGCCGACATGGCAAGGATGTCGACGTTGTGCTTCATCTCTTTGAGCTTCTCTTTGTGCTCAACGCCAAAGCGCTGTTCTTCATCGATGATGATGAGGCCCAGATTGCGAAACTTGACCGATGAGCTGAGAAGTCGGTGGGTTCCGATAACCATGTCAACGCTGCCATCAGCTAGACCGGCGATGGTCTCTTTCACTTCTTTTTCGGTTTGAAAGCGTGACAGCGAGCGAACGACCACGGGGAAACCAGCGAATCGACCTTCGATGGTGTCGGTGTGCTGACGAACCAGCAAAGTTGTTGGCACCAACATTGCGACCTGCTTACCATCCTGAATGGCCTTGAACGCCGCGCGCAGGGCAACCTCGGTTTTGCCATAGCCAACGTCGCCGGCTAGCAAGCGGTCCATCGGAATCTCGCGCTCCATGTCGCGCTTGATTTCATCGATGGTTTGAAGCTGGTCGGGTGTCTCAACAAAGGCAAATGCCTCTTCGAGCTCATGCTGCCAAGGCGTATCGGGTCCAAAGGCGTGGCCACGAGACTTCATACGGGCTGAATAAAGTTTGACCAAGTCGATCGCAATCTTGCGAATTGCCTTGCGGGCATTGCCCTTGACCCTGGCCCAGTCGGTGCCGCCCATCTTCGACAGCACCGGCGCTTCGCCGCCAACGTATCGGGTCAGAAGGTCGAGCTGATCGGTTGGTACAAAAAGTGTGTCGCCTGGATAACCGCGCTTTGACGGCGCGTATTCGATCAGCAGGTATTCGCGCTGCGACTGCTGGCGACCAACGCCGCTGGCTCGCTGAACGAGCTCGACAAAACGGCCGATTCCGTGAGTCTCGTGAACCACATAATCGCCGGCCTTTAGGCTGAGCGGGTCGACGGCTTGACCGCGCTTGGCGGCAAGCTTGCGCACCTGCGGGTTCACATAGGCTGAGTTTTTGCCATAAAACTCGGCCTCGGTCATCACAATTAGTTGGCTGGCCGGTGCCGTGAAGCCCTTGCGCATTGCACCCTGCAGAACCTCGGCTTCGATTTTGGCAGCAACCAACTGCTCGCCCAGGCGCTCAACCGTGCCATGCCCCTCGGCAACGAGAATTACTTTTTGCCCATTTTTGGTTTGGTCTTCGAGCCACTCGATTGGGGTGGTTTCGGTGCCTTTTAGGCTCGGCACCTCGTGCATCTCTAGGTTCACGAGGGTGTCATCGTCTGAACCAAATTGGCTAACTGTGAACAGCGCCCGCCCGGCGAGAGCATCCTTGAATTGCGAAAGCTCGACAAATCCACCAGCGCTCAAATCAATTGGCGCATTCGCTCCCTCGGTGGCTGCATCCCAGGCAGCGTGCAAAAACTCTTCGTTGGTTTCAACCAGGCTTGCCGCGCGCGCAGCCGATTTCTCTGGCGACAAGAGGGTGACCAGGGCGCTCTTTGGCAGATAGTCAGTGAACGGCACCATCGCATCAACCAAAACCGGTGCAAGCGACTCCATTCCATCAACCGGGATGCCTTCGGCGATCTTGGCCAACATCGTCGAGATGTTTGGAAACTCGTGAACCATTTCTCGGGCTCGGCCGGCAACGCTCGGCGTGATGATGATTTCGCGAGCGGGGTAAATTTCGATTCGGTCGATTTTCTTTGGCTTGCCATCGACGTCGTTGATCGAGCGCTGGTCGGCAACCGAAAACTCTCGAATTTCTTCGAGTTCATCGCCAAAAAATTCGAGGCGCATCGCGTGCTCTGATGTGGTTGCGAAGATATCGAGAATGCCACCGCGAACGGCAAATTCGCCTCGCTTGGTGACCATATCGACTCGGTGATAAGCCATCTCAACGAGCTTGAGCGAGAGCTCGAAAAGTAAGTAGTCGCTGCCGCGATTCAGAGTCAGCGGAGGGTGGTTGGCAAGGCCGGCAATGGCGGGTTGAAGAACAGCGCGCACCGAAGCCATAACGAAAACCGGGTGATCTAACTTGCCGCCTAGAGCCTCGATCTCGTTGAGTCGATGCAGAACCCTGAGTCTTCTGCCAACTGTTTCTGGGCTTGGGCTAAGGCGTTCGTGAGGCAGCGTCTCCCAAGACGGAAATTCAAGAATCTCCGCATGCTCAACCATAGAGCGAAGCGAGGCTGCTAAATCTTCAGACTCTCGCCCTGTGCTGACGACGACCAACTGAACTCGAGACAGGTTAGCGGCATGTCTAAACTGGTCAAGAACCGCGACAACTGAGGCGTGAGCACCCTGCGGAGCGATGAGGTCAAGCCTCGAAGATTTGATTTTTGCCTGAACGGCGGCGAAGGGATACCCCTCGGAAACGAGCGCGACAAGGCGCGACAGGGCCTTGAGATTTTGATCGCTCACAAGGTAAGTCTAAGTTGCGAGCGGCGGGGCTTATTCCGCTGCGGGTGCGTTTACTCGAGTTTGGGCAAGAACCACACCGAGCTCAACGACGGCCTCAACGGCATCCGCAGCAAGTTCGAGCGTCACCGGCAAACCCTTGCGTTCGGCAGACGAAAAGTCTTTGAGCACAAAGTCGGCGGTGTCCATGCGACCAGGTGGCCGACCGATGCCGATGCGCACTCTAGTGAATTCGTTTGAGCCACAGGCAGCGATGATGTCGCGCAAGCCGTTGTGACCGCCGTGACCGCCACCGTGCTTGAGGCGAATGGTTTCGGCTGGAATGTCTAGCTCGTCATGCAGCACAATCACATTTTCGATTGCGATGTCATAGAACTTCATCAGCGAAGAAACCGGGCCACCGCTGGTGTTCATGTATGAACCCGGTTTGGCGAGAATAAGTTTTGCTC
>CAZGZW010000039.1:0-3503 GCA_964530255.1 uncultured Rhodoluna sp.
ATTCGATTGTCGCCACCTTGCCGAAGGCATCTGTGCCAGTGAATTCAACGGTGCGACCCGTCTGCCCCGGCTCCCAGATCCAAAGGTTCCAGGCGTCGGTGTTGCCAGCGGCCGGCTGATAGTGAATGACCACGGTGGACACGGTGGCCGCGCTCGACGGGGCGACAGAACCGATGCTCCAAATAAGCAAAGCAATCAGGACAGCGGCGACTTTTCTCATGCCCCAATTCAACTACCAAAAGCCCAGACAGCCAACCGACAGAGCCAAAAACTGTATGTTTCAACGAACATTTTGACCCCTAGAATATTGAAGGGTCAAACGCGGCCTTTACCTTGCGATTTTTCAAGTACTGAACGGCGAACATTATGAGCAAACACGTAGCCAAGACACCACGACTAAGACTCGGTTTTGCCTTTCTTGTCGCAGCTCTTCTGGTGGCAGGAAACCTCTCGATTACTTCGATGAGCGCGAAGGCAATCAGCGTGGACGCCTCTCAGGCAGCCTTCAACTTCAAATTCAGCGACAACGGCACTCTAATCTCGGGCGCTTCGTCGGAGGATGACGGCGCTGTGGTCAAGTTCTCCAACATCACCGACACCCCTCTTGCTGGCATCAACATCGACGCTGTTGTCACCAACGAATTCACTGACGGCGTTGTTACCAACTACGACAACAACGGTAGCGCGAGCAACAACCTCGACTATTTTCAGGTGAACGGTGACCTTGATGCCGCCCTGGGAACAATCGCCTTCAAGTTCGAATTTTTCGAGGCTGGAACCTACACCGGCCCAGGCACCGGAACCCCGATTGTTCTTCAAAATGTCAGCGTCACCTCAATCGACCTCGACGGTTCTAGCGGTTACTGCCAGTTCACCGATTTCACCAGCTTCCAGAGCTACGCGCTCGATGCCAACACCGCGATCGACGTCGTTACCAACGCAACCGACTCGAACGTTCCTGTCGGTACCACCCGTTTCTTGGCAACGAGCTGCCAGTCAAACTCGAACCGAGTTCAAGATGCCATCCAGGTCAAATACGACTCTGTAACCACGTTCACTGCCAAGTTCGGCACCACCGGCCCAGCGAGCCCAAACTACTTCGGCATCGCGTTCAAGCCGCTATCTGCGGTTTTCGGAATCACGCAGCCAGCACCAGTTGCTAACCCGAGCAACCTTCCCCCAACCAGCACCGATGAGACTCGTTACTACGCCAACGGCGAAGCAAGCGTCATCCAGTTGGCAGACTTCGGAGATTTCCAAGACCCAGACTCGAACCCATTTATCAAGGTTCAAATCACCGCTCTACCTACCACAGGATCGCTTCAGAAGTTCGTGAACGGCAGCTGGGTAAACGTCGCCCTAAACGATGAAATCTCCACAACGGACATCAGCAACGGAAACCTGCGCTTCACAGGATCTGTCAATGACAGCCTCCAGTTCAAGGTTTCCGATGGCGTCGTAAACTCGACTGCCGCGAACACGCTGAGCCTCCTGGCCGCAGCTCAGTCGCAAACCATCACATTCGCAAACCCAGGTACTAAGGCTCCAACCGACCCCGCCTTTGCGTCTGGCGCAACCGCGTCTTCAGGGCTGCCTGTGACCCTAACCTCGCTCACCCCAGGTGTTTGCACTGTGTCCGGTACCGACATAGTCCCTGTAGCCTCGGGTAGCTGCACGATTGTTGCAACTCAGGCTGGTAACAGCAGCTTCGGTGCTGCTACTCCAGTTTCGCAAACCTTCCCAATCTCCACACTGACACCGCAAACCATCACAGCGGCTAACCCTGGCGCAAAGACCTACACCGGCACCCCGGTCACGGTGACTCTTGCTCCAACAGCAACTTCGAACCTGCCCGTGACAATGATTTCGCTGAACCCATCGGTTTGCACCGTTTCCGGTTTTGTCGTGACCCTTGTTGGCACCGGTAACTGCACCATCCGAAACAACCAGGCCGGCAACGGCACCTACGCGCCGGCTCCGCAGGTTGAGTTCACCTTCCCAGTTACCGGCCAGCAGGTGACGAACTACACCCTCACCTACGACGCCAACAACGGAACTGGCACGGTTCCGACAGCACAGACCGGTAACGGCAACATCACGCTGGCAGCCAACTCGGGCAACCTAGCCCGCTCTGGTTACACCTTCGGTGGCTGGAACACCCAGGCCGATGGCAATGGAACCAACTACAACACCGGTGCAACCTACAACCTGACCGCCAATGTGACCCTCTACGCAAAGTGGACCGCAAGCCAGGCTCAGTTCACTCTGACCTACGATGCCAATGGTGCTGCCGGAAGCGTCCCAGCAGCTCAGACTGGAAATGGCAACGTCACCCTCGCCACGAACTCCGGAAACCTTAGCCTGACCGGCTTCACTTTCAAGGGTTGGAACACGCAGGCCGATGGCTCTGGCACCCACTACAACACTGGAGCAACCTACAACCTGGCTGCCAACGTCACACTCTTCGCAGAGTGGGAGGAAACCCCAGCGGTGATTTACTCACCTAACGGAGCAACCTCCGGAAGCACCCCACCGAACGTCCCGGCTAACTCGCCAATCACGATCGACCCCAACACTGGTCTTCTGACCCGCGCTGGCTTCAAGTTCGTTGGCTGGAACACCAAGGCTGACGGAACCGGTACCCGCTACGCTCCAGGTGAAAACCCTGCGCTCCCTGCCGGAACTGTTCTCTACGCAGAGTGGGAACCAGTTGATGAAGTTCTAGCCGAAACCGGTGGAACCATGTCGCCTGTGCTGCCGATCGCAGTTGCTCTTCTCGGACTCGGTGTAATCCTTGCCCCGCGTCGCAAAGGAACCAAGAAGCACTAAAGCTTTTTTGGTATCCTAAGGAAGTTGCTTTAGGGCAATGGGCCTCTAGCTCAGTTGGTTAGAGCAACGGACTTTTAATCCGTGGGTCGTCGGTTCGATCCCGACGGGGCCTACAAGTCAAAACCCCCGTCATTTTCGGATGGCGGGGGTTCAACTGTTGCTACAGGTAAAGATCGAGCCGCGAGAGAATCAGTTTCTTGAGCGAACTCACACTACCGGAGAGCGCTTTAAGGTCTCGCGAATCAATAAACATCGAAATCGACTCATCCGGGTATTCCAAAAGAATGCATGGAGCTCTACCCTCGGAGGCTGCCTTTTCGCGTTCATTGCGCTCATTCAGGTGAATCATCCGTACACGAACGCCGTGCTCCAAAAGCAAATGCTTTTCGAGTGCTTTGAATGAAGACTTCTTCATGATCGGCGAGTGCGAAATGTCGCAAAGGCTGCAACTCCGAGCGCCCACGAGATGCCCGAAGAAGTATGTGAGCTCTCCAACAATTCCACCATCGGCCTTGTAGATGCCGATGAGCGTTCCGCGGATGTCGGCCATAGCGTCTTGAATTAGACGACGCCCAAAAGGTCAATGACAAAGACCAGAGTGCGACCCGATAGGTGGTGCCCGCCACCCTCTGGGCCGTATGCGTATTCCGGCGGGCAGATCAGGGTGCGGCGTC
>CAZGZW010000040.1:0-1008 GCA_964530255.1 uncultured Rhodoluna sp.
CAGGCGCAAAGCACCCGAGGTATAACCAGCCGATGGTGCCGCCGATGTTCCACCATTCAAACCGTAGGTGACGTTTTTGTAGGTCAGTGGGCCGACCTGATCAGGCGTTAGTGCGCCCGAAAATATGCGCAGCGATTTGATTGAACCCTCTAGGTTGTCATCGGCTGTCCAGTGGCTTTTGCCAATGAAATTTGAAGTCCAGGTAGCGCCACTCGGAGGAAGCATCGAGTTTCCTCCGCTTGAAACCGTGACAGTTTGAGCAACGCCGTTCTTCCATATTCGGCAGGTGCTGCCGTCGAGCGTGAGAGTGTAACGAGCCATTACCGCGAGCTCATCGATGATGCCGATGGCTCTACATTGTCCGAGGCTATTGCTGCCACTAATGACATCCATGATCAAGTCGTCGGTCACGCCGTAACGACTCACGAAAAGATTATTGCTAACAGTGGGTGGAAGAGCCGATCCAAAATCTATTAGGCGCTCCCAGAAGTTGTCATCTGCTCCAAAGTCTGCTTCGAAATCGATTGTGATTCCATTGTCATGGAAGGTAGTAGTGCTAATACTGCTTGATACCTCAGCAAACGAACCAGCTGTGTGCGTTCCACCTGCGAAAGCCCACTTTCCTGTTGCTGAGTCGTAGCTTGGAAGAACCGCGGAAGTGCCAGCCTTGAGTACGGCATCGTTCAACCCACCTGATGAAAGGTCGTTTATTGCCGTTGTCGATACAGAATTCTCATACGAATTTATGTCGCTTGCGCTGTAGCTAAGGATTTGGTTGACAGCTGTCCACTTTGCATAAAGTGTGATCGAGGTCGATGAGTCTGACGGGCCGTAGTTTGTGCCGCCGGTGTTTAGGTAATTGGTGAAGGCCGCATCTTTATACCAGCCTGAAAATACAAAACCGTATTTGTTTGGGTTAGGCAAAACGATTACAGATCCACCGGTTGTATAGGAGTTGCTCACCGTCAAGTTGTTGTTCGTTGCCCCGTTGTAGTCGTAAGTGACCGT
>CAZGZW010000040.1:1018-2941 GCA_964530255.1 uncultured Rhodoluna sp.
CAGCAGTTGGGGTGAAAGTTGCGCCAGCCGAGTAATTTGTGCCACCGCCACCAGGCAGGGTGTTCCAGCCACCGAAATCGTAACCAACGCGAGCAAGAGCGGAAGGAGTTTTCAAGGATCCCGACGTTAGTGCAGTGGTGCTGGCTGAGCCTTGCCCGTTCGAATCGTAGGTGACTGTCTTGTATGTGAAACCGCCGACTTCGGCAGGTGTCATCGCACCTGCAAAAACTCTAATTGAACGAACGCTGCCCTCGAATGTTGGGCTGGGATCATTTCTAATGCCGATCGAATTTGAGTTCCAAGTTACGCCGTTTACTGGCAACCTCGTCATCTGAGCACCGTTGCCGGCAATTGCTATGTTGGTCGTGGAACCGTTTTTGAAAATTTTGCAACTAGTTCCGTCCATGGAAAAAGTCCAACGATTCATGCCTGCAGTTAATCCATCTGCGTAGCAAAATTGAGACCCGTTCTCCATGATGATCCTGCCATCGGTACCATACCGTCCGATGTATATCTCGTTAGAGTTCGAAGAGGTTTCGGTAAACCTGATCAACGATTCCCAGCCGCTTCCCACGCTGGCGCCAAAATCTGCTTCGAAATCAAATGTCATGCCGGAGGTAAATTGATCCGTTGTCACGCTTGCCAAAGCCACAAACGGGCCTGACTTAGCAGCTCCACCCGAGAAAGTGATTGCTCCCTCTGACGCGCTAAATCCCGTTACTTGGTTGTTGCTGCCAGCTGTAACAGTGCCGTCGTAAACTCCACCACTTGAAATATCACTTACGGTCGTCCCCGACGAATCGTATGAGTTGACGTCACTGAAGTTGTATCCCAGAACGAGATTGGCTGCGATACTCAAGGAAGCTGGACTGCTGTAGCTAAAGCTCGTTGGTGTGGCTGATCCAGTTGAACCAGTCTGCGTGATTTTGGCCCGGTATTGTGCTCCATTATTTGATCGGTTCGATTGAACACCCGTTGAATAGGAGGCTGAAGTGGCTCCAGAGATATCCGCCCAAGTACTGCCACCGTTAGTGCTCTTTTGCCATTGGTAGGTGAAAGATGCAGTTGTTAAGTTCGAAGCTTTAGTCGGTGAAACTGTAAACGTTGCAGCTTGGCCCGTCGAAATTGTTTGATTGCCGTTTGTCGTGGATGTTGGACCAGCCAGATACCGTATGTAGACGTAACCTGAGCCGCCATTTCCTGCGTAGCTTCCACAGTCTGCACCACCTGTACCAGAGTTGTTGGCACCCGAGCACTGACCATTGTTTGGTCCGGCATTAGAGTCCGCGGTGCCGTAAATGGTGTTGTTTCGACCTGCACCACCTCCACCAAATCGAGTATTGGTGAGTGTTGAAAGAATGCCGGTGCCAGCATTCATGCCACTACCAGCAGCCCCAGCACCTCCACCGCCGCCGGCGTTACAAGCGTATGAAGTACAGTCACCCGAATTATCGAAGGTTACTGTTCCTCCATTTTTACCCGCAGTAGTAACGCCGTTGACCACGACGCTGCCCGACACACCACCAGGTGCTGAAGTCATACTGGATCCGTTGTATGGAGATGTGCCACCATTGGCAGTTACGGCAATGGAATTGGCAGTTACGGTGAGAGAGCTTGTGCCGCCCGTAGTTCCTTGGGTCGTTGTGTTACAGTTTCCCGAACCCAGTCCACCCGCACCTACTTGCACCGTAACACTAGAGCCAGGAGTAACCTGTGAGTTTAGCAACTCGGCTACTCCGCCACCGCCACCACCAGGCCCCCAAGAGTAACTACAACGCCCTCTAGTTCCGCCACCGCCACCACCGACTACAAGAAAATCAAGGTCATTTACGTTCGCAGGAACTGTCCAAGTTCCGGTCGTCGTCGTCGTCGAAAATATAGCTACACAGTAATTGTCAGTCGTGCACGAATCAGAGTTAGGGC
>CAZGZW010000041.1:0-2801 GCA_964530255.1 uncultured Rhodoluna sp.
CCACGACGACGGTGTTGCAGAGTTCTTGGATCTAGCCCGGGTTAAGCAAAACACCCTTGGCAATACCCGCATGCTTAAAAATCTTTAAATCGGAAGAAAAACCGATATTCGCAAGCCCCCGAGGCTGCTGCGCGAAAGGCGCATTTCACCTCCGTGCTTTTCCACAATCTTCGCCATGATGCTGAGGCCTAGACCGGAGCCACCTACTTCTCTTGAACGAGATTCATCGAATCTCTTGAAGGCAGTGATTTGCTGGCCGGCGCCAAGCCCTGCAAGCCCCGGCCCGGCGTCATCGATGTTCAATTCAAAACCCGCTGGAGACTGAACTACATTCACTTTTACGTCAGCGTCGGCAGGGGTGTATCGTTCGATGTTTGAAAAGGCGTTTTGAAAGAATCTTTCGAATAATTCAGAGGACCCGATGAAGGGATTTTGTTGATTTGAAATTACTTCGACTCGGCGTTCGGAATTCTGTGCCCGAATATCGGTAAGAGTGGGTGCTAAAGCCTGTTCAAAGTTCATCGGGGCAAACGCAGGTTCACGCTCTTCGCCAAGCTCTGCTAGGAGCAAAATGTCAGAGATAATCGCTTGCATCCGTAGGGCCTCTTTGTGGGCTCTTTCGATAGCTCGCTCGGCCTGCGGGCTAGTAATTTCTTTACTTGTCTGCAGCATTTCCAGGTAACCACGGATAACAGTAAGTGGAGTGCGCAATTCGTGGGACGCATCGCCAAGAAATTCTTGCATCTGCAAATTTGAGACCTGAAGTTGATCAATGAGTTGCGCTAGTGCTGCAGATAGATTTTGAATCTCGCTACTTCCTTTTAGTTGTGCAAGTTCTGCCAAGTCACGTGCTGCAATTCTCTGGGCATCCCTTGTTAATGACCTCAGGTTCTTCAGGTCAGTTTTGAGGGTAAGCCAAGAGATTAGAATTCCAAGCGCCGCGGCCAATGATGAAAGAGCTAGGGTCAACATCAGGGAGTTAATTGTTGAGTCAAATACGGATTTTGAAGAAGCAGCAAAAACTAATTTTTCGCCATCTGCGAGTCCCATTATTTTCTTCTCGAGATGAGCATCGGTCAATTCGCCAGCAGAGTCTTGGAGAATCGTGGTTGATCCATCTGACTCGACAAAGGCGAGCGTAATTTCCCTGCCTCCGACTGCCAAAAGTGCCGAGGTAACCGCATCATCCTGGCTAGTTTCGACAAACGAGATAGCGCCGGCCAGTTCCTGTTGAATTTGCTTGATGCCACTGCTGTAACTGATGCCCAGTACCGCAGCGCCCACGGCGAATGAACTTATAGTTGCGACACCGACTGTGGCCAGTGTGACCTTAGTTCTAATTCGCATTATTTATCTACAATCTGAAAGCCAATTCCTCGAACTGTTTTGATGCCTTCAAATCCAGCGATGTGGATCTTCTTCCTTAGGTACGAAATGAATGTATCCACGACGGTTGCAGTCTCGGTGAAACCCATTCCCCATATCTCATCGAGAAGCGCATGTTTGGTTAGCACTTTATTTTTATTTTCCATCAGGTAGGCCAGCAACCTGAATTCTGTTGGTGAGAGGATAACCTGGTTTCCGTCAACAGTTACTTCATGGGTGTCGAAATCAAGGCGTACGAGTCCGCAGACTAAGACGGTTTCAATCGTTTCGAGGGGTAATGTGCGACGCAAAATCGCCCCGACCCTAAGAGTCAATTCCTCAATCCCAAACGGTTTAGAAATGTAGTCGTCTGCCCCAGTGCGAAAACCTCGGGCGATGTCAGGTTTCTCTGAGCGCGCAGTAAGAAAAACCACCGGTATCTGATTACCCTTGGCCCGAAGGCGCTCAACGAGTTCGTAACCATCGATTTTCGGCATATTCACATCAGTAACTAATAGCTGGAATTCCTCAGATTTCAGAATCTGGGTAGCATCAAAACCATCTATTGCTGTCCTTGTTTTATAGCCGGCAAGAGACAGTGCGTCGGAAACCATCTCTCGCACTGAAGTCTCATCGTCTACTACCAGGATCTTTGCAATTTCCATTCCTCTATCGTAGAAACAAAATTTTCTGTGCGCCCAGTTGATTGAATTGCTCATGGGTTTTGACAGAAACTTAACAGATTTGCTTGCCACTATTTCTAGTACTGGCTGAAAGTAAAGGAAGAAAACATGATTCGCAAAATTAGCAAGAGTGCTGCAGCTGCAACTCTTGGTCTTGCTCTAGTCCTAACTGGTGTTAGCGGCGCATACGCCGTAGATGCACCATCAACATCGGAAACTCCTGCTCCGGTTGCAAAGAAAGATAAGGCAGCAATCGACGCCTACAAGGCAGCCAAAGCTGATTACCAGGTTGCAATCGCAGCATTCAAGGCATCAAAGCAAGAGTACGCAGCACAGAAGGCAGCGCACAAGCTAGCAATGGATGAACTAAAGCCAGCACTAACTGCCTACGCATCTGCCAAGAAAGTAATTGGACAGACCTTCAGCTCTGCTATGCAGGCTGCGAAGGCAACCTTCGATCAGGCTGTGGCGGGCGAAGTTACCGCAGAACAAAAGCTGGCTGCAAAGTCTGCTTTCGAACAAGCTCGCACAAACGCAACTGCGGCACGAACCGCGGCACTAACCGCTCTTGGTGCTGCTCCAGTAAAGCCGGCGGCTCCGGTGAAGCCAACCAAGCCAGTTAAGCCGAGTCGCCCATAATCCAGACCCCTCCTTTCCTGGATTGTCAAAGAATGCCCCGATTGTCGGGGCATTCTTTGCTTCGCTGGATACTCTATTTTTATGAGTAATTCGCGTCACGACCCAAGAAACCGC
>CAZGZW010000042.1:0-2622 GCA_964530255.1 uncultured Rhodoluna sp.
CAACCGCCGAGACACTTTGTACCCAAGGGCACTCCGCTTACTAATTGAATAGCCGCCTCGTCGGGTCGCGGACTTTAACCGCCGGTTCAGATTTTCACTGACCCCGAAGAACTTACCTTTAGCCTAACCCGAAACCGAGGCTGCGGCTTCCTCGATTGCCCTCTGTAGCGAACATCCGCTAAAGCGATGCTTAGGCAGCTGGGATAAATCCGATTTTTTGGTAGACCGTGGCCAGAGTTTCTTCGGCCAGCTGGTTTGCCCGTGCCGCGCCTTTGGCCAGCAGGCGATCCAGTTCAGCAGGATCATTGAGCAATTCGTTGGCACGATCGCGAATCGGAGCAATGTGCTCGACCACTAATTCTGCTAATTCAGTTTTCAAAGCACCGTAACCCTGACCGGCGAATTTAGCTTCGAGATCCGAAATTTTAGCCCCGCTGATTGCAGAGTAAATGCCCAGTAGGTTCGATACGCCCGGCTTGTTTTCTCGGTCGAATCTAATCTCCCCATCGGTGTCGGTAACCGCACTCTTGATTTTTTTAGTTATCACCGAGGATTCATCCATGATGTTGACCAAGCCCTTGGGGTCGCCAGATTTCGACATTTTGGCCTCGGGGTTTTGCAGATCATAAATCTTGGCGGTTTCTTTCAGAATTACGCCCTCGGGAATTACAAAAGTTTCACCAAATCGGGAATTGAACCGCATAGCGAGATCCCGAGTTAGTTCAATGTGTTGGCGCTGGTCTTCACCGACTGGAACAGCCTTCGGTTGGTAAAGCAAAATGTCAGCCGCCTGCAATACCGGATAGGTAAATAGCCCGACCGAGGCTGCCTCAGTGCCGCCCTTTTGCGTTTTGTCTTTGAATTGGGTCATGCGACCAGCCTCGCCAAACCCAGTCAGTGTCATTAGAACCCAGGCCAGCTGAGCGTGTGCCGGAACGTGAGACTGCACAAACAAAGCCGACTTATCGGTATCGATGCCAGCTGCGATGTATTGGGCTGCAGTGATGCGGGTGTTTTGGCGCAGTTGAGCGGGGTCTTGCGGCACCGTAATGGCATGCAAATCGACCACGCAGTAGTAGGCGTTGTAGTCTTCTTGCATTTTCGCCCAGTTGACCAATGCTCCCAGATAGTTGCCGAGGTGCAGAGAGCCTGCAGACGGCTGCATGCCGCTGAGAAGGTTTGGTTTGGTCATAACCTCAAGTTTAGATGGAGTAGTCAACCGAGACTGGAGAGTGGTCGCTCCACCTGGTGTCATAACTGTCTGCTCGATGCACGCGATAGTTGCTCGCAGTCTCGGCAAGTGCAGGTGTGGCTAGGTGATAGTCGATGCGCCAACCCGCGTCGGTGTCGAAGGCTTGACCGCGAAATGACCACCAGGTGTATGGGCCAGGAACATCAGGATGCGTTACCCGCCCGATATCTACCCACCCCTGTGAGTTCATGAAAGTGTCGAAATAGGCACGCTCTTCAGGAAGAAACCCTGCGTTTTTGAGATTGCCCTTCCAATTCTTAATGTCTAGCTCGGTGTGACCAACGTTCAGGTCGCCGGTCACTAAGACCTTCGCCCCCGACTCGATGAGTTCAGCCATTCGAGTTTGCATGGCCTCAAGAAACTTGTATTTTTCAACCTGCTTGGGGGTATCGGCTTCACCTGAATGGACATAGGTGCTGACTACCGTGAGTTTTTCACCATTGATTTTGTAGTCGGCCTCGATCCAACGCCCGGCAGAATCAAATTCGATCGGACCCAGATCAACCCGGTGCGTCTCAGGTGCAATTCGGCTCACCAGGGCGACACCAGCTCGGCCCTTGGCGGTTGCCACATCGTGCAGCAGGTGCCATTTTCCGCCATCGGCGGCTAGGCCACCGTGTGCCGAAAACAGCTCATTCAGGTCTGAGTCTGCGGCACGAACCTCTTGAAGAGCCAAAATGTCGGCGTCGGCCTCGGCCAACCAGTCGCCCATACCTTTGCGAAATGCGGCACGAACGCCGTTTACGTTTACAGTTACGATTCGGGTCATTCGAGAATTCTAGAAGGTCACTTTGAGATTGCCGGCGGATACCGAAACTTTTACTTTTCCAAGAGCGCTCGAGGCAGGCCCTGAAGTTGCGGCACCGGTGTCTGCGCTAAATTTTGCACCGTGGCTGGGGCAGGTAATCACGTTATTGCGAAGGTTTCTTGATCCATCAAGTCGAGCGCCGGCATGGGTGCATTGAGCAACAAATGCCCGGTACTTTCCTTTGCTCGGCTGAGTGATCAAGATACTCCTACCGGCAACTGAAAAGGTTTTGCCTCCCTTTACCGGAACGGTGCTGGCTTTACCCACGGCATAGGTCTTTGCGGCGTTTGCCGCCCGCTGACCGAGGCTAGAAAAACCTGCGGTAGCCAGAGCAATTGAGCTAAGTCTGAGCAGTTCTCGTCTTGAGATCATGATTAACCCCTTCATATAGACAGAAGCGACAACCTTTCGATTGTCGCTTCTGTTCCCAAACCCAGTGGTTACGCCTTGCCTCGCAGAATTGCCTGCTTGACTTCGGCGATAGCCTTGGTGATCTCAATGCCGCGGGGGCAAGCCTCGGTGCAGTTGAAGGTGGTGCGGCAGCGCCACACGCCTTCTTTGT
>CAZGZW010000043.1:0-2511 GCA_964530255.1 uncultured Rhodoluna sp.
CCGTAAACGTCGGTCTCTGCAACGGCTCAGCTACTACCGGCGGTGGCGACATCGTCCTCGGTGGTGGCGCCGTCGAAACAGACACCACGCTAAGTGACTACCTCTACCGCCCTGGCTCCTACGCAACCGGATCAACCACCGACAACGAGTCGGGCACGGCATCGGGCACCGGAGCGGCCGACCGCTACAACGGTGGTGTTTACCTCGGAACCTCGTCGATCAACAACGGCTCAACCCAGCTCTTCTCTGCCGGCGGAAACATCACCGTTCGCGGAAAAACCAACACCGGTGCATTGACCGTTTGGGCAGCTGCCATTACATCACCCGGTGGTCTAACCGTCGATTCCGGTGCAGGCAAGATCCTGTTTGACGCCTGGTATGCGGGTTCTAGCATCGGCGGAACCATGGAGTTCAACGCCTGGGGTGGTACCACAAACTACAAGTCAACGAACACTGCCGACGATTCGATTAGGTTCCTGGCGCGTTCGACCAACCTGGTTTCGAACCTGTTCGGCGGCAACGTCGGCACCACGTTCACCAACACTTCGGGCGGTGGCGTGCTGTTCCAGGCCGACGCTATCAACGACTGGTTCACCCCGAAGTTCAACGTAACTGGCAAGGTTGTCTTTGAACCTTACGGTTCCGCTTGGGCAGCAACCCCGAACTTCGACAGTGACATTTCGTTCGTGACCTCTAACCCGTCGCTAGTTCGTTTCGGTAAAGAGGGTGACACCGGAACCGTCAACGTTGGTGGCGGAATCTCGATTCCTTCGCCAACAGAAGTTGTCGGTCAGTGGGTAACCGTGAACGGCAACCTCACCGTTTCGACAGCGTCGTCCAAGCTACTGCTGAAGGCGACCCAAAACGTGACCACCTCGGTGACCACGGCGGGAACCATTCAGACCAACAATGGCCCGATCACGATTTGGTCTGACTCCGACAAGGTTGCCGGCACGGCATCCAACGGCGGAAACATTTACCTCGCCACCTCAACCACTATTAGAAGCCAGGGCGGCAACATCAGCCTCGGCGGTGGTCTTGACGACGGCGGTGCCGACTCGGGCCTAACCACTGCGGGCGGTTACCTGACTCGAACCGCTGGAGACGGCGTCCCAGATGGCTATGCCAAGGGCACCACTACTGGCGCAGATTCGACAGGTTCAAACGGAATCTACATTTCTGGTTCGCACCTGATCTACTCCGCGGGTGGCGACATTTGGATGGCTGGTTGGGGTTCGAGCCGCGTGAATCCAGCTGTTCAAGAAACTGGCATTCAGTCTTTCAACGGCACCGTTGACTCCGGCACCGGCTTGCTCTACGCGGTTGGTAAGGCCAACGGAACCGCCTGTGGTTCGCACGGTATTTACACGAACGCGGTAGGGGCTGGCACTGTAGGTCCGGACGTCTGGACTTCGGCGAGCACGTCACCAAACGCCATCCGAATGCTCGGCGACGCTTCAGAATCCACGGGAACATGCAACCGCGGCATCGTCTCTTGGAACTACTCGGCAAACCAGGGCACCTCCGCCTGGCAGGGCTTCCGCGTAATGGCAACTGGCACGGGAGGTGGAGTAACCCTCACCGGTTACGGAGCCAACAAGGCTGGCCACTCGAGCAATGACGGACTCGACCTAAACTTCACCGACGTTCTGGCCACCAGTGGGCCAATCACATTGAACGGGTCGACGCCAACCGCAGTTGGCGACTCGTCCGCTGGTCTCGCAGTTGGTAAGTACGGCAACGGATCCAACACGCTTCGCCTCGGTGGCTTCCCTGCCTACAGCTACACCAACCAGGCCGGAACCGTTACCAACTTCGCGACGTCCACTTCGCCGATCACCATCAACACCGACCGCATGTGGGTTCAGTACTCGATCGTCGGAGTGATTTTCAACACGACGAACGAAGTGAAGATTTTGCCAATCGAGCAGTCGTTCGACCAATCCACAGTGAACGGCTTCGACTTCGCAAACTTCTCATTTGCGTCAACCGTTTCTGGTTTCCAGCTAGGTAAATCAGGCACCGCCGAAACTCAGTCGAACAAACCGATCAGGTTGCAGTCGATCGTGACCGTCGCCGGCCCCATCTCGATTTACG
Source organism: uncultured Rhodoluna sp. (assembly GCA_964530255.1). Taxonomy (GTDB): domain Bacteria; phylum Actinomycetota; class Actinomycetes; order Actinomycetales; family Microbacteriaceae; genus Rhodoluna. The sequence goes on from CAZGZW010000043.1 coordinate 2,098, forward strand.
GCAGCAACGTATCCACCGACAACGCCCTGACAACTACGGCCGCGAACGATGACATCACAATTCAGGCAACCGGTACGGTCACTAACTCAGGCACTCTTTCCACCACGGGCGCTACTTCGAACGTATTGATCACGGGCACCACGCTTTCTACGGCAGCGATTAGCGCAACCGGCAATGTAACTCTTACGGGTTCCGGAAACGTGACATCATCGGGCACTGTTAACGCCAGCGGAACTGGTTCAACCGTCACTGCCACCGGTGCAGCGATGAGCTTCGCAGCGGTCTCGGGCCACTCAGGTATTGCGATCACCGGCTCTGGCTCGGCTACCGTTACCGGTGCGCTCACGACGACGGCGGCGACTGCACCAATCACGATTACCGGTTCAAGCGTTTCGACGGCTACAACCAGTTCAT
>CAZGZW010000044.1:0-2457 GCA_964530255.1 uncultured Rhodoluna sp.
CGTTGGTCGAGTTTTGGTAGCCACAGTTGGTTACGTTCACGTTGGTTGCTTCACGTCCACCAATGGTTACCACCGGGTTGAATTCCCAGTCCCAGGCGCAAAGGTAGGTGCCAGACATCTTCACCGTGTTGCCGCCAGCGATGCTGCCCTTGGCCGGAGACATGGCCAGGCGGGATGGCTTTAGAGGGGCGTATTTGACGTCCTTTGAGTAAAGGACTACGTACTCGTCGTCGTCGTCATAGTTGTAGTGCTTGATTACGAACTTGAGTGTCTTTGCCGTGAGCCACTCTTCGGCGCGATCCCAAGCCGGAATATGAAGGATGGTTTCGTCGTTGCTCACAAAGCGGTCACTAAACCAAAGCTTGTTTCCGGTCGCAGGGTTCTCTAGATACCACTCAAAGTAGCCGTTCTCGGTCATGCCAGGGCCCTTGACGCGGATCTGTGTCAGTGGGGAGATGGTGTCTGGCATGGTCACCGAAGTAACAGATGGGTTGTAGAAGGTAATTGCGTTCGGCTCGTAAGTTCTTGCCAAAGCCTCACCCCAGGTGCCAACAAGTTCCTCTGAGTAGGAGCAGTAGCTTTCGAGCCTTAGGTCGGCCACGGTCGCGTCTTTACGGAAAGCGTTGTAAAGGCCATCGCCTCGAAGCTGAATTGTCGAGACACCGTTGGCATCTGGGTTTGAAGCACCCTGGTCTTGGATGTAGGCGCTGTCGGTTCGAACGGTGCCGTCGGTGTCGGTGTACTTGTAGTAGTAACGGACTGCGCTGGAGCAGCCATTGCCGTTGAGCATGTTCTTGACGTAAGCGACTCCGTAGTCACCGCCGGCCGTTGAGAACTTGGCAGGAGACAGGCTCACCAACTTCGGCTGAGGCATGATCGTGTTCGACATGTTAACTTTGTAGGTCTTTGTTGTCACACCGTCTGCGGCGGTAACCACAATGTTGACCATGTTTTCTGCACGAGCTTCAAAACTTAGGGTTGTTTCGACTCCGCTTACCATAACCTCGTTGGTTTTGTCACCACCGGTGATCTTTACGGTGGCACCCGAGTCTGTTGGGGTTGCGTAGAAGTCAACCGCGCGGAAACCGCTGAATGCGTAGTAGTAGGTCTGCTCTGGGCTGAAGCTCGGGGTCATTCTGGTGCCCTCGGTGCGGTACCAGCCGTTACCAGTGTTCGTTAGCACCTGGAGGCCCGAAAGTGTGGCATCGGACGAGCCAGCTGCCGAAGCTGCAGTTGGAGTTGCGACTAGAGCCGAGAATGCGAGCGCGAAGAGCGCTACTAGCGACGTTGCTTTACGAAACATGTTTGGGATCCCTAAATCAGAGTTGACTACCGTTTAAGTGTAGCGAGCAAGCCGCTGGATTTGTTCGCTCCGGAGCATATTCACTAGGTGAGACGTGGTTTCTCACCTAAAGTCAAAACAGGAGGAGGGCTTGATGAATCGCGTGTTTCGTTTAGGGTCCTCTCTCTTGACGGCGGGGCTTGTCATTGCTGGATTGGCGGCCGTGCCAGCCGTAGCCCAGAGAGCCCCTGGTGGTTGGGCTTACGACATGATTCGGGCCGATGACGCGCAAGCCCTCGGCTACACAGGCGCTGGTGTTCGAGTGGCCATCTTGGACAACGGAATCGACCCGCGAGCGCTCGGAATCACAGGAAAAGTTGTTGGTAGCTTCAACGCGGTTCAGTCTTTCAACGGAACCCAAGAACACGGCACGGCCACCGCGGGAATAGTTGCAGCCGAGACCTATGCCGAAGCGGGTATCGGCGGCATCGCCCCCGATGTCGAGATTCTCAATGTGAAGGTTTGCACTCAATCGAATTGCCGCACCGAGGCCATGAACCTGGGTTTGAAGTGGGCGATAGACAACGGGGCGGACGTTGTAAACATGAGTATCGGCGGCGGATCACCCGATGCTGCCTTTGCCGCGCTAATTCGCGATGCCGTGAACGCTGGCATCGTGGTTGTGGCCGCGGCTGGAAACTCTGCTTGCCAAGCGGTCTCGGAGAACTGGGACGGTGTTCGCCAGCGAAACTGCACCCAAGGCTCGAAGTCCGTCGGTTTTCCAGCCGCTTACGCGCAGGACGGCCTAATCTCGGTTGGTTCGGTGGATAACCTGCGCAAGAGAGCTGTGTACTCGAACTACAACGCCCACGTGGACATCATGGCTCCTGGCACAGGGGTTGCCACAACGTATCCTTGGGGCCCTAATGCCGACTTTGGCGGCACATCCGCCGCCGCTCCCGTGGTCGCAGGTGTGGTTGCACTGATCAAAGAAGCAGCCCCCCGACTAACTCCGGCACAGATCCAAGCTGTTCTGCAGATGAGTACTACCGATTCGACCGTGGTTAAGCCAGATGTCTGGGATACCTGCACTTGGGACGCAACCGCGAGTCGCTGGTCGTGCCAAGGACTGTCACCCTCACGCTTCCCCGAAAGATACTTCGGTGCTTCGGGAG
>CAZGZW010000045.1:0-2212 GCA_964530255.1 uncultured Rhodoluna sp.
GATGGAAGTACAAAGGGTTTTTCTTGACGCAAACATCCTGTTCTCGAAGACGCTGCGAGACTGGTTTTTCATGCTACGCATGGAAACGGGTGGGAACATGTTCACATTGATAACTTCCGAAGACGCGTTAGTTGAAGCCCAGTACACATACAGAAAGCGAAACCCTGAAGTCTCGGGCCGTGCAGTGACCAACATTCGCAAAAAGACAGCTGAGTTTTGTGATGACGTTATTGAGGATTATCCCGGAAAGGTCAGCGGGCCTTTTCTAGACAGGTACGATCTGCATATTCACTCAGCAGCTCTCGCTTCAGGCTGTCACATACTTGTTACCCAAGATAGAGGGTTTCTAGATTTGCCCGACGAGCAAAAGGATGAGCTCGCTTACGAAATCCTTTCACCTGATGAGTTCTTAATTCTCCTTGACGACTCGGCTAGTCAATTTGTGTCAAGCGTTACAAAGCAACAATCTGCTTATTGGGTTAAGCGACGTACTGACGGCAATGTTAGTCGAGGCATGAGCCTGGAATCGGCACTTCGAAAAAGTGGGTGTCCAAAGTTTGCCGCTCGTGTTCGAAGTCACATCAAGAATCTTGCAGGAGCAAAATAGTCGAAAGAAGCATGGTGCTAGGGGAAAGCGAGAAACTGAATGCCAGAAACTCAAGGCGCTTTAGATGAAGGAAAACTTCAAAAATCCTTGCGGCTGACCGCTTTAGGTTTTGCGTCGCTTTTGCCGTACCTCGGTGGCCCTCTAGGTGTTGCACTTGGTGAGTTTTTTGAACGGGCATCAACGCGCAGAATTCAGACGATGTTTGACGAAGTATTTACACGCCTCGCAACCCTGGAGAGTTTTGAAAATTCTCTTACAAAGGGTTCTCTGAGTGAAAACGAAACTTTCATGACCGTACTGTTGGATGCTGTGAAAACATGCGAGCGAACCACTTCAGATTCAAAGTTTGAAGCGCTTCGAAACGCCATCCTAAATTCCTGGGTCTCAACCGAGCCCGTTGATCTGCAGTTAATATTCGTTAGGTATGTGGAAGAACTCACGCCCTCTCACCTGCAGCTACTGACGCTATTGAACGACCCACGTGAGTTTTTCGCCAATAACGGCATTGAATGGCCAAACATATATATGGGGGCAAAAACGCAACTAGTGTCTGCCGCTATGCCAAGTTGGGGTCAGGAATTCACCAACCAACTGTCTCTGGACCTACAGCAGCGCGGATTAATCGGAAGTTCCTCTCTTGGCGCCATGACGACTGCCGCGTCTATTGCGGAACCGAGCACCACGAAATACGGCGCAGATTTTTTGAAATTTATCTCGGAACCAGAATCTGCTTAAGAGTCTTGAGGTTGATCAACATTCCGTTTATTTTCCGTTCAATGGACGGAAACGGGCGGAATTGGGCATATCTGCAAAGGGTGGCTTGACTAATAAAATACTGGGGTACATTGCCACTCAGGCTCCATATAGAGGTATTGCAACATAACTACGGATCAGAAGGTTGGGGGTTCGAGTCCCTCCAAGCGCACTAAAACCCCACAGGTTCTCACGACATGTGGGGTTTTTTCATACGCGCTTTATGCGAAAGGGGCGAAATGAAATCAGAGCAAATCGGGCAACTAGTCAAACTTTATGGTCTCGCGCTCAAGATGGCCTGGATCACGGTCGGAACCAGCGTTCTCGCAATCCTGCTGCAAAGCTGCAATCTCTTCGCTCCCCAATCCGCTTGCCTTGCCTTTGGTGGCGCACTGCCAGCGGTTGCATTCATCACTTTTTTCACCGGGCTGCTGGCAGTTTGGGGCATGAGCTGGGCACATAAAAAGGCCAAGTCACTAGTCGAATTAGTCGACCAAGACCTTGAGCAGGCACAGATTGTTTATGCGCGCCTTTGGAATTTTCAAACCAACGCCGGCGCGGTCGTCACCACTGGAGCCGTAATCATGATTCCACTCGCAATCCCCGCACTGATGATGGGGTTGGCTGGAGCCATTGGAGTTTTTGCTCTGTTTGGTGGCGCTTGGATACATATGAAGGCTCGAAAGATAAATCGAGAAATTTCCGCTTCAAGTGGGAGCGCTTCAAAAAGCACGATCACAGGCCAAGTTGCAATTGAAAAGAGTGCCGGAATCGCGCCTTTGTTCGTTGCCGCGATTCTGTTGCTCACTAATGTGATCATCGAAATCAGTTTCACTAACGACCTTCGGGGCA
>CAZGZW010000046.1:0-2191 GCA_964530255.1 uncultured Rhodoluna sp.
GGGTCGGCAGTTGGGCTTGGAGTTGGGGTCGACGGGTTTGGCTCACCCGATGCAACTGGCTTCGGAGCCGGGGCTGGCTTGGCAATGGTTACAACACCCTTGTTCCAAACCAGCTTCTTGCCCGATTTCACACAGGTGAACTTGGTCGATTTGGCGCCGGCCTTAACCACCTGGGTGATGCCAGCCTTGGCACAAGCAGCACCAGCCTTAGGTGCGGCAGCCTGAGCCGGAGCGGTAAACCCCGCAACCATAAGCGAACCGATTACTGCCGTTACTAATAGTTTGCGCACTTGCTAACCAACCTTTTCGACCTTTACGACATCTCCAAACTTGCCTGTCTCTGTAACGGTAATCTTCCAGCCGTCACTTGTCACTGACTCGCCGAGGCGAAGGGTTGCGTCGGTCTCCCAGTCACGATCAACCGAGCGAGCTGGGTAGATGATCTTGATAGGTGACAGACGATAGGGCACCTTGGTGTCAAGCTTGTAGACCATCGCACCTTCAGTCTCACTACCCATGTTTAGGTCAAAGCCAAGCCTGCGGCGAGATTCAACTATGAGCGCTGTCGTGGAGGTTAGCGGAATCACCACACCTTTAGGTTTGGTAGTAATTTCCTCAACCGGGCTCAACCAGTGGGAAGTGCTCGACTGATCCGTAACGCAACGGATCTGATCATCGTTCAAAATACCTAACAGGAATCGCTGCCAGACCAATAGCTCAGGCAAATTGGGGTTAGCCATTAAGTCGAAATAGCCTAGGCCTCCAGACTTTTGATCGCTGAGGCTGAGTGTATTTCTAAGGTCTGTCATACCAAGCATGTGACCAAACTCGTGAGTCCAGTTGTCCAAATCCCGAACCTCGTCACCTCCCCGGATAAGAACATTTTGAACTGTTCCTTCATTCGTAGCGAATCCATTTCCTGGAATTGCAGCCTCCGCGACAAATATTCCGATCTGGCTGTCCTTAATGTCTGGTGGAGTGGCGATGACGATGGTTTCAACTCCGGTGAAATCGATATCTTTATCCACCGCCGCAATCACAGCACGAACGTAAGACCAATATTTGGCGGACTTTTGCTGATTGAATCCTCCTGATTTGAAATCGCCGTCCAAACCATACTCTTCAACAGTTTTCGGAAGATCGGCATAGTCAGCAGGCAACCTAAAGTCGATTTTTACCGATTTGGTGCCCATCGCCCCGTAAAACGCTTGAAGTGTGTCGGTGACATCTTTGTAGTCATCTGCAGGTTTGGTGGTTGCCCTGTGACCCAAGAAGTCGATGGCTAAAAATTGAACTGTGGGTGAGTTAATCAGGTTCATGCGTTCGGGCTTCATCGGGAAACCAGATGAAAAGTTCCGCAGGTTCGGGTCGCCTTGTTGAATTCGGCAAAGGTCGAGATTTGAAAGCAGCGAGGCTTCAGTAATTGCTCCGGTAGGTGAGCCCAGGTCGCCCTTGCTGTAAATATAAAGCCCGAAATTATTGCTGAAGAAAGTCTTAGTTGGGGTGACTGGGTCGATTCCTGGACGGCCGGTAAGTTGGTCGATGTAGCCACCGTTTTCGCGAGGAAAATACCGGTCGTCCCAGTTGTTACACATCATCCAAACAAGCACTTTGTCGTTGTTGTAGCCAATCACATCGCCCGAGTTTCGAGGGCAAGGATCGCCTTGCTTTGGCTTGGATGGGTCAAAGGGCATCGCCGTGGGAGTTGGTGTCGGAGTGGGAGTAGCAGTGGGTTCAACGGTCGGCTTAGGCGCCGGCGCAGGCTTAGCAATTGTGACAACGCCCTTGTTCCAAACCAGCTTCTTGCCCGATTTCACACAGGTGAACTTGGTTGATTTTGTGCCGGCCTTAACCACCTGGGTTATGCCCGCTTTGGCACAAGCAGCACCAGCCTTGGGTGCTGCAGCCTGAGCCGGTGCGGTAAACCCCGCAGCCAGAATTGAGCCAATAACGGCAGTGATTATGAGCTTTCGCATTTTGCCCCCAAACAAATCCTGATTAGAGATTAGTGAAATTTCACCTAAGTTTGCAGCACTTTTTTCACTAGTTCACGATTTCAACAACATCGGCAACGCCTGACTTCTTGAAACTGATCTGCAGTTTTCCGGATGTCAGTTTTTCGCCGACTTTGAATAGATACTTGGTTGACTCCCAACCCTGCACAGAACTCAGGTCACGTCCGTCGGGCGCT
>CAZGZW010000047.1:0-2092 GCA_964530255.1 uncultured Rhodoluna sp.
GTTCGAATCCCATATTCTCCGCGAAAAGACCCTCTTTCGAGGGTCTTTTTCTATATGTCGATGCTTCCGCGAATACAGGTGACAGTTGGGCCACCGACCCACACTTCGCCATCACCATCAACACTCAAAGCAATCGTTCCCTGTCGCCCAACGCGATGTCCTTGCGATGCTTGATAAGCGTTAGAAACTGCACCAGTTCGAAACAACCACTGTGCGACGCTCGCGTTCAGACTTCCAGTTACAGGGTCTTCATACACTCCGATTTTTGGAGCAAAGGCTCGCAACTCATAAGCCGACTCGCTTCCGTCTGGGTGCGCACCGATGAGACCGAGCATCAGATCTGAATCTGCGTCAAACTTCGGCTCAACCTCCAACACTCTCGCTGCGGAAGCGAGTTGGACACAAACCCAGCCTGGCCCATTATCTACATACTGATGAGCCACAACTTCTGATTCATCGACGCCAAGAGCGTTGATAATCGTCGATAGAAGACTTGGTTCGAGTGGCCCACTTTTCACTGTCACCGGCGCACGGAACGAAAGTTGCGAGCCTTCCTCGCTTTGATTCAGAGTGACAAGACCGACGCCGCACTCCTGAACCAGTTTGCCGCTGAACTTTGGTTGGCCGCCGTTTTCTAACCAGGCGTGAGCAGAGCCAAGAGTTGGGTGACCCGCAAATGGCAGTTCTCCCCCAGGAGTGAAAATACGAAGTCGGTAGTCAGCCTCTGCTGTTGTTGGCGACAGCACAAAAGTCGTTTCCGAAAGATTAGTCCAACGAGCCAAGCGCTGCATCGCATCGTCACTCAAACCATCAGCATCGAGAACGACGGCAACTGGATTTCCCAAATACGGCGTGTGTGAAAACACATCGACCTGTGTGAAGTCTCTCTTGCGCGTTGCCATCAGCCACAGCCTTTCATTCATTACAAATAGTCTGGCTTCTTTTCACGAAAGGTAAAGCAGGTCGATGACTATTCACGAGGTTGTTTTTCGCCTCAAAAACACAAGATGGCGTAGAAAGATGGCGTAGAAACGTATTTCCCAAATCGACTTCGAAGTCAGTGTTGATGAGTAGGCGCGTAGTGCGTTCCACCTATTCTCCGCAAGGTCCGATCGAGGCGGCAAGTTATGCCGACTCGGTGACCGCAGCCCCGCCAGGCGAAGAAAAGCTCCGGCACCGAAAGGTGTCGGGTGTTCACTAATGAGACAGTGAAAAAGCCTCCAGAGTAATCTGGGGGCTTTTGTCATTCGGCAATAGTTTGAAATCAATAGCATTGGGTGCATGGAACAACTGACTAGATTTCTCATTATTCTTCATGTGGTTGCAGGGTCACTCGCATTACTTGCCGCGATCTTCGCCATTTCATTTCGCAAAGGTGCGAGGAAGCATAACTTTGCTGGGAAAACGTACTTTTGGTCGATGATGGCCGTTGCCGCGACAGCCTTGCCAGTCTCTATACTTCGACCAAATCCGATGTTGTTCTTTGTTGCCCTATTCTCTTCCTACATGGCCTACGCTGGGTGGCGGTTCGGGCGCAACTCGCGCTACATCTTGAAGCGCAAGCCTTACGTCGAAAGGGGAATGCTCCTCGTTGGATTAGCGATGATTATCAGCGGGCTCCTAGAAGTATTCGCTGGAGGATCGATGGGTTGGGTTCTCGTTGCGTTTGGGGCTATAGGGCTTCAGTTCGCGGTCCAGGATTTACGAGGATGGGGAAAGGCGGAAGACTTCGGAACCAGAATCTCCAATCACCTCTCCCACATGCTTGGGGGAACCATCGCAACGGTCACGGCCGTGCTGGTTCAACAAGTTGTTCCGAGGCTTGATCCGTCCAGCTCTTTCAAGGTTATTGTCTGGTTAGCCCCAACTGTCATCATCACACCGCTGATCATCATCTGGGCAAGGAAAGTAAAGGCAACTCAAAAGGTTCGTTTGTTCCAAAAGCCGCTTCCCCGTTAGTCAGCGTGGCTTAGAAAAATGGGCCTTTTATGCTGCCGAGGGTGAACATAGAATTGCCCCATGCTTACTTCAATATTCGTGAACCTGCCGGTTGCCAATCTAAAGAAATCAGTCGAATTCTTTACCAAGCTCG
>CAZGZW010000048.1:0-1985 GCA_964530255.1 uncultured Rhodoluna sp.
CCCTCGCACTTATGGGCGACTTCAACATCGCCCCGCTAGACACCGACGTGTGGAATATCGACGACTTCGCCGGCGCCACTCACGTATCGGCCCCCGAGCGTCAGGCGTTTGAGGCCTTCGAGCAGATCGGCCTGCGCGATGTAGTGCGCGAGCGAATCCCTACCGGCTACACCTACTGGGACTACCAACAACTGCGCTTCCCGAGAAACGAAGGGATGCGAATCGACTTTATTCTCGGCTCAGAAGAGTTTGCCGAGAGGGTCGAGAGCGCCGAAATCGTTCGCGACGAACGAAAGGGCGAAGGCCCAAGCGACCACGTGCCAGTCGTAGTCACCATCAACTAACCAAAAAAGAAATGCCCCCCGGTTTCCCGAGGGGCAATTCTTTTGCTTTGAACTACTTGGTAACTGCAACCTTGAAGGTCTTGGTTACCGAGTTGAAGCTGGCGTTTCCGGTTACGGTCAGGGTGACAGCACACTTTGCAGCGTGAACCTTCAGACCCTTGACGGTGTAGCCGGTGATCTTCTTGGACTTGATCACTGGGGTCAGCGAGCAGTAGCCCTTCGAAGCAGCGGTTAGAGCAACCTTGGTTACTAGACCGTCTGCGTTAGCGGCGGTCTTTGCGGTTCCCTTGGTTGCGTGTAGTGCGATGGTCAGGAACTTGCCTGCCTTCACCTTGGTTGCAACGGTTGGAAGCTTTGGAGCCTTCTTTGCAGGAGGAGTGACCGAACCGGCAACAGTAACGGTGCCGTCCAGGATCTTCTCGCTACCAACACCGTTGTATGAGTAACCGCGAATACCTAGCTTGTAGGTACCGGCTGCAACGTTGGCAATGTTGCAGGTTGGGTTGGCAACCGGACCGTTCATGCCGAAGCGCGAAGCCGAACCGCTCTTCACAACAGTGGCGAAGTTGGTGTCGGTAGCTGCGTAAAGCATGCAAGCGTAGCTGTCGAAGCCACCCATCATGCCCGAAGAATCAGCGGTGGTGGTCAGGGTGCCGGTAACGGTGCTACCGGTCACAGTTAGAACACCAGTTGCCTTGGTCTCCTTGCAGTGGGTGAGCAAGTTGGTGGTGCTTCCCTGCTTGACTACCTTGACGCCGTTGAAGCTGTAGGTTTTACCCTCTACAACTGGCTCAACGTAAACGCTGCCACCCAATGACAGCTTGTAGCCTGCCTGGATTACAGGGACGGTGTAAGTAAGGCCCTCACCGAAACCACCCTGACTCATGCCCTGGTCATTACGAACAGCCCAACTTGCGAAGCCACTGTTGGTAATCGGGCCGGTGCCGTCGCTGAGGTCGTAGGTTGCCTCGAGGACATCACCCTCGACGATACCGGTTAGGTCAACGCAGGCGTCTGCGACGTCAAAGATGATGCGATCGTCGATTTCGCGACCAACAACAGGGGCGTTGTTACGCGAACCAGGCATAAAGTAGCCGGTCGAAGCGTTCACGTTCGAGTTGTTGAAGTCATCAGCCACAAAGGTGTAGCCATCAACCGTGAAGGTTGGGTTCAGGGTCAAGGTGACGTCGCTAGCCGCGACTCCGTTGTAGTTGATGTTTGCGTAAATCGAAGTTGGAGCACCGGAGAAGGTGGTCTCTAGAGTGCTCGAGTTACCAGAGGTCTGGCCGATGTAGTAGTTGATGTTGACGTAGTTGCGAGTGCCCGTCGGAGCGCTTCCGGTTACAACGTTCACTCCTGGGTCTACAACTAGCTTGTCGCCGGCCTGGATGTTGGCCTCAAGAGCGCTCAGCTTGAAGCTGCCTCCCCAGCTGAGCTGGATGTTGTCGCCAGCGCGGAACTTGACTTCCTTGGTGACTGGGTCAATCTTGCGCTCAACAATTGATCCGGCAAGACGAGTTAGAGCAGCCTGAGTGGTCTCAGCCTGAGCCGGTGCAGCGACGAAAACGCCGGATGCAACCACAGCAGCGGCCGAAACGATGGCCGCAAACTTCTTTGAAATAGACAAAGGGGTTCCTTTTC
>CAZGZW010000049.1:0-1739 GCA_964530255.1 uncultured Rhodoluna sp.
GTTGCCCCGCCCTTGTTGATGATTGCGAGCGTGTGCTTCGAAGAAATAGCCGCGCCTGAGCCAGGCAACGAGAAGCCCTTGCCAATGCCGGCGGCTTCGATCAGCCAGGCTGCCGAAAGCTTCACTGTCAGACCCTCGTCGTCTTCGTCTTCCCAGCGCGGCGCATCGGTCGGCAAGGTGCGGGCCATCTTGTCGCTGACGATTGGGTTAGTAAAGAACGAGCCACAGCTGACCGAATCTGGATCGGTTGCACTTAGAACCATGCCCTTGCTCGCGCGCAGCTTGAGCACGCTCTTTCGCACCTCGGCAAGCGGCACCTGGTCGCCCATTTCAACCCCAAGGTCGGCGGCGATTTGAGTCGAGTAGAGCGGGCGGCTTAGACCATCAAGTTTTTGTAATTCGAGTTCAACCCAGGTGATCACTCCCGGGCGCCCGCGCTTAATCACGCTGGTTCGATACCCGAAGCCAAGGTCTTTAGCTTCGAGAACAGCCACTTCGTGGGTTTCGTAATCCAAAAATTCGAGACGCAGCAGCACGTCACTTAGCTCTTGACCGTAGGCACCGATGTTTTGCACAGGCCCCGCGCCAACTGTTCCCGGTATGCCGCTCATCGCTTCGACTCCGGCAAGCCCATGTTCGACCGTGTAGGCGACGAAGTCATCCCAGTCTTCGCCGGCTTGCACGCGAAGTGTGACTTTTGAGTCATCTTTGCCACGGATGTTTTCGATGCCGCGATTCTCAACTTTGACGACCCTTAGGTCGCTGCAGCCATCGGCCACAACCATGTTCGAGCCACCGCCGAGAACCAGCCAGTCATCGCCAGATCGCCAAAGTTCGAGTGTGTGCTCGATAAGGTCGTCGCGAGTTTTAGCCACGAAAATTTCGGCGGGCGTGCCACCAATTTGAATGCTGGTCAGTTCGCTGAGCGCGCGACTTTGAGACATTACAGACGAACCACGGCTTGGGCTTTGCCAAGCACCGCGGTCTCGTTGAACACTGCCTGCAAGTCAACTCGAACCGTGCCTGCCTCGGCATCGATGGCGCCAATCTTGCCGGTAACAACCAGCACTGCACCATCAACCGGGTCAACCACTACCGGCTTGGTGAAACGAACCTGATAGTCGACAACGCGACCGGCGTCGCCAACCCAGTCGACCGCAACCTGAACCGCGGCACCCATTGTGAGCATGCCGTGGGCGAGCACGCCAGGCAAGCCAACTGCCTGGGCAACATCATCGCGGTAATGAATTTGGTTGAAGTCGCCCGAAGCACCCGCGTAGCGAACTAGGGAATCGCGGGTGAGCAAAAATTCGGTGGTGCCGATAATCTGGCCCACTTCGAGTGAAGCAATGTTGATGTGAGTCATTACTCGTCACCTCGAACCACGAGAGTCGAAATTGCGGTGCAAACGAGGTCTTTTTTGACGTCGTAAATCTTGGTCTCGAAGGTCACCATAGCGTGAGCGCCGAGTGACTTAACGCTGGCAACTTCTAGCTCGCTGGTCAGTTCGTCGCCCGCAACGATTGGGCGGGCGTGAATAAAGCGCTGATCACCGTGAACGACGCGGCTGAAGTCGATGTCGGCCTCTGGGTCGGCAAGCACAGTTGCCAGGCTACGCTCTTGAATCACGACGGCAAATGTTGGTGGCGCAATCACATCGTCATAGCCTGCCGCCTGGGCAGCAAAAAGGTCTAGGTTCGACGGGTTGGTCGACTTAACCGCGTGGGCGAACTCGCGGA
>CAZGZW010000050.1:0-1725 GCA_964530255.1 uncultured Rhodoluna sp.
TTGACTCGAGGTCGGCGCCGATGGCTACAACCGCTGAGTCCATGTCGGCAAGGCCCAACTCGCGAAGAGTCTCTTCATCGGTAGTGTCAGCAGAAACCACGTGGGTCAGGCTGCCGGCCAAAGACTGAACAACTTTCTCGTCACTGTCGATTCCAACTACTTGGTGGCCACTCGCTACAAGTTCGAGCGCGAGCGCTGAGCCGAAGCGACCAAGCCCGATGACTGCAACGTTTGCGGCATGAAAGCCGCGCTTGCGGGTTGGTTTGTTAGTCAAAGTTGTGACCCTTTCTGGATGACGAATAAAACAGTACTGCGATTAGCCGATTAGCGGACGTTCTTTTGGATACTCAAAGTGACGACGGGTGCGGCGCATAGCCAATGAGGTCGCAACAACAATCGGACCCAGACGCCCAAACAACATGAGCAGCGCCATCAAGAATTTTGCGTGATCAGGAAGACTTGCGGTAATTCCGGTCGAAAGCCCGACTGTTCCAGTAGCCGAGACCACTTCGAACAGAATCTGGTCGAGGGTAAAACTAGTAGTCAATCGCAGGAAAATAGTAGCCCCTATGATCACAAAAGCGGTCAAGGAAACAATTGTCAGCGCCTGTCGCTGCATCGACCTTGGCAACCGGCGGTTTCCGATGTTGACGGCTGCCTCGCCTCGAATCTCGGTGTAAATGACGTAGAACAAAACGACCGCAGTGCCAAGTTTGATACCGCCGGCAGTAGACGCGCTTGCGCCACCGACAAACATCAAAATTTCTGTACCAAGCCATGAAGAAGGGTTCATCGCGCTGATGTCCATTGCGTTAAACCCTGCTGTACGTGGCATTACCGAAGCAAATACAGAATCGAGCACTTTGCTCACAGGATCGAGTGGCCCGAGGGTACGAGGGTTGTCCCACTCGAGAATTCCGATGCCGATCGATCCGGCAGCTAGAAGAACGAAACTAGACCAAAGAATGATCCTGGAGTTTAGTGACCACTGCCGCGCCATCCAATACTGAGGTTGGCGCCCCATCAAAGACAGCGCCTTGAGCTTGAGACGATCTCTAATTTCTACGAGAACGGGAAAACCAAGACTGGCTAGGAACACTGTTACAAATACCGGAACGATTATCCAACCGTCTCTGGCAAAACCGATCAAGCTGTCACTGTAGAGGGCAAAACCAGCGTTATTGAATGAAGCAATCGCATGGAACACCCCGTGCCCAAGAGCGTCTTGCCAACTGTACTCATACTCGGTCAGGAATCGAAAGAAAAGAAAAATAAAAAGCGCAAACTGAAATCCCAACATCAACTTGGCGATGTTTTTTAAGAGCGTCTTCACGTCAGGTGCAATTGCGATGGAGGCCTCTGAGGCCGTGGTCATTTTGTTCTTAAGCGAAATTCGACCTTCGAGCAGGTAGCCGACCAGACTCGCAAATCCAACGATTCCAAACCCGCCAAGCTGAATTAGAAAAGCGATAATCCAGTGGCCGAACATGCTCCAGTGGGTTTCGGTGTCTAGAGTGCCCAAGCCTGTGACAGTGACGGCAGAGGTAGATGTAAAAAGAGCGTCAAAAAAACCGGTGGATTTGCCTGATTGCGCCGCTATGGGCAGCATTAGCAAAAAGGCGCCGACCAAAATAATGAGAGTGAACGCTCCCGCGATCACTTGAGTCGGTTGTAAGCCCTTGCGGCTAGACATTGTTGAACCCCTTTCAGAGCCACCCAAAAGCA
>CAZGZW010000051.1:0-1659 GCA_964530255.1 uncultured Rhodoluna sp.
TTTTTAGCGAGGGTGCTGTGAAGCAAAGAAAGAGCTCATTTATGAGCCGCTTTGTTGTTGCCGCGCTTGCCTTCGCACTATCTTGGGCCGGCACGACCGGCGGCCTTTCAGCCCCAGCTTTTGGAGCAACTTCGTGCCCAAACGGCTACACAAACATTTCGGGTGATCTCTGCAGCATAACCATCACGCCATCATCGGCAGGCGCTTACTCTCTTCCATCGGGCGTGACCTCGGCAACGATTGAAATTCTTGGTGCCGGCGGTGGCGCAGGAGGTTCAGACGGTTACTCGGGTGGAGCTGGTGGAGTTGCTGGTTACGTCGCGGGTACTCTGACCTTCACTTCTGGAACCCCGATTGGCGCATATCCTGGTTACCAAGGCGGCAACGGCTCGGGTTGCGTTAGTGGCACAGGTGGCGGTAGCGCTGGTTCAGACACCTATCCCCATGCCGACTACAACTTTGCTGGTGGCACAGGAGGACCTACTGGCTCAGCTGGTTGTTCGGGCGGTGGCGGTGGCGGTGGCGCCGCATCGATTTTGACTATTGGAAACACTCAGTCCTCTGCCAAACTAATCGCTGGTGGTGGCGGTGGTGGTGGCGGTGCCTCGAACACCACAAATGGTCAAGCCGCGAACTCTACGGTAAACGCCTACGGCACAAACACTTTTGGTGGCGGTGGATCAGGGCCAGGCGGATCAGACGGTGGTGGTGGTGGCGCTGGTGGTGGTGGCTGGTATGGCAGTTACGGTAGCGGCGTCTACTATTACGGCGGCGAGTACGTTGGCTATGGAGGCTACCGTGGCGGAAACCTAGCGACAGCGAGTGGCTTCTCTGCAACCACGAACAGCACGAGCTCAGCTTCGAATGGTTGGATCAAAATCACATTCACGAATGTGATTGCACCTGCGACTTCAAACACTGGAACGGTCACCTACACTGGCAGCCCGAATGTGGGAACCACCTTCACTTCGACCCAAACTTATTCGGGTCTCCCGACTCCAACGGTGTACTACCAATGGCAGGTCTACAACACGTCGACTTCGGCATGGGAAAACATTTCAGGTGAAACTAACTCAACCTTTACAGCCACTCTGGCTCAAGTTGGAAAACAGATACGAGTTGCTACCTATGCTTCGAATACTGGGGGCACTAGCGCGACTACAAATACAGCTGGCCCAACAATCGGCCTAGCAACACCGACCCGACCAGATTTGCAAGCATCAAGCGACTTCGGTTTTTCATCGACCGACAACTATACGAACGACAACACTCCAACTTTTGACCTCGCAGGTTATGTGGTTGGCACCGACGTAATCATCACCGCGTATAGGTCCTACCCCTCAGCCGTAACCGTCACTTGCGAGGTTCTTCTTACAACCTCGGGCAATCAAAACTGCACCTTCCCTGCGCTCGCCGATGGCACATACTCCATCACTGCGATTCAGCGAAAAGGTTCGACCAGCAGCTCGGCAACCACAGGATTCAACCTGACGATCCGCACTGTTGGCCCTCGAGTAAACGCCATTCAATTCGTTCCGGCACTCACAAAAAACCACACGGTAAACGTTGAAATTACATACGACTCAACCATTTGGGACACCCCGAGCGCGTTTAGTCAGGATGCAATCGAACTATCGGGCATCTCATCAGGCTGGACAG
>CAZGZW010000052.1:0-1640 GCA_964530255.1 uncultured Rhodoluna sp.
GCAACAGTAAATGAGGTCACCCAAGCTGTGCCATCCCAAATACGGGTGCTCGCGTAGTTGATGGTTGTGCCTGTTGAAGGGGTAACCACTGGAGCCAATATCACAGATGCGTTTTGACCAACTGAATCTGAGTCGTTGGTAATCGTTGGTGGAGCCAGTACTGTGATGCTGACCGTTCCAGCGTTTGATTGACCAGTCACGTTAGAAATCTTGAAGCCGATAGTAGCTGTTCCGGTGAAAGTCGAAACGGGCGTAAAAGTGACTTGATACTCAGAACCAATCAGAGCCAATGACCAAGTTCCAACGTTTGACACGGTGTAGGGACCTGCGCCACAGGTTGATGCGTTGGCAGGGTCGACTAGACATTGGTTTGACAGAGCCGAATCCGATGTGATCTTTGAGTTTGCAGTCGAGTAGGCAACAGTCTTGGCCACGCCCTTTGCCGTGTATGCACTTTGGTCGGCAACAAATGGGGCCTGAGGTCCCATGGTGACAGTTGCAGAGGCAGGACGGTTGTCACCAACGGTCTCTGTTGAGTCGATTGTTGTTGCTCCAACATACGCAACTGCGGTGTTGGTATAGGTTCCTGCAGTCGCTGGGAAAAGAATCTTGTAGGTGAAGGTCAGCGACCCGGAAGCCGGCACGGTAAATGGACCCTTGAAAACTAACTTTTTCGGAGGGCCAGTAATTTCCAAAACGTCAGTGGAAACACCACCAAGAGCAGCGGAACCAGCAACGTAACTGGTTCCGGACGGCAGCGTGTCGACGACGTCATCCATCACGGCGCTGCCCGTGGCCGAGTTATTGATCGTGATCGTGTAGGCAAGCTCTCCACCTTGAGGTACACCGCCAGAGGTCAAAGATGCATATGATGCGCTCGTCTTAGTCATAGACAGCTTGTTCTGCACCACCGGCAATGGCTGAAGCGCTGCCCCGGTAGGAAGTGCGCCGGTCTCCTTAATTTGAGTTCCAGAGGCAATGTATTGAATCGGGGTCAATGTAGTCGTTGTACTAGCGGTACCAACAGCTTTGAAAGTGTAGATAGCTGAATACGCTCGGTCTGCGCCGCCACCAACGACATCCTGGTTTCGAATTGCTAAGACATTAGTGAAGCTAGAGGTTACGCCAGATGTGAAGTTGATTTGTGTGCGGACTAAGCGCCAAGCATAGGCTGGGAAGGTTGACTTAGGTGCTGGAGAAAGACTAATTACACCCGGGAAGTAGCTTGGGCCTTGGCCAATAGTTCCTGTGCTACCAGAAGCTGTAACAGTTACTTCACCACCTAGCGTCAAACCTGAAGTGTTTCCCACGGTGATTGAGTCGACCTTGTTGGCGTTGGCTGCGATTGTGTCATAGATATCGGTGAATGAATTGGTGGTGCTACACCAAAGCGAACCGCCTTGATCTGGGTTGCCTTGGTAAACCTCGACGGTGTGGGTTTGGTTGGCATTCAGAACTTCAACGTTTGGCGATGCCTTAGCTAGAAAATAGCTGAAATAGTCGGTTGCGTTCGAAAGGTTTCCCGATGATTGGCTAGCAGGTTGGTTACCAGCAAGCACAATCTTGCTTCCACCCGTGGGAACGATTTTGAGCCAGACGTCTTCGACGGTTTGACCGGTCGATTGATTGATCTTGTAACC
>CAZGZW010000053.1:0-1580 GCA_964530255.1 uncultured Rhodoluna sp.
CGAAATTGGCAATAGGCCAATTGCTGCGCGACCGACGGTGGTCTTGCCCGAACCTGACTCGCCAACGAGGCCAACGATTTCGCCTGGCAGGATTTCCAGATTGAAGTTCTGCACGGCCTTGAATGCCGGAGTTCGCCCGCGCTTAGGGTACTCAATAGTGACGTCTTTTAGGCTTATAACCGGCGCTTGGCTGGCGTTTGAATCGATAGGTCGCTCACGAACAGCAACGGAACCAAGCTTGGGGACAGCAGCAAGGAGCTGCTGAGTGTAGGGGTGTTGAGGTCGATTGAAAATCTGGTCGGCTGTGCCGTGTTCTAAGGTGAGACCATCCTTCATCACCAAGATTTCGTCTGCCATGTCAGCAACTACGCCCATGTCGTGGGTGATCAACAAGATGCCCGAATTCATCTTTGATCTGAGATCACGCATCAAGTCAAGAATTTCGGCCTGAACCGTAACATCGAGTGCAGTTGTTGGTTCATCGGCGATAAGGAGAGCAGGGTCGCAAGCAAGCGCCTGGGCAATCATTGCACGTTGTTTTTGACCACCGGAAAGCTGATGCGGGTACTTATTGAAAGCTGCGGCTGGCTCGGGCAGGTCCACCATTTGTAAAAGCTCGATAGCCCTTTCCTTCGCAGCAACAGGGCCCATCGAGAAGTGAGTTCTAAGCGTTTCGACAATTTGGAATCCAATTGTGTACACGGGGTTCAAGGCAGTCATCGGCTCTTGGAAAATGTAGGCAACCTCTTTGCCGCGGAACTTTCGAACCGTAGCACTGTTGGCTGCGAGCATGTCGACACCCTTGACCTCAACCGTTCCACTGGTTCTAGCGTTTGAAGCCAGGAGACCCATCAGACCCATTGAACTTGAGCTCTTACCCGACCCAGATTCACCCACAATAGCCAGAGTCTTACCGGGGTGAACCTCGTAGTTCATGTCGATTGCCGCTGGGTACCAAACCCCGTCAACCCAAAAATCGACGTTGTAGTTAGCAACTCTTAGTACTGGCTCAGTCATGGCTACTTTCCTTTTCCATTGGCAGAGATACCTGTAAAGATTGAAGAATGATTAAAAGTGAAACTTTCAAGCCGAAAAGCGACTTTGTTTGGGGCACGATTGGCATGAGTTTTGCCATCTTGTATTTGATTCAGTCTGCCTTGTACCCAACCGGCAATTGGTTCGATTTCGCTCTCGCTTTCGCAGTAGCCGGCGCAGTTTTTCTCGTGTGGCTTAGACCCCGTCTTGAATTGCGAGAAAGCGACCTGGTAGTCATCAACCCTCTCAGTTCGAGAGTTATCAACTATCGTGACATCGTTGAACTCGAGACGCGCTGGGCGCTGCGCATAGTTCACAAAAATGGCAGCACTCGCGTTTGGGTTGCTCCCGCCAGTGGAAAGCATCGTTGGATTGCTGAAAGCACTACCAAGTGGTCCTCGGACAGACTGCCGACCAATGCCTCCAAAACCGTGGAGTTCACCAGCATGAGCAAAAGTCACCTCAGCGACAGTGGCGCGGCGGCGCTTCTCATCCAGCAAAGACTCGAATCGAATCATTAGCCGTTTGCCTTAACTTCGCGAGCC
>CAZGZW010000054.1:0-1435 GCA_964530255.1 uncultured Rhodoluna sp.
TTTAGCGAGGGCGCTGTGAAGCAAAGAAAGAGCTCATTCATGAGCCGCTTTGTCGTAACCGCTCTTGCCTTTGCGCTCTCTTGGGCCGGTACCACCGGAGGCCTTTCAGCCCCAGCTTTTGGCGCAACCTCGTGCCCAAGCGGCTTTACCAATATTTCGGGTGATCTATGTAGCATAACTGTCACCCCAGCATCCGCAGGTGCCTACACTTTGCCCGCAGGAGTCACATCTGCAACGGTTGAAATTCTTGGGGCCGGTGGTGGTGCAGGAGGTACTGATGGATACTCTGGTGGGTCTGGAGGAGTTGCTGGTTACGTCGCGGGTACTCTGACCTTCACTTCTGGAACCCCGATTGGCGCATATCCTGGTTACCAAGGCGGCAACGGCTCGGGTTGCGTTAGTGGCACAGGTGGCGGTAGCGCTGGTTCAGACACCTATCCCCATGCCGACTACAACTTTGCTGGTGGCACAGGAGGACCTACTGGCTCAGCTGGTTGTTCGGGCGGTGGCGGTGGCGGTGGCGCCGCATCGATTTTGACTATTGGAAACACTCAGTCCTCTGCCAAACTAATCGCTGGTGGTGGCGGTGGTGGTGGCGGTGCCTCGAACACCACAAATGGTCAAGCCGCGAACTCTACGGTAAACGCCTACGGCACAAACACTTTTGGTGGCGGTGGATCAGGGCCAGGCGGATCAGACGGTGGTGGTGGTGGCGCTGGTGGTGGTGGCTGGTATGGCAGTTACGGTAGCGGCGTCTACTATTACGGCGGCGAGTACGTTGGCTATGGAGGCTACCGTGGCGGAAACCTAGCCACAGCTAACGGCTTCACGGCAACGTCAAACACGACGAGTTCATCATCGAACGGTTGGATCAAAATCACATTCACCAACGTGATTTCACCAACAACGTCAAATACGGGAACGGTCACCTACACGGGTAGCCCGTTTGTGGGAACCACCTTCACTTCGACCCAAACTTATTCTGGTCTTCCGACTCCAACGGTGTACTACCAATGGCAGGTCTACAACACGTCGACCTCGGCATGGGAAAACATTTCAGGTGAAACTAACTCAACCTTTACAGCCACTCTGGCTCAAGTTGGAAAACAGATACGAGTTGCTACCTATGCTTCGAATACTGGGGGCACTAGCGCGACTACAAATACAGCTGGCCCAACAATCGGCCTAGCAACACCGACCCGACCAGATCTGCAAGCATCAAGCGACTTCGGTTTTTCATCGACCGACAACTACACGAACGACAACACCCCAACTTTTGACCTTGCAGGTTATGTGGTTGGCACCGACGTAATCATCACTGCGTATAGGTCTTACCCCTCAGCACTCACCGTGACCTGCGAAGTTCTTCTTACAACCTCCGGCAATCAAAACTGCACCTTCCCTGCGCTCGCCGATGGCACATACTCCATCACTG
>CAZGZW010000055.1:0-1405 GCA_964530255.1 uncultured Rhodoluna sp.
GCGACAGAATGATGATTGCCGACGCAATGGTGAAGGTCAGCAGTTGTGAAAAATCGAGCACCTAAATAGCCTGCCTGAAGCTAATTACTCTCAAGCACTGTGGGAATCGGGTCGATTCGAAGTAACAGCCAAAGACCTATGGCGAGAACAACCACTATGCCTATGATTCCGAAGATGGCTGACTGCGCAATGCCCGCAGCCGCAGCCGAGGCAGTTGCAATCCACCAGAACAATGGTGACAAAAAGCTAGCTGCGCGACCAGTGGTTTGGTAGAGCCCAAACAGCTCGCCTTCGCGACCGTGTGGCGTGAATCGGGCCACGAAAGTTCGGCTCGAAGCCTGCGCTGGGCCAACAAATAGACAAAGGGCTAGACCACCGATCCAATAGGTGATCTGGCCCTGGTTAGCGAACAAGAAGACTGCCGAACCGGCGACCAACAAACCACTGAGGGATCCCGCGATGGTGTTTCTGGTTCCAAGCTTGTTCTCCATTAAGCCGCCTAATGCCGCACCTGTTCCAGCAACCAGGTTGGCTGCGATGCCAAAGAAGATTACTTCGGTAGCAGAGAAGCCAAAGGCAACCGAGCCAAGGATCGCTCCGTAGGAGAAAACTCCGGCCAGGCCATCTCGGTATATAGCCGAGGCGATCAGGAAACGAAGTGTGTCAGGAGACTTGGCTCGCAATTGCTTGATTTGAACCCAAAGCGCTGAGTAGGCACCGAGCAGGTTTTCCTTTTTACGGTCGACCATGGCAGGTAGCTCGGGTACCAAAATTGCTAGAGGAATGCTGAATATGAACATCCAGGCGGCTGCAAATAGGAACATCACTCGGATGTTCTCTGAGTTGTCGGTTGAAATGCCGAACCAAGGAACTTCGGGAAGATAGAAGCCAACCAGTGAGAAGAGCAAAAGCAGAATGCCACCCACGTAGCCTAGGCCCCAGGCCAGCCCGCTAACCTTGCCGATGTTGTGCTCGGTGGTGACCTGCTTCAACATGGCGTAGTAATTGATAAACGCTGACTCTTGGACCACCGAACCAAGTGCATAGAGCACCAAGCCCAAGATGAGGAATTCGGGTGTCGGTGCCACGAAGTAGCAGCCAACCATGATGGCGATGAGGATGCCGCTGTTGATGAGCAACCAAAACTTGCGTTTGCCCGACTCGTCGGAGCGGCGACCAAACACGGGTGCAATCAGGGCCACCAGAATGCCGGCAATTATGTTGGCAACCGATAGGGCCTGAGTGTTGGCGTTTGGATCGCCAAAGGCAGACGAGGTTATGTAGGTCGCAAAGATAAAGGTCTGAATGATGGTCGGGTAAGGCTGTTCGGCCCAGTCCCAAAGTGCCCATGCAAATGTGCCCGGTCGCTTGTTGGCAAGGCGCTCGGCCTTCTTGATTTCGCCCT
>CAZGZW010000056.1:0-1379 GCA_964530255.1 uncultured Rhodoluna sp.
GGTTCTTTAGAATCTCGCGAACATCGCCCTGCTCAACAACGCGGCCGTATTGCATGACCACGACTCGGTCGGCCAGGTCGGCAACCACACCAAAGTTGTGGGTCACCAAAACCATGCCCATTCCGAGACGCTTTTGCAGGTCGCGAAGCAGGTCAAGAACTTCGGCCTGAACGGTCACATCGAGAGCCGTGGTTGGTTCGTCGGCGATCAGCAGGTCAGGTTCGCAAGAGATCGCGCCAGCAATCAAAACGCGCTGAGCCATGCCTCCCGAAACCTCGTGTGGATAGCTTTTGAAAACGCGCTCTGGGTTGTTGATGCCAACATCGTCGAGCAGCTTTAGCGCACGAGCCTTGGCCTCTTTTTTGCTGATGCCAAGCACCACGGTCATTGGGCGAACCAACTGGTAGCCAATGGTGAAGGCTGGGTCGAGGTTGCTCATCGGTTCTTGCGGAATGTAGGCAATCTTCTTTCCGCGGAACGCGGTCATTGCTTTTTGCGAAATCGAGCCCTGCTCTGGCGAAACCAAATCTTGACCGGCACAGATGATGTGGCCGCTGACGATTTGAGCGTTGCTTGGTAGCAGGCCAAGAATCGAGAATGCTGTCTGCGACTTGCCAGAACCTGACTCACCAACGATGCCAAGAACCTCGCCCTTGTCGAGTTCGAAGGATACGTCTTGAACGACCTTCTTGATTGAGCCGTCACCCTGCGGGTAACCAACGCTCAGGTGTGAAACCGAAAGCAAACGGCCGGCAGCGGCCTTCTTTTCGGCATCCGTCAGCGGCGCGATGTGTTCGGTTGCCTTGGCGGCATCCGAGGCCTTTGCAGCCTTTGATTTTTTGGCGCTGATCTTTTGGGCGTCTTCAAGCGCGTCGCGCACGGCGTTGCCGAAAAGCGCAAACGAGCCGATGGTGAGCGAAATGATGAGCCCAGGCCAGAGCACCAAAAGCGGGTTGATGAAGATGTTCATGAAGCCCTCGTTGAGCATCACACCCCAGCTGATCAGGGTGGTGTCGCCGAGGCCCAAGAACTCGAGGCCCGACTGAATCGAGATCGCGATGCCCGAGATCATGGCCGACTGAATAATGATCGGCGCGCGCACCACGGTGAAGATGTGCTTGGTGATGATTCTGAAATCGCTCAGGCCCGAAACTCTGGCGGCATCGACATAGAGCTCGTTGCGAACCGACATAACCGCGGTTCGGGTGAGTCTAAAGAAGCCCGGCGCGATCAAAATGCCGAAAACAAACATCGAAATTGCGATCGATGGGCCAACCGCCGCGCGCACTGCAAGCAGCACGATGATCGAAGGCAAGCTCATCAACATGTTGGCGATCCAAGATGCGATGCTGTCGAAACGGCCGCCGTAGTAGCCGGCA
>CAZGZW010000057.1:0-1372 GCA_964530255.1 uncultured Rhodoluna sp.
CGAGTAAAGGTGACATCCCAAACCCGCTACCCTGCGAAATCTACTGTCACTCACTCACCGATCCGAGCATCCTCGGACCAGAACTCCAGGCAGCAGGCGCCCAAACCCTTACCGTCTTTGCCTTGCACACCCCGCACTCACTTCTCAAAGGCAAAGACAACGACGAAATGCGCGAGCTGCTCGAGAAAGCGGCAGTCGACTCAATCAACTCGGTGCTAGCCGAGGACATCCGTGACCTGCTTCTAATTGACGCCAACGACAAACCCTGCATCGAAACCAAGACCACCCAGGATCTTGAAGAGGCACTGGGTCTTCCGGGTGGAAACATCTTCCACGGACCACTCGACTGGCCTTTTGCCGAAGGCAACCAACCACTCGACACCCCCGAACGGCGCTGGGGAGTCGATTCTGGTTACGAAGGCATCTTCTTCTGCGGTTCAACCGCTCGACGCGGTGGTGCAGTCAGCGGAATCGCCGGTCACAACGCCGCGATGGCAATTCTCGAAGCCTAGGCTTCCTGAGCGTCCTTCTTCGCGCTGAGGCGGCTGCGAACAGTGCCAACCACGAGGGTAATGACACCGAAAGAGAACAGCCCAACAAAACCCCAGAAGCGCTCGGTCGCGGCCTGATCACAGGTTGGCAGACCCTGAGCCGAATCAACGGTGCAAGTGCCAGGCTCGATGTAACCAACGAGCGAAGCAAAGCTCAAGGCAATCGAAATAATCGCGAGCATGGCCAAAGTGTTGTTCTTCATAGGTCCTCCAACACTTCGAACACAGCTAGCCAAACACTAATTCCCTAGACTTTTGCCATGAGCCTACGATCATCCGCCTTCGATAACGACCTCTTTGCCCTGACGCTACTTACTCATGACCTCGAGGCGAGCCGCCATTTCTACGGGTCTCTTCTGGGACTTTCAGAGGTGTTCACCGACGACGTCTGTGTCATCTATAAGTGCGGTTCAACAATGATCAACTTGCTTAAGTTAGGCAATGCCAACGACCTTGCGGCGCCCGCTCAGGTTGGTGCGCCAAGTGAAGTCAGCGCGGTTTACACGCTCAAGTTCGCTGACATAGATGCCCTCGCGAACGACTTGGTGCAAGCCGGTCTCGCTCTACTCAACGGGCCGCAAGATCAACCTTGGGGAGTGCGCACACTATGCGTGCAAGACCCGAGCGGGCACGTCTGGGAATTCGCAAACCACTGATCTTCCGCGCCAAAAAGACGGTTGAAGACCTAGGTGCTAAAAACAAAAACCCGGCCCTCTTTTTGAGGACCGGGCTCCCGCACTCAGCGGCTTTTTGTTAGTGCTCCAGTTTCACTTCTTTGCCTAGTGCTTTGTTCAGCCAAGAAGGAATCCACCAGGCTTTGT
>CAZGZW010000058.1:0-1352 GCA_964530255.1 uncultured Rhodoluna sp.
AAATATGCGGTCACGCGCGCAGCCGAAATATGCATGCGGGGTGTTTGGGAGCAAAGGTTCAGTCTATAACGATTAGAAATCGGTTGTAAACAAATATTCGCGAAAATCGAGCGAAATTTGGTTCGAGGTGCTAAAAGCGGCGCGCGTCGAGGTTTTTGGGGTGGCGCGGGCTGCTAGCAGGCGGTTAGGGCGTCGTTGATTTCGTCGGCGAGAGCCGGGGCATTTTCAACCCCGAGGATGATGCGCGTGTATGGGTAGCCCGCGGCCTTGGCCGCTGCCGGTGCGAGGGTGATTTCGATCGGTAAGCCCGCTTTGCGAGACCAGCTGACAAACGCGGTGTCACCCTTGCGATAAAAACGGCCTGCTATCACAACGCCTGGCAAGCCAGTGCCTACCCTGAGGCCGAGTGTGTGCCACCAAGACTTGTCGGCCACTGTTGCGCCTCGAATAGCCATCGCCGGCAATTTGATGTCGCCACTGAGCGCAGCAAACTTTTCAAGCGGGCTCAGGTGCACGCTGAGGTGGGTTGCGGTCAATTCAACAGTTGGCATACCTCTATTAAACGGCGAAACCTCAGCTTTCGCTGAGGCTTCGAACGTGGCGGTGACGGAGGGATTTGAACCCTCGGTGCGCTTTCACGCACACTTGTTTTCGAGACAAGTACCTTCGGCCGCTCGGACACGTCACCGTGGGATAGATTACTACATCGGGGGATGCGGCCGGAATCCGAGGTTTTCGCAGACCCCCGCCCCGATAACTAAGGAGTAGCCGAATGAGCACCGAAGGTTCGTTGAAGGCAATCGTTGCCGCGCTGTTGGCAAACATTGGCATTGCCATCACCAAGTTCATTGCGGCCTTCTTCTCGGGTTCGGCATCGATGTTTGCCGAAGGCATTCACTCGGTTGCAGACTCTGGCAACCAGATTCTTTTACTAATCGGCGGCAAGCGTGCCAAGCGCGCGGCTACCGCCACTCACCCATTTGGTTATGGCCGCAGTCGCTACATCTATGCCTTCATGGTTTCGATCGTGCTTTTTGCAATCGGTGGAATGTTCTCGATTCTCGAGGGCGTTGAAAAGCTTTCGCACCCGCACGAACTAGAAAATGTATGGTTGCCACTGGTTGTGCTGGGCGCTGCAATTGTGATGGAGAGCTTTAGCTTTAGAACCGCAATCGTTGAGGCAAACAAGATTCGCCACGGCAAGAGCTGGGTTCAGTTCATTCGCCACGCGAAGGCACCAGAGTTGCCGGTGATTCTGCTCGAGGACTTTGCCGCTCTGATCGGTTTGGTTTTGGCATTCGGCGGTGTTGGTTTGAGCGTTGTGACCCACAACCCAATCTGGGATGCCATCG
>CAZGZW010000059.1:0-1237 GCA_964530255.1 uncultured Rhodoluna sp.
ATGGATTGGCGAACTCACGCTGAGCGGCATCCGTGAAATTTTGGCTGAGATTGTTGCAACGCGCAGTGCTCGCGACTCGAAACTTTTTTACATGGATGGGCTGGTGCTGTTCGACGAGGTTGAGGCACAAACCATGCCTGACGGCATTCACCCCGACGCCGCGGGCTATCGCGTAATTGCACAGCACTTCGTTGAACGTCACCCTCGCGAGTGGTCAGGTTCGATTAAACGTTGAAGCGGAACTCGACTACGTCGCCATCCTTCATGACGTAGTCCTTGCCTTCCATGCGAACCTTGCCGGCAGCCTTGGCATCAGCCATTGAACCTGCGTTCATAAGGTCGTCGAAAGACACGATTTCGGCCTTGATGAAGCCACGCTGGAAGTCGGTGTGAATCACGCCGGCAGCCTGAGGTGCAGTCCAACCCTTGTGGATTGTCCAGGCACGAGCCTCTTTAGGACCAACGGTCAGGTAGGTCTGCAAACCAAGGGTGTCGAAACCGATGCGCGCTAGCTGGTCGAGACCAGACTCCTCCTGGCCAAGTGAAGCCAAAAGCTCTGCGGCCTCATCAGCCTCGAGGTCGATCAGCTCAGACTCAACCTTGGCATCCAAGAAAACAGCCTCGGCTGGCGCAACCAAGTCGGCGAGCGCCTTCTTCTTGCCGGCATCGGTCAAGATGCTCTCGTCAACGTTGAAAACATAGATGATCGGCTTTGCGGTCAGCATGCCAAGCTCTTTGATCGGCGTCAGGTCAACGTCGCTAGCCGACAGCGGCTTGCCAGAGTCGAGAACGGCCTTGGCGGCATCGATGGCTTCAAGAGCCGCTGGCTCCATCTTCTTGCCCTTGACTTCTTTTTCGATGCGAGGGCGAGCCTTGTCTAGGGTCTCCATGTCGGCAAGAATCAGCTCGGTGTTGATGGTTTCGATGTCGCTTGCGGCATCAACCTTGCCATCGACGTGAATCACATCGCCGTCGACGAATCCGCGAACCACCTGAGCGATTGCGTCGGCTTCACGGATGTTGGCGAGGAACTTGTTGCCCAAGCCTTCACCCTCAGATGCGCCGCGAACGATACCCGCGATGTCAACAAATGACACTGGTGCAGGCAGCAGACGCTCAGAGCCATACATCTCGGCAAGTTTGCCAAGGCGAGGGTCTGGAAGGTTCACCACACCAACGTTTGGTTCGATAGTTGCGAACGGGTAGTTCGCCGCTAGAACGTTGTTCTTGGTGAGTG
>CAZGZW010000060.1:0-1226 GCA_964530255.1 uncultured Rhodoluna sp.
GGCCAGTTCATGTTGGTGTTGCGCAGCGCCTAACTAGCGAATGCGCCAAGGGCCGATCGCGTGAACCAACGGCACCACCGAGATCACAATCAGGGTCGTGCCCATCGACGAGTCTTGTTGACCGAGCAGAATGCCTGACACTAGAAGGCCCACGAAGACAATCGAAGAAGTGATGCGCCTCACGCTCGCGTCTAGAACGCGAATTCGTTTCTCCAATTCTGGGTTTCTGAATGTCAATTCGCCTCGGTTAGCGCGGGTAAGCAGTTCGTCCAAGTGTTTGGGCAGTCGTGCAAGCGAGTTGCCGATGCTCAGAGCCTCACGGCCAAAACTCTTTGCGGCCGATGATGCGCCACCATTCAAAAGAGTTCGGGCAAATGGGTCTACCGCATCCCACATGTTGAATTCACGGTTTAGCGAGCTGGTTACGCCCGAAATTAGAGACACCGTGCGAATCAAGAGCAAGAAATTGCCGGGCAACTGGAACGGCAGAGTGCGCACAATCTCGCTGAATTGCATCGCAAATTCGCGAATCTCTCGAGGGTCAGTTTGAGTAAGTTCGGCCACACCCACACCCGCAAACCGATCGAACAGGGCGCCGATGGCGCGCTCCAGTTCTACGGTGTCGGCATTGGGCAGCAAGATTCCCAGGTCCTGAATTGCAGCCAGGTAGGCGCGAGCATCCCTTGCGACGATCGCAAAAATGAACCGCTGAAGTTTCGAGCGCAGCGACTCATCAACCGCCCCCATCATTCCAAAGTCGATAAACACGAGGCTGAAAGGCACATCCGACCCTTCGATGCCGGGCTTGACGAAGATGTTGCCAGGGTGCGGGTCGGCGTGAAAAAAACCGTGGATGAAAATCTGCTCGAACGTGATGCGCGCGAGTTCGGCTGCCACGGCATTTGGGTCAAGGTTTGCAGCCAGCAAGCCATCGATGTCGTTGATCTTGATGGCGGTCACGTCGCTGAGGGTAAGAACCCTTTGGCCGCTTCGTTCCCAAACGATTTCGGGAGTAAAGACTCGCTCGTCGCCATCGAGGTTCTCGGCGAAGCGCTCGAGGTTCACGGCCTCATGCACATAGTCAATTTCTTCGAGGCTGGTGATCGCAAATTCTTCGACCAATGCTGGTGCGTCGGCGCGACGTGAAACCAGCTTGACCTTTGAAAGCCAGCGGCCAACCCGGCGAAGCGCCTGAAGGTCAACCTCGACAATCTGCTCAATGCCGG
>CAZGZW010000061.1:0-1222 GCA_964530255.1 uncultured Rhodoluna sp.
GAGATGTCTTCGCTCCATCCAGGGAAGTTTTGATAGATCGGCTTTGCGTGGTGGAAGTCGCTCTGTGAGACAGGCATCTCGTCGAAACGCTTGCCATCGACCTCGTAGGCAACGCAAACCGGAATCTCTTTTAGACCGGTTAGAACATCGAGCTTGGTGAGCACAAAGTCGGTGACACCGTTGATCCGCGCCGAGTAGCGAGCAATCGGGGCGTCATACCAGCCACAACGACGAGGGCGGCCAGTGGTGGTGCCAAACTCGTGGCCGGTCGCACGAAGGAACTCGCCGTTTTCGTCGAACAATTCGGTTGGGAAAGGGCCTGCGCCAACGCGAGTTGTGTAGGCCTTTACGATGCCGATGACGGTCTTGAACTGGCCTGGGCCAATGCCCGAACCGGTTGATGCGCCACCCGCGGTTGAGTTTGAAGAGGTCACGAACGGGTAGGTGCCGTGGTCAACGTCGAGCATGGTGGCCTGGCCACCCTCGAACAAAACGGTCTGGCCGTTGCTGATGGCATCGTGCAATTCAAGTGCGGTGTCGGCAACCATTGGGCGCACGCGCTCGGCATAGCTGAGCAGCTCGGCAACGGTCTCGTCGACCTTGATTGCGGCGCGGTTGTAAACCTTGGTTAGCAGGTTGTTCTTGGCAACCAGCGCTGCCTCGACCTTCTGGCGAAGAATGCTTTCGTCGAACAAATCTTGAATGCGAATGCCAACGCGGTTGATCTTGTCGGCATAGGTTGGGCCAATGCCGCGGCCGGTGGTGCCGATGGCACGCTTGCCCAAGAAACGCTCTGAAACCTTGTCGATGGTGACGTTGTAAGGGGTGATGATGTGGGCGTTAGCCGAGACGCGAAGCTTTGAGGTGTCGATGCCGCGAGCGTTCAGCGCATCGATTTCTTCGAACAGAACGGCAAGGTCGATGACCACACCATTTGAAATAACCGGGATTACCCCAGGGGTCAAAATACCTGAAGGAAGTAGGTGCAGGGCATACTTTTCGTTGCCAATAACCACGGTGTGGCCGGCGTTGTTGCCGCCATTGAACTTGACTACATAGTCAATGTGTTCGGCCAAAAGGTCGGTTGCTTTACCCTTACCTTCGTCGCCCCACTGCGCACCGATGATTACAACTGCAGGCATGATTACCCCTTGCAAAACCTTGGATTCGTACGCGATGGCGTACATCTAAGTTTATCGCTTGAAGATGTGCTGCATAACCC
>CAZGZW010000062.1:0-1221 GCA_964530255.1 uncultured Rhodoluna sp.
GCCGATTTAACTACTTAACGTTCAAGATGGTGGCGCACTGCGCCTGCACGTTTTGCGAATAGCCAACCACGGCGGCAACCATGGCGTCATCTGCGGCACTGAGGTCTTGAAGGCTCATGATGGCAAGCTCGAGCAGGTCTTTGTTGAGCGGGGCATCCTTGTCTAGATCTTGGCTGGCAACCGCAGCGCCCTGGGTGATCGCAAGCAGCGATTCGCCCAGACTGGCGGCCTTTTCGGCCTTGGCCAGACCCGCCTGAAAAGCCTCACAGGCAACCACGTTCTTGGCCTGGTTCACCTGCGGCTGCACAACCACACCATAGGCAACAACGCCGCCGATCAGAGCAACCGAAGCAACAATCACCGAGATGATCGCAACGCGCCCACCGAGTTTCTTTTTGGTGGGTGCCGCGGCATCAGTCGTTGCGGTTTCGTTTTGCTCAACCGCTGCTTTCGCCGCGCTCTTCTTTTCGCTCATTCGCCAATATTACGGACAATAGATACCTGATGAAAAAAGACGACGCGAGCGGGTTCGGCGAAGCCGACGAAGCCATCGAGGCCTGGGGCGGTGACACCTCACAGAAGGTGCGCATTCGCAATGGTGTGCCAAGCGTCGCGCACATCCCGTTTTATAAATTTGCTTATTACCCAGATGTTCTCGACCTGCGCAAAGCCGGCTATGAGATCGATAATTTTGCCGAGATTTTTGATCAGCTCGACGACGCCCACGTGCGTCACGCACAGATTGCGCACATTCTGTTGCACTTGCCCACGGATGAGTTTGGGCGCATGGGCGATGGCTCTGGCGGCAACCTGCTGTGGAACCCGCGTCGTGCCCGCGAACTTGAATTTCAGGTGCGCGCTGCGATGCACCGCTTTGGTCTGAGTGATGTGCCGACTCTGCTTCGCCGAATGATTGGCAAGGCTTTCCCGGGTGACTCGATGACTCACATCAGCGTTGACCTGGTGAACATCTTCTTTTGGGCTTGCCTGGCCAAGGTGGCCCGCGACTATGCCTGGCGCCAGCCCAATCTCGAATTCGCTGCCGAATATCTCGAATACCCGGTCAAGCGTGCCTGGGCGGTTGCCCAATAAATAGCAAATCCAGGCTGCCGTAGCCACACCTGGATTTCAATCAACTGGCGAATATTCGTCATTATCCTTTGCGGCCTTAATTCACTAATCTCTTATTCAGGGACTTTGGAGGGGGATTCAATGCGCAAA
>CAZGZW010000063.1:0-1167 GCA_964530255.1 uncultured Rhodoluna sp.
TGCCGACTCGGTGATGATTGCACCCGACATCAGCAGTGTGACCGAAACGATAATGACTCCAACCGCGTTAGGCAGGATGTGCTTGAAAACGATGCGGGCGTTATTGGCGCCGGCTACTCGAGCCGCATCAACGAATTCTCGTTCGCGAAGGCTCAAGAACTCACCGCGAACCAGTCGAGAAAGGCCCGTCCAAGAGAACAAACCGAGATAAGTGGCCAAGAAGATCACACCTAGGTTGCCGAACTGGAAACCGATAACCGAACCAATGATGATCGCAGGAATGGTGATGATGAAGTCGGTGAAACGCATCAAAATTGCGTCTACCCAACCTCGGAAGTATCCGGTCACAGCACCAACAACGGTGCCGATAAAGGCAGCAATAAGACCGATGATCACCATAACCACAATTGACTGCTGAGCGCCACGCATAACGAGTGCGAAGTAATCGAGACCAATGTCATCCTGACCGAAGGGGTGGCTTCCAATGTTGAAACCAGTTCCGTCAATGAACGCTGGGATGATGTCTAGAGTTGGTGCACCAACAATGCCGTCAGCACCGATAGACAGCTCAGGGTCGATGTCAGTGATGCTCCAGTGCCACCATCCTGGAATGGTGATCGGGTTGTCCTCATGGCCAAGGTGCAATCCCGAGGCTGTGAACACAAATAAAACCATCAAGATGAGGCTCCACAGCGAGATCATGGCCGCGCGGTGACGAACAAAACGACGCCTAACAATTTGCCCCTGGCTAAGGCCCTCGGTCTCTTTGTTGGCGATTGCGTTTTCGTTTTGGTCGGTGCTCGAAAGCTGCTCTTTGTTTTTTCTCTTGAACATGATTACTTTCCAACTCGAATTCTTGGGTCAAGTGCTGAATAAAGCAGGTCGGCAATCAGGTTTGCCAAAACCGACATAGTCGCAGTCACCAAGAACACGCCCATCAAAAGGTTTAGGTCCATGGTGTTGATCGCCTGGTTGAACAGCGTTCCCATGCCAACCCAGCCGAAAATGCGCTCGGTGATGATTGCTCCGCCGATGATTCCCGCAAAATCAACCACCATCAGGGTTGTCAGTGGAATCATGGTGTTTCGGAATGCGTGTCTCATGATTACGGTGCGCTCGGTGAGGCCCTTAGCGCGCGCGGTGCGAATGTAGTCCTGGTTAAGAACC
>CAZGZW010000064.1:0-1165 GCA_964530255.1 uncultured Rhodoluna sp.
CTGCGATACCAGCCTTTAGCTTGCTGTAAGGCAGGCTAATTGACTCGTGGTACGCCGAGTTAGCGTTGCGCAGCCGGGTCAGAAAGTCTGCTACCGGGTCTGTCATTGTCATGGTGATTCCATTTCCTCGGAGGTATCCAGGCCGTTTACAAGCGGCTGGACCTTACCGATTTTTTTAGTTGGTCTTGAATGGGAAACCGAGTGCCTTTAGCAGCGCGCGGCCTTCATCGTTGGTCTTGGCTGAGGTCACCACAGTGATGTCCATGCCTCGAGGGCGGTCAATCTTGTCTTGGTCGATCTCGTGGAACAGAGTCTGCTCTGAGAGACCAAAGGTGTAGTTTCCGTTGCCGTCAAACTGCTTGTCGCTCAAGCCGCGGAAGTCGCGAACACGAGGAAGAGCAAGGTTTAGTAGACGGTCAAGGAACTCCCACATGCGGTCGCCACGAAGGGTGACGTGCGCACCGATGGCCTGACCTTCGCGCAGCTTGAACTGTGCGATTGACTTGCGAGCCAAGTTAACCTGTGGCTTCTGGCCGGTGATTGCGGTTAGGTCGCGGATAGCGCCTTCGATCAGCTTGCTTTCTTTGGCAGCGTCACCAACACCCATGTTGACCACAATTTTGGTCAGGTTAGGTACCTGGTGAGGGTTGGTGAAACCAAACTCTGCAACCAAAGCGGCAGCGATGTCGGCCTTGTACTTTGCCTTTAGGCGAGGCTGAGCCTTTACAGTCTTGGTCGCCATTAGATGTCCTTACCTGACTTCTTCGCTACGCGAACACGAACAGTCTTCTTTACGCCATCCTTGGTAACGGTCTCTAGACGAGCACCGATGCGGGTTGGCTTCTTGCTTGATGGGTCAACTAGAGCAACGTTAGAGATGTGAATCGAAGCCTCGATGGTTTCGATGCCGCCGGTCTTGGCGCCCTTGTCGTTCTGACCAACCTTGGTGTGACGCTTGACTAGGTTTACACCCTCAACGATCACGCGGTTGTTCTCTTTGTCAACTGCAAGAACGGTGCCCTGCTTGCCGCGGTAGCCGCCCTTGTCTTGCTTGCGTCCGGTGATGACCTGAACTAGGTCGCCCTTTTTGATCGATGCCATGACTAGATAACCTCCGGTGCTAGCGAGATGATCTTCATGAACTTCTTGTCGCGAAGTTCACGGC
>CAZGZW010000065.1:0-1069 GCA_964530255.1 uncultured Rhodoluna sp.
TCAAAGGCCTGTAATCGCAAGGTTGAGGTTCGATCGCTGCTTGGCGGCTAGCGTTTGCAACCGCCCTCAACTGCAATACCAAAACCCCTGAGTGACTTTAGGTCGTCCATGAAACCGAGTCCATAGCCATAGCCGGGGTCCTGGATTCCCTCGCGTTCGGCATCCCAAGGATCAATTGCCAGGCAGAGGTGCACGCCATCTGAGTTGGTTACATCTAGGCGGTTGGCAACCCCAGGCTTTGACTGCACGACTTCGATTTTGATGTTGTGCTGATATGACTTCAGAATCTCGTCAACGAAAACGGGATCGGTTGGATTGCGGTCTGGAGCGGCCAATCGCTCCTGTGCAATCAAGGTCAGCAAGTCATTAATCTCAACTGTTCCCTTAGACAGCCCGCCCTCTAGAGTCAACGCATCCTCGTTGTAGGTCGTGTATACCGTGAGTTCATAAATCCAGGTGTTGGGGTGGTCGCCTTCAGAACCTTGCTTCAGAAGGTTTAGCTTGAGAGCGATTGGGCTGCCCGCACCGCCTGCAGCCTGGCCCGCCAAAATGAAGTCTGGCGATGTTACCGTGTGCCGCTGAACCTTTAGTTTTGGATACCCATCAAGAGCACGAATACAGGCCGCCTGAGTTTTGTTAGCATCGCTGACAGACCCCTTAGTAGCGCCCGACTTCTCGACCCAATTAGTGGCACCCAACTCGACCGCGAAGGCGATTATGTTCGAGCAGGTTTGTTCAAAATATGCCGCGTTGAGCGGAGTGCTCTGAACCACCCAACGACTGTTGACCTCTTCTTGACTTGAATTTGGGTATAGTGCCTCAAAGCCATCGGGCAAGGTTAGGGTCTGCACCCAATCTAAGGTTTGAGCCGACTCGTTCATCTGATTTCTGAGGTTCGAGCCTGAGGCGCTTGGGCCAAGAGCCTTTGCCAAGAGCGGGGCAAGGGTTCCTTGAACCAATAACAAGTGGGCGACCGTTAGCACGGTAATGATTAAGAGGCGTTTGCGGGGCATGCGCTTTCGAATAACGATGGCATAGATGAGCAAAGTCAGGCCGATGACGCTAAAGA
>CAZGZW010000066.1:0-1041 GCA_964530255.1 uncultured Rhodoluna sp.
ACATCGTTGAGGCCGCGGCTATCGCGGTTCGCGACCCTAAGAGCCACCGCTACACGCCTGCAATCGGCCTGCCAGAGCTTCGCGAAGCGATCTCGCAAAAGACCAAGATCGACTCTGGAACCGACATCCCGGCTTCACAGATTGTTGTCACCAACGGTGGCAAGCAGGCGGTTTATCAGGCATTCGCAACCATTGTTGACCCGGGCGACGAAGTGCTTATGCCTACCCCTTACTGGACAACCTACCCGGAGGCGATTCGCCTAGCCGGAGGAACCCCGGTCGAGGTATTTGCAGGCGCCGATCAGAACTACAAGGTCACCGTGGCTCAGCTTGAGGCCGCCCGCACCCCCAAGTCAAAGGTGCTGCTCTTCGTTTCACCCTCGAACCCGACCGGTTCGGTTTACAGCAGCGAAGAGACCGAGGCAATTGGTCGCTGGGCATTCGAAAACGGCCTCTGGGTCATCACCGACGAGATTTACCAGAACCTGGTTTACGACGGCATCAAGGCTGTTTCGATCACCGAAGCTGTTCCTGAACTTGTCGACCGCACCATCCTGGTTAATGGCGTTGCAAAGACCTATGCCATGACCGGATGGCGTTTGGGCTGGATGGCCGGCCCTGCCGACGCCATGAAGGCTGCGGGCAACCTGCAGTCGCACTTGTCTTCGAACGTTTCGAACATTTCGCAGAAGGCAGCTCTTGCCGCGCTAACCGGCCCGCAGGACGAGGTTGTTGCGATGCGCGAGGCTTTCGATCGCCGCCGCAAGCTTGCCGTTGCTGAGCTAAACAAGATCGAAGGCTGGGTGGCGCCAATGCCACAGGGCGCGTTCTATGTTTACTCAGATGTGACCGGCCTGCTGGGTCGCGAATGGGGCGGCAAGATGATCAACACCTCTCTCGAGCTGTGCGATTACATCTTGGATGAAGCCCAGGTTGCCTTGGTTCCAGGTGAGGCGTTCGGCCCATCGGGCTATGTTCGCCTGTCTTACGCACTCGGCGACGGACCGCTGCTCGAGGGCATTCAGCGACTACAAAAACTGT
>CAZGZW010000067.1:0-1018 GCA_964530255.1 uncultured Rhodoluna sp.
ACACCGTCGATCAAGACTTTGCCCAGAACCGCCAACGCTTCTTGGCCGAGCAGGGCTACAGCTACGAAATCATCGACGCGCACGACCTCTAGGCAACCGGCAGCAACGCTGGGGCGAACATCACAAGAAACTCACCTCACTCTCCCAGAACACTCTCAGCAATCTTTCAGATAACACTGTGATATTGAAGGTATGGAAAACGTAAAAGTTCTGGTCGTAGACGATGAACCAAACATCCGAGACTTGCTTGCCACTAGCCTTCGCTTCGCCGGATTCAGCGTTCACGCTGTTGCCAACGGCGCAGATGCCGTGCACGCGGCAGAGAAGGGCGAACCCGACATCATTCTGCTCGACGTGATGTTGCCCGACATGAATGGCTTCAGCGTTACCAAGAAGATTCGATCTATGGGCATCATGGCGCCGGTGTTGTTCTTGACCGCTCGTGATGAAACCGAAGACAAAATCACCGGTCTCACCGTTGGCGGCGATGACTACATGACCAAGCCATTCAGCCTCGACGAAATCGTTGCCCGAATTCACGCAATTCTTCGCCGCACCAAGCAGTCGACAGTCGAAGAATCTGTTCTTGAAGTTGGCGAAATCAAAATCAACCAGGATGCCCACGAGGTTTTTGTTAACGGCGAACTGATTGATTTGAGCCCAACCGAATACAAGCTGCTTCGCTTCTTGATGTCGAACCCAAACCGAGTTCTCACAAAAGCACAGATTCTTGATCACGTTTGGGAATATGACTTCAACGGCGAAATGGGAATCGTTGAGTCTTACGTTTCATACCTTCGCAAAAAGCTTGATCCACTGACCACCGAGCCGTTGATCCAAACCAAGCGTGGCGTTGGCTACATGTATAAGTCTGCGAAGAACGGCAAGTAATGAACCAAAAGGTCGGCAACGCGTGGGAGCAAATATCGCTTCGCGCTAAGTTGACCACGCTCTCGGTGGCACTCATCGGATTGCTGCTCGTGGTTTCAAGCCTGGGCACCGTTTCGCTTCTGAAAAC
>CAZGZW010000068.1:0-1003 GCA_964530255.1 uncultured Rhodoluna sp.
CGTCTGCATCCGACATCAGAATCACCTTGCCGTAGCGGGCTGACTCGAGATCGAACGACCTACCGGATCCCGCACCGATAACTTGGATGATCGAAGC
The DNA here is from genome assembly GCA_964530255.1 of uncultured Rhodoluna sp. GTDB lineage: Bacteria > Actinomycetota > Actinomycetes > Actinomycetales > Microbacteriaceae > Rhodoluna. Next base: position 98 of record CAZGZW010000068.1, read on the forward strand.
GCATTCGGCATTCGAAAGCATGTCGCTGACCGAGGCTTTCTGAACATTCAAAATCTTGCCGCGAATTGGAAGGAGGGCCTGGTATTCGCTGTTTCTAGCTAGCTTGGCAGTACCTAGCGCCGAATCACCCTCGACGATAAACAGCTCCGAAACTTCTGTTTCACCCGTCCGGCAGTCCACCAACTTGGTCGGTAGCGACGAAGATTCGAGCGCATTCTTTCTACGCTGTGTTTCCTTATGAGTCCTCGCTGAGATGCGAGACTTCATCTCCGCAACTACCTTTTCGAGAAGCAGGGCGCTTTGCGCCTTATCATCACGCTTGGAACTCGTGAGCCGTTCGGTCAGTGCCTTTGAAACAATGTTTGAAACGATGTTCTTTACCGCGGGGGTTCCGAGAATTTCCTTTGTTTGGCCCTCAAACTGTGGCTCAGCCAGTCTCACGGCAACAACGGCAGTCAAACCAGCAAAGACGTCTTCCTTCTCAACCTTGTCGTTACCAAGCTTCAATTTGCGGCTATTGGCGTCAATTTGAGCGCGCAGTGACTTCAGAAGTGCCTGTTCAAAGCCGGCTAGGTGGGTTCCGCCCTTAGGTGTGGCAATGATGTTTACGAAGGACTTGACCTCCGTGTCGTAGCCCGTTCCCCACCGGAGCGCAATCTCGACCTCGCAGTTGCGCTCGACCTCTCGGGATTCCATGTTGCCCTTATCGTTGAGGACAGGAATCGTCTCTGTGAATGCACCGGAGCCACTTAGACGCCACGTACTCGTTAGCGGCGCATCCTTTGCCAAGTAATCCGCGAACTCTACGAGCCCACCGTCGAACTTGAACCGATGCTCGACTCGGTCGGAAAAACGATCGTCAACGATAGAAAGGCCAAGACCTGGCACGAGGAAGGCGGTCTGGCG